>CAZXQU010000018.1:0-49070 GCA_964642545.1 uncultured Prolixibacteraceae bacterium | reverse complement strand
CTATGTTTTAATGGTTCTATCAAATTCTATAGTTGAAATTAACACTTGAATGTTAGGGCTGCAAATATAGGTGAGAATGAAGGAAAATCAAAGCAAAAGATGATTAGATATCCCCTGATATCAATTTTTCTGATCATTTTATGAGCAATTCTCAGGTTCCACAATACATGTCGAAATGTTATGGTATATTATTCTAACCGCTCCTTTTCGGTATTGGGGATAATTTATGGTAGGCATGAATACTCAACTTTCATGCTACATCCACTTCTTTTTCGAGATAAATCGTATTTTTGACAACTTGAACAGGTTATTCATTCATGGAACTTTTAAACGCAGTTATCTCCTGGTTGATGAAGAAGCGGATCCATCAGATCGAGCTTTTTATGAAATACCCCCATGATGTTCAGCGAGAATGGCTAAAAAAGCTCCTCCACTCTGCCCGGGATACGGAATGGGGTCAGAAGTATGAGTTCAAGTCAATCACCTCTCCTGAATTGTTCAGGCAGCGACTTCCTGTACAAGATTATGAGGAATTGAAGCCATCCATCGACAGATTGAAGCAGGGCGAACAGAACATTCTCTGGCCTACTGAAATAAAATGGTTTGCCAAATCCTCTGGAACTACTGCGGATAAAAGCAAATTCATCCCCGTAACGGAAGAGGCACTTGAAGAGTGTCACTTTAAAGGGGGGAAAGATTTACTCAGCATCTACTGCAACAACCATCCGGAGACCAACCTTTTTTCTGGCAAAGCGATCGGGATGGGGGGGACGCATCAGATCGTTGAGGTTTCCAGTGAATCGATCTACTATCAGGGAGACCTGTCTGCAATCCTGATGCAGAACCTCCCTTTCTGGGTGGAGTTTCTGCGCACGCCAAACCTCTCTATCGCACTGATGGATGAATGGGAATCTAAAATTGAGAGGATGGCCAGGGCAACCATGCAGCATGATGTTACTAATATTTCCGGAGTTCCATCTTGGACTCTTTTACTTGTTAGACGGGTTTTGGAAATCACCGGGAAGAAACACCTGCTTGAGGTTTGGCCTAATTTTGAACTGTTCATTCATGGAGGGGTAAGTTTCAAGCCCTACCAGGAGCAGTTCAAAGAGTTGTTTCCTTCTTCATCCATGCACTATCTTGAGACCTATACAGCTTCGGAAGGGTTCTTTGCAATACAAGACCGGGATGATGTCGAAGACATGCTATTAATGCTTGACTATGGTATCTACTATGAATTTATCCTGGTTAAAGAACTTGCTACAGAATTACCGGAAGCAATATCCCTTGAAGATGTTAAGCTAAATACCAATTATGCCATTGTGATCACTACAAATGCAGGTCTTTGGAGATACATGATTGGCGACACGGTGAAATTTACCTCTTTGAATCCTTACCGCATCAAGATCACCGGACGCACGCGGAGCTATATCAATGTATTTGGAGAAGAACTTATTGTTGATAATGCTGAAAAGGCACTTTCAATCGCAAGTAAAAGATGCCATTGTAACATTATCGATTATACAGCTGCTCCGGTCTTTATTGAGAAGAACCGTCGAGGGGCACATGAGTGGCTGATCGAATTTGAATCCCCTCCAAAAGAGATGGCCTTTTTTACCGAGATTTTTGATAATGCGCTGAAGTCATTAAATTCTGATTATGAGGCAAAACGGTACCACAACATGATCCTTGGCGAGCCTATCATCAGGGTGGTCCCGCATAACACATTTTATAACTGGTTAAAGTCTAAAGGAAAATTAGGAGGACAACACAAGGTGCCCCGTCTATATAATGAACGGAAGTATGTCGATGAAATCCTTCAAATGATTTCATAACTCCGGCTCTTTGTGTACCTTTGAATTAAATTCACAACTATGCACATTGCCATTGCAGGAAATATCGGATCTGGTAAAACCACGCTTACTGAGCTGATGGCCAAGCACTTCAATTGGGAGCCTCATTATGAGAGTGTAGACGATAATCCCTATCTACATAGCTTCTATGAAGATATGCAACGGTGGTCTTTCAACTTGCAAATCTATTTCCTGAATAACCGTTTCAAACAAATCGTCAACATCCGGAAATCAGGAAAAACTGTCATTCAGGACCGTACCATCTACGAAGACGCTCATATTTTCGCACCTAACCTGCACTCGATGAATCTGATGAGTACACGTGATTTTGACAATTACCTCTCTCTCTTTGAGCTGATCAGTTCACTGATCCAGCCTCCCGATCTTTTGATATACCTTCGGGCTACTGTACCTACCCTGGTGAAACAGATTCAGAAGAGGGGGCGTGATTACGAGAGTGCAATTCGCCTTGATTACCTGAAAAATCTCAATGAGCGCTACGAAGAGTGGATCTCGGGATACAAGCAGGGGAAAATGCTGATTGTTGATGTCGATAACATAAACTTCCCTGAGAATCCTGAAGATCTAGGTACTGTGATTGAGCGTATAAATGCTGAACTTCACGGTCTATTTTAATCCCTCTGATGGAAAGCCTCGGCATCATCCCTGCACGTTATAATTCTACCCGGTTTCCAGGGAAACCATTAGTAGACATTGATGGAAAATCGATGATCCGGAGAGTTTATGAGCAGGCCAAAAAGTGCGGGGATCTGTCACAAGTCATCGTGGCGACCGATCACGAAGAAATTCTGAACCATGTTCATGAATTTGGAGGCGAAGCTGTCATGACAGCCTCATTCCATAAAACCGGGACCGAACGATGTGCTGAAGCTCTCGAACTTATTCAGAAAGGAGAGGGTTTTGAAATTGTTGTCAATATCCAGGGGGACGAACCCTTTATCGATCCCGAGCAGATATCGGAAGTTATTCGCTCATTTTCAAATTCCAATACGGCGATTTCAACCTTGGCAAGGAGAATCCCAGACCCTGAATCCATCAAGGATCCCAATGTTGTCAAACTTGTGTTTGATCATCAGCACCGTGTACTATATTTCAGTCGTTCAGAGATCCCTTATATCAGGAAAGGATCCCTGGCAGTCGACAACATGGAGATTCCCTTCTTTGAACATGTTGGCATTTATGGATTCCGAAAATCAATCCTTCAGGAGTTGATAAAATTACCGGTGAGTTCTTTGGAGAGAGCAGAATCGCTGGAACAGCTCCGATGGCTTCAAAATGGATTTGCGATCTATGTTTCCGAAACAAACTATGATAGCATATCCATTGATACGCCTGCCGATTTGCTGAAACTTACAAACATGAAAGGCTAAACTTCACTATTTCTTAGTATCTTAGCAGACCAAACATCCATGGTTATGGAGATTCAACATTATATCGCTGAATTATTATCTGAACACGACTGTGTAATTATTCCTGGGTTGGGAGGTTTTGTTGGCAGCTACCTCCCTGCACAAATCCATTCGGTGTATCATACATTTCAGCCTCCGTCAAAGAAGATTCTCTTCAACATCAATCTCCGGCAGAATGATGGTCTGTTGGCAAACCGTATCGCTCAGGCAGAAAAAATCAGCTTCAATGATGCGAATGAACAAATTCGCCATTTTGCTGATGGAACGATAAAGTCCCTGCAAACACGAAAGTATCTCCTCCTTCAAAACATTGGGAAACTTTACATGGGGAAGGAGGGGAACATTCAGTTTGATCAGGATCTTCGATCCAATCTCCTACCTGAATCATTTGGATTACAGCCATTTTTCTCGGCACCTGTGAAACGGGATACGCATCAGGAGAGGATAGAGAAGCGGTTACAGGCTCGTAGAGAAACCAGGGAGCTGGTTAAACGTGCGATCCCTAAACCATTGAAATGGGCTGCGATACTTGCTATTCCTGTATCCATAGCAGTGATGCTCAGTATTGCCGGATATGACTCCATCAAGTCGGGGTCATGGAATACTGCTGATATCCTCTCATCCCTTTCTCCATTCAGTAAACCTGATGTCAGGCAAACCTCTCCCGAACGAAGCACTTCACCAACTCTGGATCAAGCAGATTCTTACAGTAAAGAGCCACTTCCTGAAAGGGAGACCTCTGAAGGCCCTCTAAGGGATAAGTTGGAACCTGCTGTTTTGCAGAATACAGAAAAAGAATCAGCAGGGACTCCCTCTTCAACGGGTCGGTCGCAAACCAATCTCCCTGAAACTGGAAATTTCGCCGTAATTATCGGAGCCTTTGGAATAGAGAGTAATGCGCAGAAACTGGTTCGAAAGCTAAATTCAGAAGGTATTAAAGCAACAATCTTTGATCATTCATCAAGAGGTCTTTCGAGGGTTGCCGCCGGAGTTTATACAACCCAATCTGAAGCAATCCGGATGATGAACAGCATGAAAGCGAAAGGATTTCAGGGAGCCTGGATTCTGGAAAAATAGCTTTACCGGTGGCAAAAAAGAAACTAATCCACTTTACCGAAAACCTTTTGTTTACACACCTTTTCCAACCCCAATATCCTGATTTGCAACCGCAATTCTGGCTGAGAGGAAGATGGAATCGTGATTTTTTCAAAAACGACCATTCGATTACTCTTGAGTTAGGATGCGGGAAAGGCGAATATACAGTTGGACTTGCCCTTAAGGACCAAACCAGAAATTATATTGGGATTGATGTCAAAGGAGCGCGATTATGGCGGGGATGTAAAACTGTTGAGGAGGAAGACCTCTCGAATGTTGCTTTCATACGTTCACGGGCCGATCATATCGAGCAACTCTTTGAAGAGGGAGAGGTTAATGAAATATGGATTACGTTTCCCGATCCCCAACCAGGGAAGGAGCGAAAACGACTTACAGCCCCAATCTTTCTGAAACGGTACCACCGGATTCTGAACCCCGATGGCATTGTCCATCTCAAAACAGATAACATCAACCTGTTTATGTACACGATGGAAATCCTGAAAGAGTCTCCTGTTGAGATCCTTCTTTCCACAGAAAATCTATACGGTGAATATCAAAATGAGCCTGTTGCACAGATCCAGACCTTCTATGAGTCAATCTGGTTAGAACAGGGGAAATCAATTGCATACATAAAATTTCGGTTTAAAACATAACCTGAAGATTCAACATTTTCAAAAAAGGAATAAAATCATGAACAGATTATTTCGATTCATTGCCATCTTTTCATTACTCACTATCCACCATTCACTCTCAGCTGACGAAGGAATGTGGATCCCTCTCCTTCTTAATAAAAACATCGAACAGATGCAAAAGATGGGATGGAAACTATCCGCTGAAGAAATTTACAGTATAAACCACTCGAGTCTTAAAGATGCCATTGTAAAGTTTGGCGGGGGATGTACAGGGGAGGTTGTATCGCCGAGCGGGCTTCTGCTTACAAACCACCATTGTGGTTTCGGTGTGATCCAGCGTCACAGTTCCCTCGAACACGACTACCTGACTGATGGATATTGGGCAGGAACGATGGAACAAGAGTTGCCAAATCCAGGACTAACCGTGACATTTCTGGTTCGGATGGAAGATGTGACATCCCAGGTTATAGAAGGGGTGTCAAATACCATTTCTGAGAATGAACGGGATGCCATCATCAGTAAAAACAGTAAATCGATCAGTGAAAAAGCTACCGAAGGGACTCATTACAGTGCAAAAGTAATCCCCTATTTCCATGGAAACCAATATTACCTTTATGTTACAGAGGTCTTTAAAGATATTCGTTTTGTAGGGGCTCCTCCTTCCGGAATTGGAAAATTCGGAGGGGATACTGATAACTGGATGTGGCCAAGGCACACCGGAGATTTTTCTGTCTTTCGGATTTATGCCGACTCAAATAATTTACCTGCCTTGTATTCAAAGGATAATGTTCCCTACAAACCGAAACATTTCTTCCCAATATCCCTGGAGGGTTATAATGAGGGAGACTTCACGCTTTTATTCGGGAATCCGGGCTCCACAAGGGAGTACCTTCCTTCATTTGCTGTGGATTTGATCGCCTTTAAAGAGAATCCCGTGAAAATTGGGTTGCGGCAGAAACGATTGGATATCATTGGTTATTCGATGGATACGAGTCGGCTCGTTCGGATACAATATGCATCAAAGCATGCCGGAATTGCCAATTACTGGAAAAAGATGATAGGAGAGACACGCGGAATTGGGAGGGCGGATGGTGTAACCAAAAAAAAGGCGTTCGAATCGGATTTCCAAAAATGGGCGGACGAGCAAGGTGAGGTCAATAATAGGTACAGCGAAATACTACCTTTGTTTGAAACGCTCTATAGCGACCTTTATCCAATCGATATGGCTTACACCTACCTGCGTGAAGCCGGAATGGCTTCCGAAATTTTTAGCCTTACAGCCAATTCTCAACAACTCATAAAATCAGCCGGGGATGGAACAGTCCCTTCAGAGGAGGTGCAAGAGCAAGTACAAACCCTGCTGAGGTCATCCAGAGGTTTTTATAAAAACTATCAGCCTCTGATAGATCAGATGATCATGACAGAGATGCTTCAGGAGATGCGAACAAATATGGCAAAGGAATATCTCCCGGATATTTTTACTACGATCGAAAAAAAATATAAAGGTGATATCCAGGCCTATACAGAAAACCTTTTTGCATCTTCTTTGTTCACAGACTCAAACAGATTGTACCACTTTTTAGATGATTTTAAAAGGAAGTCGGCCCAAAAACTGGCAACCGATCCGGCATACGTCTTTGGACAAAGTATCCTCTCTGCTTACCAGAGTGATGTTCTTCCTCAGGCAAGGACGATCAATTCCCGCATTGACAGTTTACAGCGAGTCTACATGCTTGCTTTGATGGAGATGCAACCAAACCGTCAGTTCTATCCTGATGCAAACTCAACCATGAGGGTTTGTTTTGGAAAGGTCGATGGTTTTGAACCGGCCGACGGGGTTGAATACAATTATTTTACGACAACACAAGGCATCCTGGAGAAGGAAGATTCAACAATCTATGACTATGCGGTAGATCCACGGCTGAAAGATCTGATCGCTTCAGCCGATTATGGAAAGTATGCCGACGCTGACGGAAAGTTACATGTTGCGTTCATCTCAACCATTCACTCTACCGGAGGAAACTCCGGTGCACCTGTATTGAATAGGAACGGAGAGTTGATAGGGATCAATTTCGACAGGAATTGGGAAGGAACAATGAGTGACCTGATGTACGACCCTGATCAGTGCAGGAATATCATTCTTGACATCAGGTATCTGCTCTTTATCCTGGACAAATATGCCGGAGCGGGCTGGCTGGTAGAAGAGATGGATATCAGGTAGGTAACTACTCCCGGTAGATCCCTGTCAGGGCTTTGTCGACCGAAATGTACTGAAACTGGAATCCGTATTTCAATAGTTTTTCAGGTACGGCTTTCTGCCCTTCAGTGAGCAACAATGACCCTTCACCAAAAATGAATTTCAGTAGAAATTTCGGAATACTGAAGTAAACAGGTTGTCCAAACATCTTTCCCAGGGAATCTGAAAAGTTATAGTTGTCGGTCGGATATACCCCAACAGCATTTACAACACCGACTATTTCAAGGTGGTCAATGACAAAAAGGAAAATCTCAACGAGGTCATCAATATGAATCCATGAAACACCCTGGTTGCCATTTCCGATTCGGGCGCCAATACCCTTTTTAAAGGGGGGAGCCATCTTTTCCAGAGCCCCTTCATCTTTGGACAGGACCACACCTATCCGTAGAATCACCACGCGGCAGGCAGAGTGTACCTTCATGGCTTCGGCTTCCCAGTCCTGGCATAGTTTTGCAAGAAAGTTATCGGCGAAACCATGGCTCTCTTCCGTGTGTTTTGTTTTATCGTCATAGATGCCAACAGCCGAAGCATTTATCAGGCATTTAGGAGGTTCTGGGGCGTTGAGAATTGCTTTTGCGATTTTCCTTGTGGTTTCGATCCGGCTGTCGTATAACTCTTTCTTATAGTGTTCACTCCATTTTCCGGAAATCGGGGCTCCGGCAAGGTTAATGACCACATCCTGCCTGTTAATATAGTCTGCGCAAAAGTCGGCATCACTTTTTTTAAACCCATCACGGTTTACCAGGGTAAGTTCATGATCATGAGAACGCAATGCCATCTTAAGATGGGATCCAATAAAACCGGACGCACCAAACAATGCAATTTTCATGTGCAAATAATTTTCTGTAAAGATAAAGCGATTCAGTTGATAATGATTATTTTTGTTCATTACGAATTGCTGCTATATGGAGTTGAATGATTCTAAAACCCTCTTTAATGAATTTCCGCCTGTAAGCGTTGAACAGTGGGAAGAAAAGATCAGGATGGATCTAAAGGGGGCTAACTATGCCAAAACGCTGATCTGGGAAACTCCGGAGGGATTCCCGGTAAAACCTTACTATACCAGTGAGGACCTGGATGGGTTGGACTACCTGAAAACTCTCCCGGGTGAATTTCCTTTTATCAGGGGGTACAAGAATGGAGGAAACCATTGGTTAATTCGTCAGGATATTCCATCGACTAAGGTGGGGACTGCCAACAAAAAGGCACTGGATGCAATCAGGCATGGTGCTCAGGCAATTGGTTTCAATGCGCGAGAGATTACAAATCACCAGCAGATTCGGGAGCTGCTTAACGGAATTGATCTGACAAAGGTTGCCATTCATTTTTTTGGTTCACTATCCTATCCATTGACGGCCGAATTGTGGCTTTATGAAATTGACCGGCTGGGAGTAGATCCGAGTTTGATCAAGGGCTCCATCAATTTTGATCCCCTGAGTTACCTGCTCACACATGGGGACTTTTACATTTCACTTGCCAATAACCTGGATGAGTCTGAATACCTTGTAAAGAACATGCAGAAGAAGCTTCCGCAAATCAAGGTAATCAATGTGAACGGATACCTTTTTCAGGATGCAGGATCCACGCTAGTACAGGAGCTAGCTTTTGCGTTGGCTTCGGGGAATGAATACCTTGCCAGGCTAACAGAGAGAGGGGTTTCGCCTGATACAATTGCATCAAGAATCGGCTTTACCTTTGCTCTCGGCTCCAATTACTTCCTTGAAATTGCCAAACTCAGAGCTGCCCGCCTCCTTTGGTCAAGGATCGTAGAGCAATACCATCCCAAAGATCTGTCGTCGTGCCGGATGCATATTCATTGCGTTACTGCACAATGGAACAAGACCATCTTTGATCCCTACATCAACATGCTTCGTACCACCACAGAAGGAATCTCTGGAGTTCTAGGGAATGCCGATTCCATCTCGATCCTCCCATTTGATATTCCTTATCAGGATTCAGAACCCTTCGGCGATAGAATCGCCCGAAATCAGCAACTGATTTTCAAGGAGGAGTCATATCTCGATAAGGTTGTTGATCCTGCTGCAGGGGCATACTTCATTGAGAACCTGACGGATTCCATTGCCAGCCATGCCTGGAGACTTTTTCAAGAGGTTGAAGAGCGCGGTGGAATGATTGAATCAATCAAACAGAATTGTATCCAGGATGCCGTCGCTAAATCCAGGCTTCAAAAGGAGAGTGATTTTGCGAGGCGGAAACTGTTGCTTCTTGGAACCAACCAATACCCGGGGTTCACTGATAAAATGCTCGACAAGATCAGCACAGAACTTCCGGATAACCCTGAGACCACTTCAGCTTATGCCAAAATGCACCCATTTAGGGCAGCTGAATCCTTTGAAAAACTTCGGCTCGAAACTGAACGGTATATTGCCTCCGGGAATAAAGCTCCCACTGTTTTTCTCTTTACCATGGGAAAACTGGCAATGCTGCGTGCCCGGGCTGGGTTCTCGACTAATTTCTTCGGGTGTTCAGGCTATCGAATCGTCGACAATCCTGGGTTCAGAACAATTGACGATGGCGTTAGCAAAGCGCTAGAATCTGAAGCAGAGATAATAGTTATCTGTAGTTCAGATGATGAGTACAAGATGATTGTACCGGAAATCACGCATCAACTTAAGCAACAGCGCGCATCCCTGATTGTGGTGGTGGCTGGTTATCCTGTGGAGATCATCGAAGAATTAAAAAAAGCTGGTGTTGATGGTTTTATCCACAGTAAAAGCAACTTGCTTGAAGAATTGAGATCTTACCAATATCAGTTAGGTGTTAAATGAAACAGATATGAATCAGGAAGATCATACCCCTCATGCGGGCAAAGGACCTCTCTCTATTTTAGTAGTAGAGGATAATTTTATCAACCAACGGTTGATTGTGGCATCTCTGGTTAGAATTGGGCACAAAGTAGATAGCGCTGCCGACGGTCAAATAGCTGTTGATAAGTATAAGGAGAATAACTATGATGCGATCCTGATGGATATCATGATGCCAAAGATGGATGGAGTGACAGCATGTAAAATCATCAGGGAGATGGAGAAAAAGCGGATCCTTGGTGGTGCAAAGAGGATGAAGATCATAGCTGTGACTGCTAATGCCTATGAAGATGACCAGGATACATTTCTTTCAGCGGGCATGGATGAAATCATGAATAAACCAATTGATATTGATGAACTTCAACGGATGCTTCATGCATAAAAGAGGAAAGATTATCGTATTAGTCCTGATCATATTGTGGTTAGTGATTCCGGGATTTGCTCAGGAAAAGGATGACCTGGAGCTGATTGAAAAGGCGACCCCTTCAAAAGTTTCCCTGAATCTTGGCGCCGATCTTGTTAGCCGGTATGTGTGGCGCGGGTTGGATTTTGGAAAATCTTCCGCAATACAGCCCTCCTTATCGCTGGAGGCTTTCGGATTCAGTTTGGGGGCATGGGGATCCTATGGATTCTCAAGATATACGTTCTGGATTGATGATACCACTTCCATCGAAGATAACTATTCGGAAGTCGACCTGTTTCTCTCATACACCTATAAGTATTTCACGTTGTTGTTGACCGATTATTATGCCCCATTGCCCATAGATACACTTCAGGGAACAAACTTTTTTAACTGGAATAATACAACCACATGGCATACATTGGAGCTGACATTGATCCTGGATGGCCCTGAACGGTTTCCTATTCAGTTCATTGCAGCCACTTTGTTATATGGAGCTGATAAAGGAAAGGATACCAGTGGAGTTTACGGAGCAGGTACGACGAATAACTTTTCGACTTATTTTGAACTCTCTTACCAGTTTAATGTTAAAGGTTTTGGCATCAAACCATTTATTGGTGGAATTCCTTTCGGCAGCTCCTGGTATGGTCCCAAGGCTGGGATCAACAACGTAGGAGTTCAAGTACGGAAGGAGATCCCTGTCTCCAAAAAATTCTCACTACCTATTCAGTCAAGTCTTTTATTCAACCCAATATCCCAAAAAGCCTACCTGGTGTTTATCCTTTCTATTTAGCTATTATTTAAACTCATCTTGTGAAGAATCCTATGAGACCCAGCTTTAAAAACATTGATTATAAGATCCGGCGGAAGAACCAAACTTCATATTCCGATTGGGAGAAGGAGCAGGGAATTAAACCTGATTGGGTTACTGCAGAACAGATTCCATTAAAACCGGTTTATGGTGAATCCGATTTAAAGCTATTGGAGCACCTTCACTATGCAGCTGGCTTACCCCCTTTTCTGCGTGGACCATACTCTACCATGTATGTAACCCGCCCGTGGACCATCCGGCAATATGCCGGCTTCTCCACTGCTGAAGAGTCTAATGCATTTTACAGACGTAACCTGGCATCCGGTCAAAAGGGACTCTCGGTTGCTTTTGATCTCGCTACCCACCGGGGTTATGACTCCGACCACGAACGGGTAGTTGGTGACGTGGGAAAAGCAGGCGTTGCGATCGATACTGTCGAGGATATGAAGGTGCTCTTTGATCAGATACCCCTCGACAAGATGTCGGTTTCAATGACAATGAACGGAGCCGTATTGCCTGTACTCGCCTTTTTTATTGTGGCTGCTGAGGAACAGGGAGTTCCTCTTGCCGAGTTGAACGGAACGATCCAGAACGACATTCTCAAGGAGTTTATGGTTAGGAATACCTATATTTATCCTCCCGGTTCCTCAATGAGGATTATCGCCGACATTTTTGCTTTTACGGCGGAGTTCATGCCAAAATTTAACTCAATCAGCATCAGCGGATATCATATGCAGGAAGCTGGGGCGACCTGTGACATTGAACTGGCTTATACCCTGGCCGATGGCCTGGAATATTTACGTACCGGAGTAAATGCAGGAATGGATATCGATGCGTTTGCGCCCAGGATCTCTTTTTTCTGGGGATCGGGGATGAACTTTTTTATGGAGATAGCCAAAATGCGTGCTGCACGGATGTTATGGGCAAAGATCGTGAAGCAATTTGATCCGAAAAATCCAAAGTCGATGGCCTTGCGCACACATACCCAAACTTCGGGTTGGAGCCTCACCGAGCAGGATCCTTTTAACAATGTTACTCGCACCTGCGTTGAGGCGCTTGGGGCTGCTTTAGGCCATACACAGTCGCTGCACACCAACTCCCTCGATGAAGCGATCGCATTGCCTACTGATTTCTCTGCCAGGATCTCTCGCAACACACAGTTATACCTTCAGGAGGAGACCAATATCTGCCGTTCTCTCGACCCCTGGGCAGGTTCCTATTTTATTGAGACACTTACAAGTCAGATTGCCCATCAGGCATGGCAGCACATTCTCGAGATTGAGGAGTTGGGAGGGATGGCCAAAGCCATTGAGACAGGCATTCCTAAAATGCGGATTGAAGAAGCAGCAGCGCGCAAACAGGCGCGCATTGACACTGGGAAAGACAAGATCATCGGCGTGAACACCTGTCGTCTTGAAAAAGAGGAGCCAATGGAGACCCTTGAAGTAGATAATACGGCAGTTCGTGATGCTCAGATCGGCCACCTGAAAAAGTTGAAGGATGAACGGAATATATCAGAGGTCGAGCTGGCCCTTGATGCACTGACCAGGGCCGCTGAATCTGGAGAAGGAAACCTTTTGGCTTTATCCGTTGATGCTGCTCGAAAAAGGGCTACACTGGGTGAAATTTCTTTTGCACTGGAAAAAGTTTATGGGAGGTACAAAGCAGTGATACGATCTATTTCAGGAGTTTACTCCTCTGAGTCACACGATAGTGAGACTTTTTCACGCGCACGGGAGTTGGCCGACACCTTTGCAGAGATGGACGGACGCCGGCCCCGTATCATGATTGCCAAGATGGGTCAGGATGGCCACGACCGGGGAGCTAAAGTCGTAGCCACCGGTTATGCCGATATCGGTTTTGATGTCGACATCGGACCACTCTTTCAAACACCTGCAGAAGCAGCGAAGCAAGCCGTAGAAAATGATGTACATATTTTAGGTGTCTCGAGTCTGGCAGCTGGCCATAAAACTCTTGTTCCTCAAGTTATTGAAGAGCTGAAAAGGTTGGGGAGAGACGATATCATGGTCATCGTGGGCGGCGTAATTCCTCACCAGGATTACGAGTTTCTCTATAAAGCCGGTGCTGCTGCCATCTTCGGCCCTGGCACCATCATCCCGGAAGCTGGCATCAAGATGCTTGAGATCCTGATTGAAAGCAGGAAGTGAGTTTTGAAACAAATTCGGTCAGTTTTTTACGAACTTGCCGGCAAACACATCCTCCCCGTTACGGGTAATTTGTATAATATACATTCCATTCGCCAGGGAGGCAACGGAGATCCGGGTAGAAAGATCTTGAAGATCATATATCTCCAGCGGGATTCCGGTCAGACTGAAAATCGTCAGTTGTGCACCCTTAACGTCTGAAATAACATTCAGTATATCTGAAACCGGATTGGGAAACAGCCTGACCATTTGCTTCTTTTGAATCTCATCAGTTCCTGTATAGTTATTCGATTTGATATCAATGACAGCACCTTCGATGATAGTGAGGTTGTAGGCAATATTGGTAGGAGGAAGAGTATACCAGCCGTTGTAGCCGCCGCCCCAACCGAAGTTGAAGTGATAATATTCGTCGGTATTGTACCCATCTACCACTAAATTATGGCCACCAACGCCGGGCGGTTCTACAAGTAAGCCGAGTTGGACAGGAAGGGCAACTTTGATATTCTCTGCGATTTCATAATTCAGGTTCGTGTCGTCGGGAAAGATAAGCCTGGAATCGGAAAATCCAAACCGCTGAAACGAGTTCCATGCCTGGTCGATGCCAAAGGTCCCCGACATGGAGGCAGAATAAACCTGGTGTGCAGCTACTCCGCATGCAAAACTCAACGCAGCCTTCATTTGTGTTGTTATCGGAAGTTGGGTCTGGTAAGCATAATCCATTGAATTCAACCAAGTATTCAGGGAGTCAAAGGAGGGGAATCCCCTGGCATCATGGTCGTCGTCGATGTAATATTGATTTCCCGAACCATAGCTGTGATAGTAGTCATCACCATCATTTAAGTTAGTACCGTTGAGAGTTTGGTGGTAGTTGAGGATCTGGCCCATGGCTGTAGCCGGACAACCAACAATACTGTGTGCTCCTGCATTC
Organism: uncultured Prolixibacteraceae bacterium; assembly: GCA_964642545.1. Lineage (GTDB taxonomy): Bacteria > Bacteroidota > Bacteroidia > Bacteroidales > FEN-979 > QYOJ01. The sequence goes on along the minus strand of CAZXQU010000018.1, from coordinate 34,674 downwards.
AGGTCCATCGGGCACATGCTGTTGTAAGGAGCCGATTGGGTCCAGTTGGTTTCCACCCAACCTCCCGATGAGGTGGTTCCCTCAGGAGGCCACTGCTGGAAAGGATTCAGGGCAAGATCACCTCGAAGGAAAGCTTCCCACTCCTCAGTAACCAATTGATTTCTGGATGCCGGAAGTTGTAGGGCATGATCTATTCGCTGCTGGATATCTGACGCGAAAATGGCATTGATTTTTTTCCACTCCTGTTCAGGGAGGTTGAAATCATTGGTGAACGAATATCCATAAACAGGGCGAATCCTTTCTGAAGTGGTAGTTATGACAAATCCTGTTGGCTCGAATCTGAAAACAAAACCGACCGGTTGGTTTTCATCAGAAACAAGAGCATCTGATCCCCGAAGAGCTGCGTCCGGATTATGGATTTTCATGAATTGCTGAGCGGCAAGTGAAATTTTATCAAAAGGAACATCTTGAGTTCTTGCAACTCCGACACAAAAAATGCATAAGATAGTTATGGACAAATTTTTCATATGACAACTATTTAGATGCAACAAAGATACATTTTCATTTTTTACGTTGGTATAAAAATCGGTATCTTGCCATATTCAATCTATGAAAGATGATTCAAACGATTTTTGAGTATGCGGAGAGATATACTACTTCTGAGTCGGAGGTGCTGCACAAACTTTCTAGGGAAACACATCTTACTCAGGTTTATCCTCAGATGCTTGCCGGATCCATGCAGGGGATGCTGTTGCAGATGATCAGCCGGATGATCCGCCCAAAAAGGATTCTTGAGATAGGAACCTTTACCGGTTATTCAGCGATTTGCCTTGCTGGAGGTTTTTCTGATCCCGGATCAAAGATTCTCCACACCATTGAAGCCAATCCCGAACTTGAACCCATTATCCGGAAGTACCTGAACGAAGCCTCCCTGGCCGATTCAGTGATGCTGCATATCGGTGATGCCATGAAGGTAATCCCTACTCTGAATGAGATCTGGGATCTGGTTTATATTGATGCCGATAAGCCACGGTATATTGACTACTACAACCTGGTTCTTCCCCAGGTTCGGGCAGGAGGGTTTATCGTGGCTGACAATGTTTTATGGGATGGAAAAGTTCTGGATCGGCCTGAAAAATGGGATAAGGAGACCAGGGGGATTGTGGCTTTCAACGAACGGGTTCAACAGGACGAGCGGGTAGAGAACTTGTTGTTACCCCTAAGGGATGGATTAATGATTATCAGGAAAAAGTAACGGACCATGTTTGCATCATTCGATATTTCACTTCTTGAATGGATCCAAAATCAGCGGATCGAGTCATTGGACGGGATACTATACATGGTGTCGTCAACTACAACATTTGTTAGCATCGGCATCATGTTGTTGATTGGTATTGTTTTCAGGTTTCGTAAAGAGGGTTTGAGAAAAGTGGTTCAAGTGGGAGTTGCCTTCTTTCTTGCTGCCCTGATAACCTTTACGATAAAATCCATTGTGAACCGGCCGCGACCTTTCAAAACTCATGAAACGATTGAGAAACTCTCACAGGGAGGAGGTGCATCATTTCCATCAGGCCACACTCTGGAAGCATTTGCCGTTGCAACATCCCTTTCGTTACTATTTCGAAGAAGGTTAATACAGGTCCCGGCTTTTTGTTGGGCACTTTTGGTTGCCTATTCCCGCATGGCTCTGGGAGTTCATTATCCAAGTGATGTTTTGGGCGGACTGCTGATCGGCATCATCCTGGCCATTGGTATTGACTATGGATTCAAACGATGGATCAATCCACCTTGAAGTCGAACTTGATCCCGGCCAGCTCTTCATTGGCCTTCACGATCTTTTTCTTGAGGTCTTCCTTAAACTCAACCATCTTCTGGTGAATGGTGTCGTCGGAGAGAGCAAGCATCTCAACGGCAAGGATTGCTGCGTTTTGGGCGCCGTTAATTCCCACGGTTGCGACAGGGATTCCCGGAGGCATCTGAACGATGGCCAGCAAGGCATCAAGCCCATCGAGAGAGGCTTTAATGGGAACGCCTATAACCGGAAGAGTAGTCATGGAGGCAATCACTCCGGGAAGATGGGCTGCCATACCGGCAGCAGCAATAATGACCTTGATCCCACGATCACGCGCACCTTTGGCAAATACCTCTACCTTCTCCGGGGTGCGATGTGCCGAAAGGGCATTGATCTCAAACGGGACCTGCATTTCGTTCAGAAACTTGGCAGCAGCTTCCATCACAGGAAGGTCGGAAGTACTGCCCATGATGATGCTTACAAGGGGCTTCATGGGGAACTATTTTTCGTTTTACTAGGCGAAATTAATATTTTCTTCTTTATTTTGTAACAGTTGCGTAATAAATGGCTGATGGAAATTGTTGAAGTCAAGGATAAAGTGTTCGGGAGATTTATCTCAGAACAGCAGATAATGAAGGGAGTTCAGGAGATTGCCGCCCAGATTAATATAGACTATAAAGGAAAGAATCCTCTTTTGTTGGCTGTGTTAAACGGTGCGTTTATCTTTGCTGCTGACTTGATAAGGGAATTGACAATCCCATGTCAGATCTCCTTTGTAAAGTATGCCTCTTACGTTGGGACAAAATCAACCGAGGGTGTGAAGGAATTGATCGGGTTAAATGAAGATCTCAGGGGACGACACATAATTGTTGTGGAGGATATTGTTGATTCTGGGATTACGATGGATCACCTGCTACATGATTTAAACAACTATAATCCTGCATCAGTTAAACTTGCCTGTTTTTTCCTGAAGCCGGAAGCTTTTATAAAATCTTTCAACATCGATTACCTGGGGATGGAAATTCCAAATGATTTTATTGTTGGTTACGGATTGGATTACGATGGGTATGGGAGGAACTTGCCGGAGATATATAAGTTGGAGAATTAATAGCGAAACTATGCTGAACCTGATTTTTTTTGGTCCCCCCGGGGTCGGGAAAGGGACTCAAGCCGCAAGAGTGGCAAAACATTACGACCTGGTTCATATCTCTACCGGTGATATCTTACGTGCTGAGATTAAGCAGGCAACCGATATGGGAATGATAGTCAAGGACATCATCACAGCCGGGGAGTTGGTCCCGGATGACCTTTTGATTGAGTTGCTTGAAAGTACATGTGATAAGCACAAAGGGACTAAAGGGTTTGTTTTCGATGGTTTTCCCCGTACCATAAGGCAAGCTGAAGCGCTTGACGAAATGATGGAACGCAAGCAATGCAAGGTTTCAAAGGTGATTTCTCTTGAGGTGCCACCGGATGAATTACTTCGCAGGCTTGTAAACAGGGCTATTGAACAGGGAAGGACTGACGATACGGCAGAGGTGATTAAAAACCGGCTGGTTGTCTACCAGAAACACACAAAACCGCTCATCGATTTTTACAAGCTGAAAAATATTTTTGTTGAGGTGCTTGGCGTTGGTACCATTGAGGGTATTTTTGCCTCCCTATGTAATGTGATTGACAACAGGTATTGAGCATAATGCTGCCTGAATTTTCCTGATAAAAGGATCTCCATGTCCGAATCCAATTTTGTTGACTATGTGAAAATTTTCTGCGCCTCCGGAAATGGGGGGGCAGGCTCAACACATTTTCTCAGAACAAGAGGAAATCCGCAGGGCGGCCCCGACGGAGGTGATGGAGGAAAGGGAGGAGATATAATCCTGATGGGGAAGAAGCAATTCTGGACACTCCTGCACCTGAAGTTCACAAAGCATCTTAAAGCAAGTCATGGAGGACATGGAGCCCGGAGCCTCCGTACTGGAGCGAATGGAAAGAGTGTAATTATCGATGTCCCTCTTGGAACAGTAGCCCGCGATGCTGAAACCAATGAGTTTCTCTGTGAGATTACAGAAGATGAGGAGAAAGTAGTACTTGTGCCTGGAGGAAGGGGAGGCCAAGGCAACGATCACTTCAAGTCAGCAACAAATCAGGCTCCAAAATATGCTCAACCTGGAGAACCGGGACAAGAGGGATGGTTCATTCTTGAACTGAAACTTCTCGCCGATGTTGGGCTGGTTGGATTTCCAAATGCAGGGAAGTCTACCCTCCTCTCCGTTATCTCAGCTGCCAAACCGCATATAGCAGATTACCCTTTTACAACGCTTATCCCAAACCTTGGCATTGTAAGTTATCACGACAATCGCTCCTTTGTGATGGCCGACATTCCAGGAATCATCGAAGGCGCTCATGAAGGAAAAGGGATTGGCTTGAGGTTTCTTCGGCATATTGAACGGAACTCCCTGCTGTTGTTTATGGTTCCGGTTGATTGTAGCAGTATATGTGAAGAGTATAGGATACTCCTAAATGAGCTCCGTCTTTACAATCCTGAACTACTTGATAAACCAAGGATCCTTGCTGTGACAAAAGCCGACCTCGCCGATGACGAGATCACTCGGGAGCTAAAGAAGGAGTTACCTGACCTGCCATATGTATTTATCTCCTCACACCAAAAGACCGGATTGGAGAAACTCAAAGGGATGATTTGGGAAGAATTAAACAGATCTGAATAATCGGCGAAATTTGCGGTGAATAATGCTTGACTCTCTGTTGCACCTCGACCAGTCTCTTTTCCTGACCTTGAACGGGTTACATTCCCCATTTTTCGACCAGTTTTTCTGGTATGCAACCAAACCACTAATCTGGCTGCCCCTCTATCTGCTCATCCTAACGCTTCTTATTCGTGAGTTTAAATGGAAAGTAATCACGATCATCATTGCGCTTACCCTCATGATTGGCGCTTCTGACCAACTTGCCAATGTTTCCAAGTATGGGACCCAGCGATTGCGTCCTTCCCATGCACCTGAGATTGAGCAGGTTGTTCATTTAGTAAACGGTTACAAAGGGGGCCAATACGGATTTTTTTCGGCTCATGCCTCAACAAACTTTGCTGTCGCCATCTTTTTTATCTTTCTACTAAGGAGAAGATATCGCTGTATGATCCCTGTCCTGCTGATATGGGCCTCTATTATGGCTTACTCACGGATATACCTGGGAGTTCATTATCCAGGAGATATCCTGGCCGGGATTTTGGTGGGAGTTATCCTTGGAATCCTGTTCGAATGGCTAACCATGTACACCATCAAAGGTCAGACAAATTGTGAACAGTGTGGTTGATTAGTCTTTACATTCCCGGCATCTTGCCTTGCGAAAAGGTTGAGTGATTATCCGGAAAGAGTACTCGTAGGTGAAGTAATTCCATATCCAGTCAAACAGGATTCCCATTCGGTTCCGGAAACCAATCAACCTTATCAGGTGCACAAACATCCACATGAACCAGGCAACAAAACCATGGTATCTGCCAAAAGGTAGTTCAGCCACCGCTTTGTTCCTTCCCACTGTAGACATGATGCCGAGGTCGTTGTAAACAAATGGCTTTAGGGATTTTTCCTCCAGAAGCCGAACCAGGTTACGTGCCAGGTTATGCCCCTGCTGAATCGCCGGTAAGGCCAGCATTGGATCTCCTTTCGGACGCTTCTCTGAAATCATTGCGGCAACATCGCCCAATGCGTAAATGTTATCGTATCCTTCAACCTGGTTGAGGGAGTTAACAATATACCTGCTCTTTTGATAGATCGATTCGGGCTTCAGTCCGTCAATCACCGCCCCTTTTACACCTGCAGACCAAATAAAAGCGACCGATTTGAGAATAGTTCCATCGGTAAGAACCACATTCAACCCATCATAATCCTTTACTCGTGTATTCAGCCATACTTTAACGCCCATTCTGGTCAGGTACTCATCGGCTTTTTCTGAAGAGATCTTCGACATCATGGGAAGAACACGGTCGGCAGCCTCGATCAGGTGGATATTCATCAATCCGGGGTCCAGTTCCGGGTAGTCATACGGAACGATATGTTTCTTAAATTCCGCCAGTGATCCGGCAATCTCCACACCGGTTGACCCGGCACCGATAATGACAAAATTCAAAAGGATCTTCTTCTCATCAATCTGCATCCGGGTGATAGCCTCCTCAAACTCCCGAAGTAACGTATTTCGGATAGTGAGAGCATCTGCGACTGATTTCAGGCATAGGCTATGCTTTTCAAGGTTAGCGTTGCCAAAGAAATTACTGGTTGACCCGGTGGCTATGACAAGGATGTCGTACGAGATTTCACCGATATTGGTGATAATCTTTTTGGCTTCAGGATCAATCCGCATTACGTCGGCCATGCGAAACCGGAAATTTTTATACCCCTTAAAAATCCGGCGAAACGGAGAGGTTATTGAAACTGCAGCTAGGCCACAGGAGGCTACCTGGTATAATAACGGTTGAAAAGTATGGTGGTTATTCCGGTCAATTAGAATGATATCAAATGGTTTCTTCTTTAGCTTTTTAATCAGTTCTATGCCACCGAAGCCTCCACCGATAACGACTAATGTTGGATTATCTTTCATAACTGGGGTTGAAAGGGCGAAGGTACGGTATAAATAGCGAAATGGTGAAATAGTGAAATAGCGAAATATCCAATATCTTTGAGGAAAAATTTACGATATGTTTAAGACGAATGAATACTTTGACGGGAAGGTCAAATCGATTGCCTTCAAAACAACTGAATGTCCGGCTACAATTGGGGTGATGGCTCCCGGAGCCTACGAATTCGGAACCTCCAGCGTTGAATATATGACTGTAGTTTCGGGAAGAATGAATGTATTGTTGCCCGGCGAAACTGAGTGGAAATCGTTTCAGCCCTTTGATCAGTTCATTGTGCCAAAGGATTCAAAATTCAAGCTTGAGATCGCGGAAGATACTGCCTATCTGTGCCTGTATAAATAATCGTAAAGAAGACAGGTGGCGCGATTAATCCACGCGGAAGAACCGGATCGTTTTCATCTGTGATGAGTTGGTAAGTGTCCGGATAAAGTAGCACCCTGCTGGCAGGTTCTCTACTTCAAACGAGATCTCCTTACTCAACGGGGTTTTCTTGAATACCACCCGACCTAAAGCATCAGTCACAATCAGAGATTCAATCAGTTCCGATGACAAAACAGTGATCTTACTTGTACATGGATTGGGATAAACCGACAATCTGATAAGGTTGTCAGACTCAGGGATCGCAGTATTTATAAGTGTTCCCGAAATGATGATGTCATCAATTTTGTTAATTCCTGATGCCTCTACTGGGTTTCCAGCTGAATTAGTGTTGCTGGTCATCACCCAACGTAAAAAGAGAGAAGCCTGATTTTTACACTCCATTGGCAACTCAACACTATCCAAGACACCTGTCGTCCAGTCGTTCTGTACTTCGATGGCGGAAGTTGGTATATCGGTCCAGAATCCTGCCAATCCAATCCGGTATTGGAGTTCCCAGTCTCTAGGTCCGGGATTATTGCCTCCTGATTGTTGTTTCGAACAAACAGTGAGATTTTCATAGTCGGTTGTTGTGATCTCAACAATCCAGCATTTCAGATCTGCCCCGTTGTCCCAGCCGGTAGCCTGGGCAGCTTTGGTGGTAAATCCGTTTTTTGAAAAATCGATATCGCTTGTACCGCCTTCAATGTGAATGGCTTTGTCACTATTGGCAATGATGCCTGCATCTGCAATGCTATCGGCTGCGGTACCAGTAGGAAAGGTCCATTGAGCGATCACAGTCTGGCTTTGGGATACAGTGATCCCAAGAAAAATCAAGCATGCGAAGGTAAAAATCTGTTTCATAATTAATTGGTTTTGTGGTTATTCCTGGAGAAATTAGTTTTTAGTAAAACGGTATGATAGATTTAACAGGATGAATCGTCCCGGATTAAGTTGCCCCTTATTGTCAGTCCATTGGCGGTTCAACAGATCCTGGATCGTAATCCCGGCAGTAAGCTGATTAAAGAATGTGTGTGATGCCTTTAGGTCGATGATGAAATATCCTTGCATTTGAGCGGTATTTTCATCATCAACCCACTGACTTCCAACATACCTGCATGTAAGAGCAGCTCTGAGCCATCGGGGAGTGAAGATCAGTCCGGCGAAAGCCTGATTGGCAGGGACCTCCATGAGAAACTTACCGGTAAGATCTTTTCCGGGATTTTTAGTCGTGTCAAACCGCGTAATCCTGGAATCACTGTATGCGTAATTGGCTAAAAACGAAAGTGTTTTAATGATGGGGACAGTAATCGTGATCTCTGCCCCAAGAATCCTCACGCCACTGATATTATCCCTTTGCATAACTGGTTTGAGGTTGTCACCTCCGGTATAAACGCTGTCGCCATTTGTCACGAAGTATTGAAAGTCTCTTCCCAATGAAAGGTATCCGGATGGTTCCAGAGTAACCCTTTTGAATAGGGTGAATGTCCCTCCAACTTCCATGTTGTCGAGAGATTCCGGTTTCAGAGCAGGGTTAGCCATCTTGAATCCTTTGCTGATATTGCCATTCTTGCACATATCGTCCAGGATTGGAGGACGAAATCCGTGTGCATATGAAAGGTATATACTCTGAAGGGGATTGAAATTGTAACGGATTCCAAGTTTCGGGCTGATCGCATTCCAGGTTTCATCGGAAAAGTCAGAAGGGTAGTATGTCATGAATTCTGAAAGTGTTGAGGGATATTCAATGGAGAAGGAGCCATTGGTGAACCAGGCGATGTCCCACCTCAGGCCGGCAGTAATGTTCATCTTTTGATGGAACAGGTTGAGTTCGTATTCCGTAAATAGAGCAAAGAATGACATGGTTCCTTTATTCGTCAGGATGTCGGAAGATGTATAGTAAGTGTCGGAGGCATCTACGCTTCCCTGCTTCAGGTCCATGCCAACTGTGACGGACTGGTTGGGTTTGATCTGGTTGGTCAAGTTTAACCACAACCCATAATCAACCCGTTTGCTGTCGGTCTCGTAGAGTGTGTATTTGCCGCTTTTTTTTGTACTTTTTGTCTCATTTTGCCGAATATAGTTCTCGTGCTGATAGAATCCATTAGCTAAAAGAGTGTACTTACCCCATCCATTTCGGGAGGATAATCGGATAAAGTGGGTTGGATACCTGTTAAAGCTCCCAAGTGGTTCATAAATCCTGGTGCCATCACCACGGATATCGTTGTAATAATTGTATTCAAGTTCAATCCCGTTATGTGTATTGAATTGGTATCCGATTTTTCCGGTCAGGGTTCCCTCTTTGAGATACCTGTTCGTGTCAAGGGTATCTCGTGTGGAATCGGGCTCGGTAATATACCCTTTCCCCTGACGGTAGAAAGCCGACATGGAGTAATAGAGACCTTTTCCCTGTTCAACCTGGCTGCCTCCAAGTTTTAAATAGCCACCAAAGGTTTCGTAGGTTCCGTAGAATGTTTTTACTTCGCCTTCAAAAGGGCTCGATGGTTGCTTAGAGATGATATTGATAACACCACTCATCGCATTACTACCATAAACGGCTGATACAGGACCTTTTAACACCTCGATTCGTTCAATATTATCAGGGATTAGCCGGTTCCAGTTGATCCCGCCTCCATCTGTTTTGTTTAGTGGAACTCCATCCATGAGGATCAGGGCACGATAGGATCCATTCAGTCCACGCATGGTTACGCTTGAATTTTTAGAAAAGATGCCAAAATCCCGGTCGAATTTTATCCCGGGAACAAGTTGTAACACTTCATCGGTATTGTTAACTGGCATCGCCATCACCTCTTTTGAAGGAATCGTTGCGATGCGGGCGGGGATCTCTGATGATTTCTGAGGAGTACGGGTGGCAGTAACAAAGAGCTCCTCCATCTGATGCACTTCTTGCGTCATACAGAGTGAGATAGTGATGGTGTCATTCACCGGATCAGGGGTAAGTCCACGTTGGAGATCCTGGTATCCAATAAAAGAGATTTTCAATCTTATTTTCTGATCTGTGTTGATGAGGAGGTTAAAGTCTCCATTAAGTTCTGATACTGTTCCCTGTGACGTTCCGGTTATGAGGACATTGGCTCCTTGAAGTGGTACTCCTGTGTTGCAATCACGAACAGTACCGGTAATCACGTGTTGAGCAAAAAGTGGAAGGGGTAAGAATACAATTCCGGCGAACACTAGCCACAAACGTTGCGTGATAAATTTTCTCATAATCGTTTATTGCTGGATCTTTAAATCTATCAGTACCTGGCCTGTTGCACCCGGGACTAACTCTTTAACATGAATCAATCCCAGCTTCCCTTGTGGGTCCTGAAATGAGATAACCATCCCGGGAAGGATAAATTTGGCTTTTCGTTTCAGGTTAACCGGTTCGTATGCAGCAAGGATCAGGCTGTCGTTTGCCGAAAGATCAAAATCGGCTGACGTAAAGCCAGTCGTATCGTATCGGGTCTCGTTTTTTATCGTCCAATTTGCCAATCCGGTTAGACCAGTAAAAACCGTTGGTGCATCTGACTCTGCCGGGGAAGATAGGGTGGCATCATACAGATCGAAATAATAGAGAAGATCAATCGAATCCTGATGCTGGTAAGCGTCATCCAGGAAATAACGGGATTGAGCTCCAATTGAATAGAAACTTCCGGCAATCGGGTTACTCTGTGCACCCAGCAACAGGTTATTAACAGTGAATATTGGACCATAGTTAGATGTGGAATCCCGGTGGAGGGTAAGTGTGATGGTACTGAAATTTCTTTCACGGTCCATCACCTGAAACATCCAACTCTCCGATTCGCTTGCAGTCTTCGTGATGGATGTATTGTAGATTAATGTGGTTTGATTCATCCCGCTATCGAGGAGGGTTTGTTGTTGTCCATTATTCCATCCGATATGGAAATAAGTAAGATTGGCTCCGTTTCCATCTGCTTTTATTCCAACCCATATAGTTTGCCCTACCGATAATGTTGTATCATGGGTAACAAAACCGGAATCAGTTTTGAAAGTAAGATCAGGAGGCATAGATTCATTCTCTTTTTTGCAGGATAAAAGCAGGAATAAAAATAAAATGACGGAAAGCGATATGCATAAATTAACATATCGATAAAACACTATTGGGAAATTCGGATGACAGTTCATGAATCTTAACCTTTTTTCAATAAATGAGCTGAGAGTTTGAGAATACTTGCTCCAAGCAGGCCGCCGGCAAGTCCGAAAAAGAGGTGGGTGGCAACAGGCCATGCGATACCAAAACGGAAGGAGGTAAATAGCATTCCTGTCATGGATGCAATACCTAATTTGATCAGCGGAATAAACATCCATCCAATGGCACAAGATAAAACGGTAGCCATCACAAAAGGCATTACTCTTCTGAAATTCAGGTACAGAATATCCAGGATGAACCCGATCATAATATAGACGACAGGGGCCAGCGGTTCACGGAAACCCAACCATGAGGTGGCCAGCATCAGGGCAGATCCGGTACATGCAATCGATCCGGCAAGTGGAAATTGTGATACACCACGCCCGAGGATGATCAGGGTGAGAAAGATGACACCCTGTCTGCCTGGCAACTGTAGCGGAATACGCAACTTGGCGTGAATGACCATAGCGAGCATCCCCAAAAACAGCAGGAATACTACCTCAGCAAGCGTTCCCGCGATCCTACTCGGAAATAAGCTTGATATACTCCTTGGAAGCGGACTGGTATTCGCAATTTTCATTCCCATTCAATTTCTCTGCAAATAAAACGATTTTTTTGTTCCTGACAATGGGGCGGCACCAATCTGTTATCCTGATGGTGGCATCATCAGGGACGCGGGTACCTTGTAAATCAACGATCATATCAACAGAAACCATTTCCCTGTATTTTTTTACAGAAAATACTCCCTGCACCTCTCTGAGCTTCTTCATCCAAAGAAGTCGCCCATCATTGCCATCGAACCGGAGTCCAACAGCAGCGAGTGCCCCGATCAAGCCAATTTTTTTTCCTGTGAGCCCGGCAAGAAATATTTCATGTTCCCGGGCAATGCTTTCGGCAGCTGATTTTGTCAGAACTATATGTTTGGCCTGGTTCCCGAATCGAATGATATCCTCATGAATTTCTTCTTCGAAAGCGATGCAGAGTCCTACATCTGAGCCTGAAGCAGCATTCTCAAGCAGAAATTCGGAACAGTAATTCCTGATCCAATATTCATTCCCGGTGACTTTCCCTCGGATACAGGCAGATGAATTATGCGATGTGTATGGAATTTGAGGATCAACAAGGAGCTGGTGACGGGTAATGCAGTCAACATTAACCAGTTTGGCTTGATACAAGGATTGGGCTAACGCCCTGGCTATATATCCTGTTCCCCTGCTTTCCAGATTATCTGTGTCATCAATGCCAATGTAAATCTGCGCGTTCATTGTGAAATAATTAACGCAAATGTACATAGATTATCGAAATGTCCAAGGGAACATATCGGAAAAAGAATTTTAGTACGGGGCAATAAGGTTGGTCAGTGTCTGTGAATTCTGCCTTCAAACCGCTTGACTTTCACTAACCAGCAGCAAACTTCCCGGATGGAGGGATGGTTGTAGTTGAATTTTTTTTCAGTATACTGTCTCATTACGGTATCAAGTACATTTTTCTTTGCTTCGGCATCTTCAATGAACTCGACAGTGCCGTAACATAATACACTGCTGTATTTCATGCTGTATGAACAGGCGACCTCTTCATGCTGAAAAAGAAGTTCATGATCGGTGCTGAAGTTGATACAGACGGCAGGATTTTTTGTCAGGCAATCAATCTTCTTTCCTTCCTTAGCGGAATGCAGGTAGATAACGTCATCAGCAAAGCCAAAATTCATTGGTACTACATAAGGTTTCCCTTCGGGATCAACCATTGCTACATGGCAAATCTGGCATCGAGAAATAATCTTGACGATTCCTGCATGGTCGGTGAGGGTTCGTGTCCGCATAGTTAAATGAATGCAGGTAAGATTAACACCTCTAAGAGATATTGGATCAGAGAGAGTATAATGCTGAAAATCAGGGCCCACCAGAATCCTTTTACCTCAAACCCCTTCACCACTGCGCCAGCCAGAAGAATGATCAGGGCATTGATTACAAACAGGAATAATCCGAAGGTTACAAGTGTAAAAGGAATGGAAAGGAAGACCATAAAAGGTTTCACAAATGCATTCAAAAGACCTAGTACGATTGCAACCAGTACAGCGGTCCAGAATGACTTAACAGTGATCCCGGGTAGAAGGTAGCTTGTCAGGATGACAGCAACCGTAAGGATCAGAATCTGAACAATGATAAGTGAAAGTGTCATGGGCTTGGTGTTTAAAATTTGCACCAAGGTAAGAAATTATCGGAAGAGTGCTACCCAGAGATCTTCAATTTTTTTTACTGTCCTTACCTTTATCTTGAATTTCTTGGAATCGATACCCTTGAGATTGTAATGGGATACATAGATCTGTTCAAATCCCAGTTTTTCTGCTTCCAGGATCCTTGGCTCAATCCGTGAAACCGGCCTTATCTCTCCAGATAGTCCTACTTCAGCGGCGAAGCAGAACTTAGAATCGATAGGTTTGTCTTCGTTCGATGACAGCACGGCGGCTACTACGGCAAGGTCTATTGCAGGATCATCCACGCGGATTCCGCCGGCGATGTTGAGAAAAACATCTTTAACTCCCAACCGGAATCCACTGCGTTTCTCCAGCACGGCCAATAACATATTTAACCGGCGGGCGTCGAATCCGGTGCTTGAACGTTGCGGCGTACCATATGCCGCCGAACTCACCAGTGCCTGTGTCTCGATCAGCATCGGACGCAATCCCTCGATGGTAGCTGCGATAGCGATTCCACTTGTAGGTTCGTCGCGATGTGATAGTAGTATCTCCGACGGGTTTGATACCTGGCGGAGGCCACGGTCGTTCATTTCATAGATTCCTAACTCGGAAGTTGACCCAAACCGGTTCTTTACGGCACGGATGATGCGGTAACCATAATTCCTGTCCCCTTCAAACTGCAATACGGTATCAACCATGTGTTCCAGAATCTTCGGTCCGGCAAGGGTACCATCCTTGGTGATATGGCCGATCAGGATCACTGGGATATTGGTGATTTTGGAATATTTCTGTAGTTCTGCAGTACATTCACGGATTTGGGAAATACTGCCCGCAGTGGATTCGATGACCTGGGTAGTAAGTGTCTGAATTGAATCCACAACAACCAATCCGGGCTTCAGCTCTTCCAGGAATGGAAAAATCATCTGGGTAGAGGTCTCTGTGAGGATATAACAATTATCCTGTTTCATCCCGATCCGTTCAGAGCGCATCCGGATCTGCTGTTCGCTCTCCTCACCGCTGATATAAAGCACTTTGAGCCCTTCACATTGGAGTGCTACCTGGAGCATGAGGGTTGACTTTCCAATTCCTGGTTCACCCCCGATCAACACAACCGATCCCGGAACCAGTCCTCCTCCAAGTACCCTGTTTAACTCCTGGTCCTGAAGGTCAAGCCGCTTCTGATTATCCACAGTAACATCGGAGATCCTCACGGGCTTTCTGGCTCCGCCATCCGGCATCCGGTATCCCCGCTTGGTCTCCTCCCGATGTATCACCTCCTCAACGAAGGTATTCCACTCCCCACACGATGGACACTTGCCCTGCCATTTGGCCGACTGTGCACCGCAATTCTGACAGAAAAATGATGTTTTTATTTTTGCCACTTGAAATAACCTTAATTTCCTAATTTCCGACTACCACTGCTCTTAACCGCCTTCCAGTTTGGTAATCAGGTTTGTTGTCGAGTATCCCTCCGTAAGCGGAATGGAGATCACCTCTCCTCCACGTGCAAGGACAATATCGTGGCCTACAATCTCTTCGGTTTTGTAATCAGCTCCTTTCACCAGTACATCCGGCTGGACCTCAGAAATCAGATTATATGGCGTCTCTTCATCGAACAGGATGACGGCGGTGACGAAGGTTAGTGATGCCAGGATCATGGCTCTTGCATCTTCATTTGTGACAGGCCTGCCGGGGCCTTTCAGTCCCCTGACAGAGGTGTCTGAATTTAGTCCGATTACCAGGACATGGCCCTGGTCAGCCGCTTTCGCCAGGTATTCGATATGGCCCAGATGCAAAAGGTCAAAACAACCGTTGGTAAAGACAACTTTTCTCTCCTTAAACGTCCAGACATTTCTTTGATTTCGGATCTGATCGCGTCTAAGTATCTTAGCTTTAATTTTCTCTGCTTGTTCCATGATGGGTTTTGTTAAAAGAAAGCATCAACAGGGATACACTCCCAAGAATCAGGATCATCAGGGTTTGGGTAGTCCATACAATCCATCCAAGGGCCAATCCGGTAACCAGGGCAATGCCATATAACTTTAGTGTTTCCTGAATCAAAGCCGGATAGAGCCCAATTCCACCAGGTGTGATCATAATACCAATACTCCCCAACACCAGAGCAGATAAGCCGGCTCCCAGAGACAGGTCGGAAGTAGTCGGAAAGCAGAAGAAACAGACATAGAGCATCAGGAAATAGAGACCCCAGATAGAAAAGGAATAAATGATAAACAACCATGGACGTTTAATGAGTGTCAATGATTTCAACCCTTCCCAGAATCCGATAACAAGGCTCTTCACTTTTTGAAATAGTTTAAACTTCTGTAACTTGTGGCGAAAGATCCAGATAATCAGGACGAAAAACATTAATAAACTCAATGCAGTGAGCCAGATAATCCGTGAATAGTGAAGTGCCCCGAATTTTTCTGCCAATTTGGGATAAATTGTCTCATCCAGGAAATCACGGATGGTTCCGATTTGCGTAACGATCATCAGTGCGAATAGGAGGAAGAAGATTAACATGTCGATAGCCCGCTCTGTGATAACAGTCCCCAGCGACCTGTTAAATGGAATCTTCTCATATTTCGCAAGGATTCCACACCGGGTCACCTCTCCAAGCCTGGGGAACGCGAGGTTGGCAAGGTAGCCGATCATGACCGCATAAAATGAGTTTCTAAACTGGACATTGTACCCCATAGGCTCCATAAACATCATCCAGCGGAGGGCACGCAAAATATGGCTGCATATTCCCAACCCAATCCCGAGGATGACCCAGTTGTAATTGGCGGTTCGAAAGGCTTTTACAATTTCGTGCCGTTCCGTATCACTAAGATCTTTCAGAGACAGCCAGGTGATAAAGATCCCCAGACCCAGAAACACAACAAACTTAAGGATTGTAAGAAACCCTGCTTTAAAGGGTTTGACAACAGTTTGGGTTGAAGGCATCAGGGAAGAATTAGCTTAAGGAAGGAGGTTATGATGATCTGGAAATATGATTGCAGGCTGAAATGATTTAGCCTCCTCAAAGTCTAACGATGCGTATGATGCAATGATGACAAGGTCATTCTTGAGGAACTTTCGGGCTGCCGCACCATTTAAACAAATTACTCCGCTTCCTGTTTCACCTTTGATCACATAGGTCTCAATCCGTTCGCCATTATTGATATTCAGCACGTGTACCTTCTCATATTCCACCAGATTTGCAGCCTCCAGCAACTCTTCATCAATCGTAATGCTTCCTACGTAGTTGATGTCTGCTTCTGTTACGGTAGCTCTGTGAATCTTCGATTTCAGTACCTCTATTTTCATGCGGCAAAATTACAAAAAAAGTTCCATATTATCGATCAGGCGAATGCCGCCAAGATAGGCAGCGGCACATGCAATCATATTTTCATCCTCATCCCCTGAGTTTCCAGGCAGAAGGGTTTGCATATCTACAATTTCAAAATAATCTACACGGAATGCCGAATTTGCAGCAAGTCTTTTATGTGCCAATACCTGGAGTTTCTTGACAGGTATCGAACCAGCATAGGCTTTAGTGAACATCAGTACGTCGAAAATATGGGAGGCCAATTCACGCTCCCCGATAGTTAGTTTCAGGTTTCTGCTGCTCATTGCCAGGCCGTCATGTTCCCTAACCGTCTCGCAGGGGACAATTTCCACGGGAATATTCATCTCTCGAACCATATGCTGAATTATTCTGAGTTGCTGAAAATCCTTCTTCCCGAAGTACGCCCTGGTAGGTTGAACAAAATCAAATAGTTTTTTCACCACAATGGCAACTCCTTTGAAATGGCCAGGTCTGTACTTGCCCTCCATCACCTTGTCGAGTCTGCCAAAATCAAGGTCAAATTGAAACTCTTCACCCGGAGGATACATCTCATCCACTTCAGGTGCAAACAGGATATCCACCCCCTCTTCGATAAGCAGTTTTGAATCCTGCTCTATCATGCGTGGATATTCCGACAGATCGCCTTCGTTGTTGAATTGGATGGGATTTACAAAAATGCTGCAAACTGTCAGGTCATTTTCCTGTTTTGATCTTCTTATCAGCGAAATATGGCCTGCATGCAATGCTCCCATAGTGGGGACAAAACCAATTGTTTTTTTTGCATTGACAGACTCATTGAGCTTCCTCCTGAGGTCGGTAATGAGGATATACGTGTTCATAATTCTACAATCTTGTTTTTTATTGCAAACTTCACCATCTCAACTGTAGATTTCAGCCCCAGCTTTTTCACGATATGATTTTTATGCGATTCTACAGTACGGATGCTAATATCCAACCTGATGCTGATCTCTTTGTTGTTATACCCTTCTGCGAATAGTTTCAGGATCTCCTGCTCACGGTTTGTCAATGGCTGCGCACTCTCATCAGAATCTGTATCTGGCTGTGTAGCCTGCCGTAAAAACCTTTTTAAAATTACTTTTGAAATCGAATCACTAAAGAATTCATGCCCGTCCTGTATGGCATAAATGGCGTCAAGCAGCTCTTGCCGGGAGGTATTTTTTGGCAAATATCCCCTGGCTCCCGCTTTCATGGCATTGAATACAAAATCTTCGTTTGTATACATACTGAGAATCAGGACCCTGATATCGGGATGACTCTGACTCAGCATCCGCGTTAAATCAATTCCCGAAATGTCGGGAAGTGAGATGTCCATCAGGATAATATCTGGCTGCTGACTTTTAATAGCCTCCAGTAGTTCATTCCCGTTATTGGCTTCACCGATGATCCGGATGTCGGCAATTCCGGCAAGAAGCGCTTTGATGCCATCCCTCACCAATTGATGATCATCTACCAGAAAGATCTCTACGGTTTCCATGACTTATTGAAATAACGGAATATTGATAGCGATTTGTGTGCCTTCATTCACATGGGAGTCAATCTGGATAGATCCGCTGAGGAGGTTTACCCGCTCCCGCATATTATTCATGCCGTGACCTGTTCCCGATTTGATCTCCTGGAGGTTGAACCCCTTCCCGTCATCCCTGATCTTAAAGAGAACCTCCTCCTTCTGCCTGATCAGAACCAGTTCTACCTGGTTAGCCCGGGCATGCTTGACAATATTGTTCAGAGCCTCCTGTGCAATCCTGAAGATATAAGTCTTGATAGTCTTGTTCAGAGATTCAAAATCCCCTTTGAAGTCAAGCGAGATTTGTAGTCCTGTATGCTCACTTGTCTCCACACAAAGGTTCCGGATGGCAAAGACGATACCGAACGCCTCAAGCACCGACGGCATCAGGTTATTACTGATCCGCCTGATCTCATCCACAATCTTGTCGAAGTCGGTTCGGATTTTGGGTATTTGCTCTCTTACATCTTTCTCATCGCGGTAGAGGAGACTCTCAAGTTGCATCTTCACTGATACCAGATATTGTCCGATCCCGTCGTGCAATTCCCTTGATAACCGTTGTCTCTCCTTCTCTTCCCCTTCGATGAATGACTTCAGGCTGTAGAAGGGGTCGTGATCGACAACATTCCCGTGCGCACTATTTTTATTAATTTTGGTCAATCCTGATAGGATTTTTGTCGGCGCAAACTTACTAAAAATCCGGCTCTTAAAAGAAAAAACGAAGCGATGAGACCCCTCCTAACCGTTTTCCTGTCCCTCTGCTGGCTCCTGGCTGTTCACATCCAGGCGCAGGTTGAGACCGTCACTTATATCAAAGACCCCAATGCTAATCCGCCAGATTTGCCGGTATCCCTTCGCCATATTGAAGCCGCCCTGCGATTTGAACCAGCGAATTGGCAGGTTTTTGGTGATGTTACGATCCGATTTGTACCAACGGGTTATAAGACTGATTCGATTGTTTTTTTTACACCTGGGTTTGATGTGGAAAGGATGTTGATTAATGGGGAGAGTGCTCAATTCAGGACAACAGAGAAGAACACGGTGGTATTCCCTGATGCCGGAATGCGGAAAGGGGAAGAGTATACCCTCTCCATGGTTTATATGTCGAAACCCATTGCGACAGGGATCTATTTTGTCGGGTGGAAACCTGCCGAGGAGGGAAAGCGGAAGTCGATTTGGGCTCACCGGCCCTTCGGGTGGCTCCCATATATGGATGGCCGGGTAACCATGGACATCCGGATTACCTTCGACGACGATTTTACTGTTTTTACCAACGGGACCAGGATCTCTGTTAAAGACAATCACGATGGCACCTCCACCTGGCATTACCAACTGTCCCAGAATCATCCCTACTTTTCTACTGCACTTGGGATCAGCGATTACAACTTCAAATCTGAAAAAACAAGCCGTGGAGTCCCGCTGGAGTTGCTTTATTACAGGGGCATGGAAGAGAAGGTGGACCCTACCTATCAATACACCCAGCAAATGTTCGATTTTTTCGAGGATGAGATGGGGCTCCCATATCCATACGATGTGTACCGTGAGATCCCGGTGATCGACTACATGTATGGTGGCATGGAGTGTACCACCTCCACCATTTTTGGCGATTATATGCTGATTGATCCCCGTGCCTACTGGCAGCGGAATTACATCAATGTGAATGCTCATGAGCTGGCTCACCAGTGGTTTGGTGACTACATAGGACATCTTACACACCAGGATGTATGGCTCACGGAAAGCTTTGGAACTTATTATGCCAAGATTTTTGAGTGTTCGGTTTTCGGAGAAGAGTACTACGAAAATATGGTGATGCAGGAGCAGGCGGTAGCGCTGGAAGCTTCAAAGGAAAATGATTATCCTGTTTGGAGCAGCCGGGGTGGAAGGGCAAGGATCTACGACAAAGGCTCTGTTGTTTTGGGTATGCTGCGTGATGTGATGGGTGACCGTGAATTCCGCGATGCGGTAAGAAGCTACCTGTTGAATTTCGGTTATGGCTCGGCCCAAACCCAGGACTTCATCCGGACAATTTACGATGTTACCGGGCGTTCCTACGACTGGTTCTTCGATCAATGGATCCGCCGCCCGGGCGAACCTCACTTTGCCGTCAATTACCGTGAGCTTGAGGATACCACAGGGATGAGAAGTACCTTTATTATGGTAGAACAGATACATCCAGTAAATGATCTCACCGGCCTTTTTCGGATGCCTGTCTGGCTGCAGGTATGGTACACGGATGGTGCGGCTGACTCCCTACAGGTATGGATTGAAAAGAAGGTGGAGGAGATCAGAATTCCCAATCAAGGGAAGAAAAAGCTTGACTACCTGCTTTTTGATCCGGGAAACCATGTCCTGAAGAGGGTGACTTTCAATAAATCCACGCAAGAGCTCTTTGCACAAGCACTCAAGGCACAGCATATGTCGGACCGTTTCGATGCCATTCTTGCTTTGCGACCGGTTGCACTGGATGAGAAAAGAGATCTCCTGATCCGGTGTTATGAGAACGAGTCATTTCATCTGACCAAATCAGAGATCCTGCGACAGCTGTCGGCTGATACGCTCAGCGGAACCAGGGAGCTTTTCAGGCAGGCAATATATGATCCCGATGCCGAAGTGCGGAAGACAGCGCTTATGGTTCTCAATCCGATACCATTATCACTGAAAACTGATGCAGAGACATTGCTCCACGACAGCTCCTACCTCAACGTGGAACTGGCTCTGGACAAATTATCGCGACAATTTCCTTCTGATGTTTCTGGTTATCTGGATGTTACCGCCAATGAAACAGGCTGGAGGGGCAAGAATATTCGCATGAAATGGCTTCAGATATCGATCGATCACTGGAAGCTGGACCGGCTTCAGGAGTTGATTTCGTACACGGCCCAGAACCAGGATTTTGAAACCAGGATGAATGCTTTAAATACCCTTAAACAGCTTGGGTATATTGATGAAACCATTGCAGCCAATGCAAAACAGGCTTCCGGCCACTGGAACAACAAGCTGGCCGGAGTGGCACGCAGTTACCTGGCTTTTTTTGCTCAGATTGATGAGTATAAAGAGCTGACGAATGACTAAACAAAGGATTATCACGCGTACGGTTTTGCTGATCTCTTTTGTCAGCTTTTTCAATGATATCGCCAGCGAGATGCTCTATCCCGTGATGCCGGTTTACCTTCGGTCCATTGGTTTCTCCATTCTGCTTATCGGGATTCTTGAGGGCATTGCAGAGGCTACAGCCGGCCTGAGTAAGGGATATTTCGGCAACCTCTCCGACATGAAGCAGAAACGATTGCCATTTGTTCAGGTTGGCTATGCACTCAGTGCCCTCTCCAAACCATTGATGGCGATCTTCATATTTCCTTTGTGGATCTTTTTTGCCCGAACTCTTGACCGGTTGGGAAAAGGGATTCGTACAGGCTCCAGGGATGCCATACTCAGTGATGAGACAACCATGGAGCATAAAGGGAAGGTTTTCGGGTTTCACAGGGGATTGGATACACTTGGCGCCGCTATTGGCCCGGCTCTTGCGTTGGTTTATCTTTATTTTTTCCCGGAACAGTACCGCTGGCTCTTTTTTCTCGCTTTCATTCCGGGAATGGCTGCCATTCTGATAACTTTCTTAATCAGGGAAAAGAAGAGGAGTAAACCCGACAAACCAAGCGGGAAAATTCATTTTCTTTCCTACCTCTCTTACTGGAAACAAGCTGGAACCGGATACCGGATGGTGGTTGCCGGACTACTTCTCTTCACCCTTTTCAACAGTTCGGATGTATTCTTGCTGCTTGCTGTAAAAGAGCAGGGCCTCACGGATGTTCAGATGATTGGGGTTTATATTTTCTACAATCTCGTATATGCTCTTTTTTCTTATCCGATTGGATGGCTGGCCGACAAGATCGGTTTGGGGAGGATGCTAATAATCGGATTCCTGATTTTTGCCGCAGTATATTTTGGATTTGGCTGGGCAACTTCGCTGATGGTATTCGGAATCCTCTTTTTTGGCTACGGATTGTATGCAGCCTGCACCGATGGGATTTCCAAAGCATTGCTAACAAACCTGGCTGAAAGAGAAGATACGGCGACTGCAATAGGTTTCTATACAGGTTTGGCAAGTATTCTCACACTTATTGCCAGTAGCATGGCCGGGCTAATTTGGTTCACATTGGGAGCCCGATGGATGTTCATTATTTCGGGAACCGGCGTGGGAATTGCGGTCGTCTACTTTCTTGTGGTGGTTTCAATCAGGAAAGACTCTGACCGGCAAGAAATTTCTCCCCGAAAATGATTAATTGAGTGGGATGCGATAAATGTAATTCTCCTGTCTGTACCCCGGCAAATTCACATACCAGTTTGGATAAGAATTTCCGCTGGCCTGGCACCACTCTGCAAAATGTTTATACCCATAGAGGATTGCAATAGTTTCATAGGTATAATCGTATTTCTCTGCAATATTTGTAGCCCAGAGGAGGTTCTTTTCAGTCTTATAATACCTGCCTTCAGAAGGCTTGGAATCATCGTCACCGGTGCCGAAATAGATTGGATTGGCAAGAGAAGTTGGAAGATAATCCGGCATGTGAACTTCAACTCCCCGGTCGAGGTTTTTAATCAGGAAAGGGTTATACGGAGGAGGCCCCATCAGATATTGGTCCTGTGGAATAGCAAAATGAATATTGATAAATACCGAATCAGAATATCCGGCGGGGTAGTCAGGGAGTGTGTTGAACATTGGGCTAGGACCTGCCCTGTGAATGATGTTGTCAGCGTTATCCCAAACTATTATAACAGCATGACTTTGTGATCTTTCCGTGCCATTCTCATTCAATTTGATATATCCGAATTTATTAATGTAGCCGCTTACAGAGCCAACTGTTTCGGGGAGGATTCCATCAAGTTGAAACCCAAAACCGTTTTTGAACGCAGCACCAGCTGCCCTGAGATAAAATTTAGGCTGGATATCTACAACCTGGTTTCTTGAGTTGGTAACCACCTTGAACTTGTAGTCAATCACGGCATCGTTCATGTCGTAATCGCCTTTGTATGGCCACAGGTCTTCAAAGATCAAGGTACTAAAAGTGGAAGCATTCGGGTACCAGTTTAAGAAGGCACGGGAACCATCCGTTGGGAAATCATCAAGTATGTTCGCTAGCCCGTCACCATCAGAGTCGTTTACGTCAATGTGTCCGCTTCCTTCGGGGTTGCACTCCCCGGTTGGAATGTATGCTACAGCATCTGAAAGTGGTAAAAGCACGGCACCTTCGAAGAAATTTTCCGGGAAACTACCTGATTGCAATGTTCCATCTGGCGTAAGCATCTCAATAGGTCCGCTTACAAACTTTTGCGATCCGTTGATACTAGCCGAATGTGTGCATTTAATTACGCTTGAAGCCCCTGTTCCTGTGACTGTATTATTCATGATGAAATCAGATGTGGAAATCATCGACTGATTCTGAAGGAGTAGTTTAGCTCCGGTATTAACGGTCATTTCCATGATCGAGTGGATAAACCCATTAGTTGAGTTATACACCATCGTGTTAAAAGTAACCTGCTGATGGCAGTATATGTTGCACCTGTTCAGAACAGTTTTTCCGTTAAAGTTGATGTTTCCAAATACCTCCACTGTCCCACTGTTATCCATATTACCGGCTACATCCCAGTTACTTGTGACAGTAATGCTTCCCAGGTTTTCCAATGCACTTGCCGGCGAACCGATTGTATATTTCCCATTGATCAGGAGTGTCCCAAAGTTATTTAAGAGGCTGGAATGCGAGAAGTTATTATTGATGGTAATGTTGCCGTAATTCTGCAGGTAAGAATCGTTAATCATGGAAACAGAACCAATAGTGGCATTTCCGTAAACCCAGAACGAACAATTGTAAGTCATGCCGAGCGAATTGATTTCAGCAATTCCTGAAGATGCAACGATAAGCTTACATGGTCTTCCGATTTGTCCCATTGAGATTGTCCCGGAAAAATTTCCACAAACTTTAAGAGTCCCCTCCTTTATCGTAACGTGTCCCGAATAACTTTCTGTGATGCAGTATACCATACCGCTGTCGATGACTGCACTGCCGGTGCCATTTAACCAGTTATTACATCCGGTAGTGCAGTCGGAATCATCAACCGGGATGATGTTTGTCTCTTTTATCACCTGTTCGTTAAAGGTGTGATTGATGACATTCTCAATTGCCACTTTTACCGTTTCTGTATATCCCGTAACCGTTTTCAGCTGCAGGAAGAGGGAAGAGTCTGTCCTTGATACCCGTAATAGGGCCTGGAACATAAAGTCAAATCCGGCGGAACCACTTTTCATCAACTGGCCGCCATTTGCCGGATCTCCGTGGTATACTGAAATTTTCGAAAGAGTTCCTGCCGGAAGAGAGGGATAATTGGTAACGATCCTTAAGTTAACCACCCTGGTCGTTTGCCAGTCGAAACTGGCATGAACATTGAGATCATCCATGCTCCCAATCCCCGGTTCATGTATTTGGATTGTTTTTTTACAGCTTGTTGAAAATAAAATTACTGATAATGAAATAGATAAAAAAAGATAGAAGATTTGTTTTTCTGAGAGTTTCTTCACGGAAAGAGGGAATTAATTGATAAAGATACAAGAAGTATGGTTCAAAATTGAATCCAGGATAGGAAGATATTCACATCTTGATTGTGAATATGATTTTATGTACATTCGCTATTGTCAAATTCAAACATCATGAAAAAGATCCTTATCCCCCTGTTATTTGTGTTTCTCTCCCCAGTTTTATTGGTCGGTCAAACCTATATCCCCATTACCGACAACATGCAGATCCAAAGTTTTTCCACTATCAAATTTGCCGCTGGAGAATATACCTTTCCTGATGGCCCGGCCGATGGTGTGATCCAGATAAACGGAGTGCACAACATAATCCTTGACGGCGACAGCTGCTTCGTAAACGGCATGAACGACCAGGGATACATGATAAAAATCACCAATTCGGACCACATTACCATCAAGAATTTCGATTCGGTCTACAACTACAAATATGCCGTTCACATCATGAATTCTCATCACATTACCATCAACGGGAATGTGTTTTCAGGAAACAAGGTTGATTCTTCTGGCTGGATCAGCATCTGGACCGATTACACTCAGGCGTTGGGCGGGGGTGTGCTGATGTACCAAAGCCGCGCTGCAGATCTCTACGAAAATACTATGACTTTGCAGAATGATGGGGTGGCGCTTTATCATTGTGACAGCATTAGGGTCCACGAAAACGATCTCTCCTGGAATACCTCTTTTGGAATCAGGATGTACTGGACTGACAGCTGTCATATTTATCAGAATAACTGCTCCCACATCAACAGGCCTTTTACCGATCCTAGCGACTGTGCAGCTCTGCTGATGCTGGTCTCAAATGAGAATGGCGTTGAGTACAACGATCTCTCTTATTCAGGAGATGGTGTTTTCCTCGGACAGTACCAATATTCAAACATCCCCAACAACAACTATTTCGGTTATAACGAATGCTCCTATTCACCGCATAACGCAATTGAAGCAACATTTGCCGACGGGAATATCTATAAGCATAACAACTGCAACTACAGCCATTACGGCTTCTGGCTGGGTTATTCGTTCAACAGCATTTTCGACAGCAACGAAGTGATCGGGAACTACCAGTCGGGGATCGCCATCGACCGGGGCTTTGAGAATACTATCAGAGGCAATGTCATCCGCGACAATCCGATCGGAATCGAACTCTGGGAGGGATCGCCCATCACAGGGTATACAAACCAGTTTTCCCACGACTACGCGATCCACTTAAATCTGTTTGACGGAAATACGGTAGCTGTTTCGGCAATCAAGACCGAACACCTGGTTGCTGTGGGGAATGATTTCGATTTCAGCCGCAATGCCAGCATCCTTCTCGATGGACAATCCGACATGGATACGATTACCGGGAACGCCTTCAGGTTCCCCACGGTATTTCATATCTCCAACAACTCTGTATACGACATCTTTGCAATTGACAATACCTGGCTGCCGGGAGACACTGCCCTGATCTCGGAAAAAATTTACGACAGGCACGACAACTCAGCAAAAGGAGAAGTATTCTGGTGGCCACTGCTTCCCTCCCCGGAAGTCTCGTTCCAGGATGATCCGCCATGCGACCTGGCCGAACCGTTATCAACCTGGTACGGTTATCCCGAAGTGGGTTATCCTGCCCCGGTCAAGTTTGCTGACAGCCTCTATTTCGATACGGAAGACAAGATGGTTGGGGCGGCTTCCGTGAAGTTCGTCACCTCCAGAGGATGGTACGTCGCTTTGAACTATCGCCCATCGGGAGATTCACTCTCCGATTGGGCTCTTGGCGATCAGGATACGCTTCGTTTCTGGGTCAAAACTAAAAAGTTCATCCCTTACGGTTTTCAGTACTTTCAAATACGGATCGGTGACCGGGAAGGAAACTATTTCAGGTATTCAGCTTCTCCCAACTTGCTGAATGCCGCACATAATACATGGAAAAGATACAAATTCCCTCTCTCCGGAGATGCCACGTTCCAGCGTTCCAGCGTAGGACAAATGAGCTGGGATCATGTTAATTATGTGGAGTTTTGGGCCGATACCTGGGATTACGGATTCACCCTGTGGCTGGATGGTGTCCAGTTCACCGAATGCGATCCTGTCACCGCCATTGCCCAGGCCATGAACTCCGTCACCTGCCTGGAACAAAATTATCCCAATCCCTTCACTGGATCTACCACTATCCCCTTTACTCTGGGAAGGAATGATCGCGTCAGGCTTACGATTTCAGATTTATTCGGAAACGTTCTGGAATCTTTGCTTGATCAAACCATGGAGCCAGGAGAATACACGATACATTTTCCGGCAACCGATCTTCCGGCAGGCATCTATCTTTACCATCTCCGGACTTCAGGTTATAGTTTGACTAAAAAACTGGTAATTCTTCACTGACAAACCAGATTTGCCTCATTCATCATTCTTCATTCCTCCTTCCTCATTCTCCGAGTTTCCCTATCTTTGCATTCACGTTTGGAGATATGTAATGACGTTCGAGTGAAAGAGAAGAAAAAAGTATTGGTTGGGTTGAGTGGTGGTGTGGATTCTTCTGTAGCTGCCTACCTCCTGAAGAGAGATGGTTACGATGTGGTTGGAGTTACTATGGCCATTTGGGATGGTAAATATTCAGCTTCCGGGAAACATGCCTGTTATGGCCCCGACGAAGATGAAGAGATCAGGGAAGCGAGAGAGATTGCCGAAATACTGGAGATCCCTCATCATGTGTTCGATTGTGCCGCAGAGTATAAGGAGTCGGTGCTAAGCTATTTCAAGGCCGAATACCTCTCCGGACGTACACCCAATCCTTGTGTGAAATGCAACCAACTGATCAAGTTCGGCATGCTTCCATTGCTGGCGGAAAAAGGAGGGTTGGCTTATGATTTCTTCGCCACCGGCCACTATGCCCGTGTTAGTTATGATAGTATCCGAAATAGATTTCTGTTGAAAAAGGGGATTGAGCCAAAGAAAGACCAGACCTATTTTATTCATCAGCTTTCCCAGGAACAGCTCAGCAAGATCCTCCTGCCTCTTGGAGGCCTTTCCAAACCTGAAGTAAGGGAGATAGCCCGTAATGCAGGCATCCCATCGGTAGAGAAAGAAGAGAGTCAGGACTTTTACGGGGGAGATTATAAGGAGTTGCTGGAGATGCCACCTACACCGGGGGATATCCTCCTGTCGGACGGTAAGGTACTTGGCACGCACACCGGCTTCTGGAATTTCACAATCGGTCAGCGAAAAGGACTGGGAGTTGCCTATTCAGAACCTCTTTATGTGATTAAACTTGATCCCGATAACAACCGTGTAATTGTTGGAACCAGGGAAGAGACATACGAGTCCACTTTTTTGGTAAAGGAAATCAACTGGATCTCTATTGGCAAGCTGACTTCCCCGATGGAGGTTACATGCAAAATCAGATCGGCACAAAAGGAGCGCGAAGCTACGATAGAACATCATTCCGATGGACTTGTAAAGGTAACCTTTTACCATCCAAATGATGCCATTACTCCCGGTCAGAGTGCAGTGTTTTATCAAGAAGATACTGTGGTTGGTGGAGGAACAATTGTTTGATTTACGATTGATTGAAAAATGACATTTTTACTCCGAATATAAATAAAACCTACTTCTTATGAGAACCTATATTATTTCCTTCCTGAGTCTGTTTTTTGCTTTCGCCACTGTTGCACAGCAACCCATAAAAGTTTCGCCTGACCAACTTAAAAAACATGTTGAATTTCTTGCCTCCGATTCACTCAAAGGTCGCAAACCCGGGACACCAGAGGCAGGCGTTGCAGCGGGATATATCCTTAAGAATTTCATGATGGCAGGGTTGGAACCCCTGGCAGATAATGGATTTCAATACTTTGATGTAGTTACTGGTGTCGACCTTGGTGAAAACAACACCTTCGTATTTGAAGAGTATTCCTTTGAACTGATGACAGATTTCGTTCCCCTGGCTTTCTCCTCATCGGCAACGGTGGATGCCCCTGTTGTTTTTGCAGGCTTTGGCTTCGATATGAACCTGGATAGTCTTCAATGGAATGATTACGAAGGGATGGACGTCCAAGGCAAATGGGTGATGTTTTTCCGGGCCGATCCCGAGCCTGACAATTCGGAAAGTGCTTTTATCCCTTTCAGTGATATCAGAAGTAAGATATTGACTGCCAAAGATAAAGGAGCAGCAGGTGTATTGCTGATAACACCTCTGAGCATGGAAAAGGAGGATAAACTGATGCCATTGGTGGTTGAGAACAACGAAGTGACTGCGGGTATCCCTGCCATCAACATTACGCGTGCCACAGCTGACCAATTTTTACTCTCTACCGGCTATACTGTAGATACCCTTGATGCTATGATCATCAGGCAGAAACAACCGAAGTCGTTTGAACTGAATGGAACTTTATCAGCCGTTACTGAAGTAAATCAAGAAAAACAACAAACGGTGAATGTTGTCGCTTTACTAAAAGGCAGTGATCCGGAGTTGAAAGATCAGTATCTTGTTGTTGGAGGCCACTACGATCATCTTGGAATGGGCGGGCCAAACTCAGGTTCCCGGATGCCGGATACCAATGCAGTCCATAATGGTGCTGATGATAACGCTTCGGGCACGGCGATGGTGATCGAACTTGCCAGAACTCTTGCTATTCAGGGCGCACCTGCGCGGAGTATCATTTTTGTCGCTTTCAGCGCCGAGGAGATGGGTTTGCTGGGTTCAAAATTTTTCGTTGATAATCCTCCGGTTCCTGCACAAACGATCAAAGCCATGTTCAACTTTGACATGGTTGGGCGATTCGATAAGGAGAAAAACTCCATATCTGTTAGTGGAACAGGAACATCCGTTGAAGCCGACTCTATTCTTCTCCTTTACGAGAAAGATCTGCCATTTACCGTTGTTCACGCCCCTGATGGGTATGGCCCCTCTGATCACGCGGCCTTTTATGCTGCCAACATCCCTGTATTCTATTTTAATACAGGCGTTCATACCGATTACCACACCCCATTTGATGATACCAATCTGCTCGATTTTGATTCGGAAGCAAGGGTAGGCGATTTTGCCCTGGAAGTTCTTGAATCTGTAGCTGGCGCGCCGAATCCCTTGGTATTCCAAGAATCTGGGAGTAAAGCAGCATCAGGCCGTACTGGAAGAAAGCTGAAGGTGACATTGGGAATTATGCCCGATTTTGCTGGCTCTGAAAAAAAAGGGTTACGTGTTGATGGCGTCACGAGCGGAAAACCTGCTGAACGGGGAGGAATGATAAAAGGTGATATCATTACCTCAATCAATGGCATGAAGGTGGAGAATATCTATGAATACATGTCCCGTCTCTCAAAACTGAAGCATGGACAAACCATCACCGTGGAGGTGATCCGCGACGATAAGGTTGAGGTTCTTCTGATTCAGCTATAACTTGAATCTTCGATGGAAGAAATCTTATCTCCCGCCTTCCTCCTGAAATTTGTCAAGTTTGGGATCGTTGGATTCTCAGGCGTCATTGTCGATTTCTCGATCACATTCGCATGTAAGGAGTACCTTAAGATCCAGAAATACCTTGCCAATGCCATTGGTTTTACCATTGCTGCCACAACCAATTATTTCCTGAACCGGGTATGGACATTCGAAAGCACCAACCCGAATATCATGATGGAGTTCAGCAGGTTTTTTATCATTGCCCTCATCGGATTGGGCATTAACAGTGCCATTGTGTGGGCAATGTCGGGTAAATTCAAGGTAAATTTCTATATTGCCAAACTGGTGGCTACAATCGTAGTGACTGGATGGAATTTTCTGATCAATGCTTATTATACCTTTGTTTGAAAAACTGGAGTGACCCCTTGGTTACCTCGTCTTCGTCATTGATGATGGGATGCAGATGATGTAATCGGCTTTCCCTAGATTCTCTTCTGAAAGTTCGTCGATTTCATCCTGTTCCACACAAGCAATGGTCACGACCCTTGTGTCAAACGGGAATTTTCTTGCGAAATCACGGAGATACCATACAGTTCCTTCATAGTTCTCGCTATGGTATGAGCCGTTGAAATGGAGGATGGTGCCGTTCTCTTCCAGGTTTTTATAAATGAAATATCCCATCGTGGCATCTTTCATCGCCTGGGCTTCAGCAATATACATAGTCTGATGCATGGCGCCGCTTCCGGCAAACATCTCTTTCATTGCTTTATAACAATTCATGGCAGAGTCATACTTAATGGGTAGTGGGGCTATCATCCCGCGCTGGTAGGCGTTGATGCTGTCAAGTCCTTCAAACCCCTTGAGGTTAACGAGTGCGGCATATCGGCGTGGAATATTGGAAGCGACAAACTTCAGGTTATGCTCAACTGCGAAGTCAACCAATGGGGCATAATCGGTCGTGTAGTTTGGCCATAATTTGGCCTCATTCTCAAAATCCTTTCTCCGGATAAATTTCCCTGTATATTCATTCAGCAATAACTGGTTGTCACGCTCAAACATCTCGGCTGCCAGAACCAACTTATCCTGTTTGAGCTCAAAGAGGTCTTTTGTAAGTTCGATCTCCAGCCAGTGACAGATCGGATTGTTATGTAGCTCTCCGAAAAAAACCACCTGTGATTCACCGGCATCTTTTAATAGATCCTTGTATGAAACTTTTTTCCCTTTTGTGTTGAAAATCTTGTACGCCGGTTTATCGGCCAGGGCTGAACTGCTGATCAGCAATCCAATAACAATAAATAAGATAGGTTTGTATTTCATATATAACGTTATTATGTTTCTGGTTTAATTTCTTATTCTGTGGCTTCCGGGTCATTGATTTCCTGGCTTTCCGTACTCGCCGGATCTACCCATGTCCCATCGAGAATGGAGTTGTAGATTTCCGGATGATGGAGAACGTCAATGGCCCGTGCAAGTTCAGGATCGTTTGTGAGCGACGACTCAATCTTTCCACGTTGGTAATAGTACCTGGAAATAATCTCCATTCGAAGCAGTTCCCTTATCTGATCTTCATATTTATTAATATCTGCACCTTTGTCATGTATCATATGCTCTTTCAGGTTATTATACTCCTCCTCGATCGCATTGAAGTATTGTTCGCGTTCAGCTTCA
The DNA here is from genome assembly GCA_964642545.1 of uncultured Prolixibacteraceae bacterium. Classification (GTDB taxonomy): domain Bacteria; phylum Bacteroidota; class Bacteroidia; order Bacteroidales; family FEN-979; genus QYOJ01. The sequence goes on along the minus strand of CAZXQU010000018.1, from coordinate 3,049 downwards.
CTTTTCAATCGTTCAAGTGCCTGCTCACTTCTGGTAGTATATGTGTAATTTTTATCCGTGATAAAGGCAAGAAAGTCATTATAAACACTGTCGCTGATCTCAAACTCAGTTACCGGAGGAATTGAAGGATGTGCCTGGCGAAATTTTGTGGCATAATCAAAAATCAGGTAGTTCCCAAAGAGGGTTAGTGCAATCTGGTTGAATTTTCTCGGTTTTACGGAGACATCCGGGGAGATGCCACCTCCATCATAAACTTTCCTCCCATTTTTTGTAGTAAATTCCCTGATAAGTGAATCGGGAATCTTAGCGGAATATCCGTTGTTATCTTTGTGACTGTAGTCAATAGCCTGGATGCAACGACCGCTTGGAATGTAATATTTGGCAACCGTAATCTTCAACTGGGCATTATAACTGAGTGGAACGACGTTCTGAACAAGCCCCTTTCCAAAAGTTCGTTGGCCCACGATCACACCGCGATCGAGATCCTGCATGGCGCCTGCAAAAATTTCGCTTGCAGAAGCGCTTTGGTTATCCGTCAGTACAACCAACGGAATTTTAAGGTCTACCGGTGGATACATTGTCTTGTGAATGTGATTGCGCTCCTTCACCTTTCCTTTCGTAGTTACCACCTCCTGACCTCGTTCCACGAAGATATTCGACAGGTCAACAGATTCGTTGAGCAATCCGCCGCCATTATTGCGCAAGTCTATGATCACACCCTTAACTGGCTGCTTCTCTTTCAGCTTCAGGAAAGCTTGTTTCACCTCTTTTCCTGCATTCTGTGTGAATCCAGTGAGTTTGATATAAGCAATATCACTTCCAACGATACCATAAAATGGGATGTTGTCAATCTTGATGTTTTCGCGAGTGATGGTTTTATCAATTATCTGATCTGACCCATCACGTTTAACACTGATATGAACATCTGTCCCGGCCTGCCCTTTCAAAATTGCACTTATCTCGTCATAGCTCTTGCCAACAGCCGACTGCCCGTTAACTTCCAATATTTTATCACCAGCCATCAATCCCGCTTTTTGAGCCGGTGATCCCTGATATGGTTCCGAAATAATCACGTATTCGTTCTGTTGATGAATCAAGGCGCCGATTCCTCCATACTGGCCGGTGGTGATAAACTTATAATCTTCTATCTCAGTTTCCGGGATGAAATTTGTATAGGGATCCAATGAATAGAGCATTGCATCGATTCCCTCTTTGGTGAGTTCGCCAGGCTGGATGTCATCGACATATTCGGCATTCAGCTCTTTGATCACATCGGTATAGATGTCAAGGTTTTTCAGGATTTCAAATGTTTGGTCCTGTGGTGATTGACTATAAGCTAACTGTGCAGTCAGGGCTAGGGAAAGGAATAGGAAAATATAGGTGTAACGTTTCATATATGATAAATTCTAAGTTCGCTTTTCTCTGTTAGGTTTTCGCTATTTGCTGTCAATAATTCGTAATTCGTAATTGTTCATTCCTCATTCCTCATTCCTCTTCCCTCTTCCTTCGTCCCTTTTCCCTCGTCATTGCTACCTGGAACAGGATCATATCCGCTTCCTCCCCAGGGATGACAGCGGGAAATCCGTTTCAGTGCCATCCAGCCACCTTTAAATGGACCGTGTATCCGTATAGCTTCAACTCCATAAGCGGAACAGGAGGGAGAGTATCTGCAGGCCGGCATCAGGTATGGTGAGATCGCCCCTTGATAAACCCGGATTAGTAAAATGAAAAAACTACCCAGAAGCTTTTTCATTCTCGTTCTTTAAACGTTGTAAAAGTAAGATTATTTTCTCCTCAATTTCTGAATAAGGGAGGATCTTACGTCCTGTGTATGTGATAACGAGAACCATTTGTTTCTCGGTGGAGGTCAGGGACTCATAGAGCATTGACCTGTTTTTCCGGTAACTCTCCCTGATGCGGCGCCGAATCAGGTTTCTGTCGGAGGCGTTATGGAAGGATGCTTTTGGAACGGCAATCATCACCTGTAGTGGAAATGCTTTCGGAAGAGATGAAGAGAACCAACGCATCTTTATTGGTGGAGCCGAAATGGACAGGCCGGAAATAAAAATCTCCTGGATAAGTTTCCGACGACAAAGTCGTTCTTCTTTGGGAAAGTTTTCTTTCATGTAATCAGGCAATTCGGGAAAGAGTCGGTTACCCTTTCTTTCTCTCGCCCGAGAGGTATTGTTCAATGGCCATTGTCATCGAAGGAGCAGTGCAGGTAGGGGCCAGGATTGTGAGTTTCAGCCCAGCCGTTTCAGCAGCTTTTGTTGTTGAAGGTCCGAAAACACCGATTGCACAATTATTCTGTTTGAAATCGGGGAAGTTCTTAAACAAGGATTTGATCCCGGCGGGGCTGAAAAAGACGAGCAGGTCATATTTTTTAATATCCAGGTCGGAAAGATCGCTGGCCAGGGTCTTATAGATGATAGCCTTTTTATAGATTACCTTCAGAGAATCAAGAATATCGGGAATCTCTGCCTTGTGAATATCGGAACAGGGAAGAAGGAATTTCTCTGTTTTATGTTTTTTGATCAGTTCACCAAGGATGTCAAAATTCTCCTTGCAATGAAAAATTTTCCGCTTTCTGAATTGAATGTATTTCTGAAGGTAATAGGCAGTTGATTCTGAAATGCAAAAATATTTCATTGAATCAGGAATCTCTGACCGCATCTCTTTGGCAATCCTGAAGTAGTGGTCCACAGCATTTCGTGAAGTAAATATCACAGCGGTATAATCAAGAAGGTTGGTTCGTTCTTTCCTGAAATCTTTCGCCGTAATACCTTCAATCTTAATGAATTTTCTGAATTCAATAGTCAGATTGAGTTTTTTCGAAAGTTCTCCGTAAGGAGACTTTTCAAAATCGGCAGGTTGTGGTTGGCTAATCAGAATATTCTTGATCTTCAAGGCTGGACTTGTTTTAGTATTCAACTATCTGTTCTTTTCACCAGGGAGTTATAAATAATCGACAATCAACTTTGCAGCAACAAGCAGTGGTAGAATTTCGAGGGTGCAAAGATAGACAAATAAAAAGAAATAGGAAAATCGG
>CAZXQU010000017.1:0-51479 GCA_964642545.1 uncultured Prolixibacteraceae bacterium | reverse complement strand
TTTCAGTACGTTGATCACATCGCTGTCATCGTCGACGATCAGAATTTTTGATTTTGTTTCCATGACTTTTTGTATTTGGGATTATTGTTAATTAATTCACAATGCAAATGTATACCCGGATTGATCCCTATGCAAGGGTAAATCGTGCAACAGTTCAGACAGGTATTTTTACCTGCCTGGGAATGATAACATCAAGTAAATCAGATGAAAACGCTTTCATATTGCATGAAAGCAGGTTCAATATTTGTTTACGAATAAATCGTACACTGTTGATATACAGTGAACTATATATTGAAGATTTTTGAAGATTCTGAGGAAAAGCGAGTTTCTTCCGGGTTACAGGTATTTTCTATGGGTAGATATACCTGGAGGATGCATGTAAATCGGGCGTTGAAAAGGCAATCAGGTCTTTATTAAACCATTTTTTATTGCATACATGACCAGATGGGGGGCATTCTTTGCGCCGGTTTTTTCAAACAGATGCGCTTTGTGTCCATCAACTGTTCGTTGACTTAGGCCGAGTTGTTTTGAGATTTCGGAATTCGAAAGCCCTCTGCATATCAGGTCAAGAACCTCCTGCTCCCGTGAAGTCAAAACAATGTCGGGACGCTTTCTTGGTGGGACGAGAGGTTGGGTTTGCATATTGCTCATGAACTCTTCAGAGAAGTAGTGCTCATCACAGACCACGGCGATGATGGCTTTCTCCAATTCGTCCTGTGTAGTTTTTTTAAGAAGAAATCCGGTGGCACCAACTTCCATCATTTTATTGAAATAGCTGATCTCTTCATGCATGGTAAGGGCAATTATCCGGATGTCAGGGTATTGAGCCGTTACTTTCCGTGTCGCCTCGATGCCGTCCATCACGGGCATTTTAATATCCATCAGGATTACATCGGCTGGTGTTTTCTTGAGTAACTCGAGGAGTTCAAGTCCATTTGCTGCCTCACCCACCACTTTAATCTGATTTATTTCATTCAGGATGGTAAAGAGACCTTTTCTGAAAATGACATGATCGTCTGCTATGATAACCTTGATTATTTCCATGGTTGTTTTGCTATTCGTTTTTCAATTTCACTGAGATGGTCATGAACATCCCTTTTCCTTTGGTAGTATTCAGATCACACGTGCCGTGAATCATCTTTACCTTATTTAATATATTGTATAACCCCAAACCAGATCGGTTCTTCATGGCGGCATCCAGATCAAAACCGGTTCCGTCATCCCGGTAATAGAGAATGATCTGGTTGTCAATGTTTTTCAGGTCGATGAGCACATTTGTGGCTTCGGCGTGGCGTAAGGTATTGTTGATCAGTTCTTTGGTTACCTGAAACAGAATCGATTCTTCAATCCCTCTTTTATTAATTGTATACTGGTCGGTTTGCAAATCAACCTTAAGTGATTTTGCCTGGTTTATAAAACTGCAGAACTCCGTAATTGCTGCAGCCAATCCAAAGTCCTGGAGAACGTTCGGGCGGATTCTATTTGAAATCTCACGGCTGGTTCGGATTGCCATATCAACGAGTTCATTGATGTTTTTAACAGTTTCACTTTTATCGATGTTGATATGATCGCCACGGTTTAGAACGTCAGTATAGAGTTTGATGGTGGAGAGTATCGGCCCGAGATCATCATGGAGATCTGCTGCAAACCGTTGCCGTTCGCTCTCTTCTGTGGATATGATTGCTTTCAGGATCCGCTCTTCTATTTCTTTTCGTTCAGTGATATCGCGTGCAATACTCAAAATTCGTTTTTCTCCGTTGTATTCAATTACCCGACTTTTCATCTCTACCGGCATCACATTGCCATTTCGGGAAACATTTTCGGTTTCGAAGCGATGCTGGCCAAAGTGTTTGATCATGTCCAGGTTTTTTTGAAAATCATCGAGATACTTTTCAGTTCTCAACTCCCGAAAATGTTTCCCGATCAGTTCTTCCCTGGTGTATCCCAGGTTGTCGCAGGTCACCTGATTCGCCTCCAGGATAAATCCATCGAAATCACCGATAAATATCTCATCGCTGGAACTGTTGAAAAAAGTACGGAATTGCTCTTCCGACCGTTCAAGAGCCTCGCGGGCAGAGTTGAGTTGTTTATCTGATTGTTCAATTTGTCGGAGATATTTATATAGATTTTTCTTGGTTAGAAGGTAGATGAAGATCGAAAACAGGATAATTGTAATTACTGCAATGATCACTGCGTTGCGGATGATCCCGGATGTTAATTGACGGGATTCAGCATCGGGATCGATCGCCGCACAGATGTATAATTTAAAATCCGGAATATATTCAAAAGCCACCATTTCGGTTGACTCATCATGATGGGATGAATAGTAAAGCAATCCAGATTGTTTCACGTTGGTTTGTTGGCTCATTTCATCTGGGATCTGTCCACCCTGCATCCATGGATGGATTATCAGTTTGCCCGTTTCATCGAATACAAACACATACCCTGTCTTGCCTATTGTAACATTATTGAGAATATTCCTCAACTCTCCCAGGTCTTTCTCCTGATCTCCTGCATAGAGCATTCCAACGATCCTGCCATCGCTGAAAATTGGTTCATAGGCTGTAATGTACCAGTCGTTGACTACAAAAGCCCGTCCAAAGTAGGTCTTACCCTGTGCCACGGTTTGAACGACAGGGGAATTATTTGGGATAAACGTCCAAAGAGCCCTTTCTCCCATGTCATTTCTGACGTTGGTTGATATCCTGACAAACCCGCTGTCAATTTTCTGGAAGATGGTTGCTGTGCCACCGGTCAGGGAGGTAATGCTGTCGATAAACGATGTATGTCCATTCAGGAGGCTGTTCCCAAGGTACCATAAATTGAGGTTTTCGGTTTGTTTGTCACCTGTGATTTGGTTGGTGACCTCTGTTGGAATATTGCTTGTTGAAATCTTCAGGTCATTTTGGTAGAAAAATGCATGGAGGATTTTCAGATCGCGGGAGACTTTATCGAATTTCAAGCTTCTTTCACGTTCAAACATTCGGGTAATGGTCTTGACCTGCATTTGGAGGTTATTTTCAACGATGCCCTGTATTTCATTGGTAGACATGTGAATACTGACCCAGGTTAGGATAGTGACAGCAATAATAATTCCAAGTAGAATAGGGAAGAAGAGTTTCAGTTTTACAAAAAGTCCAGTAAACCGATTGACCATGAAGTTCGTTTTTGCAAAGGTATGGAAAGTTCGTATTTTCGCTAACTAATCCAACCATCTATGATTAACGACCAATTACTCAACCCAAGGAGCATTGTTGTTGTCGGGGGTTCAAACGACACACAGAAGCCAGGCGGTGCAGTACTCAGGAATTTAATCGAACAGAAATTCAGGGGAGATCTTTTTGTGATCAATCCGAAGGAATCGACTGTGCAGGGAATCCGCAGTTATCAAAACCCATCCCAATTGCCAAATGTAGACCTGGCAATTCTTGCTATTGCAGCAAAATACATCCCCGCAACAGTGGAGTTACTTGCAACTCTCAAAAATACGCGAGCCTTCATTGTTTTATCAGCTGGTTTCAGTGAAGAGAGTGATGCGGGAAGAGTTCTTGAACGCGAACTTGTAGAAACCGTTAATTCGGTGAACGGAGCTTTGGTCGGTCCTAATTGTATAGGGGTACTTACTCCTGATTATGCCGGTGTATTTACAAAGCCAATCCCGGTTCTTGATCCTAAGGGATGCGACTTCATTTCCGGGTCGGGAGCAACTGCCTGTTTTATCATGGAGGCAGGAATTTCTATTGGTCTGACTTTTTCCAGGGTTTTTTCTGTTGGCAACAGTGCACAGATGGGCGTTGAGGAGATCCTTAAATATATGGATGAGACGTTTGATCCTGCGCTGAGCACGAGGACCAAGTTGTTATACATGGAGAATATCTCCAAACCACTAATGCTTCTGAAGCATGCCTCTTCCCTGATCCACAAAGGGTGCCGGATCGCGGCAATCAAAGCCGGGACATCGGAAGCGGGCAGCCGTGCAGCCTCTTCTCATACAGGCGCTCTGGCTAGTCCGGATGTAGCAGTGGATGCGCTCTTCCGAAAAGCGGGTATCATACGATGCCATGGTCGTGATGAGTTGATCAACGTAGCCTCGATTTTTCAATATCCTGTTTTGAAAGGTAAAAATATCGCAATCATTACACATGCCGGAGGACCTGCAGTAATGCTCACAGATGCGCTCTCCAAGGGAGGGATGTCAGTTCCAAGGTTAGAAGGGGAGGCTGCCGATGAACTTCTCGGAAAACTTTTTCCCGGATCATCGGTTGCGAATCCGATTGATTTTCTGGCTACCGGAAATGCTGAGCAACTTGGAATAATCATTGATTATGTGGAAAACCGGTTTGATGATATCGACGGGATGGCAGTCATCTTCGGAACTCCCGGGCTTTCACGGGTTTTTCCCGAGTATCGTATACTGGATGAGAAGATGAAACAATGCAATAAACCGATCTTCCCAATCCTGCCATCGATCCTAACGGCGGAAGAGGAGATTAGTGAGTTTATCGGGAAGGGGCATACTTATTTTCCGAAAGAGGTCAATTTTGGAAATGCACTCTCAATGGTTATGCAAACACCTCCTCCTTCTAACCTTGATCCTGACCTCCCCGAAGTTGATGCAAAAGCTATCAGGGAAATTATTGACAGTGCACAACCCGGGTATATCTCACCGGAGGCGATCCAGGGACTACTGGATGCCTGCGGGATCCCCCGAGCCGGTGAAGCGGTGGTGACTACCATTGAAGATGCAAAACTGGCAACAACAACACTCGGATTGCCTGTTGTGATGAAAGTTGTGGGACCCCTCCACAAATCGGATGTTGGCGGTGTTGTTCTGAATGTAGGAGATGAGGCTACTCTGGTGAATGAGTTTCAGCGGATGATGCAAATTCCTGAGACGACGGGTATTTTACTTCAACCAATGCTTTCAGGGATTGAACTCTTTCTTGGAGCCAAATTTGAACAAAACTACGGACACCTGATCTTATGCGGATTGGGTGGGATTTTCATCGAGGTTCTCAAAGATACTGCTGCAGGCATCAGTCCTCTTGATAAGCAGGAGGCCCTTGCAATGATTCAGAGACTGAAGAGTTATAAAATCATCCAGGGAGTTCGAGGACAAAAGGGGGTCAATGAAGAGAAATTTGCTGATATCATGTTGCGCCTGTCATCATTACTTACTATCGCTCCCGAAATCATAGAGCTTGATTTCAACCCTTTGCTTGGCAGCGGGGACACAATTGTGGCGGTGGATGCCAGGGTGAGGATTGAAAAGGCGGCAAATTAGGAAATTAGGAAATTAGGAAATTAGATAGTGATCTCGAAGCCCAGTTGTTTCAGGAAGTAGAGGACGATTACCGGCTTCATAGCGATGGTGAAGATCAGTCCGAACAGCGCTCCCCACAGGTGGGCGTCATGTCCGATGTTGTCTTTCGCCCGACGACTCATCCAATATTCATAGCCTACATAGAGTACGCCAAAGAGAATGGCAGGGATTCCAATTGGGATAAGGAAAAGGTAAATTTTATTAAGTGGTGCAATGAGAATGCTTGAAAACAGGATTGCAGAGACCGCTCCGGAAGCGCCTACAGAACTGTAGAAAACATCATTTTTATGCTTCCCGAAGGAAGGGATTACGGAGAGCAGCAGGGCCCCAACATAAAGCAACAGGAAATAGAGGATGTATTTGCTGCCGAAATAGAACCTATAAGCATTCTCAACAAACTTGCCGAATGAGTAAAACACAAACATGTTGATGAACAGATGAACCCAGCCGGCATGCAGGAATCCATACGTAAAAAACCGGTACCACTGCCCGCTGTGTTTGACATCATAAGGATTAAACTTGCACCGGTTAAAAAGGATCTCGTTGTTGAATCCAAGGACGGAAAACAGAACGGTTATAGCAATTATGGCAATTGTAATCTCCATGTCAGGCCCTGATTTTCAGATAATTATTCAGGAATATCAGTTTTTGGTGTTTCTTTGGTATAATCGATTTCAGAACCAAGAACACTGTGAGGGATCATATACACCGCAAAAAGGACCACAGCAGCTACAATTGCCCATGTTTTCTTTTCTTTGTTCCAGATCTGGTAGATGAGGGCGACAAGCCAGAAAATAAAAGCAAGCAGCGATTTATTATCGGTGAGGTCATGTCCGAATGGCCATCCTGTCCAATAGGCATCAAATGCATATTTTTGGATTACGGGTCCGAGTGTCATTCCACCAACAGCCAGGAAAATGAGGGTGAGCCAGGTATAGAGATAGGTGTATTTTAACTTGAAAATTACTTCGAAGGCTGTCCTGGTGCTGAAAAGCATTGCCAGGAAGATTGTGATGATATGTGAAAAAAGAACACCTCGCGGCACAAACCCTTTGAAACGGATGACGGCTGGCTCTTCATTCAATAGGTAAGAATTACCATTCTTCATGAGATTTACATGGTACATCACTTTACCGGCCATCTCCTGATGGGGGATGTAGCCGATCAGCTTTTCACCCTGACGCTCCATCGACGTTGTACTCCAATCATCATGGCTTTTGTATCTTTTTAGTTTCAACTCTCCCGTTACATCCGGATCAGAAATTGTGAGTTCAATGGGTGCATCATCACTTCCGTCGTATGTGCGGATTAGTTTGTATTTATAGGTTGTACCATCAATGACTGCTTTCCCACGGATTTCATAAGTTGGGCCTGTAGTTCGCTGATAGTAGCCGGCAGCTACAGTGATGAAAAAAGCGAGTACCCAGAGGAGGAAAGATTTCAATTTTGGTTTCATGTCTCAGATTTAGATAGGTAGATGATTTTCTGTTTGCAAATGTAATCAATTCCCAATTTCATTGGCAATGATCTCGTACATCTTCTGATGGATTTTTGTCCGGATGTTCATCTTCGAGATTTTTGAATTGGCGGCATTCGGGCATATCCTGTTTGAAAGAAATATATAGACCAGATCCCTGTCGGAGTCGGCCCAGATATAGGTGCCGGTAAATCCGGAGTGCCCAAAACTGGAAGGAGTTGCAGCCTCACATGTTGGCCCTAACGGATCGTATTCGGGCAATGGTTTGTCGAATCCCATTCCCCTGCGGCTCTCTTTTCCGGGAAACTGTTTCCTGGTAAACTCACGGATCGTAGAGGGGAGGAGGTATTGCTTGCCTCCATATTCACCATTGCTGAGCAGCATCTGAAGAATTACTGCCAGGTCAAAGGCATCGCTGAAAAGTCCGGCATGACCTGAAAATCCTCCGAGCATAGCTGCCCCGGGATCATGAACATCTCCCCTGATAAGCTGCTTCCTGAAAACTGAATCGTACTCCGTTGGCATGATCCGTTCGATGGGGAATTTGGCACTTGGATTAAATCCCAGTGTAGTGAGTCCAAGTGGTTTATAGAAGGTCTTGTCGAGATACGCAGGGAGAGTCATACCGGTTTTCCGTTCAATCAATTTTTGAAGAAGGTAAAAGCCAAGATCACTGTATTTGTACTTTTTATTCTTCCTTAGTTTTGAATGAATGATCCAGGAGTAGATACTGTCGGTGTAATTCCGTTTCATGTAAAGATTTTCGGCTACCTTGATTGGGTGAAGAGGGGAATAGAGTGTGTCGTATATTTCCAGATCAGCCAGGGTGTCATTCAAGGTCAGCAAATAGAAGGGAATCCAGGCCTGAAGCCCTGCCTGGTGTGTCATCACCTCCCTGATGGTGATTTTCTCCTTATCAGTAGCCCTGAGTTCGGGAAGGTAGGAGGAGAGGGGATCGTCGGGATGGAAAACTCCCTCCTCATAAAGTTTCATCATGGCGAGTGTCGTAGCTGCAACTTTGGTGAGTGAAGCAATATCGTAGAGGTCGGTTCGGGTCACAGCTACTGGATCCTCATAAGTTGGATTTCCGAATGCCTTGTAATAGAATATTTTACCTTCCCTGGCGAAAAGTACCTGGCAGCCAGGGTATGCAGCGGAGTCGATGCCATTGATGATCAGGCTATCGATAGGTGCAAGTTTCCAGGAAGGGATTCCAACCTCTTCGGGTAATGCGAATTCAAGTCTGGATTTACCGAATTTCACTCCGGAACCTATTGCAAATCCTCCGGTTGTAACCGGCAACTCGCCTTGGGCAGAGACGCCACCGAAAATGACCTCTGCAGCGACCTCTTCTGCTTCTGGCTGATCCTGATAAGTAAGTATGATTGCTTCAAGATCGGGCATGTTTTCAATGGATTGCATCAGGTAAGGGTTTCCGAAGACTGTAAGAATAGTTCGCTTCTTTCGGCTCATGTTTTCGATGAATTCAAATACCTGTTCGGGGTTTCCAAACTTTTGGGCCGGGTAAAGCTTGTTTCGGTGGAGGCCAATAATTAACAGGTTGTATGGGGCCAATTGTTGCTCAAGGTTTATAAACTCTTCGGGTGATGCCTGTTTAGAGATCTGGAAATGTGTCGCTGGAGCGAACCAGTTCAACGACTCCTGGAAAGGGGTGAGTTGGTCCTCGCCAATAGAGATTGTAGCGATCTGGCGTCGTTGGAGAAGGCCAAGCGGCAGGAGGTTGTTCTCATTTTTAACAACTGTGACGGCAGATTTGTAAATCTTGTTTGTGATGCACTTCGAGGATGAAGGATTGAGATCGGGTGTAAGGTTCTCCAGCTTTACCGGTTGATAGAAATCGAGTCCCATGTCGAATTTGAGCCTGAGAATCTTGAGGCATCGCTCGGTGATGATAGTTTGTGCGATGATCCCATCATCCACTGCTTTGCGGATTGTATTTATAGCCTTGGAGACATCCTGGGGAAGCAGGAGGATGTCGTTGCCTGCCAGAAGCGCTTTCACTTCGATTTCTCCGGGAGGGAAGAATTTGGTCACTCCACTCATGTCAAGGGCGTCCGTGATGACAACGCCCTGAAAATCCAGCTTCTTTTTTAAAAGATCTGTTATAATTCGAGGTGAGAGGGTAGAGGCAAGGTTTGAAGTGGTGTCATACATTGGCATGTAGAGATGAGCTATCATGATGCCGTTGATCTGGTTCCCGATTGCCTCCCTGAAAGGGTATAACTCCACCGACTCCATCCGTTCAGCCGGGTGGCTGATAACCGGAAGGTCCATATGGGAGTCGGTGTCGGTATCACCGTGGCCCGGAAAGTGTTTTGCCGTAGCAACAATGCCATTGTCCTGCAATCCTTTCACGTAGCTTACCCCTTTCCGGGCCACGGTGATGGGATTTTCACCGAACGACCTGAAATTGATCACCGGATTCTTCGGATTATTGTTCACATCCACTACTGGCGCCAGGTTCATGTGTATGCCCATCCTCCGGCAATCATGTGCTATCGCAGCAGCCATATCATACGTAAGAGAATCATTCACAGAAGCTCCAAGGGTCATCTGAAAGGGGAAATCGTGGACGCTGTCCAGCCTCATCCCCAACCCCCATTCGGCATCGATGGCAACCAACAGAGGGGTTTTGGCAGTTTGCTGCCAGCTATTTGTAAGGGTTGCCTGTGCAACCGGACTTCCCTGGAAAAAACAGACTCCGCCGATGTTATAATTCCGGATGAGCCCGGCCATACTGTCGTTATAGGATTGATTTCGGTTGGAGTAAGCTCTTACAACCAAAAGCTGTGCAATTTGCTGGTTTAGCGTAAGGGAATGGAAGACAGAGTCGGCCCACTTCTCTTTCCGGATCTTTTTGTAGTCCAGCGATTGATCCGGCATGCTGGAACTGATCTCCTGGTATAATCCCAGAAAAAGTAGAATGATAATGATTACGATTTTCATGAGTGGTGTCGCTTGACATGCAACGATACAAAAATAGCGTTTTAAATCTTATCCATTTTTATTAACACCAGGTCGACCGAAAAAATCAAAAGGGCTATCTTTGGCTCGAAAGGATTATCCCATATTAAATATATCATTTTCAATGTTATCAACCACCGATTTATCAAAAATTGCTTCGCAGGTTTGCAGGGACATCATCCGCATGGTCCATGGTGCCAGCTCAGGCCATCCCGGCGGATCCCTTGGAGCAGCCGACTTTCTGGTAGCCCTCTATTTTGCTTGCATGAAGCCCGATCCCAATAAATTTACCATGGATGGAACGGATGAGGATATCTTTTTCCTTTCCAACGGGCACATCTCTCCTGCATGGTACAGTGTTCTGGCACGGTATGGTTTCTTTACGCTTACCGAACTTGGGACATTCAGAAAGCTGGATTCCAGGTTGCAGGGACACCCGTCAGTTCTGGATGAGACCCCTGGCGTGCGCATGGCATCAGGTTCCCTCGGGCAAGGTTTATCGGTTGCACTGGGTGCAGCCACCAGTAAGAAACTCAATGGAGACCCCAAAATTGTATATGTGCTTATGGGGGATGGCGAACTACAGGAGGGTCAGAATTGGGAAGCGCTGATGTATGGAGCTGCCAAAGGAGTTGATAACATCATCGCCACCATTGATTACAACCAAAAACAGATCGACGGCCCGGTAGAAAACGTTCTCTCTCTGGGAAACCTCAGAGCCAAACTGGAGGCATTCGGTTGGCTGGTTCTGGAGATGAACGGGAATGATATGGCTGAAATCCTGGATCAGTTAACGGTTGCAAAACAACAATTAAACCAGGGAAAACCCGTTATTATCATCATGCACACGAAGATGGGCTTTGGTGTCGATTTCATGCTCGATAATCATGAATGGCATGGTGTGCCTCCAAATGACGAACAGGCTGAAAAGGCTCTGGCACAGCTGGAGGAGACGATGGGAGACTATTAGGAATTACGAATTAGGAATTACGAATTACGAATGACAAATAGGCTTGTCACGGTCCTTTTTCTCCTTTTTTTTAGTGTAAATGCAGGCATTGCCCAGTCACAAGCTGCCAAGGAGAGGGATACTCCCAAGCCTTTGACCCGGGTTCTGTTTGTATTTGATGCATCAGGAAGTATGGCCGATTACTGGCAAAGTGATACGAAGTACAGGATTGCTGTCAACGTTCTTTCCGGGATCCTCGACAGCCTTAAGGGAAACAACAAGCTGGAGGTAGGGTTACGGGTTTACGGTCCGCAACGAAGTTCAGGCCCCGATTGTGAGTCGTCTTATATGATGGTTCCATTTGGAACGGATAATTTTCAGACCATCAAGTCGGTCCTTCAGAGGTTAAGCCCTGGGGGCACAACGCCCATTGCCTATTCACTTGAACAAACGGTTTCAGATTTTTCAGCTTGCGTCAATTGCAGAAATGTTGTCATCCTCATTACTGATGGGCTGGAAGCCTGTGGAGGAGACCCTTGTCAGGTTTCAATGAGACTGCAGGCATCAGGAATTTTTCTGAGACCTTTTATTGTTGGGATTGGAGAGAACATGCAACCCCAGTTCAATTGCATGGGGAATTATTACAACGCCGCCAACGAAAATGAGTACCGTCGCGCTCTGGAAACCATTGTTGCCACAACACTTAAAGAGGCTTCAGCCCAGATAAACTTACTGGACAGGTTTGGGAAACCGACTCAGACTGATATCCACACAACGCTCTACGATCATGTTACAGGTACTGTCAAATATAGTTTTATTCATACATTGAGTAGCGATGGCCTCCCCGATACGTTAAAACTGGATCCCCTGGTAACCTATGATGTGGTTGTTCAAACGATCCCTCCGCTTCGAAAAGAGGCAGTTTGGATCGAGCCGGGAAAACATATTGTTATCGAGTTTGATGCCCGCCAGGGGTTCCTCCGTTTTATCCAGGAAGGAGAACGGGTAGTCCCTTGCATCATTCGCCGCAGCGGTACTGGCGATGCGATTCATGTCCAATCGAGTAACCTTCCGGAGAGATATCTGGCAGGAAGTTATGATGTTACGGTGTTGACGATGCCCCGGATGAACTTTAATCATGTGGAGATTGGCCCAGATGGCTTTACTCAACTAAGAATCCCCGCTTCTGGAACTGTCACACTAAAACAAAAGATGCCGATAGCAGGATCATTATATATGGAGATGGATGAAGCCAGCGAGAAGAGAGAAGAGCTTTTATGGGTTGATCAGCTTAAACCTGATCAATTAGAGGAGACGAGGCAACTTCAGCCAGGGAGATATGTTGCAGTTTATCGTTTGAAGTCATCCACAAGGCAGGAGGATACAGTGGTGAAACGGTTTAATGTGGAAGCGGGCAAGAGTATTGAGGCTGAGTTGTAAGACAATTGCAAATGTAAAATGTTAGATATGATGAATAGTTACATGAATTTTGGTTCCAAAGACACCCGCTCCGGTTTTGGAGAGGCGCTTGTGGAGCTTGGAAGAGAGAATCCGAACATTGTTGCCCTTTGTGCTGACCTTGTCGGATCGTTAAAAATGAATGAGTTTGCGAAAGAGTTTCCGGAGAGGTTTTTTGAGGTAGGAATTGCAGAGGCTAATATGATCGGGCTCGCAGCCGGCATGACAATCGGAGGGAAGATCCCCTTTACCGGCACCTTTGCCAATTTTGCCACCGCCAGGGTGTATGACCAGGTCAGGCAATCGGTAGCATATTCAAGGAAGAATGTAAAGATTTGCGCATCCCATGCCGGAGTGACTTTAGGTGAAGATGGAGCCACGCATCAAAGTCTGGAAGACATCGGGATGATGAGAATGCTCCCCTATATGACGGTAATCAATCCCTGCGATTTTAACCAAACGAAGGCTGCCACCAAAGCCATTGCGGCACATGTTGGGCCAGTCTACCTGCGGTTCGGTCGTCCCAAAGTTCCGAACTTTACTCCATCTGACCAGGAGTTCATCATCGGGAAAGCGCTGATGCTCCAGGAGGGGAGCGACGTTACGATCGTTGCTACCGGACACCTTGTTTGGAAAGCGCTGGAGGCAGCAAAAATCCTTGCCGATGAAGGCATTCGGGCCGAAGTTGTCAACATCCATACCATCAAACCCCTCGACGACGAAGCGGTTTTGGCATCCGTGAAGAAAACAGGTTGTGTTGTTTCGGCCGAAGAGCACATGCGCAATGGTGGCCTGGGCGACAGTGTTGCACAACTTCTCATGCTGCATCATCCGGTCCCGATGGAGATGGTAGCAGTAAACGATAAATTTGGAGAGAGCGGAAAACCGGAAGAACTTCTGAGCCGATACGGGCTTGATACGCCCGATATCCTAAATGCAGTGCACAAGGTACTCTCCCGGAAAGTTGATTCGAGATAAATCTTCCAACAATAAAAGTTAGTTAATGTTTTTTCTGTTCGTGGGGAGTCAGCAAAACCGGAATATCCTTATCCACATATAGAGGAACGGTTTCAATGGTTACATTGCTGGTATCCAACCCAAGCGCCCTTACTTCACTGATGCCGAATTTCTTGAAAACGGCATACAGATCCATGATAAACTGTTCCCTAGGCGGGAAATCGAAGTCGTAGTTCTGAATCCGGTCAATGACGATAAACCGGAAGTCGCTCATGACGTGGAACTTTCTGAGGGATTCATATTTACTCACCAGGTCGATTTCATTATTACGGCTCATCTCTTCAATCACCTGATGGAAGAAAAGGTTTACACGAGGCTGCACTTTGAATCCAATCTTGAAATCAACCTTGATCATGATATCGGGGATCAGATGCGTGATCTTGTATTCAAGCACATGTGGTTCATCGAGGATGTCGACATGCAACAACCAATATACATCAGCTCGCTTTGGTTGCTTGTTCAGCATTGAATAGATAATCTTTGTCTCTACATCGCTGGTTTTATTGGCTTTTGTGAGAAAAACCAGGTGTGTGGCACATTTTGCGATCGACTCATCTGCATGAAGTTCCGTAATGATTTCAGCATAGTTTTCGACCTTGGCAAATTCGATGAAGGAGTTTTTAATTTTCCTTCCGCTGAACCAGACATACATCACCACAAATAACAAGCTGCCAAGCATAAAGGTGAACCACCCGCCGTAGATGAACTTATTGAGGTTTGCAACCAGGAAAGCTCCTTCAATAAAGAGGTACACTGCCAGGAAGAGACCGATCAGGTAAACCGGGACCTTTTTGTGGTATAGGTAAATACTCAGCAACAACGTAGTCATCAGCATCGTAATATTGATCGTAAGTCCGTATGCCGCCTCCATGTTGGCTGATTTCTGAAAGAAGAAAACTACGAAGACACAACAGAAGTAAAGGATCCAGTTGATACTGGAAATATACATTTGTCCTTTGATATTTGTAGGGTAGTTGATTTTTATTTTGGGCCAGAAATTCAAAGAGATCGCTTCACTGATCAGGGTGAAAGAGCCGGTGATCATTGCCTGGCTTGCAATGACGGCTGCAACAGTGGCAATGCCGATGCCGAACATCAAGAACCAGGGTGGCATGATAGCAAAGAAGGGGTTGGTCCATTCGTTCACGGTGTCGACATTGATTAGGATCCAGGCTCCTTGTCCGAAGTAGTTCAGCAAGAGAGTAGTCTTTACATATGTCCAGGATATCCGGATATTTTTCAGGCCACAATGGCCGAGGTCGGAATAGAGTGCGTCGGCACCTGTAGTGCAAAGGAACACAGCCCCCAGCAAAAGAAACCCTTCGGGGAAATGTGTCAGGAAATAGTATCCATAGTAAGGATTAAGTGCCTTGAGGATTATGGGATACTGAACAATCTGAATTAACCCCAGGGTCCCCAGCATGGTGAACCAAACCAGCATGATAGGCCCAAAGGAATTGCCAACTACTTTGGTGCCGTATTTCTGGATAAAAAACAGTAATGTGATGATAATCAGCGCAATAGGTACAACTGGAATCCGTGGATTGATAATATTCAGCCCCTCCACTGCCGAAACGATAGTAATTGCAGGAGTAATGACACCATCAGATAAAAGGGTGCAACCACCAATCATGGCAAAGAGAAACGCCCATTTCGCCCGTTTTCGGATGAGGGCAAACAGCGCGAAAATACCTCCCTCCCCTTTGTTGTCGGCCCGCAAAGTAATGGTGATATATTTAATGGTAGTTTGAAGGGTCAAGGTCCATACGACCAGAGAGAGCCCCCCCAGGATGAACATCTCGGAGATTGTATCGGCACCATGAATGATTGCCCGCATCACATAAAGGGGAGAGGTTCCGATATCTCCGTAGATAATTCCAAGGGTAATGAGTACACCGGCAGTGGAGGCACCGGTGATTCTGCTTTTATGACCCGAGCGGCTCATGCTGATTTTCTGACTTTTCTATTCCGCAGGTATTTCTTTATTCCGGCAACGATCATGGGAACAATTGACACAAAGATAATCCCTAAAATCGCAATGGTGAAATTATTTTTTATCAGTGGGATATTGCCAAAGAAATAGCCGGCGAGTGTAAAGAGTGTCACCCATAGGATGTTCCCAAGAATGCTGAACGAGACAAACCGGATGTAATGCATCGTTCCTACGCCGGCTACGAAAGGAGCGAACGTGCGGATAATGGGCATGAACCGAGCGATGATGATCGTGATCCTCCCGTGTTTCTGGTAAAATTTATGGGTTTGATCCAGATATTCCCGCTTGATCAGCCTGTAATTCTTTTCGTAAACCTTGTGTCCCAGAGTCTTTCCAATGAAATAATTGGTGTTGTCGCCAAGAAATGCCGCGGAGATGAGTAAGGGGATGATCGCCCAAACGCTCAGTGGATTACCATCCATCGCAGCAATCGTACCTGCAGCAAACAGCAGCGAATCGCCAGGCAGAAACGGGGTGACCACAAAACCGGTCTCCATAAAGATGATAGTAAAAAGGATCAGGTAGGTCCAGGTCTGGTAATCGGTGACGATTTGCAGCAGGTGCTTGTCAATGTGGAGGATAAAGTCAACCAGGCACTTTAGAAGATCCAGCATGCTTTTCGGTTTTGTATGGGCGCAAAGTTAAACTTTTTTATCTCCCTTGCAGATCCTTTTGGGTTTCCGGAAAACGAAATATAATCTTCAGAAGCATTGGGGTGATCATTGTTGTTATCAGGGCAATTAACACCAGAATTGAGAATAAATTTAAGTCGATCAGATTTTTATTCAGGGCAATATTGGCAATGACTAGTGCCATTGCTCCACCCGCATTGATACCTGTCCCAAGAGTAAAGGCATCTCTTGAGCTCATGCCTGAGAGTTTGCCGCCGAGGAATCCTCCCAATAGTTTACTCGCGAAGACGGCACCCAGAAGGATTAACAAAAGCACGTAGTCATCCAGTGCCACAAGGCTAAAAGAGGCACCCATTGCTGCGAAAAATATAGGACTGAGGAATCCGGAGGTGATCCCTGATGCAGCTTCTTTAACACGTTTGAAATCGTTTCTCGATACAAAAGCTCTTGGAATCAAAATGGTTCCGAAAAACGCTCCGATCATGAAATACATGCCCAGGAGTTCTGAGAGGCTGGCAAAAACAAGGATGAACAACATGACAAGGGCAAACATCGACTCCTTTCCCTTTAGTAAAAGGAGTAACCGATCCAGTTGATCTGTAAGGAAGTCGAGTTTCTTTGAGGCGAATTTTATCACATGATACGCCGTATATAAAAGAGCGATCAGAAGGATTAGTTTCAGGATCGTGATGACGACGGAGACGGAGAATTCATTGATTGAATCAGCCTCTCCTTGAAAATCAAGCAAAACTCCAAGGATCAGGAGAGATACGATATCATTGAAAATGGCTACAGAGATTATCTGTTTCCCAACATATGACTGAATCTTTCCAAGGTCCATTAAGATCCGGATTATCACAGGAAGAGCAGTGATAGATAAACAGAGCCCGATAAACAGAGCAATAAATGGCGAATAACCCATGAAATACCCGATCGAAACGCCGCTGGCAAAAGGGATCGAAAACCCGAAAATTGCGAGCCAGATATTTTTTGGTTTGAAGGACACACGAATCTCTTCAGGAGAGATCTCCATTCCTGCGAGTATGATCAGTAAGAATACTGCAAGATCTGAAATGACGTTAAGTTCCTGGGAGAAGGTTACCAGATTTAATACTGAAGGTCCCAGTAATACACCGGCCAATACTTCCCCAACCATGGCAGGAACACCTGTTCGTTCAAAAAGTTCACCCAGCACCCTGGCCGATAACAACAGTAATAGCAGTGTTACAATTAAAGGCAACTGGAGGTGAGCCACGGGTGGCATAGAAGAGATATAGGGAACTGATACAAAAGTAAATAAAAACTCATCAACTCCCTGCTCGCAATCACCACCATTTTCGAATATCTTTGCCGGACAATAAAACCAATTACAAAGATTTGCTGACCGAGCCAATTACAATTCTGTGGACACAGACCACCATTCTTGAGATTTTCGCGATCCTTTGTGGTCTATCCAGTGTATGGTTCATGAAAAAAGAGAATATTCTTGTATATCCTCTTGGAATCATCAACGTTTTAATCTATGTCTACATTTGCCATACATCAAGGTTATACGCTTACGCCGGGATAAATGTATTTTATGCCATAATGAGTTTGTATGGCTGGTATAACTGGTTGCGAAAAAATAAGCAGGATGAACGTATCCAGATTACAAAATTGACACGAAAGGAAATTTTAGTCTATACTTGCCTCATTATCGGTTTCTTTTTTCTGTTTAGGTTTCTGCTCCAGAATTATACAGACAGTGAGATCCCTTCATGGGACGCATTAACAACAGCGATGTATATTATCGCCATGTGGTTGCTCGCCCAGAAGAAGGCTGAACACTGGCTTCTTTGGATCATCGGCGATGTAATTTCAATTGGAATGTTCGCATGGCTGAATCTTTACTTCAGCTCTTTTCAATTTCTGGTGTTCACTGTGATTGCTGTTTTTGGGTTTATAGAGTGGAGAGGGAAGATCGAGGGACGAGAGACGAGGGACGAAAGATGATTATAAGAATTGCGATAACGGGACCTGAATCAACAGGCAAGTCGATGCTAGCCAGGAAGTTGGCGGGTCATTACAAGACGATCTGGGTGCCTGAATATGCCAGAGAGTATATCGATCAACTGGCATCACCTTATTCAGAAAAGGATATCCTAGCCATTGCCAAGGGACAGCTGGAACGGGAGAAGGAGGCTGAGTTGGCGCTGAAAAACAGTTATCGACATGAACCATTCCTGTTTTGCGATACCGAGTTTCTTGTTACAAAAATCTGGAGTGAAGTAAAGTTCGGTCGTTGTGATCCCTGGATTTTGAATCAACTCGAAACGCACGTATACGATCTTTTCTTGTTATGCAATATTGATATACCCTGGGAATATGATCCTCAACGTGAGCATCCTGAAATGAGAGAACAACTATTCAATCTCTATTACGAAGAGTTACTTGAACGGAACCTGAATTTCAGGGTAGTATCATGCTTGGGGGAAGAGCGACTGAAGAATGCAATAAAGTTCATCGATTCCTGTTTTAGTTGATGACCGGATGCCGGATGCCGGATGCCGGATAATTCGTAATTCCTTATTCGTATTTCTTAATTTTGTTCAATGTCTCCCTCTCCGTTAAATATCCTTTTTCTTCCCCGCTGGTATCCTCACCGGTATGATCCGATGCCGGGGTTGTTTATTCAGCGACAGGCTGAGGCGCTGGCAGTCAGCAACCATGTGGTGGTCCTCTATGTTCATCCCGATCCAACTTGTCCAAGTGAGTTTGAGATTGATTATTCGGAAGAGCATGGAGTTCTTGCAATAAGAGTCTATTTCAAAATCCCGGAAATTGCTCTGCCTGGCATTTTCCAGTTCACGAACATGATAAACTATTACCGGGCCCACATACGGGGGCTGGAGGTTGTCGGCGATTTTATTCCAGATATCATACATTCACATATTCTTACCCGTGAAGCGCTTATCGGGCATCTCCTGAGCCGCCGGTATCGTGTCCCTCATGTGATCTCAGAACACTGGTCGAGGTACTTCCCTCAGAATTGTTCATTTAAGGGACAAATCAGGAAGATGGCGACACGTTATGTCGTTGCCAGAGCAGCTGCTGTGATAGCGGTTTCAGAGGTGTTGAAAAACGCTATGATTTCATGCCATCTGATGAACAAGAACTATTTTGTTGTTCCGAATGTGGTAGTTTCTCCTTTATTGACAGTAATGCCGCAGGAGAGGCCTAACAACAGAAAGAGTTTCATCCATGTATCCTGTTTTGATGACCGGGCTAAAAATATTTCCGGGCTTCTTCAAGCGATCCACAAACTCTCAGCACAAAGGTCTGATTTTAAGTGCCTGCTGGTTGGAGAGGGCCCCGACCTGGAGAGAATGAAGCAACTGGCTCAAGATTTGGGATTGAAAGAGGAAACAGTTAGTTTTCTTGGTCTTAAAGGAGAGGAAGAACTTGCAAGACTTTATGAAGGTGCCGACTTTGCTGTTCTCCCGAGTCGTTATGAGACTTTTGGAACCGTTATTGTTGAGAGCCTGGCATGCGGAACCCCGGTGGTTTCAACGGCAGTTGGAATTGCTCCGGAGGTAATCAACGACCGAAATGGAATGATCATTACACCCGATGATACAGATGTCCTTGTTGAAACTATCGATAGGATGCTGGATCAAAGCAGCACATTCAACCGTAGTACCATCCGGGATGAGATCATCGGTAGGTTTACTCCAATGGCGGTAAGCACCCAACTCATAGCAATCTATTCAACTATCTTGGGCGATGTTTAAGAAAATTATCGGAACGATTTTTACCCGGTTTCTGGCAGCTCTCTTCATGCTGACCATCGTGGTGCTAAATGCCCGCTTTCTTGGTGCCGAAAAGGTTGGTGTGATCAGTTTGATTATCCTGGCCGTAACGATAGTTCAAATGGTAAACAACTTCATTGGCGGTGCGGCGCTTGTATACCTGGTTCCCCGAATCCCAATGTTAAAACTTTTTGTTCCTTCCTATATCTGGGGAGTGACAGCTTCATTGCTCTGTTCTGTCGTGCTTTATCTCACAAACTCCATACCTGAGGGTTTCTTTGTTCATGTGATGGTCCTCTCTACACTGCATTCCCTCTTTGCCGTCAATACTATGATTCTGCTTGGTCAGGAACGGATCAGGGCGATAAATGTTCTTACTATTGCCCAGATTACTTCCCTGATTGCCAGCCTGCTGATATTTTTCATTTTTACCTCCAACAGAGAGGTGATGGTCTATGTATATTCTATGTATGTTTCGTATATCATCATGTTCATTGGGAGCTTTACCCTGATTACATCACGGTTAAAACGGGGAGATCTAAACGGTATGAAACAAGTGATCAAAGAGATTCTTGCTTTTGGAAGCTGGGCCCAGGCAGCCAATATCTTTCAGCTCTTTAATTACCGCCTAAGTTATTACTTCATCGAACATATGATCAGCAAAGCAGCCCTGGGCGTATATTCAACCGGTGTACAGTTGGCGGAAGGAGTGTGGATCATACCTAAAAGCATTTCTATGGTTCAACTTTCCCGCATCAGTAATGAAAAACGATGGGATTATGCTGTAAAGGTGACACTGGTATTCAGTAAAGTAGGTGTTCTGGTTTCTATGGTAATTGTTGGATTGATCCTTCTGTTACCTTCAAGTTTTTTCGTGTTTGTTTTCGGACCTGAATTCAGCGGAGTTAAGTCTGTCATTATCAGCCTGGCTGTGGGAATAATCACACTCTCTTTCTCTATTCTCCTCAGTGCCTTTTTCTCGGGGATGGGAAAACCGGTACACAGTGCCATTGCATCTGGTATCGGACTGATTTTCACCATTATTCTCAGCCTTTGGCTTATTCCCATCTATGGGATCGTAGGAGCTGGAATTGCTGCTTCCTGTTCTTATCTTTCAGCTACTATTTATCAACTGACCGCTTTTGTTTTGCTTACTGGCGTCAAGGCGAAAGATTTTCTTATCCGAAAAGATGAGATCAGGTTGTTGATTCAGGAGATACGAAGCGCGAGTAGCAGTAATTTTCTCAGTGAATAACTTTTTGAAAACTCTTTGCCTGTTCCCGTTTTCCCACCAGATGGTTCCGTTATCTTTGCACCGCAGAAAGAAAAGAAGTATGTTTCAACCCGAAAATTACTCAGAAGACACTATTCGTTCCCTCGACTGGAAGCAACACATCCGTATGCGTCCTGGAATGTATATCGGGAAGCTGGGTGATGGCGCTTCTCCTGATGATGGTATCTATGTGTTGATCAAAGAGATTCTCGACAACTCGGTGGATGAATTCGTGATGGGTGCTGGAAAGACGATTGAAGTAACTATCCACGATCAGCAGGTTTGCGTGCGCGATTACGGACGCGGGATGCCCCTGGGAAAGGTTGTAGAGTGTGTTTCAAAGATCAATACCGGAGCGAAGTACGACTCGAAGGTTTTTAAAAAAGTGGTTGGGCTGAATGGCGTTGGAGCCAAAGCGGTGAATGCACTTTCAAGTTACTTCAAGATCCAGTCCATACGCAACGGCCGGACAAAGATTGTCGAATTCGAGCAGGGTAACTTAACGAATGAGGAAGCTGAGAAGGCGTGCGATCTCCGGAATGGATCCCTGGTAACATTTACTCCCGATGCTGAATTGTTTGGCAATTTTCACTTTATTCCGGAGTATATCACTAAGATGTTGTGGAATTACGCTTACCTGAACAATGGGCTTACGATTATCTTTAACGGTGAGAAGTTTCACTCTTCAAACGGCTTACTTGATCTCCTGAAGAGCAACCTCGATTCACCGGTCATCTATCCCATAGTTCATGTGAGGGAAGGCGATTTTGAGTTTGCATTCACTCATTGCGAGATGTACGGTGAGGAGTATTACTCGTTTGTCAACGGCCAGCATACTACTCAGGGTGGGACACACCAGGCTGCTTTCAGGGAAGCTTTGGTGAAGACGATCCGCGAGTTCTACAAAAAGGATTTTGATACCAATGACATCAAGGCCTCGTTGTTGGTGTCCCTCAGTATAAAGGTTCAGGATCCCATTTTTGAGTCCCAAACCAAGACAAAGCTTGGTTCACAGTTGATTGAACCCGATGGACAAACGATCCGGAATTACGTCATTGAAATCGTAAAACGGCATCTGGATAATTACCTTCATATCAATACTGAGACTGCAGAAGCCTTGCTGAGGAAGATTCTTCAGAGTGAAAAAGAGCGCAAGGAACTGGCAAATATCAAGAAGATCGCAAAAGAGAGTGTAAAGAAGGTGAACCTCCACAATAAAAAACTTCGTGATTGCCGTATTCACTATAACAATCACGATGATCGAAAATTTGAGTCAACCATCTTTATCACTGAGGGAGATTCGGCAAGCGGGTCGATTACAAAAGCCAGGGATGTAAATACCCAGGCAGTTTTTTCGCTCAAAGGAAAGCCGCTCAATGTTTATGGTTTGAGCAAACGGGTTGTTTATGAGAACGATGAATTCAACCTTCTTCAGGCCGCTCTTAATATTGAGGAGGGGATGGAGAATCTTCGTTACAACCATGTGGTGGTTGCTACCGATGCCGATGTTGACGGGATGCATATCCGGTTGTTGCTTCTTACATTTTTCCTCCAATTCTATCCCGACCTGGTACGCAATGGTCATCTTTTTATATTACAAACCCCTCTTTTTCGTGTAAGGAACAAACAGAAGACCTTCTATTGCTATTCTGAAGAGGAGAAAAAGCAAGCCATTGAAAAGGTAGGGAACAACCCCGAAATTACCAGATTCAAAGGGTTAGGGGAGATATCTCCGGATGAGTTCAGCCATTTCATTGGAAACAATATCCGGCTCGATCCGGTTCTTCTTTCAAAAGATTCTTCTATCCAAGAGGTTCTGGCTTTTTATATGGGAAAGAATACACCCGAAAGGCAGGGATTTATCATCAGCAACCTCCGAATTGAGCATGACATTTTGCTCAACCCACAATTAAACTAATCCTTTTTTCTTTGCAAGGGCCAGAAATGTGTCGTGAAATTCATGCTTTTTTCACGTTTCCTGATAAGATCTTTTAACTCGTAGAGCATGTGCTGGTTTACTTCTTCGGCCATAGGAACAACGTATTCCTTGGTCTCGTCGATGTATTTGCGGATAAATTCTTTGTCGAACGTATCCAAATGGAGATCGGTGAGGTTACTGATGCGGTCGGCACATTTTAGAATCTTGGCATTCGTGGATCCCTCCAGTAGAATATGCTCCAGAAACGCTGGTTTGGTATGCTTTGGGTTCCTGGTCACTTCCATAACGAGGTCATACACTTTTGGCCCGTCTTCATCCAGCCTCACAATTTCCTCTTTGGATATGCATTCTACATCTTCAAATACATCATGAATCATGGATGCTTTTAGCAGTACCGGGTCGATGTAGTGATAATCCAGCAGAATAGCAAAGGTGCTGAATGCATGCCTGAACTGATTGCCTCCAACATACCTGAATTTCCCGCGAAGGGCAGTGCTTTTTTGAACATACGGCGCCAGAACAAGTTGTTCCAGCGCTTCCTCTTCATAATTCTCCATATAATGACAGGTATGCGTTTCCAATATTATGAATGATGTCGGTGGCCGTAAGAGCCTCCTGTCCGGTAATTTCAGCAGCTATGTCCCCGGCCAGGCCATGAAGGTAAACCCCCATCAAAGAGGCCTCAAGCGGAGAATAGTGTTGGGCAATGAGTCCGGTTATCAATCCGGTAAGAACATCTCCACTACCACCTGTCGCCATGCCCGGATTTCCGTTAGTGTTGAAGAAACAGCTGCCCTTTGGTGTTGTGATTGCCGTATAGGCACCCTTCAATACGATGTAACACGAGTATCTCAACGAGAGTTCCTTTTGAACCTGATTGCGATGGAAGTCGTCTGATGTTTTTCCTGCGATCCGTTCGAACTCCTTTGGGTGTGGGGTAAGAATCGAGCCTGGCGGAAGGAAGCTAAGCCATGTTTTGTTTTCACCCAGGATATTGATAGCATCTGCATCAATCACCAGGGGCATCCCTGTCTGGATAAGCTGTTTGAATGCACTCCCTGTCAGTTTTCCCAGGCCGATACCTGGTCCGATACCGACAACTGTATACCCATCCATTGGGGGCAACTCACTGAAGTGTGCATCATCGGGGTCCACAACGAGCATGGCTTCGGGTACCGCTGTTTGCAAAATATCTACACCTGATCGGGGAACCCGAACCGTCACCAAACCCGATCCTGATCTCAGGCAAGCCTTTGCTGCCAGAACGGCAGCTCCCATTTTTCCTCTTCCGCCACAGATCAGAAGGGAGTGGCCAAATGTCCCTTTGTGAGCAAATTTATTTCGTTTCCGCAAAAGTGGCTTGACACTTGATGCCGTGATCGTAAAATTTTTCACTTCAGTTTGTGTCATAAATTCTTCAGAGAGGCCGATGTCGAGCATCACCCACTCTCCGATATAGGGATCATTTTCGGGAAAGAAGAAAGCCAGTTTTGGAGGGGCAAAAGTGAGCGTAAAATCAGCCTGGATGATAGCGGGTTGGTCTGCCTCTTTGACTGTTTTATCAATGTAAAGACCTGATGGGACGTCAATTGAAATTACAGTGTTTTCTGCTTTGTTTATGCGGTGGATCAGTTCGGCATGGAAGCCGGTGATAGGACGTGTTAACCCGCTTCCAAAGAGGGCATCTATTAAAACATCACCACGGGAAATGGCAAAGTCCAATTTTCCCTCACTTAATTGGGAGGGGACCAAGGGGAGGGTTAGTCGTTCGTAATTGATTTTACAACTAGGTGAAAGTTGATCCGGGGATCCGCAGAGAAATATTTCGACATGATAACCCTTCTCTGCGAGCATTCTTCCAATAGCTAATCCATCTCCACCATTATTGCCTGTTCCGGAAAATACCTTTATGGGGCGAGACACATCCATGTGCTCATCTAGCCAATCAAAACACTTCCGGGCAGCCCGTTCCATCAGGTCGATATCACTAATCGGCTCGTTTTTGATGGTATACGCATCAGCTTCGCGTATTTTCCCTACAGGTAAAATCTTCATGGTTAATTAATCATTCCCCAGAAGGGCATAGTAGCAAGAATTCCGAATATTAGCAACATAATGAGAACAAAAAAGATGATTGCCACTGTAAGGCCAATGAGGGCACAAATCCGTCCTGCTCTCAGATTATTGAATGAACTTAGGGTGTATTTATCTTTGTTGGCGCTATAATGTGCCATATCTTTCCCTGAAAGAACCAGTGCAACGATGCTTATGATAATACCAATGATTGAAACGTACCAAATGCTGAATACGATGGAAAGAATTCCCAGGATCAGGACTGACTTAGCGTTGGGGAGGTTTTGTTTGGGAGGCTGAGAGAATATGTTGTCCTTGTCTGATTCAGGTTGTGCATTTTGTTTTTCCATAGTGTTGGATTTTTAGTAAAACACAAAGGTAAATGTAGGGATTTTTTGAATACGTCAGAAGTAGATAGGATGAAATATAAATTGACCTTTGGTATTGTATTCAAGAGCGGGGAAGGGTATTTTAATCAGGTTAAGCAAGGTGAAGAACGCTTTCAATGTTTTTGATTTGGTGGGGATCCTCGTAAGATCCACATCCAGTGACAGGTAGAATTGCCGATATCGATCAAATCCGGGTACATTGACACCGACACCTTCAACTCCATATCCTACGGCAATGTTTAGCCATTTTGGGAACTTGGATTCTCTGGGCAGGAAGGAATGGATATTCCCTGATAACCAGATTGACATTCCATTATAGTCCTTTACCAGGTTCTGGACGATATTTGTCCCGAGAAGATCAGGATTGTACTGTGGGTATTTACTCGGGTGATATGAATATTTCAGAACAAACCGTTGTTCATGCCAGCCGAACTGTTGTCCCATGAAGAGGAGGCATCCGGCTGTATTGGCAGCAAGATCGCCCAATGAGAAACCCCACTCGGCAGAAAACCCATCCAGTATCTCGATATTGAGCATGAATGCATAGGAGAGAAGAGTGCCGACAACTATCGACCTGTTCTCTTTCACCCCAGCCCAGCGGTATGAGCTGTAAACAATTCTGCTCAGGTAATAGGAGGAGAGAAAATGGCCCATTTTGTCCATCTGGAGCCATTCGCTGTTATCGTTGAAGAAATGAAAATTAGTTTGAGGATATTCTTTGTACCAGAGAAAGTAGAGTCCTGCAAGAGACCCAAAATAGATTGCTCCCTGGGCTGACAGAACTCCAATCAGGCGGCCATTATGAAGTGAATCAGCAAACAGGGGATTAGGCTCTATATACCGCCGTTTACTCAGTGTCTGCTTCTCTGAGACCTGAGGAATGGGATCTGTCGAGTCCGAAACCTGTTGACCCATGCTATTCAGCTGGAACAGCAACAGAATACATACAACAAGCAATCCCTTCATCTTTATTAATTCCTAATTCTTAATTCGATTAAGCGCTTCCTGGTAACGCCTTGCATTCCTGTTATGTTCATTGAGCGTGGAGGAAAAAGCATGGTATCCCGAAAAATCCTCTTTGGCACAAAAGTACATATATTCGTGACTCTTGTAGTTCAACACGGCATCAATGGAGGAGATGGAGGGAAGGCAGATAGGTCCCGGGGGAAGTCCACCGTTTTTATACGTATTGTAAGGAGAGTTGATCTCTTTGTGTTGGTTCAACACACGATTGATCGTGAAATCATTCCATGCATAGATCAATGTTGGATCGGCTTGGAGAGGCCATTTTTTATGAAGCCGGTTGATATATACACCGGCAATCATTGGCTTCTCATCATTTTTTGCGGTCTCCTTCTCAATGATTGATGCCAGTGTAACAACCTCCGCAACGGTCAAGCCGATTGAATCGGCTTTATCGCTCCTGGATCCTTTCCAGAATTTCTGTGATTCCGTTGCCATCCGTGCCATAAACTCTTCGGCAGAAGAGTTCCACCATATCTCATAGGTATTCGGAATGGTCAAGGTGAAGAGGGCCAAAGGAGTTGTATTGTATTGTGAGAGGAATTGCTTATCTGAGAAAAGGTTTAGCAAACTCAGACTGTCTGTTTCAATCTGGCGGGCAATCTTCCCGGCAAGTTCTTCCTTTTTTCGGATCGTATGAAAAGAGACATTGACTGGTGTTTGTAATCCGCGGATGAGCATATCTACCAACTCCTGTGCACTCATCCTGTTTTTTAATTTGTACCTGCCTGGTTTGAAGAATTGGTCGTAGTTTCCCAGTTCAACGTAGTTTTCAAACAGTTTCTTTCTACGAATGAAGTCATGAGTGTACAGGCTGTCTTTTACCTGGCCAAATTGCGCCCCTGTTGGAATATATAACCATGCATGATCTTGCCCTCCCAGGTCGATGACGGCAGAATGAATCCTGAAGTAGAGGCGCTCAGCACCTATTAACAGAAGTGCCAGGATAAGAAATGGGAGGATATGCAGAAAAAAAATGCGGAAGATGAGACGCATACGAGTTAAAAAATCAGTTGATACATGTATTCATCCAGCCACTCTTCGCCGGCGTTGATCCACTGTTTCTTTTTCCCGCAACGGATAAATCCAATTGTTTCAAAGAGATGAATACTGACAAGATTATCTGATGAGATGTTACAGAAAAGTTGATTGAGGTGTAGTCCATCAGAGGCATAATGGACCAGGATTTTCAAGGCTTCTGCGGCATATCCTTTTCCCCTGAACTCCTTGGCGATCATGATTCCTACCCCTGCCCGGAGATGTACCGGGTCAAATTCAAACAAGTCGATCGTCCCGATGGTATCAGAGGTATTATCCTCCTTTGGCAGGGAGACCATGAGTCTGAGCTGCCTGGCAGAAAAGATATCCCTTTTGGCATTCAAGACATACTCCTCAATCTCAAAACGTGAATATGGCGTGATGGTGTTGCTTACTTTCCACACGGAGATATCGTTTTCCCAATTAAGAAGCAGATCCACATCGGAAGGTTCAACAGCGCGGAGGCAGAGGTTAGAGCCGGATAAAAGGTGGTTGGTCATTGGTTTCGGGTTTCGGAGTTCGGGTTTACTTGCAATAGTTTTAGTAAAGTAGATACTCGTGATTGCTTCGCTTCCTGTTTCACGCCACTTACAGCTGCGGCTCGTAAGGACAATATTTTCTTAATTTCCTAATTTCCTAATTGCGTATCTCGTTCACCTCTCACCTCTCACCTCTAACTCCCCGTGAAAGACAAACTCAGCCGGTCCTTCCAGCCAGATGTCGGTGAAGGAGTCGCCCACTGGTCGGAAGGAGACAGTTAACTTGCCGCCAGGGGTTTCAATTTTCGCTTCTCGCTTTTCGCTTCTCGCTTCTTGCTTTTTGCTCCGCTTCGTTCCGGTAAGGTTTTCTTCAACCAAGGTAAATGCCAGTGCTGACGCAGTTACCCCAGTCCCGCAGGAGAGGGTTTCGTTCTCCACTCCCCGTTCATAGGTCCTGACGAATAACCCGGTTTCCGTGATCTCCACAAAGTCGACGTTGATCCCATCAGGTGCAAACTGAGGATCGTTTCTCATCCTTCGGCCCTCTGACACGACATCGATTGACGAGACATCGTCCACAATGAGCAAAAGGTGGGGCGAGCCTGTGTCGATCATGATTTTCGATTTTCGATTGGCTCCGCCGAGCTCCGCTTCGCTCCGATTTTCGATTTTCGATTTGGTGATATCCATCATCTTTAATCGGATCTGTTTGATATCACCTTCATCGTTGAGTATTTCTGACCGATGTTCACCATCGATGGCAAAAAATAGGGCAGAATGGTCTATTATTCCAAGTGATTGGGCAAAGGCAGTAATGCATCGTCCCCCATTCCCGCACATGGTACTTTCGTTCCCATCGGAGTTGAAATACTTCATTCCAAAATCATATCCGGGTTCTGTAGTGAGGAACATGAGCCCGTCGGCGCCGATCCCGAAATTGCGATCACAGAGCCACGCAACATCCCTGGATGAAAGATGGATTTTGGTTTCACGGTTATCAATAAGGATGAAGTCGTTGCCAGTTCCGTGATATTTGTGAAATAGAAGTTTCATTTCTGCAAATCTAACGAATTTTTGGCACGCGGATAACGCGAATATATAGCGGATTTTCGCGAATCTGTTTTATCTGCGTTTATCTGCGTTACCGAAGGTATCCGTATAATCCGCGTTCCATAAATTATGTAATTTTGCCCAAGAACCTGACCAGATGAACGGAGATCCTCAATTATACAAAGTCCTTAAGGAGCTAAATATCCCGTTTGATTATTACGAACACCCTCCCGTTCCAACCATCGGGGAGGCAAAGAAATACTGGAAAGATATAGATGCAGCACATTGCAAAAATCTCTTTTTTCGAAATCATAAAGGAAACAAACATTACCTTGTGATCATTGAACACACACATGATCTCAGTATTCATGACCTTGAACAACGGCTTAAGCAGGGGAAACTTACTTTCGCTTCAGACCATCGAATGGATAAATACCTTGGATTATCACCGGGATCTGTGACTCCTTTCGGATTGATCAATGATACAACAAACCATGTTCACCTTTTCATCGATGAGAACCTGAAGAAATTTGAGCGGATCAGCTTTCATCCCTGTATCAATACGGCCTCATTGGTAGTAAGGTATTCCGATTTTGAGAAATTCTTACAGTTGACCGGCAATACCATAGAATATCTCTCCCTGTACGAAGAGCCATAGAACACAGATGACACTGATGTGACAGATCTCCACAGATTAATCTGTGCAAATCAGTGTGAATCTGTCTAATCAGTGTTCTATTTTCTTTCTGAGTTTGTCCAGAAATGAGAGCACCAGGTTGACATCATCATCGGCCAGTAAAGCAAGCCGCTCAAAGATCCTTGGATAAATATTTGAATCCTTTTTAAAATTAATCTCTTTCATTGTGGATTCAGCCATTTCAATCATCTTCTTGTATTTCCCAACGGGTGTCTCTTGTGTTTTCCTTTTTCTTGCTCTGGAAAACGGTGAGAGGATGTATGCGTAGAGCATCACGGCATGCGACAGGTTTAAAGAAGGGTATTTTTGCTTCAGTGGGATAAATGAAATGAGATCGCACAGGGCAACCTGATCGTTTGAGAGTCCACTCTCCTCGCTACCAAAAACAATTGCAATTCGTTCGGCCGACCGTTTTTTTTCATTAAGAATCTCAGGGAGCTTCTCGATGTGATGGTAATCATGCCTCACCGATCGTTTTTTCATGGATGTTGCAATTGAGAGATCAATATCCTGGAGGGCAGATGCCAGATCAGGAAAGATTTTAGCGTTTTTCAATACTTCGCGAGATCCATGGGCAACATGGAACGATTTTTCATGAGGGAAATTTGGCGGGTTTACTAGTCTGAGTGAATCAAACCCCATCGTGTTTATCGCCCTGGCTGCTGCGCCAATATTTTCGGGCAGAGATGGCTCGACCAGAATAAAAATAATATTCATCTGCATCCCGACAAAAATACAAATTCCGGGATTCACCGGGGAAAAACAGTCGTCTACAGAATGGTTGTTTCGACGATGATTCTCAAAGAATACTTTTGTTCACTAAAAAATGTCTAATTTTAAAATCTGAAACAATGAACTCATTCGTTGAAAAAAAATTTGGAGATTATTCTGAAAAATACTCAAACAACAGACGTATGAAGAAATATGCACTTGGCGCGGTTGCAATCCTGGCCGGCTTAGTCCTTCTGGGTTTAAATACTGGATTTATTCCAATGTCGTGGAAGTCAATTATCTTCTCATGGCAGATGTTACTGATAGCTATCGGGCTGATCAGCCTCTTCGGTCGTGATAGTTATGTCCCGGGGATTATTCTGGTTTTGGTCGGAGGTATTTTTATCATTCCAAAGTTTGGCTTCTTACCATTTAGCATCCACACCCTCTTCTGGCCGGCAATCCTTATTGCTGTCGGGTTGATCATTCTCTTCAAAGGAATTAAAAGGCCTATGGGCCAGCGTTGGAAAAAGGAGAACCTGGTGTTGGAAGATGGATACATCAATGAAGAGACTGTCTTTGGAGGCAGCAAACAGAAAGTGACTCACCAATCGTTTAAAGGGGGGAAGATTACTTGTATTTTCGGTGGCATTGAGGTAGACTTGACCAGTGCTTCTCTTGCTCCGGGAGAACATGTACTTGAAATCAGTGCGATTTTCGGAGGAGCTACTGTAATAGTCCCGGCCGACTGGAAAATCATCGTAAAGAACTCTTCCATTCTCGGAGGCTTTGAGGATAAACGCCGGGTGATCAGGGAGAGTCCGGATCCTTCACGGGTATTGATCATTAAAGCGGAAGCCATTTTTGGCGGAGGCGAAATCAAGAGTTTTTAATCAGTCGTGGATGCAGCATCCTGTATTTAAAAATATAAAAACAATTATTTTTTATTTTGGGCTTTGGATCCTATTGGCAGGGATCCAATTCTCTATTTTAATCTTCCAGTATCACTTCCCCCTAGAGATTGCTTTGGCTGACAGCCTTGTTTTCAATCTACTTTTTGCTTTGATAGGTTTGCCCATGTGGTTCATTGTAAGGTATAGCTCCCCATCTTCACGAACCCAGTTTAACATATTTTTTAACCACTTCACCTCCCTGGTTTTGCTTATTGTTATCTGGATTGGGGTTGGCTATTCCATCCTCTCATTGATGTTTAACGATGAGACTGCCTATAATGACTTCCTTACGGTTTCAATACCCATGCGCCTCATCAGTGGAGTATTGCTCTATTTTTTGGTTGGAATGACCTTTTATTTGTTGATCTATAATTTCAACCTGCAGGAGAAACTGAAGATGGAGGCTCGCCTGAATACGCTTCTGAAAGAGACAGAGCTGAATATGCTGAAATCTCAAATTAATCCACATTTTCTTTTTAACAGCCTGAATTCTATCAGTTCGCTTACGGTAACGAATCCCGGGAAGGCCAGGGAGATGATCATCAAGCTTTCTGATTTTCTGAGGTACTCTGTCTCATCAGGTGCAAACAGTCTGACGCCATTGTCTCAAGAGCTTGAAAACATCAAGCGATACCTTGAAATTGAGAAAATCCGTTTTGGGGATAAACTGATTTACGACCTGAGGGTTGATGAGAAGTGTAAAAACCAGAACATTCCCGTGATGCTTCTTCAGCCTCTCTATGAGAATGCAATCAAACACGGTGTTTACGAAAGCACTAACCAGGTTCGGATTGAGACAGAATGTAAAGTAGAGCCTGGATTCACGGAGATCAGTATCGTGAATGATTTCGATCCGGATTCCAAACCAAGGATCGGTGCCGGAGTTGGTTTGAATAACATCAGGGAAAGACTGAGACTGACGTATCGCAGGAACGACCTCCTGAAAACCTGGACCGAAGAGAATCGCTATTTCGTCCGATTGAAGATACCGGATTCTTAATAACCAATAATCAATAACCAAAAAACAATGACCAAAGAACTTACTTACAAAGTCCTCATCATTGACGATGAACCACCTGCCCGACAGATTATCCGGGATTACCTGAAGGCCTATTCCAATCTGGAAATTACAGGCGAGTTTGCAGATGGATTTTCGGGGTTGAAAGCGATTCAGGAATTGAAGCCTGATCTGGTTTTTCTTGATATCCAGATGCCTAAGTTAACAGGATTCGAACTGCTGGACCTCGTGGATAATCCGCCTCTCATCATCTTCAGCACGGCATATGATCAGTTTGCAATCAAAGCCTTTGAGAAGAATGCGATCGATTACTTACTGAAGCCCTATTCCAGGGAACGGTTTGAACAGGCTGTCGATAAAGCATTACTTGGATTGGGCTCCGGGAACCAGGAGAGCAATTCCATTAAGAATATGATCGATGCAGTTGATGAGCAACCGGATCTGTTAGCCAGGATTGCTGTGAAAATCAGGCATAAGGTACATGTAATTCCTGTTCAGGATATCAGATACCTGGAAGCGGATGGTGATTATGTGACGATCCATACAGAGAAGGATAAATTTCTGAAGGAAAAGACGATGAAATACTTTGAAACCCACCTTGATCCTGCCAGGTTTATCAGGATTCATCGCTCTACTATCATCAATGTAGATTTCATGGACAAGCTTGAATATTACGACAAAGAGAGTTATGCTGTGTTAATGAAAGACGGAGCCAGCCTTAAAGCGAGTACATCGGGGTATAAGGTGCTGAAGGAGGCGCTGAAACTTTAAATAAGAAATAAGAAATAAGAAATAAGAACAGGGTATAGTATACAGCTTCAAATGAACTTTTTATGAGAATTGTACTTTTATTTTCTGCCATTATATTGGTGGGAGTGGGTGTTTTTGCTCAGGGCAGGTTGATCAGGACCGGAGAGGTTCCGGGGTATATCACCCTGAAATGTGATCTGCATTCCCATACTGTTTTTTCTGATGGAGAGGTTTGGCCCACCTTTCGAGTGAGAGAAGCGGTGCAGGATGGTCTGGATGCGATTGCAATTACTGATCATCTTGAGTATCTTCCACATAAAAAATATATCACAGGCGATGATAACTCTGCCTATGCGATTGCTAAACTCAATGCAGCAAAAAATGACCTTATCCTGATACGGGGAACTGAAGTAACCCGAAAGATGCCTCCCGGACATCTAAATCTTCTCTTCCTCCCCGATTCGATTACATTTGACGACACGACTTTTCTGACAGTAATCAAGAAGGCGGTTGACAATGGGGCATTCGTTCAGTGGAATCACCCGGGATGGGTGGCACAGCAACCCGACGGGGTTGCGAGGATGCTGGATATTCATCATAAATTGATTCAAAATGGTTGGTTACACGGAATCGAGATTTTCAATGATGAGGTTTTCTACCCTGGTGTGATGGAGTGGTGTGTGGAGAATGATCTTGCGATGACAGGGAATACAGATATCCACGGAACTACTAGTGAAGTAAGGACTTCTTCGGGCGACTCACACAGGGCGATGACGTTGGTTTTCGCGAAGGAACGAACCGAAGATGGTTTGAAAGAGGCGTTGTTTCTCGGCCGAACTCTTGTTTGGTATGGAGATACGTTGGCAGGCAAGGCCGAATTCGCAGAACCGTTTGTCCTCTCCTGCCTGAAACGTAGTGGACCCGTTTACGAGGATGCAACCTATGAGTATTACAGGATAGAAAATATTTCAGACATTACCCTTTCACTTACACAAGGGGCAAATACAATGGCAACCAGTCAGGTTGAATTGCTGCCACAGTCATACCGTGTA
The DNA here is from genome assembly GCA_964642545.1 of uncultured Prolixibacteraceae bacterium. Classification (GTDB taxonomy): domain Bacteria; phylum Bacteroidota; class Bacteroidia; order Bacteroidales; family FEN-979; genus QYOJ01. Next base: position 17,412 of record CAZXQU010000017.1, on the reverse strand, counting down.
ATTCGTATTAAAAAGGGGGGAGAAAAGAGACTGACTTTTACTATTGGTAATGTTAAAACCGGAACGCAGGATCGGTTGAAGATTGATCTCCCATGACGATGCCCAAACTGCTGAATTTATGAATCAGATTATTGAACAACAAAAACAATGAAAAAACTGATCACATTAACAGAGTTCATCATCGACAGGCAGGGAGAATTCCCGGATGCGTCGGGTGATCTCACCCGAATATTGAACGATATCGGGATCGCTACAAAATTTGTACACAGGGAGGTAAATAAAGCTGGTTTGGCCGATATTCTTGGCATGGAAGGCACTGAAAATGTGCAGGGAGAACAGCAGAAGAAGCTGGATGTTTATGCAAACAATCAGTTCATCAATGCGCTAAAAGCAGGCGGACAGTGTGCTGCCATTGCTTCTGAAGAGAATGAAGAGGTGATTATTCTGGATAATCCGATCTCGAACAATGCGAAATATGTTGTAGCAATCGACCCACTCGATGGCTCTTCCAATATCGAAGTGAATGTCTCGATTGGAACGGTGTTCTCTATTTATCAAAGAAAGAGTTCGATAGGCACACCGGCCGATGAATTTGACCTGCTGCAGCCGGGGACTGAGCTGGCTGCTGCCGGCTATGCGATTTACGGTTCTTCAACGATGTTGGTTTATACTACAGGGCATGGTGTAAATGGGTTTACACTTGATCCATCAGTTGGGCTATTCATATTATCTCATCCCGATATCTGCTATCCGGAATCTGGCAACATCTATTCGGTCAATGAGTCAAACCGCATCTATTTCCCTGAAGCCATCAAAGCTTTTCTTCAATTTTGTCATGAGGATGACCCGTCGACAAAACGTCCGTACATCACTCGCTATATAGGGTCGATGGTAGCGGATGTGCACAGGAATATGCTTTTAGGCGGGATATTTCTTTATCCCGGAACGATCAAGAAACCGCAAGGGAAACTACGTCTGCTTTATGAATGTAAACCTATGGCTTTTATTGCTGAGCAGGCAGGTGGAAAAGCTTCAGACGGTTCACGCAGGATACTGGAGATTCATCCCGATTCTATTCATCAACGATCACCATTTTTCATGGGTCCTACCGCAATGGTTGATAAACTGGAAGAGTTCATCCGGTTCTTCTAAACACGTCAGGATCCCAGTGTATGAATCTTGATGAAGTTGGTGCCTCCGGGGATACCAGCCGGGATTCCACCAACGATGACCACTTTATTTCCTTCAGAAGCGACTCCTCTCTCGATAAGGATTCGTTCTGCCAGGTTAACAAGTCCATTGAAAGTGCTTGATATCTCTGAAGTCAGGATGGGATTGATACCCCAGAACAGGTTGAGCCCGTGATAGACATTGAGGTTTGTAGTGATGGCATAAATGGGTGTCTTCGGTCGTTCAGCTGCAACGAACCGGGCGCTTCGTCCACTGGCCGTAAAGACTACAATGGAATGGAGGTCAGCAATTTTTTCGATAACATTTGTTGCTTCACTCAATGCCATGATATCCTGGTTACCTTCCGCAGGATATGTTTTAAATACAATCTGGTTCTCTACCTCCGTTGCGATCCTACTCATGATCTCAACAGCTTTAATTGGAAATTTTCCTGCCGCAGTCTCTCCCGAAAGCATGATGCAGTCGGTACCGTCAATGATCGCATTGGCTACATCCGATGCTTCTGCACGGGTGGGCCGGGCTTCATGCATCATACTCTCAAGCATCTGGGTAGCAGTGATAACCGGTTTACCTACCCGATTGCATAATTCGATGATCGATTTCTGGAGCATGGGAACGCGTTCGGGACTCATCTCAACACCAAGATCCCCACGTGCGACCATAATGCCCTGGGCCTCTTCTATTATCTCAGCCAAATGATCAATCGCCTGAGGCTTTTCAATCTTTGCAATCACCGGTTTCATCACCCCTTTGCTCTCAATGAGTGATTTAAGTTCTCTGATATCATCCGCAGTTCTCACAAAACTCAAAGAGATCCAATCCACGTCATGACCTATCCCAAACTCAAGGTCACGTTTATCTTTTTCTGTGAGGGAAGGCAGCTTCAGGTTGATGTTCGGAAAGTTAACCCCTTTGCGTTGTTTGAGGAGACCTCCCTCTACGACTTCACAGATTACCTTATCTCCTTCAACCCTGATGACCCTCATTTCCATGAGGCCATCATCCAGCAACACTTGCATCCCTGGTTGTGCATCCTCCGCGGTATATGGGTAATCGATTGGGATCTCGTCCAGGGAGCCTGAGTAGTTTGCTTCAGGGACCAATTTCATCAGTGAACCCTTTGTTAATTCTACCTGTCCGGAAGGCAGGAGTCCAACCCGGATCTTCGGCCCTTGAAGATCCTGAAGAATTGTCACTGGCTTATCCAGTTTAGCGCTGATCTTACGAAGGGTTCCAATCACCCTGGCATGATCCTCGTAAGTTCCGTGTGAAAAGTTCAACCGGGCAACATCCATACCTGCAAGAATCAACTGCCGGATTACTTCCGGTGAACTGCTTGCAGGGCCTAAAGTCGCGATGATTTTTGTCCGGCGCATCATAGTTCTATCTCTTTCCCCACGCCCATCTCTTTTGCTTTATCGTAAACAAGTTTCGCGGTAGCGGCATCCTGGATTGCTAATCCGTTGGACTTGAATAGGGTGATTTCATCATCATTAACACGTCCTTGTTTCTTTCCGGTGATGATTTCTCCAAGTTCTGCATAAAAATGAGTTTCGGTAATTGCATCTTCCTGCAGTGGGATCATAATGTCCCCTGCTTCCTTGAAGCAAGCTTCCTTGCTGTCACCCACAAATTTCGACCGTTTGATAATCTCGGTATCCAATTCCCTGGCATTGGGGGTATGGCTGCCAATCCCATTGATATGGGTTCCCGGTAACACCAACTTTCCGTCAAACAATGGCGTAGGGGAGGAGGTTGCCGTGACGATAATATCTGTTGCAAGGATCTCGTTAATGGAACTGGATGCATCGACTTTCATTCCCAGTTTTGAACTCATCTCGGTTGCAAACTTCCGGGCTGCATCACCATCCTGGTCATAAACAAAAGCATGTTTCAATGTTCGTGCCTCAGCTACCGCCCACAGTTGAGTCTTCGCCTGTACCCCAGCCCCGAATATTCCGGCAGTGAGCTCCCGACCTTCCTTTGCCAGGTATTTTGTAGCAACACCGCTGGCAGCCCCGGTACGAATTGCTGTCAGGTACCCACCGTCCATGATACAAATAACCTCTCCATTCTCAGGATTCTGAAGTAAAACTTTACCAATGGTTGTCGGAAGGTTGAACCTGATTGGATTGTCTTTGAAGATAGCCACCACTTTGCAGGCAAGAGCTTTCATCTCTTTGAGGTAAGCTGGCATATAAAGAGAGAGACCATCAGGCGATTTAATCGGAATTCTCAATGGCAGATCAGCTGTGCCATTCACCAATTCAACAAAGGCCTTTTCTACAACATCCATGCAATCTTTCATGGAGAGAACCTGAATTACATCATCGCGTGTTAAAATTAGAGCCATTTTGAATATTTTTGGAGTTTAGACAAAGATGCAGACTTTTTTTTATATTTGTTTATCTTTTCACAGATTAACTGTTTAAACTCAAAACCGAATGGAATATAAAGTTTTAAAACTGGATGTTGATCACGCTATTGCTGTCATCACAATCAATCGACCTGAGGTTCTCAACGCCTTGAATACCAATTTTTTCATCGAAATGAATCATGTTCTGAATGCTCTGGAGATGGATCCATCAATCAAAGCCGTGATCCTGACAGGGGTGGATAAAGCGTTCGTGGCCGGAGCTGATATAGCAGAGATGTCGGAGATGGACTACAACCATGCCAAGAGTTTTTCACTAACGGGGCAGGATACCTTTCAGCGGATAGAAAATTTCGGTGTTCCGGTGATTGCTGCTGTAAATGGATTTGCACTGGGTGGAGGATGTGAGCTGGCCATGGCTTGTGATTTTCGGGTTGCCAGCAACAAAGCTAAGTTCAGCCAACCTGAAGTGAGCCTCGGGCTGATCCCCGGTTATGCAGGCACACAGCGGCTTTCCCGCATTGCCGGAATATCCAACGCCCTCTACATGATCGTTTCGGGAGATATGATCAATGCAGACGATGCTTTGCGAATGGGCTTGGTGCAGAAAGTGACTGAACCAGAAGAGCTACTTCCAGAAGCCAAAGCATTGGCTGGCCGAATTTCAACCAAAGGAGCGAAGGCAGTCAGGAAAGCGAAAGAAGTGATCAGGAAAGGAATCCATATGGACTTCGAAGAGGCTTGCCGTTATGAAGCTGAGGAATTCGCGACACTTTTTGGCAATGGTGAATCAGGGGAAGGAATGAAAGCATTCCTCGAGAAACGTAAACCTAACTGGTGAGGGACGAGGGACGAAGGACGATTTCATCACCTCATCACCCCATCACCTCATGACAATAAATCAGTAATCAACTAATAACAAATTCGTAATTTATGAACTACACAGAAAGATTATCCAATGTCGCCGTGCTTGGAGCCGCTGGAAAAATGGGCAGCGGAATCCTGTTGCTTACAGCTTTGGAGATGGTTGATCTCAGCCTGAAACCCGAAAACAAAGGAAAGGTATTTGTGATCAACGCCATTGATGTATCCAGCGAAGCTCTGGTTGGTTTGATGCGATACATCAGGGTACAGGCACTTAAAGCTGCAGAGAAAAAAACAGTTCAACTCAGGACAGCTTATGCCGACCGGGCAGACTTGATCGATAACGAAGAGATCATCATGCAATATGTTGACGACGTAATGGTGACGATCCGTCCATCTATAAACCTGGAAGTTGCATACAACTCTACATTGATCTTTGAAGCGATCAAGGAAGACCCGGAACTTAAAGTGAAACTTTTGTCTCAGCTGGACAAGAACAACCCCAATAAACCTTGGTATTTCACTAACACATCTTCCATCCCAATCACTCAGCTTGATGAAAAAGCAGGACTGGGCGGGAGAATCATCGGATTCCATTTTTACAATCCCCCGGCTGTTCAGAAGCTGGTTGAGGTGATCAAGAGTGCATATACGCTTCCCGAAGTGGAGGAGTTTGCCCTCCAATATGCTAAAAGCCTTCGTAAGGTTGTTGTTCCTTCTGCCGATTTCGCAGGTTTTGTGGGGAATGGTCATTTTATGAGGGATGCATTGCATGGGATTGGTGAAGCTGAGAAATTTACTAAAGATGTTTCCCTTCCTGAAGCGATCTATATGATAAACAAAGTGAGCCAGGATTATCTCATTCGACCCATGGGTATTTTCCAGTTGATCGATTATGTAGGAGTGGATGTTTGTCAATACATTATGAGTGTTATGAATCCATTCCTGAAGGATGAAGATCTCCATAGCGACTTTCTCGACAGGTTAATTGAGCAACGTGTATTGGGAGGCCAGTTTTCTGATGGATCACAGAAGGATGGAATCCTGAAATATGAGAAGGGAAGACCGATTGGTGTATACAATCCTGATATCGGGGAGTACGTTATGATTGCAGATTTTCAGGCTTCATGTGATGCAAAACTCGGAGCAATGCCTGGTTCCATGCAACCATGGAAGAGCATTGCCTTTTCCGGCCGGAAAGATGAAATGCTGACTGCGATCTTTAATGAAATCAAGACGATGGATACGCTTGGTGCCAGACTTTCAAAAGATTATGCCAAACGCTCCAAAGAGATCGGGTTACAACTAGTAGCCGACAACGTGGCTTTTACTGAGAAAGATGTCAACACGGTGCTGTTAACCGGCTTCTTTCATGCATATGGACCTATCAATAATTACCTGGACTAAAAACACGGAGGACATAAGATGAAATTACGTAAAAAAGTATATATGGTTGCCGGTTATAACACCATCTCATTGGGGACAGGCCGGAAGGAGTTTAACCCGAAGAAGCAGCGTCCTGGACTTGAAGAGTATATGAAGGAGGCAGGCCAGGCCGTCCTGAAAAAAATTGGCGGGGCCAAGAATGTAGATGAATCAGTTGTTGGCAACTTCATCGCGGCCCGTTTCAACCGGCAGGGAAACCTGGCAGCATTTATGCCTTACATTGATCCCGGATTACGGTACAAACCTGCAGTGCGGGTTGAGGGTGCCTGTGGCTCAGGAGCGTTGGCTCTGGTGACAGGGATCAAATCGTTATTGGCTGAAACTGCTGATGTTGTTCTGGTGCTTGGTGTAGAGGTGCAAAATACCGTTAAGGCAATCTATGGCGCCGATATTCTGGCAGCTGCAGGATGGGCAAAAGAGCGCAAAGAAGGGCATGCCTATTACTTCCCTGGCAAGTTTAGCGATCGGGCTAAAGCTTACCAGGAGAGGTTTGGAAAAGAAAAGCCTAGGGAAGCCATGGCTCAGTGGTATGTGAATGCGATTGAGAATGCCAGGCTTTGTCCAACCGCTCAAGAGTATCATAATTCTTCCGATGAATTGCAGTCTTGCGGAATGATGAATCCAAACCCCCGGGGCTTTGTTGATAGCTTGAACGTATACGATTGTTCTAAGGTTTCCGATGGAGCTTCTGCTATTGCTGTCGTCTCTGAAGAGGGACTGAAACGGATCGGGATACCGAAAAGTGAAGCTGTAGAAATTATTGGAATTGGTCAGGCTGAAGATGATCTCACAACGCCTCCGGATGATCCAACAATCCTTGCTACTACGCGCGAAGCTGTTCACAAAGCTCTTGAATCAGCCGGCATCACAAAAGAACAACTCGGAACTGTTGAGTGCCACGACTGTTTTACCATCGCTGGGGTGTTGGCTGTTGAAGCCATTGGTTTCGCTCCACATGGAGGTGGAGCCGAATTTGTACTGCAGGGAAATACCAAGCGAACAGGAATGATTCCATTTAATACTACGGGTGGACTTGTTGGCTGGGGACACCCAACCGGAGCCACAGGAGTTCACCAGGCAGTAACTATATGGGAGCAGCTTACCGGCAAAGCAGGGGATTCTCAAATCCCTATCTCGGATGATCGACCTTACGGATTAACAATTAATATGGGGGGAGACGATAAATCCCTGGTCTCAATCGTCTACAAGAGGGCTGAATGAACCGTATTGCCAGTCTGTTTAACATTCGATACCCGGTGATTCAAGCCGGCATGATTTGGTGTAGTGGTTGGAGATTGGCCTCGGCTGTCAGCAATGCTGGCGGCCTGGGCTTGATTGGTTCCGGTTCCATGGATTCTGATCTTCTGCGCCAACAGGTTCGAAAGTGCAAACAGGCTACGCATTATCCATTTGGTGTCAATGTTCCCATGCTTTATGAACGGAATGACGAAAAGTTCAAAATCCTTGAAGAGGAGGGGGTAAACATCGTTTTTACCTCTGCCGGGAATCCCTCAACATGGACCAAATCCCTTAAAGATAAAGGGTTCACCGTTGTTCATGTGATCGCAAATATGAAATTTGCTGTTAAAAGCCAGGATGCCGGCGTGGATGCTATTGTAGCCGAAGGGTTTGAAGCAGGCGGCCATAATGGCAAAGAGGAGACCACAACGATGGTGTTGATCCCTCAGATCCGTGAAGTTACAAACCTGCCGTTGATTGCGGCAGGTGGTATTGCATCGGGAAAAGCAATGCTTGCTGCCTTCGCTTTGGGCGCCGAAGGAGTCCAGATTGGTAGTCGTTTTGTGGCTACACCTGAATCTTCGGCACACCCGGCATTCAAACAGATGATCCTCGAAGCCTCCGATGGGGATACAATGCTCGCCTTGAAACAGATTGGTTCTGTCAGATTGCTGAAGAATAAGTTCTTCCGTGAGGTGAACCAACTTGAGGGTATCGGTGCCTCCCCCGAAGAACTTGCCAACTTGTTGGGTAAAGGCCGGGCACGCAAAGGTATGATGGAAGGGGACATTGACGAAGGAGAACTCGAGATAGGACAGGTTGCTGGATTGATAAAGGCGCTAAAACCGGCCGGAGAAATTGTTGAAGAGATTATGAAAGACTATAATGAGGCACTTAATCAACTAGCCAGCCGCGATTCACCTTTTTTGCAGGTTAAACCTAGGATTATTGAAATATGATTCCTATTTTTACAATACCAATTTAAGTACTAAATATTCACTAAAAATTAACAGCATGGCTGAAGAAACCGTATTCTTCGAACAAGGAGATGTTAAGGTAACTAACTCTCGTTTTATGACTTATGGAACCACTCACTCTATGAGTGGAGTAACCTCTGTTACACAGGTTGTCTATAAACCCAACCGAAAAGGACCCATCATTGTTGCTGCAGTTGGTTTGCTGTGCTTCATTTTTAGCTGGTGGGTTGCAATTATTGTTCTGGCTGCCGCTGTTGTGTGGTGGTTCTTGCAAAAAACTAAGTACGGAGTGCTAATGAGTTCTGCTTCAGGAGACCAGGATGCATTATCAAGTACTGACGCAGATTTTATCAACACAGTCGTGGCAGCTCTTAATGATGCTATTGTGCATCGGGGATAGGAGGGACTAAAATCTAAAATCCCCTTCCTGAATGCATATCCTGAGAGGGGGATTGGAATGTTCTTCCGATTTTTTCTTTATTAGTTAGATTCCTCAATGAAAGGTACAATCATAGAGACACGCAACGATGCTTGCGAGTCTTTTGTACCTATTGTTGATCTTGATTCGAAACTAAATTTATTATCATGAAAAAACCTTTCATCTTATTCGTATTCCTGTTTTCGTTATTCATCAGTTATTCTCAGACTGTTAAACTTGACTCCGGCCTTGTTGCTTACTATCCAATGAATGGGAAAGGAACGGATGTCAGTGCTAACAGAAAACATGGCCCGGTCCATACCGGGAAAGCCACATCCGACCGCAATGGAGCTTCACAGTCAGCCATTCAGTTTTTTGAAGGAACAGGTATGTACAAAAGGGGGTTGTGGGCACCGATCGACATCAGTACATCCAGTTGTCCCAAGTTGACTTTAATCGCTTGGATAAAAACAGATAGAACCTTCGGCCATCAAGATCTGATTACAAACGGGGAAAAGAACTATTGCCGTGGATTTGTCGTTGACAAGGATGATGGAGAATATCGATGGGCGGCAAATAGCGGTAGTGATGATATTTTGTATGGCCCGCTTGTAACAACAGAGTGGGTGTTTATGGCTGTTCTCTACGACCAGCCCAATGAAGCTGTGCGCCTGATTGTAAACAACCAGGTCTATGCCAGTCGTGGGAAAATGGGGAAAGGAGTTGACGTTTTAACGATCGGCAATTTTGAGGGAACAATAGATGATGTCAGGATTTACGATCGTTTACTTACAATTCCAGAGCTGGAGGAGTTATACGAAGGAGCAATCAATATTGATACAGATGAGTTTCCGATTAAAGAGCGTGTTGACTATGACAAAAAGAGGGAAGAGGCAAAACGTGCAGAACTGCTGGAAAATCCGGTTAGGCGTACCTCCAAATCTAAGTTCAGGGTCTATGACGAGGCAAAAAGCTCCAATGTTAAAGCATACCTGGAGGAGGGTGATACAATCACCATCATTGAATTGGATGAGGATTGGGCAATGGTTCAATATTCTGCAGAGAAAACCGGTTTTCTCAGCAACTCTTCCCTCTATGATTATACCTATCCTGCGGATGGATCCGGGTTGGCATTCACACTTAAATACACCTTGCGTAACATATTTAAGTTCACATCGTTAACGTCATGGATCCTTGTCATTGTTTGTGCGATATTGCTATATTTTGCTCTCCGGTACTTTTACAAGATTGAATATTTCTTCTGGCGTTTTGGGGATCATGAACAGGGAGCCATGGGAGCGAGTCGCTCTAACTCGGATGCATACAAAAAGCCTTTCCTGAACCGATTTTTCACATACTACCGCTTCCGATGGTGGCCCCTTACAATCGGAATCATCGGAGCTCTTGCCCTGTTGGTTGCCGGCATCTGGGATGGAACTGAATTGGAATGGTATTTCGATGAAGGTATCAATATCTTACCCATTGGCTACGATCGGCCAATTCATTGGTTCCTCTATGCAGTTACACTCGTCATCCTAATCATGTCGTTGGTGACAGTCGTCGAGAGTTTTGTTGTTGGTGGCTGGAAAGGTGGAATTATGAGGGTTATCTTCATGGTGATTGTCAATTTATTAGCATTTCTGGTCTTCTTTTATCTCTTTCTCGTTTTTCTTATCCTTGGCGCCATCATATTCGGCATTGCTTTTTTTACAGGAGCATTTAACAAGGATACCTATTATTACTCGAATTAATTATAACTACATCTATGTCAGGTAAACCATATTATATTACAAAAGAATTTCCGGAAAAACAGATTGATAAAATCTGGGGCAACGACTCACATATTAGTGCTATTGCAGCAAGTGCCGCACAATATGTTGTTGCCGTGGATGATTCAAGCACATATACTGGCCAGCGCTGGGGTACGCGGGGAGAATTTCCTGCTGATGCAATCAAAGAGGGTTGGGATGAAAAGTATGATATAACCTCTCTTGGATATGGTGGTGATGGCCGTTGGTTCGTTATCATGTCGCAAAACAGTGGGTTTACGGATCAGCGTTGGAATACACGAAATGAATTTCCTGAAAAAGAGATCAAACAGGGGTATAAGGATGGATTTTATATTACTGAGCTTGTTTATGGCGATGACGTCTGGGCTGTGGTAATGTCTAAGCGCGATGATTATACACATCAGATTTACGGTCTGTATAATGAAGTCCCCGGTGATGTGATCAAACAAAACTGGGATAAAGGGTATTCGATTACCTCCCTGGCCCCCGGCAGGGGGAAATGGGTCTTGGTAATGACGAAAACACCTGCCATTGAGAACCAGTCATATGTTTATGATTCCAACTTTCCTCTTGATACGGTCAATGAAAAAATGGGTCAAGGGTACAAGATGTATAATTTGTACTACGGAAATGGAACCTGGATGGTAGTGATGAATATTTTGACAGGTCAGTCGTATGCGAACCAGATCGACGGAACTCAGGAGGATGCTGCGGAAGAAGATACTGCTCAGGAACAGCTTTCCTCCTCAGGTCCCGAGAAGAGGAAGAAAGCAAAGGAAGAAGAGAATACTGAAACCCTGGAGGATATTCTTAACGAATTAAATCAATTAGTGGGACTGAATGAGATTAAGCAGGAGGTCAACAGTTTGATGAAGTTCATTAAGATTGAAAAGATGAGAAGGGACCGGGGGCAAAGCTCAAACCCATTAGCCCTTCATGGGGTCTTTTCAGGATCACCTGGGACTGGGAAAACAACTGTTGCCCGGTTGATAGGACGTATCTACAAAGCGCTTGGATTGTTGAAAAAGGGCCATCTCATCGAAGTAGATCGATCGGGTTTGGTGGCAGATGTCATTGGGGGAACTGCGAAAATGACCAATGCTGTGGTTCAGTCAGCTCTTGATGGTGTGTTATTTATAGATGAAGCATACAGTTTGATTCCGGAAGATGGAGGACGTGATTTCGGAAGCGAGGCTGTTGAAACGCTGTTGAAAAGAATGGATGACCATCGGGATCGACTGGTGGTTATTGTTGCCGGTTACCCAGAAGAGATGAACCGGTTTATCAACAGCAATCCCGGATTGCAGTCTCGTTTCGTGCAAACCTTTCATTTTACTGATTTCAATCCCGGGGAACTTTTTGATATCTTTATCCTGACCAGCAAGTCTAACAATATGAAATTGGCTGAAAATGCTGTCGATAAACTGAACCGCTATTTCGCTTATATCTATAAATCGAGAACTAAGTCGTTTGGCAATGGCCGGAAGGTGAGAAATATTTTTGAAGAGATGATGCGGCATCAGGCTGTCAGGTTAGGAAAACTGGATAAAATATCCGACAATGAATTGATGACTTTGACTTTGGACGATGTTGAGAAAGCTGTTCAGGATGAGTTTATGGACGAGAAGATGGAATCTGTTGAGGAGATCCTGGCGGAGTTGAATCAGTTGGTTGGCATGAAAAAGATTAAGGAAGATGTCAGAACATTGACAAATTTCATTAAGGTAGAGAAGATCAAAGCCGAGAAAGGTATGAAGAGTCAATCCATCACGCTGCACAGTGTATTTCATGGGCCACCGGGTACCGGAAAAACAACTGTGGCCAGGCTTATGGGCAGGGTTTATAAATCATTGGGAATCCTTCAATCAGGACATGTTATAGAGGTGAGTAGATCTGACCTTGTGGGGACGCATGTTGGATTTACTGCTGAGAAAACAGACAATGTTGTAGATTTAGCCTTGAATGGTATTCTGTTTGTTGATGAGGCCTACACGCTGAAACCGGAAGGAAGCGGGAATGACTTCGGGCAAGAGGCGATTGATCAGATTTTGAAGCGGATGGAGGATGATCGCAATAACCTTGTAGTGATCGTGGCCGGTTATCCGGATGAGATGGATCGTCTGATTGAATCTAACCCTGGTTTGAAATCACGATTCAACCGGTATTTTGATTTTAATGATTACAGTCCCAAAGAACTTTTTCAGATCTTCATGGTCTTCTGCGGCAAGCATGAAATAACGCTGGAAAAGGAGTCCTATCAACTAATCAGGCAGTATTTGGAGAACGAATTCAATAACCGCGACAGGACTTTCGGAAATGGCAGGATGGTAAGAAATTTTTATGAAAAACTTATTCAAGCCCAATCTGACCGCATTGCCAACACCACTGAAGAAATTACTGTTGAGATGCTAACTACACTTAAAATAGAGGACGTATTGAAAGTGACAGAAATTGATGATGGTGGTAGTCGTGGCCCTTCGGGATCATCCAAAGGGGGGCAAAGCAGCAATTGATTATTTTTTGATATATTTGTCTAAGAAATATCTAAAATGATACGAGGTGATATCAACTGGCAAGGCAAGAACATTTTGATTGTTGAAGATGATCAAATATGTTTCAGTTACCTGGATGTATTACTAAAACCAACCAGGGTGACTATTTTCCATGCGCTGGAAGGGCAACAGGCAATAGATCTCTGTACTATTCACCCCGAAATTGATGTGGTATTGATGGATGTCAGGTTGCCAGGAATGAATGGACTGGATGCCACACGTATTATCACTTCTATCAGGCAGGACCTACCTGTGATTGCACAAACTGCTTATACTTCAGAAGAGGATCAGCAAGCAGCATTTTCAGCCGGGTGCTGGGATTTTATCGCCAAACCAATCCCGGCGAACGAGATGATCAGAATGATTAAAAAATATCTTGAAAGAGAGGTGCAGGGGTGTCCAAATTGAACTTCGTCTTTGCTTCGACGTTCTAACTTCGTACTTCCAGTTCTGACTTCTAACTTCGTACTTCTGACTTCAAATCGTGGGATGTACTGGATTCGAACCAGTGACCCCCGCCCTGTCAAGGCGATGCTCTAAACCAACTGAGCTAACATCCCGGAAAAGGCTGCAAAGATAAAAAAATGTGACTATCTCTCTTCGCATAATTCTCTACTTTTGTTGGTTAATTATAAAAAATCAAGGTATGTTAAAAAAGGTAGGAACATATTTACTCATATTCCTGTTCACTTCTCTTTATGGATCAGGATTCTCCCAGGTTGAAAATCAGAAGATTACACTTGAAGATGTGTTCAAAAAAAGAATATTCTCCTCGAAAGGTGTATACGGAATGCAACCGCTTAAAGACGGTCGATACTTTTCGCAGGTCAAGAATGACAGCCTGAATGTCTATGACTATGCTACGGGCGATTATGTAAGCACGATTGTCACTTCAGCTGAGTTGATCCCGGAAGGTGATTCGACACCTGTTCCCATTTCCAGCTATGAACTGAGTGATAATGAGGCAAGAATTCTATTCACTGCCGATGAAGAAGCAATCTATCGTCACTCCTCCAAGGCATACTATTATATATATGATATTGCTAGCAGGAAACTGATCCCGCTATCGAATGGCGAGAAGCAACGACTAGCCACATTCTCCCCGGATGGAAACAAAGTAGCCTTTGTCCGTGACAACAATATTTTTATCAGGGATCTGGAATCCGGCTTCTGGGATCCGGGCACCAGCGGAGGGCAAGGTGATGATACCAATCGTGATCCGGTATTCACCACCGAAATGCAAATCACCTCGGATGGACAGGTTAACGAAATCATCAACGGAGCAACAGACTGGGTATATGAGGAGGAGTTTGGTTTCACGAAAGCATATTTCTGGTCGCCCGACGGCAAAAAGATTGCTTATTATCGGTTTGATGAAAAGCGGGTAAAGGAATACAAACTGGAGTATTATGGTGATATTTATCCGGAGGTCTATACCTACAAGTATCCGAAGGCGGGAGAGGATAACTCACTGATAGAGGTTAAAATCTACCATCTTGAAACAGGAGAGACGATTCCGGTTGACATCGGAAATGAGACCGATATCTATATTCCCCGGATCAAATGGACAACAAATCCCAATTCCCTGGCCTTCTACCGGATGAATCGCCATCAGAACAAACTGGAGCTCTTACTGACTGATGCGGCGAATGGTTCGTCAACGATCATCCTCACCGAGAATAACCCCTGGTACATCGACATTACTGATGACTGGACCTTCTTTAAGGATGGAAAGTCGGTTCTCCTGACAAGTGAAAAGGATGGATACAATCATATCTACCTATATGATCTTAATGGAAACCTGAGAAGACAGATCACCTCTGGCAAGTGGGATGTGTCTGCATTGTACGGCGTGGATGAAGAGCATGGTCTCGTCTATTTTCAGTCTGGACAATCCTCACCCCTGAACCGTGAGGTGAAGGTTGTTGGTCTTGATGGGCAGGGAGAGCGGACACTTTCGGGGAAAGTGGGCTATAACCGGGCTCAATTCAATGCCGATTATTCGTTTTATGTCAATAATTGGTCTGATATCAATACACCACCGGTAATTACATTAAACAAAGCAGATGGTCAGGAGGTACGGGTTTTTCAGGCCAATGAATCATTACGGGACCTGATGAAAGAATATAATTTCTCTGTGGTAGATTTTTTCACGTTCAAAACAGACGATGGGGTGGATCTCAACGGCTGGATGTTGAAACCGCCAGATTTTGATCCGGATAAAAAATATCCTGTACTCTTTACGATTTATGGAGGTCCGGGATCTCAGACCGTTGCAAATCGCTGGGGAAGCGCCAGTTCCTGGAACCAGATGATTGCTCAACATGGAATCGTTGTAGTCTCTGTCGACAACAGGGGAACAGGTTCTCGTGGTGAGGAGTTCAAAAAGTGCACTTATCTTGAACTTGGGAAATATGAAACATCAGATCAGGTAGAGGCTGCGAAGTATCTGGGATCGCTACCATACATAGATAAGGATCGGATTGGGATGTGGGGCTGGAGTTTTGGAGGATACCTCACACTCTCTTGCCTGACAAAAGGAGCTGACTACTTCAGCATGGGTGTCGCAGTTGCACCGGTTACAAACTGGAAGTACTATGATAATATTTATACCGAGAGATTTATGCGGACACCCCTGGAGAATGATAAGGGTTACGAAGACAACTCTCCCGTTAACCATGCAAAGAAGTTGAAAGGGAAGGTTCTGATCATTCATGGGATGGCCGACGACAACGTACATGCCCAGAATACCTATGATATGATCACTGCCCTGGTAGCCGCAGATAAGCAGTTTGAGCTTCAGGTGTATCCCAACAGTAACCATGGTATCTATTCGGGCAGGAATACCACCTGGCATAACTACAGCAGGATGACGAAGTTTATCCTGGAGAACCTGTAGTTATTTTACATTTTGTATTTTGCATTTTAAATTTGATTTGGTATCTTTGCAGCCCTTTTTAGGAATAATTTGTTCATTAAAACAAGAAAGAGAGAGTAAAGGCATGATTGTAGTACCTGTAAAAGAAGGCGAAAATATCGACCGCGCGCTAAAAAAACTTAAGCGTAAATTTGAAAAAACAGGCGTAGTGAGAGAGGTTCGTGAACGGCAAAAGTTCACAAAACCATCTATTAAGCGCAGGGAAGAGATTCAAAAAGCTGTTTACATCCAGAAGCTTCATCAGGAAGAGAGTTAAAACAGATTTTTAAAAGAAGAAATTTTGAACTGGATAAATATCTTTGTATATTTATCCGGTGAATGGGCAACCCATTAAAAGTTTCTTCTTATTTTTTTGGCTGTGGTGAAGGAGATGTTTATTGAATATATCAAGTATGAGAAGCGATACTCGCCTCATACTGTCACAGCCTACCAGAATGACCTTACACAATTTTTCGATTTTTTAGAGCATCAGTATGATCTCCATGGCATGGACGGAGTTGATCATTTGATTATCCGTTCATGGATTGTCTATCTGATAGGGCAGGGGATTAGCGAACGAAGTGTGAATCGGAAAATTACCACCTTGAAATCCTTTTACAAGTATCTTGTTAAAACCGGCAATGTCGAAGTTAACCCGATGAATCGGCTGACTTCGTTGAAAACGAACAAACGGTTACCAGTTTATTTAGAACAGGATCGGATTGATCTCATGTTTGATCAGCTTGATTATGGAGAAGGGTTCCAGGCTGTTAGAAACAGACTTATTCTTGAGTTGCTCTATTCGACAGGTATGCGATTATCGGAACTGGTTCATCTCCAAGACAATGATATTGATCTGGACCAAGCAAGCCTGAAAGTTTTGGGAAAACGTAATAAGGAGCGAATTATCCCGTTTGGATCAGTATTGGGAGGGTTATTGAAGCAGTATCAGGATATGAAAAGGGACTTGTTTCCAGGACAAACCTGGCTGATTCTTACTGACAGAGGGGCTCAAATCTACCCGAAAATGGTTTATCGAATTGTTAACCAGGCTATTGCTCAGGTTTCAACACGTACCAGGAGAAGTCCGCATGTTCTCCGGCATACATTTGCAACACATTTATTAAACAATGGAGCTGAATTGAATGCAGTCAAAGAGCTCCTGGGCCATAGTAGTTTGGCAGCGACACAAGTCTATACTCATAATGAGATTGAAAAATTGAAGCGTATTTATCAACAAGCTCATCCAAAAGCATAATTAAAAAGGAGGTCTTATGAACATGATTATTAACTCTGTACATTTCAAAGCAGATAAAATGCTGGAAACTTTTGTGAAAGAGAAGCTGGAGAAATTACCATCTGTCTTTGATGGTGTTATCGGCGCGGAGATTAAACTGAAGGTGGATAACACTGACATTCCTGAAAATAAAATTGCAGAGATCAGATTGATGGTGAAAGGGAACGACTTGTTTGTGATAAAGGAGGCAAAGACATTTGAGGAGGCTATATCTTTGGCCTCCGATGTGCTGCACAGGCAGCTGAAAAAGTACAAAGAGAAACAGCGAGGGAAATAATAATCACTAAAATTTAAGAAAACTCTTTGATAATTTTCTAATTCTTTATACTTTTGCAGTCCTTTTTCGT
>CAZXQU010000016.1:31334-52199 GCA_964642545.1 uncultured Prolixibacteraceae bacterium | reverse complement strand
TCCCCCAACCGGTTATGAAGCTCAAAGTTTTGTCCTGATTGTTGGCGACGTTGCCCAGGTTCCAACCTTCACCGGTACCGCCGGAAGCCATCCTACCGATCTCTATTATTTCGAATATACAGGGGATAAGATTCCGGAATGCTATTATGGACGTTTTTCAGCAAATAACCTGACTCAGCTGCAACCACAAATAGACAAGACCCTCGAATATGAACAGTACCTCTTACCCGATGAATCCTTTCTGGGGGAAGTGGTCATGTCGGCTGGGGCTGATGCTGCTCACCAGTTGACTTGGGGAAACGGACAGATCAATTATGGCACATCCAATTATTTTAATTCGGCTCACGGAATTTTATCACATACCTACCTTCAGCCCGAACCCTCTGGAGGCAACTATTCAGCCCATATCCGCCAGAACGTTTCCGATGGCGTTACCTTTGCCAACTACACAGCTCACTGCAGCGAGCAGGGATGGGCTGATCCCTCGTTTACAATATCCCATATTTCCAACTTGCAGAATGATCAGAAGTATTGCCTCATGGTTGGCAATTGTTGCCTCAGCAATCGCTTCAACACCAATTGTTTTGGGGAGGAAGTTTTACGGGCTGCCAACAAGGGAGCGTTAGGATACATTGGTGGAACCAATAACACCTATTGGGATGAAGATTATTGGTGGGGTGTTGGATTCGAAGAAGTTTCCGCTAACCCAATCTACAATCCCAATCACATGGGAGCCTATGATGTAACATTCCACGATCATGGAGAGGATATTGCCGATTGGTTTGTAACACAGGGGCAAATGGTTGTTGGCGGGAATCTCGCCGTTCAGCAATCCAATTCCGGGATGAAAACGTATTACTGGGAGATTTATACCCTGATGGGAGACCCTTCACTGATGGTCTACATGTCAATCCCGCCTCAACTAACCGCAACCTATATGGACCCGATTCTGGTTGGCACCACCTCCCTGAACATAACCACGGAACCTTATGCCTATATCGGGCTGTCTGAGAATGGGAACACACTTGTTGCTTGCGCTTGTGCCGATGATGCAGGATTAGCTACATTGGCATTTCCGGCACAAACCAATCCGGGTTATCTCGGCCTCGTGATCACAAAACAGAATTTTAAACCTCTCATCGACTCTATCCAGGTCATTCCTGCAACGGGACCCTACCTGAATTTAACCTCATTCATTGTGAATGATTCGGTTGGCGGCAACAATAACCACAATGCCGACTTCAGCGAAACCATCACCCTTGACCTGAACGTCACTAACCTCGGGATAGAGACCGCTTACAATATCTCTGCCACACTTACTACAACAGACACCAATATTGTGGTAACAAACAACTCCTGCGTTATTGACTCCGTTGCTGCCGGAGCTACAATCACGTGTCACAATGCATTTGCCATGAGTATCAACAATTTTGTTGCTGACCAGCATGTTGTTGCCGGAGAAATTCTTTTCGATGATGGCTCCGAAAGCTGGTCATCTGATCTGATGCTTAAACTGAATGCCCCGCTATTAGTAGTTGAAAACATTACCATTCTCGATCCCGCGCCTGGTGGAAATGACAACGGCGTACTTGATCCGGGGGAAGATGTCATCCTTTCTATTAAAACTATGAACATCGGGCATGCTTCAATTGGAAATGGCCTTGGTCATCTGGCTGTCCAGACTTCTTCCAGTCCCTATATCATCGTGAACAATCCCAATACGCTGATCGGCAATCTGCCGATCAATACGATTGCCAATGTGGAATTTCCTGTCATAACCAATGGCATCACTCCTATCGGGACGATGGTCAGTTTGGATTATAGCGAAACCGCTGGACCCCTGAGCCAGTTTGCTGCGCAGAAAACGTTCGTGCTTGAGATTGGTGCTGCTTCGATTTACCTGATGCAGAATGGCAATGAAACTTCCTGTTATGCAAAATTTTATGATTCAGGCAATTCGAATCAAAATTATAGCAACAACGAGGATTTTACTATGACCTTTTATCCCGGAACACCAGGAGCATCCATTGAGGCAGAGTTTACAGAATTTGATGTGGAGCCGCAAACCAGTTGTAACTATGATTATCTTAAAATCTACAACGGGAATAGCATAGCTGCCCCGGTTATAGGAACCTTCTGCGGGACAGGTTCCCCAGGCACAATTGAATCAACAGCTGCCGACGGCTCACTGACGTTTAAATTCCATTCCGACTACTCTGAGAATTTCGCCGGCTGGGCTGCCAATATGAAGTGTGCGGGAGGACCATTATCAATGATGGCTAATGCATTTCCATCCAATATATGTCTTGGATCTACCAGCATTCTTTCTGTGATTCCATCCGGAGGAACCGGCACATATACTTACCTCTGGGAACCGACTACTTATCTGGATGATCCTACAAGCCAGTTCCCCTATTGTTCTCCCGATGCTAATATAACCTATACGGTTACAATAGATGATGGAAGCTCGACATTGAGTTCGGCACCTGTGGAAGTTACGATAATTGAAGCCCCTGATGCTCCTGTTGCCTTTCTGAATGGCGACATCCTGGAGTCGAGTGCTACAGACGGCAACCAATGGTACTACAACAATGAACTCATACCTGGTGCTAACCAGCCCACCTATCAGCCAGCACTGTCAGGTGAGTATTACGTGACTGTCACTGATCAGGTTACCGGGTGCCTATCAGCACCTTCAAATACAATCTTTTACTACTTAACTGGCATTGATCAAGTTCAGGCGGAGAGATTCGTTACCGTCTATCCCAATCCATTCACCGATAAGCTTAACATTTCGTTTGTTTTGCCAGAAGCCTCCGGATCAAAAATTATTCTTACTGATGCCTTTGGCAGGGTAATTCGGATTGTAGAGGAACAAAGCATGCTTCAGTCAGGGAAGTACAACCTGGTGCTGGAGAGCGGTAATATGAATCCAGGCATCTATTACTGCCAGATCCAGACAGATTCATATGTTATTGTTCGGAAAGTAATTTTAACAAGATAATATCAATTGAAAATAGAAACCAGAATAAAAACCAACATGAGAAACATTTTTTCAATTATTCTTTTGCTGGCGATCAGTATCGCCGGTATGAGTACAAACTGGGTTGAGATAAACTCTGGCAAACCTGTGCCTGCTAAAATTACAGT
The DNA here is from genome assembly GCA_964642545.1 of uncultured Prolixibacteraceae bacterium. GTDB lineage: Bacteria > Bacteroidota > Bacteroidia > Bacteroidales > FEN-979 > QYOJ01. Next base: position 49,049 of record CAZXQU010000016.1, on the reverse strand, counting down.
TGTTAACTCAACCATTGATCAGTCGACAGTTACCTTCACACTGGGTGGATTTTACCTGAACCAGGTGGAGACTTCCAGGGGAATAGCGTTTATTCCAACTGTTAAAGAGGGGACACCTCTGATGGAAGCTGGCGCACCGGATCTTCAGAAGCTCACTTCAACCCTGATCATTCCCGACCTTGGAGGTATGACAGCCCGGGTGATTGGTTCTAGTTTTACTGACTTCCCAAACATCGAAATCGCGCCATCCAAAGGAAACCTGCTTCGTACAGTCGATCCGGCAACGGTCCCATATACCTATGGAAGCGCTTACACTGCCGACAGATTTTATCCGGGAAGTCTTGTCTCAACCCGTGAACCTTTTATCGTAAGGGATCTTCGTGGACAAACAGTTCTGGTTTCTCCTTTCCAGTACAATCCGGTGACAAAGGTTTTACGTGTTTACCATGAGGTTACGGTAGAGTTGATAAAAGAGAATGAAACCGGATCAAATCAGTTGATCAGAACAAATAGTGAAATAAAAATCGAAGGGGAGTGGGCTCAAATCTATTCCAATGAGTTTCAGAATTTCGATGCCATCACATACACTTCGGTAGAAGAATACGGTAACCTGTTAATCATCTGTCATGGAGCATTCATGGATGCCATGCAGCCTTATGTTGACTGGAAAACATCCATCGGATTTCCCGTTGAGATGGTAGATGTATCCACCATTGGAACCACAGCAGCTGCTATTAAAACCTATATCACAGATTACTATAATACAAACGGATTATCGTTTGTTGTGCTGGTAGGTGATGCCGCCCAGGTCCCAACAAACACAGGCGGAGGACTCGGGGGCCCATCCGATAATGCTTATGGTTATATCACGGGTAGCGACCACTACCAGGAACTCCTCGTTGGCCGTTTCTCTGCCGAGCAGGTAGCGCAGGTTGAGACACAGGTAACGCGTACCCTGAATTACGAAATGGACCCCCAGTTGCTTACTGATGATTGGTATACCAGTGTCATCGGCATTGGATCAGATCAGGGTCCCGGTGATGATGGGGAATATGACTACCAGCATATCCGGAATATGCAGGATGACTGCCTGGGGTATAACTATACCTGGAATTACGAACTCTTCGACGGGTCGCAGGGTGGTAATGATGCCGCTGGCAATCCATCCTCTTCACAGGTTGCAGCCGATGTGAACGAAGGTGCGTCCCTCATTCTTTACTGTGGACACGGAAGTACAACCTCATGGGGAACTTCCGGATTTAACAACAACAGCGTCAACAGCCTTACCAACAAGGATAAACTACCTTTTGTTTGGTCGGTTGCCTGCGTGAACGGTAATTTTATGAGCGGCACCTGTTTTGCTGAGGCATGGCTGAGGGCAACAAGCAACGGAGAACCTTCAGGAGCCATTGCCTTCTTTGGCGCTACTATCAACCAGAGCTGGAATCCACCTATGGAGGGGCAAGATGAAATGGTAGATATCCTTGTTGAAACATACTCAAGTAATATCAAACGAACCTTTTCCGGCCTCTCCATCAATGGATGCTTTAAAATGAACGATACATATGGTTCCGGAGGATATGATATGACAGATACTTGGGTTGTTTTTGGTGATCCAACCATCTTCGTTCGCACAGATAACCCGGCAGCTATGACAGTTACTCACGATCCAACACTATTCGTTGGTTCTACCAGTCTCTCTGTCTCCTGCAATGTTGATGGAGCTCGTGCCACGGCTTCGATGAACGGTGAAATTCTTGCTACAGGAATTGTTTCAGGGGGAAACATCGTACTGACTTTTCCTGCACTACCCAATCCAACCGATACCGTTAGACTGGTTGTAACAGCATATAATTATGTCCCCTACATAGCAGATATTCAGATCATCGCACCCAATGGCCCATACATTCAATACATAAGCAACACGGTCAATGATCAGGCCTGGAACAACGACCAGTTGGTCGATTACGGAGAGGATATTTACCTTGGAGTTGCTGTCAAGAATTTGGGAGTGGAAGCCACTTCAGACCTTGTCATTGGGTTGACAACAGCCGACACATATGTCAATCTAACGGATAATACAGAAGATTATGGCATTGTAATTCCTGGTGAGATAAAAGAGATGCCGGATGGTTATTACTTCCATGTGTCAAGCAACATCTCCGATGGAACCAGCATCGAGTTTGAGATGACAGGTATTGATGGATCGGATAGCTGGACTTCCAAATTCAGCATCCTCGCTCATGCTCCGAATCTGACACTGAATAAATACGTTGTGCTGGATCCCAGTGGAAATAATAACGGAAGAATGGATCCAGGAGAAGCGGTTGATCTCAATATAACCCTGATCAATTATGGTTCCTCTGAAGCATTCAATGTAGCTGGCGAACTCATTTCCATCAGTCCCTATGTGACAGTTGTTTCCGATTCCAAGAATTTTGGTGATCTGGCAGCCGGGGATACAAGTTCACAAATCTATGGAGTCACAGTTGACCCAACTGCACCCGAGGGACAGTTGGGTTCGTTTATGATGGAGATCACCGCAGATCGTGGGCTGACAAAAGTTATCACCTTCGACCTGGTCATTGGGAAAACACCTGTTCTGGTGATTGACCTGGATGGAAACCTGAATTCGGGGACATCAATCGTTGAAGCAGCTTCAGACCTGGGTCTTATGACTGATTATGTCCAATCGGTACCGGAAGATATGACAGATTATAGCTCAATCTTTGTTTGTCTGGGAATCTATCCCGACAAACATCCATTAACCAGTACAGAGGGAACACGGATGAAGAATTTTCTGGATGCCGGAGGAATGGCATACATGGAGGGAGGTGATACCTGGAAATTCGATCCGCAAACACCTGTGCATCCTTATTTTCACATCCTGGGTACTGTTGATGGAAATAGTGACCTTGGAACAATCCAGGGACAAAACGGTACATTTACCAATGGAATGTCGTTCAGCTATGGTGGTGACAATAAATATATTGACCGGATTGTCAATGAAGGGACGGGTTTTATGATATTTAAAAACCAAAATCCATCCTATTGTAATGCTGTTGCATACGATGGAGGAACCTTCAAAACCATCGGCAAATCGTTTGAGTTCGGAGGGCTGGCCGATGGAGATCTCCCCTCTACCAAACAGAACCTTATGGTGGAGTACCTGACTTTCTTTGGAATTGATATCCCGGCGCTAGCTGCCAATTTTGCAGGCTATCCAACGAGCATCAGCATCGGAGAGAGCGTAAACTTCTACGACTTCTCTAACGGAGGTGTAATATCTTATGACTGGACCTTCCCTGGCGGCACACCTACAACTTCTGCCGAAGCTAACCCTGTTGTATTTTATGATACTCCAGGAACCTACGATGTGACTCTTACTGTAAGTGATGGAAGCAACACAAATACAAGCACTAAGACGGATTACATCTTGGTTGACTACGCTACCGGGCTCTCTAAGGGCAATGGGTCCCTTCAGTGTATCCTTATGCCCAACCCGAATAACGGGACATTTATCCTGCGGATGGATGTTGCAAAAGAGGATCAATTAAACCTGAAGATCTTCAATACAATGGGAACGGTTGTTTACACAGAAGATGCTGTATCAGTATACAACAAACTCGACAAGACAATCTCACTCCCGGCAGTACCGAACGGAATCTACATTATGACTGTTCAGGGGCAAAATGGAACCTGGACCGGGAAGATCGTCGTTAATAAATAATTGGCGGACCTGTTAATTCTCCACCAAATGCTGCTTCGTTACCTGGATGATCTCTTTGGTTTCACTGTTGAAAACAAATGCGACCAAAGAGAGATGGGCAGGATTCCAGCTTTCAGTAATAGTATAAAGATATTCATTGGAGTAGGTGTGGGAAGTATCGACAACGTTTGTAACCTGTTCACCGTATGTTCCGTTAAGAACAGTTCTTAACATGTCGTTGAAAACATAGTTCTCAATATCGGGTACCGGGCCAACGAGTGGATCGTTGTTTTTCTGCCATCCGATGATGCTGTCTTCCAGGATACATACAGTGAGGTTATAGGCGCCTGCAAGCTCTTCAAAGAACTTGGTCTCAATTGTGGTTGTAATGTGATGACGGCTTGAAGTGGTATAATTTGTTTGGATATTAATTGACGCTACCTCATTCTGCAGGGCAATAATACCTATTGCTTCGGCCCAAGAGCCAGCCCCAATTGCCTGCTTCCCGTTGTAAGGAGCCCTGTTGACCATTCCCATCGGATTGGAGATCAACATAAAATCGTCGAACCAGTTAACCCCCTCTGCAACCCTGTAGTCAGTTGTATAAGGACCTGATGCATCAGGTTTCGAAAAATACCCAGCGTGAACGGTCATTAAAACCACTTGTCCCTTGTATTGTTCAACCAGGGCTTCAGCACCTGCTGTTGCGGCCGGACAGTTAACACACTTCATCCCAGTATAATCTTCCAGGAGAATCTTGCGCTTGTTGGTATCAATGGTTATCTCTTTTTCCTTGGCATAAGGCTGTTCCAGCTTATCACAGGAAACAATCAGCGTACCTGCCAGCGCTATCATTAAATATAAAACCCGGAATTTCATATTCTCTTATTTTCTTATTTTCTTATTTTCTTAATTTCTTAATTTCTTAATTTCCTAATTTCCTAATTTCGCATCAGAAACTACTATTAATCGACAACGTAAGCCCAGTCGATTCGGGTACATACCGGCATACACCTCCCACACATACGATGCCTTCACGCTGACGGCCATATGAAAGGGCTATGCGGGTTGTATTGTAGATAAACCCGGCAGATACATTGTAATAATGTAATTTAAGATTTGAAACAGGATTCCCTATGTTCCACTGATCGCTGACAGAGAAAAACCATTTTGGGGCAATCGTCAGTTCAAGCATTCCGGCCAGCCAGTTCCCTTTATCCTGTTTTGTCCATAACCCCTGCAGCTCTCCACGAAGGGAATATTTGGTAGTAACGTTCCATGTGAGGTCAACCACACCGATGTTGGAATAGATGGTTCCATATTCATCCAGGTGGCCTTCGATCACGTCTTTATTATACGTCTGATAATAGTAGGCAAAGATCCCTTTCCATTTTTTGCTGAACTTCTTGGTCACTTCAATGTTGACATCCTGGTAGAAAACGTCTTTCCAGTCCACAGCAAAAGGGGTCGATTTATATCCAAGTGTTCCAGGTGTATTAATAGCTGTTGTATCATTGATTTGTGAACGTTTGATGTTGTTCACCTGGGAAAAGTTTAGCGCAAAGCTCATCCCATATTTACCACCCAGTTTTGAATTCTTGGGCAAAGAGAAAATCATTTCGGCCGATCCTCCAACCTCACCGGTTGGCTGGGTAGCACAAGGGTACATGGCTGCAAGGAAGTAGGTGTGTTCTTTGGTGATTGAAGGGAGGTAATTGATATCCAACGCATTGCTTGTAACAGAGCGGTCGGATTTGTAACTCATGTTATCAATCCATTTGGTCTTGGCTGTAAGTCCGAAATTTTTCCGGGAATATGAGGCTGTGATCAACCAGCTATCTCCATTTTTATAAATATAGTGATTCATGGCTGAGGGGTCATTGATCTTATGGGCATATTCCGAATAGAAGTTTAACCCACTGTAATTCAGGTTGATACGTCCGCCATATGTGGCTACATTCTCCGGGAGGTTCAGTTCATAAATTTTCGGGGGGATAACTATCTCCATCGATTTGCCTTTCTGATAATCACTAACGAAACTTCCTCCGAAACTCAACTTGAATTTGGATGAAGAGAGGCTGGAAATCATATCATTCAGATAAAAATCGGCATCAACCCCTTTAACAATACCCCTGTTATTCTCTTTGAATGGAACCCAGTAGTTACGTTGAACTCCAATAACCCCTGTCAAGGCTACTCCACTGAAAGGAGTCAGTTTCACCCGCAATCCGCGCATGGAGTTATCATAACCCAGGGTCCAGTCCTGGTAGGTCCGAAAAATCATCCCATCCCCAAACTGTTCGTAAAAATTACCCGCTGTCACCTCAATTAATTTGTTTTTGTATTTGACGTACCAGTAAGGAACTCCTAATCCCTGATACTCTTGGTCATATCCCAGAAGCGGAGGTAGGTAAGCCTCAAATCGCATGCCAGCCGAAAAGTTTTTAAAGGAGTAGTTTACTTCGGCAAAACCCTGTACCCGGAAATATTTTCCGTCGAGGGTAGAGTCTGTGATGCCAAGCTGGCTGTCGGTCAGGTAGTAAACCGCATCACTCTGAAAACTTCCGCTGATCTGACTGTTTTCCAGAAATCCCTGCCCAAAAGAGATTATGGGAAAGGAAAACAATGCAATGATTAGCCCTTTTACAATGGCCTCTCTTTTCATAAATCGACTCGGTATTTGGTTTCTACTAGATTATTCCTCGATTGTTTCACCGGCATTTAACTTTCTAACCAGTTTAATCAGTTCGAGTTCGTTCCCTTCAGTGTAAGAAGAATGTTGCCAGACGATATTTCCGCTTCCATCAATAATAAAAGTGTGTGGAGGCAATCCAACATTCATGGCCCGCTTGAAGTCTTCATTAGGATCCCGAAGCACTTCATATTCCCATCCCTTACCGTTTACCGTTGGTTCAACGACAGCACTCGAGCGGGAATTATCAATGGAGACCGCGATCAATTTTACTCCGGTTTCTTCTACCCAATCGTCATATACATAGGCAATGGCTGTAAGCTCTTTGATGCAGGGCTTACACCAGGTAGCCCAGAAGCAAAGAATAATAGGTTTTCCATCATTGCTGATGCTGCTGGTATTATAAGGATTTCCCTGAAGATCTTTGATGTCGACAGAAGGGATCTTATTGTAGCCTTCGGAAACAGGTTCCTGTGTCATCCCTGTCAGAACGAAAAAAAGAAGTCCAAAAAGTGTGGTAATGATTCGTTTCATAGTTGGTTATCAGTAAGATTAAAAGGGTACAAAGATAACGATTATATTAAAAAAATCTCGAGAAGGGTTGATTTTGGTTTCGGAACCAGGAAGAGATGATCCATCGTGGCAGGGATCAGGATAACTTCACCTTTTTTAATTATCTCCATCCCTTGCAGGTATTGAATGCTGCACTCACCCTCGGTGCAGAGATAGATGATAAATGAATCGATGTACTCAAGCTGTTTTTCAATCCCATGGTCTAACTCCATAAGGTTGGTCGTAAATGCCGGGCACTCCACCAGGTTGACGGATTGATTCTTCAGTTTAGCATAGGAAGTAGAGTAGGAGCCCTGAACGGAGAAGTCGATCGCTTCAAGCGCCAAATCAGTGTGGAGATCCCGCGACTTTCCTTCACGATCAACCCGGTCCCAGTCATAAATCCTGTATGTTGTATCGGAAGTTTGCTGGATTTCTACCAGTAGAACACCGGGCCCCAATGCATGAATTCTCCCGGCTGGGATATAAAAAACATCTCCTCTCTGAACTGCTTCCACATTCAAAATCTCCTTCAACCGTTTTTGATCCAGGTGATCCAGGTAGATCTTCTGATTCACAGTCTTGTTGAAACCGCTGATAAGTTCGGCATCTTTGTCTGCATCCAGGATATACCACATCTCGGTTTTTCCGTTACCAATCTTCCGTTTCGTTGCCAGAACATCATCCGGATGGACCTGGATGGACAACCAGTCGTTGGAGTCAATAAACTTGACAAGGATCGGAAACTTATCGGGAAATTGCTCAAACGCTTTCTCGCCAACAAGATCGTCCATGTATATTTCAACCAGGTCATTCAGCTCATTTCCTTGCAGGAATCCGTTGGAAACTACCGTTTGGGAACCGGCGACTCCCGATAATACCCAGGCTTCACCACAGTTGGGAAGAGGGGAGAAGTCGAACCCTAATTCTGTCCGGATTTTTTGACCACCCCATACCTTGTCTTTGAAGACAGGGGTAAATTTCATTGGATAAAGCAAGTTCATGACAGATGCTATAGTTTCTCGATTAATGCCTACTTTTACGGTCTGTTTACAAGACAAAGGTATAGTTTTATCTATTATGGCGAATCTTCCGATTTCATATCTCAATACAATCCAGGATCTTAGAAAAGAGCTCCACCAATACCCTGAATATTCGGGCAGGGAAAAGAAGACAGCTGCAAGGATCCAGGAGTTTTGTGCTGATTTCAAGCCTGATTTTGTGATAGAGAAGCTGGGTGGAAACGGTTTTGCCTTGGTCTTCGAAGGCGCCAAGGATGGAAAAACGCTGATGCTTAGGGCTGAACTGGATGCTTTGCCTCTCGATGAAGTGATTGAGATTCCGCACCGGTCCTTAAATAAGGATCTGTCTCACAAATGTGGTCACGACGGTCATATGGCGATCCTTTGTGGAGTGGCTGCTATGCTTCATAAGAACCGGCCAAAGAGCGGACGGGTAGTGCTTCTCTTCCAGCCTGCGGAAGAGACTGGCAAAGGGGCAAAAGCTGTGTTAAACGATCCCAAGTTCAAAGGGATTGTCCCCGATTATATTTTTGCACTACATAACCTCCCGGGCTTTCCTGTCGGATCGATCATTGTTAAAAATGGTCCCTTCGCCTATGCATCATTGGGGATCTTTACCAGGATCAAAGGAGAATCGTCACACGCGGCCTTCCCCGAACATGGCATCTCACCCCTGCCAGCTCTCCAGGAGTTACTTGGAACCCTTCAGGAACTTCCCGTGATTATCCCCGGTCTGCATAAAAATACCATTCTAACGATCACATACTGTCGCTTGGGACATTTTGTCTTTGGAACATCACCAGGACAGGCCGAACTGGCAGCTACAATGAGATCAGAACGAAACCTGGACATCGAGAAGATCAAGGCCGAAATAATCCCCATGATCCGGGAGATCGGCATCCGGTATATGCTGGATACGATTATCCACTGGCATGAGCCCTTCAGTGCAACAGTCAACGCCCCCGAAGCCGTCACCATGATACGGACAGCTGCCAGAAAACTGGATCTTCCCATTGTGGAAAGGACAGAACCTTTCCGTTGGTCGGAAGATTTTGGTGAGTTTACGGCAAAATTTCCCGGTGCTATCTTTGGACTGGGATCAGGGGAGCATCATTCCGACCTGCATACCCCTCATTATGATTTCCCCGATGAGATCATCGAACCCGGTATCAGGATATTTTACGAGATGATCAAACAGATAAACCGGTAATCCAATGACTTCCTTACAAACCATCTGTCTCTTTTGCGGTTCCGCGGCCGGTTCAACATCTGTTTATAGTGAGGCTGCCATCAACCTTGCCTCTGTCTTATTAAAACGCAGGATTAACCTGGTTTACGGTGGGGCGAATATCGGTTTGATGAAAGTGGCTGCTGATAAGATTCTTGAAGCCGGAGGAGTTGTTATTGGCGTGATGCCGAAGAGCCTGGCCGACAGGGAAGTGGCACACGAAAGACTGACTAAAATGCATATCGTTTCAGGGATGCAGGAGAGGAAAGCACTGATGGCCGAATTATCTGATGGATTTATAACGATGCCTGGGGGATATGGCACATTTGACGAAATCTTTGAGATGCTCTCTTTTAACCAATTGAAATTATTACAGAAACCGGTGGGTATCCTGAATGTTAACGGATATTTTGATCCACTTCTCGAGCAGCTTGACAAAGCAGTAAAGGAGGGTTTCTTACGTCCCGAACACAGGGAACTCCTGATTTCAGATACTGATCCGGAAAGGTTGATCGACCGGATGGAGGCATTTGTTCCTGTTGAAGCGGAGAAATGGATTGACCGCCTCAAAAAAGGGAAAATATGATAATTATTGGAATAACTGGAACTCTTGGCGCCGGGAAGGGAACAATCGTTGACTACCTCACAATAGAAAAAGGATTCTCCCATTTCTCTGTCAGAGGTTTCTTGCTCGAAAAGATCCGAGAACTGGGTTTGCCCGAAAACCGCGACAGCATGTTTAACCTTGCTAACGAGCTCAGGGCCGAGTATGGTCCCGCTTATGTTACGGATCAACTGTTTGAAGAGGCCAAAAAATCTGGACAAAACGGCATCATTGAAAGTATCCGTACCACCGGAGAGATTGACGCCCTGCGAAAAAAGGGAGATTTTTATCTCTTTGCAGTTGATGCCGACCCGAAACTCCGGTTTGACCGGATTCAGCTACGTAAATCGGTAACGGATTCGGTTAGTTATAAAACCTTCGTGGAGAATGAAAAGCGGGAATCTGTCTCATCGAACCCCGGGGTACAAAACCTCCAGGCATGCATCAGTGAAGCAGATGTTGTATTTTTGAATAACGGTACTATGGAAAAACTTTATCAGGAGGTTGATACAGTGTTGAAAAGATTAAAAATATTGAACACTGATGATACTGATTAATACGGATTGACACATTTTTTCAAAATAGCTTATTATGACTGAGGAATCTTACATACGTCCTTCCTGGGACGAATATTTCATGGAAGTTGCCAATACCGTTGCCAATAGAGCTACATGCGACCGGGGCAGGAGCGGGTGCGTAATAGCCCGCGACAAGCAGATTCTTGTGACAGGATATGTTGGAAGTCCGAGAGGATTGCCACACTGTGATGAAATAGGCCACCTGCTGAAACAGGTTACCCACGAAGATGGCCGCGTTTCCCAGCACTGCATGCGTACCGTTCATGCCGAACAAAATGCCATCTGCCAGGCTGCCAGGCTTGGGATTCCCCTGGAAGGAGCTACTCTCTATTGCCGGATGACACCCTGCCGTACCTGTGCCATGTTGATCATCAATTGCGGGATCGTTCGGGTGGTATGTCAGCGTAAATACCACGACGGCCGCGACTCGGAGGAGATGTTTGCCAAAGCAGGCATTTCACTGGAATTTGTGATCGACGAGATGCAGCAGTACGACAAACAGTAAATTACTATCTTTACAATTCAATCAGGATCCATCCAGGGATGGGGAATACCTTAGATAAAACCACATTTGAACGCCTGTTCAGAGATGAGTTCAAAGGACTCGTTCTTTTTGCTATTCAATATGTTAAGGATTATGAAGCAGCCAGGGAGATTGTCCAGGAGGCCTTCATCGGAATGTGGGATAAGCGGGCACAGATCGATCTATCACGTCCTGTAAAGACCTACCTTTCAACTACTGTCAGAAACCGCTCCCTGAATTACCTACGCGACAATAAGAAGTTCGACACACGCTTGCTTGCTCAGGAAAACCTCTTTCCGCTGGCATCTTACGAGCAAACCGACAGGTTGGTGGAGAGAGAGTTGCAGGATCGAATCCAGTATGCTATTTCGGAGTTGCCGGAGAAATGCAGGGAAGTTTTTCTGCTAAGCCGTAACGAACACCTGAAGTACCAGGCGATTGCCGATAAACTCGAGATATCAGTAAAGACTGTGGAGACTCAAATGTCGAAAGCGCTGCAACATCTCCGAATTCGGCTGAAGGATTACCTGGGATCAGGGTATCCTCCAAGTTAAGTGTATAATGAACGGATAAATGAGCATAAACGACACATATTACCCCGATTTAATCACCCGGTACCTTTCAGGAGAGGCTTTCCCGGAAGAGATTTCAGCCCTTTCGGAATGGATTCGGTCCAGCCCCGATCATGCATCTCTTTTCGACGAATTCAGGAAAACCTGGAAGGGCGTTGCTGCCGATCAGGTTGAGCAACAAGTAGACCCGGCTAAGGAGTGGGAGTTACTCTTGCCCAAATTGACAGGACTTGGGGCCCCGGGCAAAGAGCGAAGAGCGCAAAGTACAGGGCAAAAGGATTCGAGATTCGGGATTCGAGATTCGCGATCTGGAATCCCACAACCAACAATCGGCAACAGGCAACCAACAACCAGCCGGGAACCAAAAGTCATACAAATTGAGAGCAACAGACTCCCTTGGCAGGTGATCATGATCAGGGCTTCGCTCATTGCAGCTATTGCACTGGTGCTTCTGATCCCTATATGGGTGGGCTACCGCTATTTTACAACATCAGAGGTGATTCGGCTTTCGGCTTCCAACGAGATTCTTGAGGCCTTACTCCCCGATGGTTCGATGATATCTCTGAATGCCTATTCATCACTTACCTATACAGAGGATTACGGAAAAACAAACAGGGATGTTTTCCTCAACGGGGAGGGTTATTTTGAGGTGAACAGAGATTCCCTTTTGCCCTTCATGATCAGCTGTGGAAACTCCAGGCTCGAAGTGCTGGGTACCTCATTCTATGCTCATGCCGAGCAGGATGCAGGAGATATGGGGGTCGTTCTGGTCGATGGTAGCGTTGCAGTCTATTTTGATGAGGCCCGGTCGACAGGGAAAACGATCATCCCGGGAGAGAAAGCCGAACTGATCCAGTCAAACCAGAGGATTATTGTTTCACCAAATGAAGATCCAAACTTCCTGGCCTGGAAAACCTATCACCTGATTTTCCTCGATGACAGGCTGGATATGATCATTAAAACCCTGAATAAGGTTTATCAGGCCAACATCTCACTGGCAAACGAAACTCTGACATCCTGTCGCCTTACCGCCTCTTTCAACCAGCAGTCGTTGGAGTCGGTACTAAGTGTGATCCAGGTTACAATGGATCTTCAGGCCGAAACAACGTCATCCGGAATCATCCTTTACGGGAGAGGATGCAACTAAGTAGCAAGCATAGATTGACCCTTCGGCACAAGGCAGCTTCGTGGTGCCTCACTACCCTCCTCATAGTTTTCATGTTTTCCCTCTGTGGTTTTGGCCAGAATCTCGACCAAAAGATCTCCATGGATGTAGAAAATACTCCGTTAGGTGAGGTGCTTCGGCAAATTTCTGAAAAGGGAGACATTCAATTCTCATACAGCTCACAAATTATTTCTACCAATCAGGAGATATCCTTCAAATGCACGAATAAATCTGTGAAGGATGTTTTGAACGAGATTCTTGGGAGTCGTGGTATCGATTGGCTGGAAGTAGAGAACCAGGTTGTTCTGAAACTTCGAATTACCGAACGTCAGGCTGAAAATCCCACACTGAGTCGAGCTATTCCGGTACATGCCATCAGCGGGTACGTATACGACAGCCTTACCGGTGAAGCCTTGATCGGGGCCAATGTGATGGTTAAGAAGCTGGTTAAGGGAACCACCTCGAACGAATATGGATTTTACTCCCTCTCCTTACCGGAGGGAGTTGCCGAAATTGAATTTTCTTACCTGGGTTTCAGGGGGGAGACCTATTTATTGAATTTAGTAAAAGATACCCTGATCTCTCCTGACTTACGGGAGGTAAGCTTTGGGATGCGCGAGGTGGTGATCAGTGCCAGGGATAACGAACAGCTTCCTGCTGTGAACCAGCCCGGCGATTTCAACTTCTCAGGTGCTACCCTGGATAGACTTCCCGGTTTTGCAGGAGATGTGGATGTACTAAAGGCATTGCAACTTTTGCCAGGTATCAGATCATTTGGAGACGGCTCATCACTCTATTATGTCAGGGGAGGGAACAATGACCAGAATCTGTTGATGATCGACGAAGCCCCTATCTACAATCCTTCCCACCTTTTTGGATTTTATTCGGTGTTAGCCCCGGATGCCGTAAACGACATGGAAATCTATAAAGGGGATTTTCCTGCAAGGTATGGAGGTAGAGCCTCTTCCGTGATAAACATTACAGCGCGGGAGGGAAACATGAAACGCATCAGTTTTGGTGGAAACATCGGCCCATATGCCTCCTCCCTCACTCTTGAAGGACCCATTGTCAAGGATAAAGCCTCCTTCATTGTTTCAGGACGCCTCTCCACCCTCAACTGGCTCAACTACCTGGTGGATAATTCCGGATCGTTCGACCTCTATTTCTTTGATATCAATGCAAAAATCAATGTGAAACCAACCCGGAAGGACAGGATTTTCCTTACCTTTTTTACAGGTCGGGACCAGTTCAACCGGTTTACTAATTCCGTTTACCAGACGTATGGGATCAGTTGGGATAATCTTGCTGCAACACTTCGGTGGAACCACCTCTTCAACCCGAAACTCTTTTCCAACACCACCCTCAACTACAGCAGCTATGATTACTCTCTGTACCTTTCGTCCGACCGAAAGAGTTACTGGCAATCTTCCATTGGTAATCTTACACTGAAAAGTGATATTACATGGTTTCTGAATCCGGCAAACACCCTTCGTGCGGGATTTGCGATAAGCCGCTACCAATCCAATCCGGGAAATATCACCCAGCAGGGAGAGGAGGAGCAGCTTGAAATTCGTGAGGTGCCGAAATATACATCCATGGAGTATCTCTTGTACCTCAGTAATGAACAAAAAATTGGAAATCGTTTTTCGTTAAACTATGGAATCCGGCTGCCAGTATGGCAAAATTTCGGACCCACTTCTGTCTATTTCTTTGATCCCAATTATACCGTGATCGATACAGTGACGGTTGGGAAGAATATCTCTTACGATATATTTTTCAGCCCGGAACCGAGATTATCAATTGGATTTGCCCTGAACAAAGTCTCTTCCCTCAAGGCCAGCTACAGCCGAACCACTCAATTCATGCAGCTATTATCTAATGCGACAGGACCATTCACTTCGCTCGAAGTTTGGGTTCCTGCAGGACCGAATATACAGCCTCTGAAGACCGACCAGGTCACAATGGGCTACTTTCTGAAGTTTGCCTCCTCCACCTTTTTCTTTTCGGCAGAAGCCTTTTATAAAAATTTCCGAAATCATATTGATTATACCGACCATGCAAACCTACTCTATAACCCATTGCTAGAGGGCGAGCTAAGGTTCGGAAAAGCGTGGTCATATGGGCTGGAAATGCTGCTGCAAAAACCTGCCGGGAAGTTAAGTGGTTGGGTTGGTTACACCTGGTCGCGTGCCATGACGGAAACTCAGGGAGTGAATGGCGGAGATCCGTATCCTGCCAGTTTTGACAGTCCACACAACTTAAGTATATTCGTTTCCTATGATACCCGCAAGCGGTGGTCATTCTCCGCGAACTGGGTGTTTATGACTGGTAATCCAATCACTTCTCCTATTGGATTCTATGAATTTAACGGGTATGAGGTTCCTCTTTACGGTGAGAAGAACAACGACAGGCTCCCCAACTACCACCGACTTGACCTCTCGGTGGTTTACAGGCTGAACAAACCAGAGAGCCAGTTTCGCCATACGCTGTCTGTAACGTTATACAATGCCTATGGAAGGGCAAATCCCTTCTCTGTGAGTTTCAATAAATACCAGGATGATCAGGGAAATTTTGTTGTTCCTTCAAATCTGGAAGGAGATTACGAGCTTGTCCCCACAATGATCTCGGTTGCCGGGATCATCCCATCCATTAACTACCAGTTTAAATTTTGATGAAGAACACCATCCTATATATCGCCCTGATAATGTTGCTTGCCGGATGCGTGAAGCAGACAGACTGGACCATTCCAGATCAACCATCCGGACTTATTGTGGTGGATGCGACCCTCACAGACGAGCAACGAGTCCAAACCATCACGCTAAACCTTCCGGTAACAGTACTTAATGCAATGCCGGAACCAGTAACAGGAGCAACAGTTTTGATTGCTACCGCTGATTCCTTATGGTTCCTAACGGAAGATTCCATACATCCCGGGCATTATCTTACCGACTCCTTTTTTGCTGCCACCTTGAACAGCGGATACTCTCTTCAGATCATCTGGGAGGATAAAAACTATTCGGCACAGGCCTCCATGGCTCCGGGAAAACTTTTCAATGAGCTCACATATAAAAAAAATGAGGGGGATGATCTCTATCATATCAACTGGGTGGCTTCTGCTTTTAGCGTGGATGTACCGGCGATGTGGGAAGTGCATGTCGACTGGTCATCTCTTTCCGGCTTTGACACACTTGATCCCGCTGCCTGCAGGGCCCGACTCCTTTTTTACACCCTCCCTACCATTGATGTCAGTCAGATATTTGCCCCCATCGTTGAGCAAACATCTTTCCCCGCCGGAAGCATTATCACCGAAAGGCGCTATTCGCTATCTCCAGGCTATGCCGAATTTCTCAGGCAACTTCTCATGGAAACCAACTGGCAGGGAAACATGTTTCCATCGGCCAACGCTAATGTCATCACCAACATGAGCCCGGGCGCCATTGGTTACTTCGGCGTGTGTGCGGTGACGGAGCTGTCGCTTGTGGTGGAATGAGGCACAAAGTGCTACCGAGATGCTTTCGACATGATCGGGAGATGGTCCCGGTCAATTGACTAACAAGAGATACTTGTAAGATTCAGAAAATCTTCAAGCCTGCATCAGGGTAATCCAAGCTTCCAGTGTATTATTACCAGAATCCCAAATCTAAACACCCATGAAAACCAGCCATCTCTTTAAACTCAGCATGATTCTGGTTGCAGCTTATGCATTGACTTTCGCAGGATGCAAGAAAGATCCCATTGACCCTGTTCCCGATCCGAACGGATCTACTTCTGTGCAGCAAATCTCACAGGACGACAATCATCTGCAGAAAATTAGTGATGACATCAATCTTGATGTGGAAATCATGATGACCGGTGGCACGCTGAAATCTACCAACTGGCTGCCCTGCAATGCTACTATTGATTCTACAAATGTGGTGAACGACACAATTACCTATTACATTACTTATGATGGACTCAATTGTCCGCAAACCCTATACCGGACGGGGAAAGTGGAAGTAAGCAAACATGTGGGGACCCAGTGGTATATGCCCAATGCTACTGTGATGATCAAGATCGTCAATCTACAGGTGACGCACGTTAACAACAATAAAACCATCGTCATCAATGGAGTGAAGAGACATCAAAATGTTACAGGTGGCCTGCTAATACAACTGGGCTTTGGCATTAATACCATTGTCCATAAAACCCATGGCTTTATGACCGTAAATTTCGATGATGGGTCCAACCGTACCTGGAACGTTGCAAGGCGTTGCCTTTATAACGGCACCTTTAACATTAACACCGGCACCTTCGATCAGTTAACGATTGGGGTTGATGGATTCGGTCAGGTGGGAGGATACTCCGACCTTGTGACCTGGGGACTAGCCCGCAACGGAGATCAGTTTTACATCAGTGTTCCACAGCCTGTTCACTATCCACTTTCCTGTGGATTTGACCCGGTAAATGGCATTCAGACAATTGATATCCCAAGTAAAAATAAAGGAGCTACGATTACATACGGATTTGACAGCAACAATCAGCCTGTCGTTCCGCCTGCATGCCCAACGAAATACAAAGTTGATTGGTACCACAATCAGAACAGTGGGACGATCTATCTCTGGTTATAAATAATTTGAGAGTTAGGAAAGGGCAACCGCGATGGTTGCCTTTTTTTTACATCCACTTCTTCCTTTTGAAGTAAATCAGCATTCCTCCTCCTAACACTACCACCAGTCCCCACCAGGCAGGATAACCCCATGTCCATGACAGTTCTGGAATGTTATGGAAATTCATGCCATAAACACCTGCCAGGAAGGTTAGTGGGATGAAGATAGCTGCAAAAATGGTAAGGACCTTCATTACTTCATTCATCTTATTGCTGATTGTTGATAAATAAAGATCCTGCATCCCGGATGCCATATCCCTGAATGTCTCCACTGTTTCGATCACCTGGATAGTATGGTCATAGGCATCCCGGAGGAAAACCCCGACCTGCTTGGTGATTAGTTTGTGCTCGGCATGCTGCAATGAACTGATCACCTCCCTCATCGGCCAGATCGACTTCCGCAGGAAGATCAGACCTTGTTTCAG
>CAZXQU010000016.1:0-31234 GCA_964642545.1 uncultured Prolixibacteraceae bacterium | reverse complement strand
CCAGGTAACCATCGGACTGTTTTTTAGTGGGAGGAGCTCGCTGATGTTTTTTATCTCTTTTTCCGAGAAGTCATCATCGTGGTACTCCATCACCTGCATCTTGACCGGGGCTTCGCGTTTTCTTCCAACATAATTGACAGTCCCCGGCGACCCAGTGTGCGTTGCCATGCGGGGCATCAGTTTCGATATGCGAAACCTTCTCAGTAACGATTTTGTTGTCATAAGACCAGTGTTTGCTTTAAGAGATTGCAGCACTTGCAGCAAAGTTTAAATCCATTATCAAGGGAAGATTTTTAGCTTCGTGTAAAACTTCAGAAGGACCTGGTCGGAGAAGAAGGTGAACAGGATAAGGAACCCGACGCCTGTAATCAGCTTCCAGTTGTCAAGAACCATCATAAGGAAGGGATTGGTCGATTCCCGCATCGAAAAGATGAGACAAAGCACCAGGATGATCAATGCTCCTGCAACGATGCCGATTTTCATAGCAAATTCACGGATCAGCTCTCTCCAGGTAAGATGCTTTTCAACCCGCCTCAGCAAGGTATCCGTAAAGGTGAGCGAAAGCTCCCGTTCAGGTTTTTCTTTCAAGGCCTCCGTGATCAGGGCTTCCAGTTCGTTGAAATGTTCGTTCTCGGCATTCATGATGGCAAAATTAGTTTTTTTATTTCATTGCAGATAACTCGGGGCGCATATCAGGGACCAGGTGCAGAATTCCTTCACGGATCGCTTGCCGGCCACGGTTCAGATAGCTTTTTATGGTTCCATCAGGCATCCCGGTAATCTCTTCAATTTCTTTGTATGAAAGTTCCTCGAGGTAGAATAGGGTAATCACCGTTCGATACTGGACAGGCAACGAGTCGATTACACGGTGTACGATCTTTTTCATACTGCTTTTGTCAAGGGCCTCATCCGCCGATTCAACCGCCGGCTTACCGGAAGCCACCGGAAGGTAGTCATCGACTGGGACCATGATATTTTTTCCTTTTTTTCGCAAATAGGTAACGCTCATATTGTAGGCAATCGCTCCGATCCAGGTGGACAACTTTGCCTCCCCCCTGAACTTCCCTATATCCCGGAACACCCGGAGAAAAATCTCCTGGCACAGGTCTTCGGCATCTTCCGTTTGATCTACCATTCTCAATACCAGGTGCCACACCAGGTTTTTGTATTTTTCTATCAGAAACCTGTTTGCGTGTTCATTTCCTGCCTGGACCTGCGCGATCAGCGTTGCATCATCCATTTTGCTATTGGTCGATAATCTGGTGAAAAGGTTGCAGAAACGCCAAAAAGAAATACGAAATACGAAACACGAAATATGAAAAGCGAAAAAAATGAGATTTCTTGCAACCTTTAAAAACAGTCTGCGACATATTGCTAAATCTTAATCATTAAAATTACAAAAAAATGGAAACCCTTGGAACCATCATTATTGTCGGCACTGTTTTTTACGGTGTTTTTGCCCTGATAAAAGTGTATACTGATTACCTCTTAAAACGCAAGATTGTAAAAACAGGACACCTTGAAAAAGCCGGGATCCTTGATCCACCCGCCCTCCCTTCCGGCGAGAGTACACGCTACCCAAACCTGAAATGGGGTCTGATTGCCCTGATGGCTGGATTGGGATTGATCCTGATTGAGATCTTCAACCGAACAGATACCATCACCTGGCAGGATGGCCGCGACGGATTCCTTCCAATAGGAATTGAACTGGTTGCCATTGCAATCGGTTTCCTGACCTATTTCTTTATCGTGAATGCAAAAACGATGAAGAACCGATAGGGCGAAGGACGAAGGACAAAGGAAGAAACACAAAATACGAAATACGTTTTGTTGTAGGGGCTGTCTCAAAACATCGAGACAACCCCTTTTGATTTCCACAAACACGATAGATATTTCTTTTTTTTCGCTGCCGCCTGCGCAACTGGAACGCTTGAGCTTTTGGTCTAAACTTTTCAAGTCAGAAATAAACCCCGCGTTCCTGGGTTGCTCCGGCAGCAGCTGATGTGTTTTTCTTTATTTGTAAAAATTCCAGGGAGATTAACACTCCCATTTGGCAAGGTTATGGGCTATGGAAAGTAAACCTGCTTCGATTTCAACTTTATCACATCCTGTTAGCATAAATCTCGTAAAGCCTTTGTTGTATTTTATATTCCCAAAGACCGACTCTACGTCCCAGGGCCGTTTTTTTCGGTGCCTGATCCCTTCTTCGCTGAGTAATAATGCACGGGCTTTCGCTTTGAGGAACCTGAGGTGATGATTTACTTCAACGACCCTATTGTCGGGTTTTGGTGAATGCTGTATTGCAGAATAAATTGATCCTGAGTGGATATTTGTAGGTTATAACCTGGTTTGAGTTGTCCATTACGCATGTGATCATCTTTCATGCGCATGAAAGTTGCATCAGGATCTGTCTTGGAGTAACTGTTTCGTCCGTTAAGAATCTTTTCCTGGTCTTCGTACCGATCAAGAGCTCCTGGCCAGTTCTTGGCTGCATATTTTAGTTTTTGGTTTACCTTCTTGCTGACTGGTTTATCTTTGAGGGCTTTGTTTATTTTTTTAATCGTATCAGCAACTTTCTCAGAGTCGATTTGTTCGAACGTCGTGGGGCTTGTATCCGCAAGTTCTTCCTGTGCAATCTGCTGGGTATAATCCCAAAGTTCTTCTAACTGCTTCTTTATTCTTTCTTTATTCAGTTTAATTGATTTCCCCCACACGAAGGTGTACCGGTTTGCTTTGGATTCGATCTTGGTGCCATCGGTATTAACTTCTTTAAGGTTCACCAATCCCTCGGAAACTAACAGTTCAACTACCTGCCCAAAAACCTGCTTAAGAACTCCCTTCAGGCGTTCACTGCTGCCAAACACAACCGCCTTGAGCAACATTCTGGGGTGATAACTTGAGGTTCCTCCTCCTTTGAATTTAACGTTTGTACGTTTTATCTGTTTCATGCTGCAAGTTACTCATATCTTGCAGATAATCAGGAAGATAGAACAATTATTTATCAATAACTTATTAACATTCTGTACGCTAAAGAAGCAAAAAATAATATCAGCTACTGCCGGAAGGCATAAAAAAAGGCTGCCTCAGCTTTTGAGACAGCCCCTTCATTTATTATCGGTTTATTTGCATGTGTAAAGTTCTATGAAATTTCTTTTAAAACAAAGTTATTGGCATCTGTTGAAAATTTTTCATAGCTTTATGCTCCTTTTAAAAAGAAACAAATTCTGAATATTCATTAACTAACTTATCACCATGAAGAGAAACCTGCTCCTTTTCCTTGCAATTGGCCTGTTTACATTACTTGGATGTAAATCGCAAAAAGACGATCTGAACATCGTCTATGAGAAGTACACACTGCCCAACGGACTCGATGTGATCCTTCATGTCGACCGATCTGATCCGATCGTAGCCCTGGCAATCCAGTTTCACGTTGGATCCAACCGGGAAGTGGAAGGACGGACCGGCTTTGCCCACCTGTTTGAGCATATGATGTTCCAGAAATCAGAGAATGTAGGTGAAGACCAATTCTTTAAAATCATCCAGGATGCCGGCGGTACGCTAAACGGCGGTACTGGTAACGACGCAACAACTTACTATGAAGTTGTTCCGAAGAATGCACTTGAGAAAATCTTATGGATGGAATCAGACCGGATGGGATACATGATTAACACAGTCACACAGAATGCATTTAGTATCCAGCAGAATGTAGTCCAGAATGAGAAGAGGCAGAGCGTTGACAACCAGGCTTACGGACAAACAGGCTGGGTGATTGCCACCAACCTCTATCCCAAAGGACATCCGTACAGTTGGACTGTAATCGGAGAGATGGAGGACATCACGAATGCTTCAATTGAAGATGTAAAAGAGTTTCACCAGAAGTGGTATGTCCCAAACAACGCAACCCTTGTGTTGGCCGGAGATTTTGATGTAGATGAAGCCAAAAAGCTGATCGAGAAATATTTCGGTGAGATCCCACGAGGAGGTGATATCACCGATCCTGAGCCTATACCAGTCACGCTCAAGGAAACGATCAAGGTGTACCACGAAGATAATTTTGCCAAAGCCCCCCAGTTCCGGATGATCTGGCCCACCGTTGAAGATTACAACGAAGATTCCTATGCACTGAGCTACCTTGGTGAACTGCTTTCACAAGGGAAAAAAGCCCCACTATATAAAGTGTTGGAAAAAGAGAAGAAACTATCGTCGAGTCAGTATGCTTACAATAGTGCACAGGAGATTGCCGGATCCTTCAATATCGTGGTTACAGCCAATGATGGCGTTAGCCTGAAAGAGGTTGAGCAAGGAATCTGGGATGCTTTTACCATGTTCGAAGAGGAGGGATTTACTGAAGCCGACGTAGAGCGAATCAAAGCCGGACTAGAAACCGGTTTTTACAATGGCATCAGCAGTATCCTGGGCAAGTCATTCCAATTGGCATACTATAATGAGCAAACCAACGACCCTTCCTATTACAAGATAGAGCTTGAAAAGACCAAAGCCGTCACAAAAGATGATATCCTCTGGGTTTACAATAAATACATCAAAGACAAACCTTTCCTGGCAACCAGCTTTGTCCCAAAAGGCCAGCTTGAACTCGTAGCTGAGGAGTCGGTAAAGTCAGGGGTTGTAGAAGAGAGCATTACCGAAGCCACCGAAGTCGAGATTACTGATACAGAAGAAGAGGAGATTGTGAGAACCCCAACGACGCTTGACCGTTCAGTGATGCCTGTCGATGGACCTGATCCGTTGCTCAACCTGCCTGCAGTTTGGGATGGTTCCCTGGCGAATGAGATTAAGGTTTATGGTATCGAACAGCACGAGCTTCCTTTGATACAATTCAACGTTACGCTAAAAGGTGGCCATTACCTTGATCAGCTCGACAAATCGGGAGTAGCTTACCTTGCTGCAGAATTGATGATGGAGGGAACGAAGAATAAGACCCCACAGGAGTTGGAAGAGGCGATCGACATGCTTGGAGCACGTATAAATGTTAGTGCCTCAAATACCGATATCTCCATCTCTGCCAATGCCCTTGTGCGTAATTACGACTCGGTATTGGCTTTGGTTCAGGAGATCCTGCTGGAGCCTCGCTGGGATGAAGAGGAGTTTGCCATGGCAAAGATCCGACTCATGAACTCCCTGAAGCGCCAGAAAGCCAGCCCAAATGCACTGGTCAGTGAAGCTTTCAATAAACTGCTGTACGGAGAGGATCACATCTTTTCGGTGAACCGCCAGGGAACCATAGAGACCATTGAGTCGATCACGATTGACGACCTGAAAGCCTATTACGAAGCGAATTTCTCTCCGTCGGTGACCACCTTCCTGATTGCCGGGGACATCGCAAAAGAGAGGGTCATGAAATCTCTTGAGGATCTGGCTGCCCAGTGGCCGGCTAAGGAGGTCTCCTTTCCTGTTTATACACTCCCTGAGGGATTAACTGCATCGAAGATCTATTTTGTAGATGTTCCGGGAGCCAAACAGTCGGTTATTAACATTGGTTACCTGGCAATGGCACGCACGAATCCCGACTTTTATCCTGCTACAGTCATGAACTACAAACTGGGAGGATCCTTTGCCGGAAACGTGAACATGGTGCTCAGGGAGGAGAAAGGCTATACCTATGGAGCTCGCACTGGCTTCCGTGGTAATGAGATTCCAGGCCCGTTTACGGCATCTGCCAGCGTTCGTTCATCAGCTACGGAAGAGTCGGTTCAGATCTTCAAGGAGTTGATGGAGCAATACCGCAACGGCATCACGGAAGAGGAGCTGCTCTTTACGAAGAATGCTTTGATCAAGAGCAATGCCAGGGAGTTTGAGACCCTACGTGCCCTGATCAGTATGCTCAGCGACATTGCTGAATACAATCTTCCATTCGATTATGTGAAGAACGAAGAGTCCACCGTGAAAGATATGACACTGGAGCGCCACAAAGAGTTGGCCGACAAGTACATTGTTCCCGAACGGATGTACTATGTCATTGGTGGTGATGCCAAAACACAACTGAAACCGCTGGAGAAGGTTGGGTTTGGGAAGGTCGAGGTGGTGAAGTAGCGACGAAGCAATCTCACCCCCCCAACTGCTCCCGCATCTGATCCAGGGCCGACTCAGTGCCCAGGGCAATCACGGTATCGCCCAAACGTAGCTGGGTCTCACCGTGGGGGACATAGATATTGTTTTTGCGCTTGACAAGCATCAGGGATGCATCATGATGAAACGGGATCTCCTTCACTTGACGCCCATCACAGGAAGGAGAGCGTATCTCGATCTCCTCCACACTGAAACTTTCAAAGGTCTCCACCAGGGTATGGTAGGTAGTGGGCCGAAGAATGAGGTTTTCAATGGTTGTCACAACAGTTCTGAGCAGGTCAATCGTCTCCACCCCCATTCGGTTGTATACCTGCTCAATCGAACGGGAAGGCGCTACAGCGATGATCCTGTTATGGGCAAAATGATTCCGAAGCAATTCGCAAATCCGAAGATTCTCCTCTTCCGATTCAGTGAGTACGATGATATAATTGGCCGGAATGAGTTTCAGTTTTACGTATGCTTCCGGATCTTTGCCATCGCCATGAAACGCATGAAGCCCTTTCTCCTCAATATCGAGGAATCTCTTCTGATCTTTCTCGATGATGACGGTTTCGCGGTTGTGCATCTTGAATCTTCTGGCCAGCAGTACAGCTGAACTGCTGCCACCGACGATAATCAGCTTGTCGGCCGGCATCAGGGCTTTCGGACTTATCAGGTTAAACAGGATAGGCGATACGATACAGGTGATGATGGCCATCAGGATCACCGCTGCATTGATCTCAGTCGAAATCAAACCCATCTGCAGCCCGATGGCAGAAGCGGCGATGATGAGGCTCAGCCTGGAAGAGATCAGAAACCCGCCGGCCAGTGCTTTCCGAATTCCAAAAAGACGGATCCAGATCAGCGAGGGGAGCACTTTCACAGCATAAAGGGTGATTAAAAAGAGTCCCAGAAAAAGAAAAAGCGAACTCTCCAGGCCTATCAGAACAGCAGGATCAAACCGGATGCCGACCATGACAAAAAATACCGGGATAAAAAATCCGTAACCCATTCCATCCAGTTTTAATAAAAGCAACGAACGGGCTTTATGGGTGTATACCGAAAGCAACAAACCTCCGAGAAATGCTCCAAGCAACATCACCTCCCTGCCGATAAACTGGGCCAGCACAATGAATATCAAAAGCATCAGCATCGTTCCGCGAACAGTGATCTGCGAGGCGGCTTCCGAGAGTTGGAAGATTAGCTTTTTGATCAGGGGGATCCGCTTCAGCAGAATGCCGGTGGAGTAGAAGATGAAGAAGAGGACGATGATGCCCAGGATCAGGAGGATCTCCGGTTGGAATCCGTTTTTGAGGATAAACGCTGTGAACGAGAAGAGGATGATGCTCAGGATGTCGGCAATCACGGCGGCCAGCACAATCATCTGTCCGAAACGGCTGCTGATCTCTCCACGCTCCTTTAACACCGGGATGATGATTCCCACAGACGTCGTGATCATGATGAGGGCAAAATAAAAGGTGTTTTGCATGGGGATGAAGTTGTTCATGACAAAAGCACCTCCGTAGGAGAGAGTTACGGTGAGGATGAATATGGCGAAACCTACCAGAAATGGATTGCTCAGGAACCGGGCCATGGTGAGACGCCGGCGGGGGAGAGATGCCACAATCTGATCCATATCAATCTCCAGTCCGCTCAGAAACATAAGGAACATGAATCCGGTGAATGCAAGGAAATCAAGAATGTCTGTACTCTCCGGCGTAAAATATGTGAAGAGGAATTTCCCGATCACAAAACCAATCACGATCTCCATGATCACCGTCGGGATTCGGCGCAGGCGCAGAACAGTCATCAGCAACGGTGTCAGCCATGCTACCGCTACTACCACCAGAAGTGGCAGGTAATCAAAGTGGCTGAAGATTGCTAATAATTGTGTCATTAAGTCTTTTTTACCCCCAAACCCTTTCTTACCCCCAAACCCCCTAAAGGGGGCTTATTCCCGCTACGCGGGATTTCCTTCCCGAGTACTCGGGAGAGGATTAAGGAGGGGTCATCCCGAAGGGAGTAAGTCCCCTTTAGGGGATTTAGGGGTATTTTCTAGTATATTTCTACAACACTCCCCTCTCTTGCTTTCGCATAGCCCCGAAACATGGCGTTGGTATTGAAAGGCATTGCGATATTGCCATCTTTGTCAACAGCGATCAGGCCGCCACCGCCACCCTGTGATTTCAGTTTCTCGTTGATCAGATATGTTGCCGACTGCTCCAGCGACCAACCCCGGTACTCCATCAGAGCCGATACATCATAGGCGATCACATTCCGCATAAAATATTCGCCTGTTCCGGTGCAGGAAACCGCGCAGGTAGCATTGTTGGCGTAAGTTCCGGCACCTATGATTGGCGTGTCACCAATCCGTCCCTTCATCTTCATCATCAAGCCGCCGGTGGATGTAGCTGCTGCCAGGTTGCCCATGTTATCCAGGGCAACGGCACCCACGGTACCTTTGGTCTTATCGTCTGTCATCCTTACCGTATCCAGTTTCTCCTGTTGGCTTTTTCTCATGCGCTCATACTGCTCTGTTCGGGCAGGGGTTTGGAAATAGGAGGGATCGACGAGTTCCAGCCCCTGCTCTTTCGCAAAAAGTTTTGCTCCTTCGCCCATCAGTAGCACATGCCGGGTATTGGTCATCACCAGCCTTGCTGCTGAAACCGGATGCCGGATCGTGGTTACACCGGTAACTGCGCCTGCCATTAACGTACTCCCATCCATGATGGAGGCATCCATTTCGGCATATCCTTCATCGTTGTACACAGCGCCTTTCCCGGCATTGAAGAGGGGGCAGTCCTCCATGAACATCACAACAGCCTCTACTGCTTCCATGCTACTCCCTCCCTTCTTCAGGATGCCTGTTCCCACAGCAATGGCTTCGGTGAGTTTGTCTTTGTACGCCTGTTCTTTCTCTTCCCCCATCGATCCCTGAGGGGGGCCACCGGCACCTCCGTGGATCACCAGGACCCAGGTTCCCGGATGCCCGATGCCGGATGCCGGATGCTGGATGCTGGATGCTGGATCTGAGACAGGTGTGATGGAAACATCCTGGCTGAAACCTGTTGAGCTAAAAAGTAACTGAATAAATAGCATCAGAAACCAGGCACATCCTGGTATCGCGTATCGCGTATCGCGCATCTCGAATCTCTTATCAGGTATCCGGCATCTGGCATCTGGTATTTTACTTGTTGCTTTCATTTTCCTAATTTCCTAATTTCCTAATTTCCTAATTTCCTAATTTCCCTTTACCTAACCAACGCCCTGAACAATTCCTTAAAGTCCACCAACCCCGTCACCTTCAACGCTGCCAGAATTACAGAGGCAACAATCACCCACCGGATAAATTTGCCCCCTTTTTTGATGGCCATCATGCTGGCAATATAGGCTCCTACTATGCTCCCGATCGATAACAATATCCCGTAAAGGTAATAAACCTGATCACTCAGGATAAAGATCACCAGTGAGACAGCGGCTGAGAACAGGATCACCAGGTTTTTAACGGCATTGGCCTTTACCAGTTCGAAGCCAACACCCAGAACCAATGCCATCAGCAGGAAATAACCGACACCTACCTGCAGGAATCCGGCGTAACAGCCAACAACAAAGAATAAAAGAACTTGCCACCACTGGATTTTTTTCTCCAGGAAAGCGGTATTTTCCTTCAGCCACCGTTCGGGATTCAGGAAGATAAAGACCAGCATAAAAGCCATCACGACCACCATGGCGATCTCCAGCGCTTCCGATTTGATCCCTGTAGCCAGCCAGGCTCCGGCAATCGATCCAACAGCAGCTGGTAAAATAAGCCACCAGATCTTACGGGTTGTAAACATCTTCTTGCGCCAGAACGTGACTACCGACGAAGAGGTCTGGAAAAAGACACTAACGCGGTTGGTTCCGTTGGCAATGGTGGCCGGCAGTCCGAGGATTAGCAGGAGAGATAGAGATATCACAGACCCCCCTCCCGCCAGGGTGTTTATAAAACCGACAAGAACGCCGGCGAGGATTATGATAGTGTACTCGATGATCATGTTTCCCTACGTAGCTTACTGTGTCTCACTCCAAAGGTAAAATAAATCGCCAAACCAATTAACAGCCAGATGCCAAACCGCAGCCAGTTTGTGGTTCCGAGTTGTGCCATCAGGTAAAGATTGGTCAACAACCCCAGAACCGGGATCAGGGACCATTTTTTCCAGATGCCGAAGGCCGTGATAATGATCGCGATAACGACAAACAGCAGGATAGGGATTTCGTGATATGTAAGATCCCGGATCGCGGATCCCGGATCCCGGATCAGTGTAGGATCAACATACAAGATTAAGATCCCGATTCCCACCCAGATCACAGGAAGGAAATAGCGTGTATTCAGATAAGGGATGTGAAACTCTTTCTTGTCGGGCGGTGCAATGCGCCCTTTGCCTCGTTCGTCAAGGACCAGCACTCCTCCCGAAACAAGCACAAAAGCAAACAGGGTGCCAATGCTACAGAGGTCGGTCACTTCGGTAAGATTCATGAAGAGGGCGGGGATCGCAACGAAGATGCCTGCAATGACTGTTGCAAAAGCAGGGGTTCGGAACCTTGGATTAATTTTTCCAAAACGCTTTGGCAGAAGTCCGTCGCGACTCATACTCATCCAAATACGGGGCTGTCCAACCTGGAAAACAAGCAGCACGCCTGCCATCGCAATGACGGCGCTGATAGCGATGATCCCCGATAGTTTTGTCAGGTGCAGCTTGTTGAAAGCAAAGGCAAGCGGGTCGCCAACAGCCAGTTCGCTGTAGTTGACCATGCCGGTCAGCACCAGGCTGATGGCCACATAGAGGATCGTAGTGACGATCAGCGCGGCGATGATTGCCCTGGGGAGGTCTCGTCGCGGGTTACGGCACTCCTCGGCCGTGGTGGAGATGGCATCGAATCCTATATAAGCGAAGAAAACGCCGCTTACCCCTCTCAATACTCCCGTGATGCCATTGGGTGCAAAGGGACTCCAGTTTTCGGTGTTCACATAAAAGGAGCCCACGGAGATGATCATCAGCAGGATCCCGATTTTCAGCAGTACCATGGTATTGCTTGCCACTTTCGTTTCGTAGATGCCGATATATACAAGGGTACAGATAATCACTACGATAGAGAAAGCCGGGATGTCGGCGATCAATCGCACACTGCCAAGCATCGGAGCACTGGTCCAGGCAAAGTAAGCCTCCTTCATGGAAAAACTCAACTGGTCGACAGAGATGCCGCTGGCCAGTTCGGTGAGGGCTGCCTGGTATCCGCGGGCGGCAGATAGGTAGTCAACGACAAGATACTCGGGCAGATGCACGCCGATCCCGCTCATCAGTCCGGAGAAATAGTCAGACCAGGAGATGGCCACGGCAATATTTCCGATTGCATATTCCATGATGAGGTCCCACCCGATAATCCATGCAATCAGCTCTCCGAAACTGGCATAGGCGTAAGTGTAGGCGCTTCCGCTGATGGGGATTACCGAGGCAAAACGGGCGTAGCACATGGCGGAGAATGCACAGGCGACGGCAGTAAAGAGGAACAGCAGGGAGACGGCTGGCCCGCCGTGTGAAGCAGCTGTTCCAATAGTGCTGAAAATACCGGCTCCAACTACGGCTGCAATCCCCAATGCAGTGAGGTCAACCATCCGTAGATTCCTCTTCAGGGAACTCCCAGATGCCTCATGAACCTTCACCTCCAAAAGGATCTGGTCAATGGATTTCCTGCGGAAGAGATCGGAGAAGGACAAAGGAAAATTTTTTGATAAAAGTATAAAAAAAATGCACCATCACCTCATCACCTCATCACCTCATGACTTTATCCCAGATTTTGTACCTTCGCCAAAAAATATCACATGAAGATTGCTGTTTTCGGAGCCAGTGGGAGGACAGGCATTTTGACAGTTTACCAGGCTCTCGACAAAGGATATGAGGTGAATGCGTTTGCCCGGGAAGCGCAAAATGTTACTATCCAGCATCCGAAGATCAAAATTATCCAGGGAGAAATCCTTGAATATGAAAAGGTAAAGCAGGCAGTTGATGGTACGGATGCCGTGATTGTGACCCTGGGACAGGATGGAAACAAGCCACTGCGCACTCTTTCAGAAGGTACAGCCAACATCATAAAGGCGATGAAGGAGACCGGTGTGAAACGACTGATCGTCATGTCGTCGGCCGGAATCCTGGGCAACGATACCCATCCCGTTTTCGGGAAGATCATTGTGCCGATACTATTGAACAATGTGTACAAGGATAAGAGACGTCAGATGAAGGTGATCAGGGAGAGCGGTTTGGAGTGGATCATCATCCGGCCGCCCCGACTCACACAATCGCCCAAGACGGGGAAATATCAGTTAACAGAGGGGCGGCCGGGAACAACCTCGGTGCCCCGTGCCGATGTAGCAGATTTCATGCTGAAGCTGCTCACCAACAAAAAGTATGACGGCACGATGCCGGCGATCGCATCCTATTAATCCTGTATGCTCGTACGCTAACCCCTTTCCAAAAGTGTTTGTATCTTTGTTGACAGAAACCGGAGATTAGGAAATTAGGAAATTAGGAAAATCGCTGAACAATGTCCGATCTGAAAATCCATATCACCGATCTCGCCTCCAGATATTTTCAGGATACTATTGGGATTCGTCGTCACCTGCATCAGCATCCAGAGCTTTCCAAGCAGGAGGAGCAAACGGCCGCCTTTATCTGCGATACCCTCGACAGGTTCGGCATTTCATATAAAAAAGGCGTGGCCGGGTTTGGGGTTGTGGGACTGATAGAAGGGAATAATCCAGGCCATCGGTGTATCGGCCTCCGGGCAGATATGGATGCCCTTCCGGTGATAGAACAGAATAACGTTTCCTATGCCTCGATGGACAAGGGGAAGATGCACGCCTGCGGACACGATGTCCACATGTCGTCGCTCCTGGGAGCCGCACGGATTCTGAATGAGCTGAAAGATCAGTTTGAAGGAACGGTAAAACTCATCTTTCAGCCTTCGGAAGAGAGCTATCCCGGTGGAGCTATCGAAATGATCAACGAGGGGGTCCTGGAGAATCCCGATGTTATGGTAGTCCTTGGACAGCATGTCATGCCTACCCTTGATGTCGGCACGGTGGGATTTAATCCTGGTCCCGACATGGCTTCGACCGACGAAATTTTCTTGACCGTCAAAGGGAAAGGAGGCCATGCCGCTGTTCCTCAGCTGGTGGTGGATCCCATCGTAATCTCCGCCCACATCATCACCGCCCTCCAGCAGATCGTGAGCCGGCAAGCTGATCCGGGAACACCTACTGTTCTCTCATTTGGCCGTATCATTGGCGAAGGCCGCACCAACATCATCCCCAACGAGGTGAAGATCGACGGAACGGTGCGGACTTACGACGAAGCATGGCGGAAGGAGATCCACAAGCGGATCGAGGCGATCGCCACCTCTATTGCCACAGGCATGGGTGGAAGCTGCGAGGTGAGGATTGCCCATGGCTATCCCTACCTTCACAACGATGAAGAGCTCACCATACAATTACAGTCATTGGCCACAGAATATCTGGGCGAAGAGAACGTTATTGAACTGGAGAAGCGCATGACGGCCGAAGACTTTGCCTATTTCGCCCAGCGGGTTCCATCATGCCTTTACAGGCTGGGTGTGAGGAATGAAGAGAGAGGGATCACATCGTTCCTTCATTCACCCACCTTTGATGTAGACGAAAAATCGCTGGAAACAGGTTCCGGCCTCATGGCCTGGCTCACAATCAATCTACTGGAAACGGGCGAGTGATTTGATATGAAGTATGCATCTTTCATCCTCTTGATTATTCTTACGTCTCACGTCTTACGTCTCACGTCTTACGGTCAGAATCTTCCATCTTCTGCTCCAAAAGTCCTGCCCTTTCAGCAACAGGCACAGCCTCAGGTAAGTGACCAACAACTCGCCATGCGGTTTTTTCAGGCCAGGGACTACGAAAAGGCGATTGAATTGTATGAGAAGCTATATAAAGAGCAACCATCCTCCTTTTATTACATGTACTACTTCCATTGTTTGATAGAACTGAAGGAGTACAAGGAAGCCGAGAAACTCATCAAGAGACAACGAAAGAATGACCCAAGGGCAATTAAGTATCTGGTGGATCTGGGGTATCTACACTACAGGGAGGGAGATGTGGATAAAGCCCGGAAGCTTTATGATGAGGCACTGAAGGAGTTGGGTCCAGACCAGCAGCAGATCTTTGACCTGGCTAATGCTTTTATCCTAAAGGGAGAAAACGGCTACGCCGCAGAGGTCTATCTCAAAGGGAGGGAGATGCTGAAAGGGGCTTATCCGTTCAGCTTCGAGCTGGCGAATATTTATCAGCGGACTGGCAACTTCACCGGGATGTTTGAAGAGTACCTCAATCTTCTGGAGGTGAACGAAACCTATTTGAATACAGTTCAGGACAGGTTGGCCACCGTTTTGGTTGATGATCCGGAGAACACCAAAAACGAGCAGTTCAGAAATGCCCTGCTTACGCGTGTTCAGCGGAATCCTGACAATCCTGCCTATTCCGACCTGCTCTGGTGGTATTCCATCCAGCAGAGGGACTTTGAACTGGCCCTGACCCAGGCGAAAGCACTCGACCGCCGGAGGCAGGAGCAGGGGGATCGTATCCTGCAGCTAGCCCAGCTAGCTGTGGCCAACGATCAGTATCAGGTGGCTCTCGACGCCTATACTTATCTGGCAGGGAAAGGGGAGGCCTATCCCTATTACGACATCAGCCGGGTGGAACTGGTCAATACCAGGTTTCTGAACCTAACCACGCATGGGATTCCATCGGAGAAGGAACTTTCACATCTGGAAGAAGAGTTTCTTCAGACCCTGGAGAATGTGGGTGAGAACAGGACATCGGTAACCCTGATGCAGAACCTGGCTCACCTGGATGCATTTTACCTGGCAAAACCAGATGAGGCACAAGAGATTCTATACCGCGCCATTGAGATGAAAGATATAGGGACGAAAGAGAAAGCTTTCTGCAAACTGGAGTTAGGTGATATCCTGCTGCTTTTTGGGGATGTTTGGGAGGCGACATTGCTCTACCAGCAGGTATACCAGGATTTTAAATACGATGTGCTGGGGCAGACAGCCAAGTTTAAAAACACGAAACTCTCTTTTTACATCGGCGAGTTTGGGTGGGCCAAAGCACAGGCCGACATCCTGAAAGCTGCCACTGACAAGCTGATCGCCAACGATGCACTGGCACTTTCTATCCTGATCGGGGAGAATTTCGACCCCGACTCCACCACCATCGGCTTATTTATATATGCCAGGGCCGACCTGCTTTCGTTCAAGAACCAGAACCAGGAAGCTTTGGAGCTACTGGACTCAATTCCACTTCTTTTCGGATACCACCCGTTGCTCGATGATGTGCTGCTTAAAAAAGCCGGCATCTATATGAAACTTGTCGAATACAACATCGCCGACAGCCTGCTTCACAAAATCACTACTGACTTTCCGGATGAAGTCACTGCCGACCGTGCCCTCTTTCTTGAGGCCGGACTGCGTGAACGGGAGATGAACGATCCGACTGCTGCCATGGAACTCTACGCCCGCCTACTGGAGAGATATCCGTCGAGCATTTACACGATAGATGCGAGGAAGAGATACAGGATGCTTCGGGGGGACAACGTTTCAATTACGAATTAACAGTTAAGAATTACGAATTATTTTTTCACTATTTCACTATTTCACCATTTAATTATGACCGTTCGCCCCAAAAAATTCCTCGGCCAGCATTTCCTGAACGATGAAAACATCGCCCGGAAGATCGTCGATGCTCTCAATCCGGCCATTCCGCTTGTGATTGAGATCGGCCCGGGGAAAGGCGTCCTGAGCAAGTACCTACTTGAAAACCCTTTGTTCGATCCCTGGTTCGTGGAGATCGACCGGGAATCAGTGGCCTTCCTGAAACAACTCCATCCAACCATAACTGACCGGCTGATTGAGGCGGATTTTTTGAAACTGGATCTCCAGAGGTTCAATGTTTACCCCACCCCCGACCCCTCCCCAACAAGGGAGGGGAGTAAGTCCCCTTCAGGGGATTTAGGGGCGCCATCCGGCATCCAGATCCTCGGCAACTTCCCCTATAACATCTCTTCCCAGATCCTCTTTCGGGTGCTGGAATACAGAGACCTGGTGAAGGAGGTAACGGGTATGTTCCAGAAAGAGGTTGCAATGCGAATTGCCTCTCCGCCCGGATCGAAGGTTTATGGAATCCTAAGTGTTCTTCTTCAAGCATTTTACCGGATCGAGTACCTCTTCACTGTGAATGAGTCGGTGTTTACCCCACCACCAAGAGTGAAATCAGCGGTGATACGGTTTGTTCGGAATGAGGTTCAGTCACTCGACTGCGACGAAAAATTTTGGGTCACGGTAGTGAAGACCGCATTCAACCAGCGCCGGAAGACTCTCCGAAACTCACTTCGGAAGCTTGTGCCAGCAGGATTTTCGCAACTCAATGATCCCATTTTTGATCTTCGGCCAGAGCAGCTGCCTGTTGCCGATTTTGTCAGACTGGCACAGATGCTCCATCCGGAGAGGATAGAAAAATAGTACCTTTACGATCAAATTTCAGGGAATGAAGAAACAGGCCTCTCCCGAAAAGATAAAGAATATTAAATCTAAGACCATTGGCCAGATGCTGAATGCTCCCTATAATTCCAGAAAGGCCAACTGGTACATCGTTCTCTTTTTCTTCATTTGGGCTTATATTCTTTACGGGAATACGATCCTCAACAAATACGCCGTTGATGACGAGTTTGTCACCAACAACGAGATGATCCGGAAAGGGTTGGCTGCAATCCCTGAGATTTTCACTACCCATTACATCGATCAAAAAGGGAATGTGAGCGACAACGTAACCGACTACCGGCCCATCGTAAAGCTCACCTATGCCATTGAATATCAGATCTATAAGCAGGATAGTCCTGGCAGAA
Organism: uncultured Prolixibacteraceae bacterium; assembly: GCA_964642545.1. GTDB lineage: Bacteria > Bacteroidota > Bacteroidia > Bacteroidales > FEN-979 > QYOJ01. The sequence continues at coordinate 14,201 of CAZXQU010000016.1, read as the reverse complement.
GCCATGCTGTGAATGTTCTGATCTATTTTCTGCTCTCAACACTCCTCTTTTTCATCCTGAAGCGGATGCTGAAAGACCACAATATCCTCTTCCCATTTTTAATCACCTTGGTCTTTATGGCGCATCCGGTACATACCGAAGTTGTGGCAAGTTTGAAGAATCGGGATGAGATGCTGGCGTTTCTTTGCGGACTGGGGACTCTCTATCTCCTGCTAAAATATGCAGATACCCGAAACCTCTGGTACATTCTGCCGGCGGTGATTGTTTTTGTTGTGGGCTACCTGTCGAAGGCATCGATCCTCCCCTTTGTACTGATCTATCCAATGGCACTCTATTTCTTCACCGATCTGAAGCCAAAACAGTACATTCCGATTTTTGTCGTATTTGTTGTTCTGGCAGTGTTTTCCCAGATGGGACCGAAATGGTTCCTGCCGGCAGGTGAGCGTATGACCAGCATGATGGAGAACCCACTCTTTGTGGAGAAGGGACTGCTTTACCGATTGGGAACAGGATTGGTCTCGCTTCTATTTTACCTCAGAATCCTGGTCTACCCGCATCCTCTGCTATTCTATTATGGATACGACATGATTCCGCTCACAACACCGACCAGCATTTGGGCGTTCCTTTCTTTCATCCTCTATGTTGGAATCCTGATCTATGCACTCTTCAACTTGCGTGAGAAGAAAGTAATCTCATTTGCCATCCTCTGGTACCTGATCTTCATTTCGATGTATTCGAACATCCTGATCCCGGTGGTTGGCATCATTGGGGAGCGCTTTGTATTTGCTGCTTCACTGGGCTTCTCTATTGCTCTGGTTTGGTCTATTTTCAAGATCTTCAAAACCGAACCAAACTCTCTCACCATCGAGTTTGACGCCCGTGTCAAGATACTTGTTGTCATTATGCTGGTTCTGATCCCATATGTCGCACTCACAGTTAACCGAAACCGCGAATGGAGAAGTCTTATGGATCTCTATACCAAAGATATTCCATACCTGACGAACTCAGCCATGGCGAATACACAGTATGCCGGTTTACTCATGCGTACAACATACCAGGATCCCAATTTCAGACAGTATGGCAACGTAAATCAGTTCAAACTGGAGACCATGAAGAACCACTTCCTGCAGTCGGTGAGGATCTATCCCCGGAACTACCAAACGTTGAATGACCTGGGCACAGTTTACCTCTACTTCGACAAAGACCCCGATTCGGCAATCCTTTTCCTGAAAAGGGCTATCGATGTAAACAGGGACCTGGAACCCGCCTGGGTAAATCTCGGCATGGCTTACAAAGAGGTCAGGAAATTTGATAGTGCCGCCTGGTGCTATTCGACCATCCTCCGGGGAAATCCGCAGCAGATAAAAGCCTACTTCGCGCTTGCCAATGTATACAACGACATGGGCGATATCCAGAAAGCCATCGATATGAACCTGGCAGTGCTGAAAAGCTCGCCAAACATGGATGTCCCATTCATCAACATCGGAAACTACATCCTCCAGACAGGAGATACAACTGTAGCCATTGAATACTACGAAGAGGCCATCAACCGAAGGGTAACATTCGAAGGATGCGTGCATCTGAGTAATCTCTACAAGAGCCAGGGCGATACCCTGAAATCGGTCTACTACCAGCAGAAGGCTTCGGAAGTGGTCGACCAATAAAAATTTTCATTCGTTGCTATGAGCATTCCAGAATTACTACCAGATCTGTTGATCAATGCAGCAAAGAACTTTCCCTATCACGGAGTGGGATATGTAAGGCCCAATGGTTCAATCCATTTTGACACATATCCCGAATTACTTGACAAAGCAAAGCGGATTCTTCAGGGATTCTACTTGACTGGAGTTACAAAGGGTGATAAAATAATATTATCCCTTACCGATTGCGAGGAGATTATTCCTATCATATGGGCCTGTTTTATTGGGAGCATTGTGCCAGCACTTCTTCAGCCGCCTTTTACATTTACAGAATATAATCCAGCTGCAGAGAAAGCACAAAAAATTTATAAGATTCTTCAGGATCCATGGGTGATATTATCGCATGAACATCTGAAGAGTTGGTCAAATAGTGGAATCCCGGAGTCAAGACTGCTGGATGTTTTAGCTCTTTCCAGGGAACATCCGGTACTGGATTTTCCTGAGCAAAACCCGGATGATCTTGCATTAATTCAGTTTTCTTCCGGAAGTACTGGTGATCCAAAGGGTGTCATGTTGAGTCACAGGAATATCATTATCAACACTGCCGATATAATTACAGGCTTGGAGATGAAACCTGAAGATGTGATTACTAGTTGGATGCCATTATACCATGACATGGGATTGATTGGATTTCACATATCCCCGCTTCATTGCGGGGCTTCGAATTACTTGATCAATACTATGGATTTTGTGAAAAATCCTCCGCTCTGGTTGGATATGATGAGTGAGATAGGGACGTCGATCAGTGGTTGTCCGAATTTCGGTCAGATGTTGGTAAATAGATCTGTCAAGCGAAGAAAACAGGGTGACTGGGATTTATCTCACCTTCGCGTCGTGTTTAATGCCGCCGAACCCATTTCTGTCCCTATAATGTCCGATTTTATTCATAATCTAAGTGAATTTAATTTGCGTCCCGAAGCCATGTTTCCTGCTTATGGCCTTGCCGAAGCAACCTTGGCGGTAACCTTTGCTCCGCTTGAAGAAGAGGCTGGTGTCATACGCTTCCAACGGATTTCATTGCTACGGGATGGACTTGCAGTGGTTGCTGATCAGGAAGATGATAATGTAATTGAACTTGTTAATCTGGGACGTCCTCTTTTGCACTGTAGGGTAAAGATAACCAATGATTCCGGAGCCGATGTTGGAGAAAGGGTTGTAGGCTCGGTTAAGGTTTCCGGAGAAAATGCCTCTGTGGGATATTACCGGAACAGAGAAGTGACGGAACAAACCTTCCAGGATGGTTGGTTGCATACCGGAGATCTTGGATTTTTATTGAATGGAGACCTCTTCATCATGGGCCGGTTGAAGGACGTAATTTTTGTAAATGGCATCAATTTCTACGCGCACGATCTGGAAACAGTAACCCACTCCATTGAGGGAATAATTTCCGGGAAGGTAGTGATTGCAGGCTATTTTGACGAGAAAGAGGGACGAGACAAACTGCTCATTTTCTTGGTTGGTTCCGATAATGAAGCCACCCGCGAAACCTTCCTGAAGATCCGCAACCATCTGAAGAATACCCTCGGACTGCACCCGGATACCTTCATCCCCATTCGTTCAAAAGACATCCCCCGCACCTCCAGCGGCAAAATTCAACGATATAAAATGGTGAACCGGTTTTTGCAGGGAGAATTCTCGTCTGGCATGCTAATTGTATAGAATGAATCTAAATTATCATCATTGAGCAAAACTACATGAAATCATATAGATCCATCATTTTATCTGCCATTTTTTCAGTTTTTCTTCTCTCTTCGCAACTTTTGGCACAAACAGGTGCAGTGAAAGGACGCGTGTATGATCAGAATAACAACGAGCCGCTTCCCTTTGTCAACATCATTGTAGATGGAAACCCAACCCTTGGTACTACCAGTGATGTTGATGGAAACTATACCCTCTCGGGGATCGATCCCGGATATGTGAGACTGGTTGCTTCTTTTGTGGGTTACCAGAGATTCACCACCACCGATTTCCTGGTAACCCGCTCGCATCCTGTTTTTGTTGACATTCCCATGAATGAAGCGGCTGTAACCCTTGAAGATGTGGTGATCAAGCCCGATGCCTTCATTCGCAAAGAGGAGAGTCCGCTGTCGCTTCAAACACTTTCAATCCAGGATATTGAACGGAGTCCTGGTGCAAATCGTGATATCTCCAAGGTGGTTCAATCACTTCCCGGAGTAGCCCAAACGGTTTCGTTCCGTAACGACCTTATCGTTCGCGGAGGGGGCCCTGGCGAAAACAGCTTTTACCTCGATGGCGTGGAGATCCCAAATATCAATCACTTTGCAACTCAAGGGGCATCCGGAGGCCCGGTTGGCATCATCAACACCGACTTAATCAGGCAAGTTGATCTCTATACCGGCTCTTTCCCTGCAAAGCGGGGAAATGCACTCAGCTCTGTGATGGAACTTTACCAGGTTGATGGAAACCGCGAAAAGTTCGGAGGGCGTTTTACCATTGGGTCAAGTGATATTGGTCTTACCATCAATGGCCCCATCACTAAAAATTCCAGCCTGGTCTTCTCCGTCCGGAGATCATACCTGCAGCTTCTTTTTACCGCCCTGAAACTCCCCTTTCTGCCAACTTATAATGACTATCAGCTGAAGTACAAGATCAGATTCAAAAACAAGGACCAACTCTCACTTATCTCCATCGGCGCACTGGACAAATCCAAACTGAATACAGGCATCAAGGATCCGGATGCCGGCCAGACCTATATCCTGGGATACTTGCCCCAATACAACCAATGGAGCTATACCATCGGACTCGTATATACCCATTTCAGAAAAAAGGGATATGACAACTGGGTGGTGAGCCGGAGCATGCTGGACAACGAGGAGATCAAATACAAGAATAACATAGAGGTTCCCGACAGCCTGCTGCTGAATTACAAATCAAGGGAGATAGCCAGCCGTATCCGTTACGAGAATGTCACCCAACTTTCGAAATGGAAGATCAACTATGGAGCCGGGCTTGACTTAGTGGAGTATAAAAACCAGACGTACCAGAAAGTTTATCTGGCCAACGAATTGAGAACCCTCGACTACTCCTCCTACCTGAGTTTCTTCCGCTGGCATCTGCACGGACAGGTATCGCGAAATTTCTTCAGGGAGAAGCTGGAGCTCTCGCTGGGAATCAGGATAGATGCAAACAGCTATGCAAAAAGAATGACCAACCTTTTGAATCAATTTTCGCCTCGCTTTTCGGCATCCTATGCCATTACCGACAAATGGTTCCTGAATTTCAATATCGGTCGCTATTACCAGTTACCACCCTATACCACCCTTGGATTCAGGGGCAATAGGGGAACCCTCATCAACGATTCCCTGGGAATTCGCTACATCTCATCCGACCAGGTAGCCCTTGGGATTGAGTTTCTTCCGCGCAGAAGCTCCCGTATCTCTTTAGAGGGCTTCTACAAAGGGTACAACCATTATCCCTTCTCACTCATCGACTCCATCTCAATGGCCAGCAAAGGCGGAGACTACGGGGCTGTTGGTGCCGAACCGGTTACACCCACTTCGTCGGGACGGGCCTATGGGTTTGAAGTACTCTATCGCGATACCGATCTCTTCAAATTCAATGTCATCCTCTCCTATACCTTCGTGCGCAGTGAATTCACTAACGCATTTGGGGATTACATCCCATCGGCATGGGATAACAGGAACCTCTTCAATATTACAGTGGGACGGAAATTCAAGTATCACTGGGAGATTGGAGCAAAATGGCGGTTTGCAGGAGGTTCGCCTTACACGCCTTACGATATAGACAAGTCAAGCCTGGTCGCGGCCTGGGATGCGCAGGGCAGGGGATACTTCGATTATGAAAAGTTCAACACCCTTCGGTTATCCTCCTTTAACCAGCTCGATATCAGGGTCGACAAAGGGTTCTATTTTAAAAAATGGTCGCTGATGTTCTATCTGGATATTCAGAACCTGTTCAATTTACAGGCCGAACTTCCTGATATCCTGATCAATACACAGCCAGACGGATCGGTGATAAAATACACCGATTTGGAAGGAAACGAACGCTACGAATTGCGCACCATCCCTAACCTAACCGGTACAATCCTCCCATCAATCGGGATTATGATTGATTTTTGATAGTGAAAAAAGAGTTACTTTTACTGTCATTAAACCATCGGAAGGATGTCGATTGAAGAGTTTATCACTTGTATCGAAAATGAATTTGAGGATCTGAAGCCTTGTACACTGAAACCATCCAGTAATTTTCGTGAAGAATTTGAATGGAATTCGATTCATGCATTGATTCTGATAGCACTGGTAAAGATTGAGTACGATGTGACGCTGACAGCTTCGGACCTGGTGAAATTGCAAACTGTACAGGAAATGTATTCACTTATCAGGAGTCGTGTAAAAACATAATGGCCCTTTTTTCAATACCCCACATTCGTATATCAGGGATGGCAGCCTGCGTTCCCCGCAACAGGGAACACAATTCTGAATATCACTGGATTTCAAAGAAAGAGCGAGACCTCTTTCGAAATACCGTAGGAGTGGAAGTTAGACGGGTGATCTCTAACGGAACTACAACATCTGATCTTTGTCAGTTTGCAGCCCAGAGGTTGCTCGCTGATCTTGCCTGGGCGAAAGAAGAGATCGGGTTGCTGATCTTCGTTTCTCAAACCCGGGACTACCTGATCCCGGCAACAAGTGGGATACTTCAGGATAAACTTGGACTGCCCAAATCCACGATCACCATCGATATCAACCAGGGATGCTCCGGATTTGTTTATGGCCTTTCCATTATTAGCAGTCTGATGAACTCTACTGGAATCCGAAAAGGATTATTGCTTGTGGGGGATATCTCATCACTCAATACCTCGTACCGCGACAAAAGCACACACCCACTCTTCGGAGATGCAGGTACTGCTACTGCCATCGAACTTTCCGAACAAGCACCCAAAATGTCTTATAACCTGGAAGGCGATGGGTCAGGATACGATGCGATCATAATACCCGACGGCGGGGTACGGAACGGCCTATCAAAAAAGTCATTTGACTATCGACGATATGGGAATGGGATTCACCGGAATAACCTCCAGGTTGCCTTAGACGGTGTGAGAGTCTTTAACTTTTCTCTCAGGGAGGTGGTTCCCAACTTGAGAACCCTCCTTACATTTACTGACAGAACAATAGATTCCGTTGATTACATTGTGTTCCACCAGGCCAATAAACTGATCAATGAAACTCTTAGAAAGATGCTGAAAATCGATCCTTCGAAAATCCCATACTCCATCCAGAAATACGGAAACACTAGCTCCGCTTCCGTCCCGCTAACCATGGTGTCAGAACTTGGTAAAGAGTTGACATCAAAGAAAATAAACCTGCTGCTCTCAGCGTTTGGAATAGGATTGTCATGGGGTTCCGTCTTACTTGAAACGGAAAAAATCATTTGCCCGGAAGTACTGGAATTTTAGGAATTGTGATTTGATGCTTTTAACTTGATCTTGATGACCAATCCGTTTACTCTTACCGATAAAATAATCCTGGTCACAGGAGCCTCCTCAGGCCTGGGGAAGCAAACTGCCATTACAGTTAGCCAGCAGGGAGCTCAGGTTATCATCACCGGCCGCAACCCCGAAAAACTAAATGAGACATTCGTTCAGCTTGATCGTAGCCTTAGTCATGTTGAACATTTACAGATAGCAGCAGACTTGACTTCTCAACAAGAGATTGATATACTCACAAACCATCTCCCTATGCTAAACGGCGTGGTTTTCTCCGTCGGGATTTCAGATCTTTTACCAACTAAATTTCTTACCCAAAATGACCTCGTAAAGAATTTCAGTATCAGTTTTGATGCTCCGGTGATGCTCATGACCTCTATTCAGAAAAAGAAAAAACTACAAAACCAGCTCTGTTCAATTGTTTTCATCTCTTCTATCTCAACAAGGTATCCATTCGTTGGTGGAGCAATGTATATCAGCGCCAAAGCAGCCCTGGAAGCATATGCCCGAGTGCTGGGGCTGGAGTTATTGCCAACAGGAATACGGGTAAACTGTATCTCACCAGGTTTCGTGAAAGGACCTATGTTAGATCAAACCCAGGAGAAAATATCTGCAGAGACCGTAGCCAAAATAGAAGAGAGGCAACCACTGGGACTGGGCGAACCAGAGGATGTGGCAAATACAATAGTGTTCTATCTTTCTGATGCGTCAAAGTGGATCACCGGGACAAATCTATTTCTTGGAGGAGGTTAAAATGCTGAAGTTCATATGGATGATTCTCTAAAATATTCCGTTATTGTTCCGGTTTACAACAGTGAGCCCTCCTTGAAGGAGCTATTTTGCGAATTGGAATCTGTTTTTCGGGAACTGAATCTCTCCTTTGAAGTAATTTTTATAGATGACAATAGTCAGGACGATAGCTGGCAGGTTCTCAGAGAACTGAAGAATGACTACCCTAATGTTATCAAGGTTGTTAGGTTGGCACGGAATTTTGGACAACACAACGCGACTCTCTGCGGATTTTCGTTTGCCGATGGAGAGCGGGTCATCACCATCGATGACGATCTTCAAAACCCTCCTTCAGAGATCAAAAAAATCCATGAAGTAGCTGAACAAACCCAAGCGGATGTAGTATACGGTGTCTATAAAACAAAAAACCATTCTCTCCTCCGGAATATCGGGAGTCGGTCATTGAAACATTCGGCACGATTCATTCACCATTCAACAGGTAATGGATCCTCTTTCAGGCTGATTAGTCGTGATTTGATGTTGAAGGTGCTGAACCACATTCACCATTTCATCTTTCTTGATGAAATTTTCCAATGGTATACAAACGATATTGTATTTATCGAAGTTGAACACCGCACCAGGAAATACAGCAAGTCGGGGTACTCTTCACGGAAACTATTCCGGTTAATGGGGAACATCTTGTTCCAGTACACGACACTACCGCTGAAGATATTAGTTTATGGAGGGCTAACAGGCTCTTTGATCACCTTTGCCCTGGTTGTCTATTTTCTGGTTCTGAAACTCTATTTTGATGTACCTCTAGGTTACACCTCCCTGATCGTATCCATACTCTTCTCAACAAGCATCATACTTTTTAGCCTTGGCATTATTGGGGATTATTTGCGAAGGATCTATTTGGTGCAGAATAAAAAACCACCCTATTCAATTAAAAAAGTACTCTGATTCAATCATCTCAACGTATCCATATGCAATACATAAAATATGGAATTACTCTGAAAAATCTCACAGAAAAGGATCTCGAGCAGGTCAGAACCTGGCGGAATAATCCATTCGTTTCGAGAAATCATGAATACCGAAATTTCATTACACCTGAAGAACAGCAACATTGGTTCAGATCGATCCAGAATATCAACAATGCCTATTTCGTAATCCTATACGAAAGCAGCAACGTGGGAGTGATCAATGCCAAAAATATCGAGTGGGAGAAACATACATTTGAATCAGGGATTTTCATCCCCGACCGTGGGGTATACCATACCTTTGTTCCAGCCATAGTCTCTGTCATGATGACAGATCTCTTCTTCAGAGTCTTCAATTGGGAGAAGATCTATGCACATATTCTGAAGACAAATCTACCGGTTATTAAATATAACCAAATGCTGGGTTATCAGCTTTGTGATGGACAAAAAGAGGTCGAAAACCAGTTGTACGAACTAACCTTGCAACGGTTTAATCAAAAGGCAGGAAAATTATTGAATGCCATCAGGCATTTGATGGGACAGGATGATACATCTGTCATTCTCATAGAGCCAGACGACGAAGGTTATCCGGTGGTCATGCATTTTGAAACACAATTAATACAGGGAAATCCTTTCCTTAAAAAACAGACGCTTACGGAAGCAGGCAGGGCCTACTATTTCTGATATTAAGTCGTTCTGGTTTCAACTATTATTTGTTCGGCTTTTAAACAGCAATGTTTTCATATCTCTGAAAAAGTAAAAATCGCTCTTCCGGAAGGTGAATATCTGCAGCGCCGACATCTGTGTAATTCGTGCATAAACAAACAGAAAGGCGATAGACCCCACGGCGTAGCTAACATTGGTGGCCCACGCTGCTCCTATACCTCCATACCGTGGCAGCAGGATAAGGTTGAGGATAAAGTTGATGAGCAGCGCCGGGACAAATGTATAGATGGCAACCTGTGGTTTTCCCATCCCGGTGAGGCGGCTGTTCAGGATGCGGAATCCGACCAGGATCAATATCCCCGGGAGGATGGTACGAATCATCGTGGTGGTGGGAATGAACTCCTTTCCAAAGATCAGCGGGACCAGGAGTGGAGCCAGGAAGAAGATCACAGCGCCAAGGAGGAGCCCGATGATCAGTGATACCCTGAAGATGGATGCCACTGTTTTATGCAGAAACTGGTTGTCGGAAGTGTTGGCACTACGGCTAAGAATGATCATCTCGATGGCAAAAGGAATGTGCCACAGCTGCTCAGCGATCTGTGTGGCAAGCGAGTAGTAACCAACCTGTTCGAAGGTGGATAACTGTTTCAGCATCAGGATGTCCATTCGGTAGTTCAGCTGCATCACAAAGATGGCAATGGCATTAACCAGCCCCAGCTTGATCATGCTTTTCATCACGGGTTCCTGGTATTTCCAGTTGATCTTCACCATGCTTTTAACAAGCAATTTCCTGAAAACAAAGAAGAAGGTGATCAGGTTCGCCAGTCCGATGGCGATAAACGCTCCCAAAACTGACAGCGGTATCACCCATACGAATAACACTGTAAAAAGGAGGGTTAGCACTATGGGACTTGCATTCACGATGTTGGAGTTTCGGATATCCTCTTTCCCCAAAAAGATTCCGCCGGCAAACACATTAGCCAGGAGAAGGGGTATGGTTAGGAGTACGATTCCGATAATCAGCGGGTCGAAATTTTGGGTTCCATAGAAGAAAAATGCGATCCCGCAGATGATGATGCTTAGGGCGCTTGTCCATAGAAGCAGTAGAAAGAGGGCAGAGATGATGTTTTCTTCAGGCAGGATTTTATTGCCGATATGATAGATAGTTGATCTCCGGATGCCAAATTGTGTAAACCCGATCACGATGATTGGCAACACGATGATGGAGGAGTAGATTCCGAATCCGGCAGCCCCGAGGATTCTTGAAAGCATAATCCCGATCAGTAGATTGCTGATGGTAACAGAAAGGTTACTGCCAAAAACACTTATGATATCCTGAAAATACGATCGTTTCGCCACAAGAAGTGATAAACAATAAAACCCTAATAATTGCGTACAAAAGTAAACTATTTCTTAATTTCGCTTTCATGAATATCCCTTTCAATAAGCCGTACCTCCCTCTGACATCCATCAAATTCATGATTCAGGCAGCGCTGTCGGGTACCATTGCCGGGAACGGGAAGTATACAGCATTATGCCATCGGTTTTTCGAAGAGGAGTTTGGCTTTAACAAAGTGCTCCTTACCTCCTCCTGCACCGATGCCCTGGAGATGGCTTCTATTCTGACCAACATTCAACCAGGCGACGAGGTGATTCTTCCCTCTTTTACTTTTATGTCTACGGCAAACGCCTTTCTGTTGAGGGGAGCAAAGCTTGTTTTCGCCGATACACTCGGACCGGTTCCCAACATCGATCCTGCGGAAATTGAAAAGCTCATCACTCCAGCGACCAGGGTTATCGTGGTGTTTCACTATAGCGGACTGGCTTGCGAAATGGATCAGATCATGGCGATCGCCAACCGGCACAATCTCCTGGTGGTGGAGGATGCAGCGCATGCTATCGAGTCGTACTACAAAGATGAACCGTTGGGTTCCATTGGCCACCTTGGAGCCTTTTCGTTTCATGAAACCAAGAATATCACTTCAGGAGAGGGAGGGATGCTGACTATAAATCATAAACCTTTTCTGGATCGGGCAGAGATCATCTGGGAGAAAGGGACCAACCGTGCTGCTTTTCACCGGGGCGAAGCGGATAATTATCATTGGATGGATATTGGTTCATCATTTCTCCCTTCCGACGTATTAGCTGCTCTGCTCTATGCCCAGATGAAGCAGTTCCGGAAAATTCAGCGACAGCGGAAATGGATCTGGTGGGAGTACCATGAGCGTTTTCTAAATTTTGAAGAGAAGGGAAACCTGCTCAGGCCGGTAATCCCTGAGCATGCTACCGTAAATGGGAACATGTTCTATGTAACCCTGCCCGACAAATCAACACGTGATGCCCTGCTCGACCACCTGAGAAATAGCGGCATCCAGGCTGTATTCCACTATTTCCCCCTCCACAGCAGTCCCTATTTCAAAGATAAGCATGACGGACGTGCCCTTCCGAACACCGGCCGCTTCTCCGATACAATTCTTCGCCTGCCGTTCTTTTACAATTTGAAGAGGAGGGAGATGGAGTATATTGTTAAAGCGATTGAAAAATTCTTTAACCCCTAAGTTCCGCGGTTACCCCTAAATCTCTTGCTTGCCCCCAAACCCCCTAAAGGGGGCTTACTCCCGCTTCGCGGGGCAACCTCACCCTAACCCTAATGTCGGTTTGTCTAAATTCGTCTTAGATTCGTTATATGTTCGTCTTGATTTCGTCTTGCAAGTAGTTTTCTTTTAGTTTAGCTTCGGGTAAAATCCAACTTTTTCATTTGAATTTGTGTCTTTATAGAAAACGCTCGATATGAAAGTCACAGGTCAAAATGCCATTTTAAAAGGAGTAAGCGGGAAGTATGGCGATCAGTTGGTTATCCGGCAACGGAAAGGAACCATCGTAATCGCCTCCATTCCGAAAAAATCATCGAAGCCTCCCACAATTGCAAGAAAGAAACGGATGTCTAAATTTAAACGTGCCGTGATTTTTGCCCAACACGTCAAGGCAGATCCTAGCTTATTAAGCATTTACGATATCCGGGTAAAACGCAATCAAACCGTTTACCACGCTGCAATATCAGCATATATGCGATCAGATAATGAAATGGTCATTCCACGACAGTGGAAGTAAGCCCCCTTGCGAGCGAAGCGAAGCAACCTCGAATCAACTTTCGGCCTCAATTATACCCGCGAAGCGGGAGCAAGTCCCCTTTAGGGGATTTAGGGGTAAATCATTTCCTCCAAACCGGCAACCTCCCCGGTGTTGCCGGTGCACCCAACGCTTCAGCTGCTGCTTCCAGCGCCGGAAGTTCAACCTCTCCGATCTGCTTCACCTGGTCATATACCGGTGGGAACTCCTCTTCCAGGATCGAATAGGCTGTTTTAGCCGTTTGCGTTGGATCTCCGGTCGAGGACCAGGAGGCCCATGTCAGCTTGCCCAGCCGGTCATTCAATGGTACCGGGGCTGGCGGATTCTCTTCGTCGCTTGGCTTTCCGGTACGCCGGTTAAAGGTTACATTGATGATCGAATCCAGCTGAAGTTGAATCTCCCTCGCTTGTTTCATCAGGTCAGGAGCCCCGCCGGGGATACTGTTCAGTGAAAGAAGCAAGTCGTTTGCACGTTCCAGCAGTTTTTCGGCATAGGACTCGGTCCCACGCATTACCCGTGATAACTCTGCAACTTTGGTGTTAAAGGCAACCATTGCCTGGCGGTCGGCCGCTGGCAAGGTGGTATTATTCAACGGTACTACCTGAAATTCTACTGGTCCGGCAATCTGCTTTGTCTCACCTCCGGCTGTCATGGACAGCGATACAGAATAGGTCCCCGGCATCGCTAGCACACCACTCCCGTTTTCTTTCTTAGGATCCCATGTCTCGCCTGCATCCACCGACCGGGTTGACTGGTACCTCAGGTCCCAGTTTTCGCGACTGATGCCTTCGCTGGCCGACTTGTGGAAAATCCGCACAGGCGTATCAGAGGCATCGGCTATGGTGAAAGTGATGTATGGGGATAACTCCAGTTTCTCCTCCCTGAGTTCCGCCTCGGTAGGTTGTGGGATCGGTTTCCCTTCTTTGAATAACTCCTTCTCTTTCTTTTTTCTGATCTCCTTTTTCGTTTTGGGAACCTCCTTGATATGATAGGTAAAGATGGCGCCGAAGTCGGGGTTTTTGGCTTCAAAAACAGTCGATCCCTGTCCGTATTTTCCGCCGGTCGGGAGGTACATCAGGGCATCTTTCACCGGGAAAATGTAGCCCTCCATGTCGAGGGTCTCTTTGTTCAGTTTCCTCAAGGGTGAATAATCATCGAGGATATAAAATCCCCGGCCGAAGGTTGCCAGCACCAGGTCATTTTCACGTTTCTGGATGGCGATATCTTTCACTGCGATGGTTGGAATCCCTGACTTCAACTGGATCCAGTTCGTACCGCCATCAACGGTAAAGAAACAACCAAACTCGGTTCCAACGAACAACAGGTTAGGGTTGATGATATCCTCCTGGATCGAGTGAACGGTGTGGTTTTCAGGCAGGTTCCCGGCGATGGAGGTCCAGCTCTGCCCTTTGTCCGTACTCTTGAGCAGATATGGTTTGAAGTCGTCGCGCAGGATGTTGTCGAAAGATGCGAAGACGACATTCTCGTCAAATTTCGACGCGAGGATATCGCTCACATAGGTATATTCCG
>CAZXQU010000015.1:0-53296 GCA_964642545.1 uncultured Prolixibacteraceae bacterium | reverse complement strand
GAGAATCAAATTGTTAACAAAATTTTAAAAAAAAAGTTGAATAAAAAAATTTTTAAGGGTTGATTTTCTAAAAAAAGTGACAGGATAACTAATAAAAAGTGCTTCAATTTATAAATATATGTAAAATATAATGACCTATGTTACTGAAATATAATGCGTTGTTATTGTAAGAAAAATGTTATTAATAATAAATCTAAATATATAATACGTTAGTAATCAGTTATATGGAGTGTATTTTCAACTATTAACACTAAAGAAGACTGAATTAAAAAAGTAACTGCATGATATTGACACTGATCATTTATATATAGATATGTTAGCGAGAGACGATAGTCTTGTTTGAATCAAATCTCTCTTGGATTTTCTGATAGAAAAACGGATTGTATAATTCACTTCATACTCTTGTGAGAGGATATCTGCCTCCTCCTGTTTGAGGATTCTCATCACATCGTTCATTTGCAAGACAGGAAATGTAACACAGATTTGGGTAGTGATTAGTTTTGTGATGATTTTGTTCTGATCAAGTGAATCAGAAGCCACTGACTTATATGCATGAATTAGTCCGGGAACCCCCAGTTTTGTTCCCCCAAAGTAACGGACCACAACAACGAGAAGGTCTGACAGATTCCTGGAAAGAAGTTGTCCGTAAATTGGTCTGCCAGCCGAACCAGATGGCTCTCCATCGTCGTTGATCCTGTAAATACCTGCCTCCGGGTGGCCAAGCCGATATGCGTAACAGTGATGGTTGGCGTTAAAGTGGTCCTTTTTAAGCTTTTCAAGATAGACTTTTACCTCCTCTTCATTTGTGACCGGAGAAGCAAATGCGAGGAATTTACTGGCTTTTTCACGGAAGGAGCTTTGAGATTCGCAAGCAATTGAGAAATATGTGTCAGAAACTTCCATTCGTGCAGCGAAGTTATTTATTTTCTATTTTCGTCCTGTGAATAATAAGAAAAAATCGGCCGGAGAGATGGCTCTTCTCTATCTGCGGGAATTAATTACCCTTTATCCGGAGCATGAGATTAAGGCGATCCTTTTCCAGATGTTCTATCAGGTTCTTGGCTGGAGTAGGGCAACAGTACACCTGAACAAACCGGTTTTGCTGTCGGAAGCGGCTGAGCTTCGTTTCCTGGATACCCTTGGAAGGTTGGTTGCAGGAGAGCCTATTCAATATATAATTGGTCAAACCGAGTTTTGTGGATTAAAACTAACCGTTCAGCCAGGAGTTCTCATCCCCAGGCCTGAAACAGAGGAGTTGGCTGTTATGGTTACACGCGATAATCTAAAGTACCGGGATCAACACATCTCGATTCTTGATATTGGAACGGGTTCTGGCTGCATCGCTCTGGCCATGAAGAAAGCTTTTCCATCAGCCGATGTTATCGGAATCGATAAATCTACTGATGCACTTACTGTCGCAAAGCAAAATGCCTATGCCAACGAGCTGGAGATGACCTTCCTTGAAGTCGATATCCTGAATCCAACTTCTTTCAACAGATCAGGGTTATTTCATCTTATTGTCAGTAATCCACCCTATATCCCTCAACGGGAACGAGCCACCATGAGCCGTCATGTAGTGGATCATGAACCGGAAAATGCTCTGTTTGTTCCCGATGACAACCCGTTGATCTTTTATGAAGCCATAGCCCTGTTTGCAAGGAAGAACCTGACTCAAGATGGGTTACTTTACGTGGAAATTCATGAAAACTATGGTGAGAAAACGGTTAATCTGTTCCGTTCACATCGTTTCAGCCATGTAGACATATTCCTGGACTATTTTGGGAAGAAGAGGTTTCTCAAGATCTCAGCGCCGTTTTAGAAATACGGCAGCAGGCCCATCTTCAAGTAAAATTTTGTTTATCTCGTGAAATGGAAGAAAAATATCCGTTGGGCCATTAAGGTATGGAGCAATTTCATAATGGTTGTATACAAAACCAATTCCGTTTGAAGTAAGATAGAAATTGGTATTCGGAACAATATCATCAACAAAAAAACCATTGTCAGAAAGCTTTTCAGTATAATTTATCCCAACCATGACTTTCAACTTCCGGGTTAGAAGTTGGGTTAATTGTGCTTCAAAACCAGGGATAAAGAGGTCGTTAAGCAAAAGGGTCTTTCCAGTTTCAATACTGACAACGGTAAAATCATGTGTCTCCAATCCATGAGCACCACCCGTATAGGCATAGTTGATAAGATAGTAGGTGAGGAGATTGTTGTCATTGTATAAAATATGCATGAACTTCAGCAGGGTCCAGTTCAGGCTCCCTGCATCGGGCATGGTTTCGTAAAGCGACTCATTGCTTGAGAGATAATTCTTGATAAACCGCTGCTGAATGGATGAGATTGCCTTATCCGGATCCTTCTCCCTGTATTGGTCTCCGGTAAAATCAGAGATCATCCCTCTACGGATGGAGTCGGAGAGTACCGGATTACTCGACTCGCCGGGTATGATCAGGCATTGGCTGATCTCTGCCTTTGGAGAGGAAGGTTTTTCGACAAGATCATGGGAGAATTTATGAAAGTAAGCCAATAAAGGAATTGAGCCTTCGGGGTAACTCTCAACCAGCACAACGGGATGGACCTCTTCTCCATCTACCGACTCATAATTTCCCGACAGGGATTGACGGGTGATAAAACGGCCCTTGAAAACCATTCCCGTATCGCAAAATGGATACCTCAAGGTGAAGTTCCCCGCTTCATCTACGTTACCTGAAAGTACCGTATTATTACATGTTTTCCCCAGAAAGACCAGGTCGGCATACAAACTGTCGTTCACTTTTACAAGGTTCAATATAATCTCCTGATCTGTATCAATTCTGCCTACGAGATGCATGTAGGCTTTTTTGGGAAGGTAAACCTGGGCGGATATGGAAAGAGCCGTTGCCAGAACCAGGAATCCTTGAATAAATAATGCTCTTACCATGTTTCAATCGTTTAGAGTTGTCTTAATGCTCCCTTACCGGGACCCAAATAACATTGTGCCTATCCTCACCAGGGTGCTACCCTCTTCAATAGCTATCCGGAAATCACTCGTCATGCCCATGGAGATCTCTTTGAAATCCGGAGATTCTTTGAAATAACTCTCTTTAAGCCTATCAAATATCACTTTGAGCTGGCAAAATTCCTTCCTGACTATCGTTTGATTATCAGTAAATGTAGCCATCCCCATTACACCACAAATGGCCACATTCTTCAATTCGGGAAAATCGGGAGAGGTCAACATAATTACAGCCTCTTCCCAGTCCAGACCAAATTTGTTTTCTTCTGTAGCAATATGAAACTGGAGGAGGCAATTTATTCGCCTGGAAATCCTGGCAGCCTCTTTATTGACCTCACATAATAGTCTAAAACTGTCGATACTATGAATCAAGGATGTGATTGGAACGACAAATTTCACTTTGTTTCGCTGGAGATGGCCAATGAAATGCCACCTGATATCCTCCGGCAACTGGGGTTGTTTGTTCACTAATTCCTGAACTTTATTCTCTCCAAACATTCGTTGACCGAGATCATACAAGGCCTGGATAGTTTCAACCTGCTGTGTTTTGGATACGGCAACCAGTTTGACTCCGGTTGGAATTTCAAGCATCAGATGGTGAAGATTTTTTTTCAGGGTCATGAAATTCCGAGCTTAGATATAACAAAATTAATGATTTGATCGTTTCGAACAATCAACTAAATTTGCTTTTTCCATTCTATGAAGCAGATTCTAGGCTCTTTCATCAGACAACTTCTCTTTTGGATCGTTTTCTTCAATTTGACGAGAATCGTTTTTATTGTTTATCATCTTCAACTGATCAGCATTGAGAAGATCCCATTTCAGGAAGTTTTAGTCCTCCCTTATCAAGCGTTTAAACTTGATTTAGCCACAGCATGCTACTTCATGGTTCTACCATTCATTGTTTTACTCATCCAATCGGTATATTCTCCCCGATGGATGAATAGCATCAATAAGATCTACACAGCAGTAATGGTTGTATTCTATTCTCTCACATCAATAGGGGAGATGGGGATTTATAGTGAATGGAAAACAAAACTTAATTACAAGGTAATCAAGTACCTTAACCACCCTGGGGAGATCTATAACTCTTCTGGCACATGGGATTTTCTGATCCTATTGCTGCTTTTGTTTATTTTGAGTGGAGTTGGAATTTTTCTTTACGTCAGCTGGTTCTATCCCAACCTGGTGAAAGTGCGGCGCACATGGTGGTTCCCACCTGCTTTTCTGATAGTTACACCTGTTTTACTTGTACTTGGAATGCGAGGCGGGATTCAGGCAATTCCTATCAATCAGAGTGAGGCGATCTATTCAAAAAATAACATAATGAATGTCGCTTCTGTAAACAATGTCTTCAACCTCTATATCAGTGTATTTGAAAATCTTCAGAATTTCAACCAGAACCCGTATCTCTTCATGGAGGATTCAATAGCTCAATCCATGGTGGCTCGCATATATGAAAATGAGAAAGATACAACTGTGAAATTTCTGTCAGTTCATCGGCCAAACGTAGTGCTATTGATCCTGGAGAGCTGGTCGGCCGACCTTATTGAAGACCTTGGAGGCAAGCCGGGGATAACACCTGAGTTCAGGAAACTGCAGGAGGGGGGGATTCTCTTTACGAATGTTTTTGCCTCAGGGGCCCGTTCCGAACAGGGGATGGCTTCCATTTTTGGAGGGTTCCCGTCCCATCCGATTTCATGTATTACTGTTCAACCTGATAAATATAAGAAAGTTCCAAGTCTCTCCCGCGAGCTGCAAAACGTTGGCTATTCAACAGCATTCTATTTTGGAGGCCAGTTGATTTATGGGAATATAAAAGGCTATATCTATTATAATGGGTTTCAGAAAATCATGGAGGTATACGATTTTCCCAATCGTTTTCCTCAGGGGAAACTAGGAATACACGATGAATTTACACTTGGCTACATGGCCGACGATCTCGAAGGGTTAGAGCAACCTTTCCTGGCAGCACTATTCACTGTAAGTACCCATTCACCCTGGGACCAGCCCTATGAAAAACCGCTGGAATGGGGTGACAACGAGCGTGAATACATCAATGCAGCGCTTTATACCGATCATTGCCTGGGCGAGTTTTTTAATCAGGTTGCCACTAAACCCTGGTACGATAGCACCCTTTTTATTATCGTGGCCGACCACAGCCACAACTCCTATTACAACTGGCATCCTCACTCCAGAGAGTATCATAGGATTCCGATGCTGTTTTATGGGAATGTGATTAAGGAGGAGTTCAGGGGAACTACCTGGAGTAAAATGGGAAACCAACACGATATTCCAGCTACATTACTTACCCAGTTGGACATTCCGGCAAAGCAGTTTCATTGGAGTAAAAATCTGTTTAACCCGTATGTGGCCGATTTTGCTTATTTCACTAATGAAGATGGCTCAGGGTGGATCCGACCGGATGGATACTTTTCTTTTGATAAGAATAGTAGAGGGTATTACTTCATGGAACCCTCCGAAAAACGTCAGGATACACTGGTCCTTGAAGGAAAAGCCTACCTGCAGGAAGTATTTAAAGAATATCTAGAGGATTAGTCCAGCGAATGCACAACCAGTCCACTTCTCAGTTTTGGCTCAAACCAAGTCGTTTTTGGTGGCATGATGTTCCCTGTATCAGCAATATCGATTAACTGCTTCATGGAAACCGGGTAAAGTGCGAATGCAACTTTCATCTCACCGCTATCAACTCGCTTCACAAGTTCTCCAAGGCCCCTGATACCACCCACAAAGTCGATGCGCTTATCAGTGCGTAAATCTTTGATCCCGAGGATATTATCCAAAACTAACTGGGAGAGGATTGTCACGTCCAAAACACCGATGGGATCGGAGTCATTAAAGGTCCCAGGCTTCGCTGTAAGAGAAAACCATTGTCCGTTGAGGTACATCGAAAATGTGTGAAGCCTGTCAGGTTTGAAAATGTCAGAACCTTTTGGTCCAATTGCAAAGACCTTCTCCAGTTGCATCATGAACTCTTCGTTGCTGAGCCCGTTCAGATCTTTAACGACCCGATTATAGTCAATGATGGAAAGTTGGTCATCGGGGAAATGAACAGCCAAAAAGTAGTTGAACTCTTCGTCTCCCGTATAGTGTGGATTTTGCTTTCTCTTTTCGTTTCCAACCAGTGCAGCCGCAGCTGTTCGGTGATGGCCGTCGGCGACATAGGTATAAGGAATCTCTTTAAACAGGGCAATGATCTTGTCTCTTGTAGCATCATCTTCGATTACCCAGAAGTGATGCCCGATGCCATCAATAGCGATAAAGTCATAGATTGGAGGATTCGCCTTTACGTATGCATCAATCGTTGCGTCGATCTCCTTAACTGCAGGGTATGTGAAAAAGACAGGCTCCATGTTGGCATTGGTGATTCGGACATGTTTCATGCGGTCTTCTTCCTTTTCGTGGCGGGTCAGCTCATGTTTTTTAATAATTCCATTGAGATAATCATCTACACCGGCGCATCCCACAATTCCATATTGTGTTTTGCCGTTCATGGTTTGAGCATAGATATACAGCCTCTCTTTGTCATCCTCAACAAGCCACCTATTTTCTCTGAAGAGATCAAGGTTCTCTTTCGCTTTTTCGTAAACCTGAGGGTCGTGCTCATCCAAGTCAGTGGACAGATCAATTTCTGGTTTGATAATGTGTAACAATGAATAGGTGTTGCCTTCGGCTTCTGCCCGAGCTTCTTTTGAATTCAGTACATCATAGGGACGGGAAGCCAAATCCTTTGCAATCTCTGACGGTGGCCGCAGTCCCTTGAATGCTTTTAAAATAGCCATAAAATAAAAAAATTAGTCCAGGTCATCTTCCATTTCGGAATCACTGGCTTTTACACTGCGCTGTAAACTTCCGATTAGCGCTCCAATCATCTTTGTCATCTCCATCAGCTGATTTTTTGAGTATTCAAAATCAGCTTCATTGATAAATGCCCTTGTTTGACCTATAGTAGATAATACAACGCACTCTCTTACAGAGCTTTTAGCCATCTTTAAATAGTAGACAAACTGACTTTTATTGCGGGATGACCCTTCGGCAATATTCAATGTAATACCGTGTGCCGAAGCCAGAAAACGGTCAAAGAACGATTTAACAAGAGGCTCTTCCTGAACCGAAGCGGCAAGGGAATAGAGCCAGTTGATATAATCAAGGGATTTGTGATAGATTCTAAGATCTTCGAACCTGAAAAAGGTAGTAGGCTTGTCCTGCTCGCGTTCCATAGACTGGAGGATTTGTTAGGCGAATATACAAACTATTATTTATTTACCTGGAAAGTTTTGTCTCCATGATTGATAAATGAAACAATCTGTTTAGCTGCCGCAATTCCAGCATTGACATTGGCTTCCTGAGTTTGAGCGCCCATTTTTTTAGGTGTACAAAAAAATCTTGATGCATACGTATCCTTAAAATCTGCAAGGTTAGCAGGCGCAACATCAGAGAGATAGGCAATATCCTCACGTTTGGCAAAGATGGTCAGAAGATCCGCTTCATTGATCACCTCAGCCCTGGCTGTGTTCACCAGAACTCCCTTTTTTGGCATCAGTGAAAGCAAGGAATAGTTAATAGTGCCTTTCGTGTTTGCATTTGCGGGAATATGCAGGGAGATATACTGGCAAGTTTTGTAAAGTTCTTCAACAGTGCCAACCCATTTCACTCCGTCGTTTTCAATCTCCTCTTTCGGAATGAAGGGGTCAAATGCATAAACATCCATTCCAAAACCTTTTGCTATCCGGGCAACATTTTTGCCAACGTAGCCATATGCATGAATGCCAAGGGTCTTCCCTTTCAGTTCAGTTCCGGATTTACCATTGAAAAAGCCTCTTGCATAGTAGGTCATCATTCCAAGAGCCAACTCGGCTACAGCATTGGAATTTTGTCCGGGAGTGTTCATCACAACAACACCTTTTTCTGTTGATGCCGCCAGGTCGACGTTGTCGTATCCTGCTCCTGCACGGACAACAATTTTAAGTTTGGTGCCGGCATCAATGACATCTTTATCAACGATATCACTTCTGACGATCATGGCATCGGCATCGTTTACTGCATTGAGGAGTTCCTCCTTTGTGGTGTAACCCTCCAGTAGTCTGAGTTCAAACCCTGCTTCTTCCACCACCTCCCGAATACCTTTTACGGCAACAGGGGCAAAGGGTTTATCTGTGGCAATCAGTACTTTTATCATAGGTTTTCATTTTCAAACTCATGCATACAGTCGACAAGGGCCTGTACGCTTTCAATCGGGAGGGCATTGTAAGTTGAAGCCCGGAAGCCTCCAACCGAACGGTGTCCCTTGATTCCAATCATACCTTTGCTCTTTGCAAACTCCATAAAGGCATCCTCCTTCTCTTTGTATTCCTCCTTCATAACAAAGCAGATATTCATCAAAGACCTGTCTTTAACAGCGGCGGTTCCAACAAACATACTACTGTTATCAATGGCATCGTAGAGTAGTTTTGCTTTTTTTTCATTCATGGCCTGGATAGTTGAAAGACCACCCAACCCTTTGATCCATCTCAGGGTTTCCATGCAGGTGTAAATGGCAAAACAGGGAGGGGTGTTGAACATCGACTCGTTGTCGATCTGGATCTTGTAATCAAGCATCGAAGGAATTTTCCGGTCAACTTTTCCAAGGATATCTTCACGGATGATGACAAACGTCACACCAGCCGGGCCAAGATTCTTCTGTGCTCCGCCATATATCAGGCCGTATTTGCTGACATTGACCGGACGGCTAAGAATATCGGACGACATATCTGCTACCAGTGTAACAGGCGAATCGATGTCATATTTGATCTCAGTTCCGTAAATCGTATTGTTGGTAGTAATGTGGAAATAGTCAGCATCAGCAGGAACTGTGTAGCCTGTAGGGATATAGCTGAAATTCTTATCAGCCGAAGATCCGACCACGTTGACTTCCCCAAATATTTTTGCCTCTTTGATCGCCTTTTTAGCCCATACACCGGTCTCCAGGTAGGCAGCCTTCGATTGCAGGAGATTGTAAGGTGCCATCACGAATTGAGTACTTGCTCCTCCTCCAAGGAAGAGAACATGATATCCTTCAGGGATATTCAATAATTCTTTAAACAAGGCCACGGCTTCATCTATAATTACTTGAAAATCTTTGTGCCGATGCGAGATCTCAAGGAGTGACAGGCCGCTTCCGTTGAGGTCAAGGATAGCTTTGGCAGAGTTTTCCACAGCAATTCTCGGAAGAATAGAGGGACCTGCGTTAAAATTATGCTTTTTCATAAAGATGAGATTTGATAATTATTTAACACTAAAAGATGATGCAATATTAAGCCAAATATTGTTGGTTTCCTAAAATTCTCAAGAGATCAAAAATATAATATTTTTGAGGTAAAAGCAAGCGTTCCAGCGGTTGAAAGATTATTTTTTTTCCGGATTCCGGGCATCAATTTTTTTTATAAATTTCCAGCAGCCATCCTTGAAAATGAACCCATCCATCACATCCCCGGCCGGCATATAGTATTCATATTGCCCCTCCATTTCCGGATTTGAAGGAATAAGTCTATCACAAACGATCAGCCATGCCTTTTCCGTTTTATACGTGAATTCTTTGCGCCGCGAATTCCACTTCTTGCTGGCAACTATCGATTGTTCTTCATATCGGAGGGACATTGTTACGTTGGCATTGTACCGAAAAATGATACGGGCTGGTCTGTTTTCAGCAAAATCACAAAACACCGTTTTGCCGAAACGGAGATCCCTTGAAGGTGTTATTGTGAGGATATCAATAAGGCGGGATGTCACCAGCATATTCTCTCCCCGCCACCCGAGAAGCGTATAAAATACCTGCCCATGCAACGTTTGCTGTTTGATCGCCTTATAATAAATTGCGCCATACCATTTTTCCGGAGAAAGGACCTCCTGGTCAGGAAGTGAAATCATTTCAAACTGATCCGCTAAGTCAATAACAACCAGCGAATCTGAAGTCGTTGGATGGAATTGGATAATCCCATAAAACTTATTCATTCCCGAATGGAGTGGAATGTTCCAGGTATAGATCCGGACTCTTTCATCCGATGAGGTCACTTTTGACAGATTTGGTAAATGAGAAAAAGGATACTCAAATGAACCATCCAGGGTTAAAGCCTTGTGCAACTTTGCTGAAAAGATGATGCCCGATTCGATCCGTTCATTATCGTCGAAAGATCCATGAATCGTGTCGAACAACGCTTTTAACTCCAGCTCGGTCTCCTCAATAACCAGGTTGTTTTGTGCAGAAAGGTGAGTAGAAGGAGCAAACAGTAGAGCAATAGAGCTTCCAACAATCAGGAGAAGCAAAAAGAGTGTTCGATGCATAGGTATGGAGTCAGGTTTTGGCAGAGTTCGGTTTTGATTATGTAAATTTGCGAAAAATCGCCGAGTATGAACCTCGAAAAGAGAATTTCTTCTTTTGCTCAACTGGGTGAGATCCTTCGCTCTGGTACAAATCTCCCGAAAGCCATGGAAGAAGCTGAGAAGGAGAATGCATGGTTCACAAGGGCTAATATTCTTAAGGCCCTCAGTTACTGGGGAGAGGTGCTGAATCAGGCAACGCTCGAACAGTGGCTGGAGAAATACAATCCTGCAATAGGAAATAAAACGGTCTCAAAAAGGGTAGGGGTGATCATGGCGGGGAATATCCCAATGGTCGGATTTCATGATATGCTTTCTGTACTCTTGTCGGGGCACCATTTGATTGCCCGGCTATCATCTCAGGATGCCATACTTATCCCGGCACTTGTTAAGATTCTCGAAACCTTTTCCCCCGGATGGGCTGAGAGGATTGAAATGACATCAGGAGAGATTAAAAAACCGGAAGCGATTATCGCAACCGGCAGCAATAACACCTCCCGATACTTCACTTACTATTTTGCAAAATACCCCCATATTATAAGGAAGAATCGAACTGCTGTTGCGGTTTTGGATGGAGGAGAGACATCCAATGATCTGAAGGGACTTACCACTGATATCTTCTCCTATTTTGGGCTGGGTTGCCGGAATGTTTCAAAGCTTTATCTCCCCGAAGGGTATGATCTTAAACCCCTGCATAAAGCATTGCTGCAATACCAGGAGCTGTTTTACCATCCAAAATACAGGAACAACCTGGATTATTACAAATCGATCTATCTGGTTAACCGGACTCGTTTTCTTGATGGCGTATTTTACCTGCTTATTGAAGCCGAATCCCTGACTACTCCTGTTGCCGTATTGCACTATGAATATTATAGCGATCTCAATAAAGTAAGTTCGTCTCTTGCCAGCCAAAAGGAAGAAATCCAGTGCATCGTTTCGCGAAAGAAACTCTTTGCAGAAGATCATCCCTGTGGGGTTGTTGGACCCGGGGAGACACAGCAACCTTCTCTGTCTGATTATGCAGATGGTGTGGATACGATGGAGTTTCTTCTGGAAAAAATTTAACAGAACCGCTGGTAATTAGAGAAAAATCATTATTTTTGCACCCTCATTTATAAAATCAGGTTAAAATGAAGAAAGATATTCATCCGAAGGATTATAGACTGGTAGTATTTAAAGATATCTCGAACGATTATACTTTCATGTCGAAATCGACTGTGAAAACAAAAGAGACGATTGTCTGGGAAGACGGATTGGAGTATCCCCTGGTAAAGCTTGAGATTTCACATATGTCTCACCCATTTTATACAGGAAAAATGAAGTTTGTGGATACCGCCGGTCGTGTAGATAAATTCAAGAGCCGGTATCAGAAACATTTAGACAAAAGAGAAAATAAGTAGTTTGTTGAAAATATCTGAAAAAAAAGCCCCCGAATCTTCAATTCGGGGGCTTTTTTTCTGCCTTAATGTATACTTTTGCAATTAGGAACCAAGGAACCATCGCATGAACTATATTCTTTTTGACGAGAGCATCGTAAGAACCAACCTGTTACCATTAACTTATATGCGTCCGGTCGCTGATATCCGGGTTGGAATTTTGACAATTCGGGAAAAATGGGAAAAGTATTTAAAGGTTAAGACCTCATCGTTAACAGAGGGTTATCTTTCAAAGAAATATCCTTTTGTCAAAGAGGACCATAATATTTTGATAAATGGCTCTGTATGTCCGGATGCCGCTATGATCAAGGCTATTAAGAATCTAAAGCACGATCAAACACTCGCATTCAACGATACTATCATCGCATTACATGTGACTGCAGACGATCTTGATGCTCTTGGGGAATCGGCCTCGGAAGGAATTGAAGAGATCGTTCTGAAGAATGCCCCCCTGAAAATAAATCATACTTGGGATATTTTTACTAAAAATGAACTGGCAATTCGCGAGGATTTCAACCTGGTCACAAAAGGGAAGAAGTCCCAGCCTGTGAGTAGTTCCAATAAGATTATTGGCACAGGAGAGATCTTTCTGGAAAAGGGAGCGAAGGTAGAAGGGGCAACCCTGAATGCAACAAATGGTCCAATTTATATCGGGGAGGATGCTGAAGTCATGGAGGGAGCCATGTTGCGGGGACCTATTGCTGTTTGTGAAGGTACCCAGATAAAAATGGGAGCCAAGATTTATGGACCGACAACATTTGGCCCGCATTGCCGGATTGGTGGTGAAGTGAACAATTCGGTATTTTTTGGATACGGAAATAAAGCCCATGATGGCTTCGTCGGACATTCTGTCATCTCCGAGTGGTGTAACCTTGGAGCTGATACAAATACATCCAACCTGAAAAATACGTATGATGAAATCCGCCTTTGGAGCTACGGTAAGAAGACCTTTGTTAACACCCATTTGCAATTTTGCGGCTTGATTATGGGCGATCACTCTATGAGTGGAATTAATACCATGTTCAATACCGGTACAGTTGTTGGACTCAACGCCAACATCTTTGGTACCGGGTTTCCCCGTAATTTCATCCCCTCCTTCACATGGGGCAGTACAGCCGGGCATTCCAATTATAAATTAGACAAGGCGATAGAGGTTGCCGAAGCTGTTTACAAACGCAGGAACCGGGTTTTTGATGAGATCGAACAAAACCTGATGAAGAGTGTCTTCAACATAACCCTGAAAAACAGGCGAATCTAACACATTCCCGAACTGGCACAAATCTTGTCTATTGGCTTGCCAGACTTCTTTACTTACTTGTTGTGACAAATTGACCTGTGTGATCATGGAAAACTCACTTGAAAAAAATATATTGACCGTTTCAGATCTTCTGGATTCCGAAACCGACTTTATCCCCTTGCTCTCATCCGAAGATGAAGAGCAGATGAATGCAGAGGATGTTCCCGAGATACTCCCCATTCTTCCATTGAGAAATACCGTATTGTTTCCTGGTGTTGTCATCCCTATTACTGTTGGGCGCGATAAATCCATCGCCCTCATCAGGGAATATTACAAAACAACCCGTATTATTGGGGTGGTTGCTCAAAAGGATGCAAACATTGAAGATCCTGAGTTTGAGGATCTCAATGAAATGGGAACGGTTGCTCAGATCATTAAGATCCTTCAGATGCCTGATGGAAGTACAACGGCGATTATCCAGGGAAAACGCAGATTCCGTGTTACTGAACTCATCCAGTCTGAACCGTTTATCAAGGCCCGGGTGGAGGCTTATGGTAATCCTGATAAACTCATCAATGACGATAAGGAGTTCAGTGCGCTCATATCTTCCCTGAAAGACCTTTCGGTTCAGATCATCAATAAATCCCCGAACATCCCTTCTGAAGCCGCATTTGCGATAAAAAATATTGAAAGCACCTCTTTTTTAGTCCATTTTATCTCGTCCAATCTCAATGTTGAGCTTGCTGATAAACAGAAACTGCTTGAGGTTCCCGACCTCATCGAACGATCAAACCTCGTATTGCATTATCTCACCAAAGAACTTCAGGTCCTTGAGTTGAAGCACAATATCCAGGAGAAAGTTAAAACAGAGATGGACAAACAACAGCGGGACTACCTGTTGAATCAGCAATTAAAGACGATTCAGGAAGAGTTGGGTGGTGGCCCTAACATGCAGGAAGTGAGTTCGTTACGTAATCAGGCAAAAAATAAGAAATGGTCAAAAGAGGTTGCTGATATTTTCGAGAAAGAGATCACCAAATTGCAGCGAATGCACCCTGCTGCTGCCGAATACTCGATCCAGATCAACTACCTTGAAACACTTGTTCAGCTTCCGTGGAATGAATATACAGCGGATAACCTTGATCTTTCTCATTCGAAAAAGGTTCTGGATGAAGATCATACAGGACTCGACAAGGTGAAAGAAAGGATCATAGAGTATCTGGCTGTCATCAAACTGAAGCGCGACCTGAAGTCGCCGATTCTTTGCCTGGTAGGTCCTCCGGGAGTAGGAAAAACCTCTTTGGGTAAGTCGATTGCCCGGGCGTTGGGACGAAAATATATCCGGATGTCACTGGGTGGTCTCCGCGATGAGTCAGAATTACGTGGGCACCGAAAGACTTACATTGGAGCGATGCCTGGCAGGATTATTCAGAGTCTTAAAAAAGTAAAATCCTCCAACCCGGTTTTTGTATTGGATGAGATTGATAAGGTTGCCGGTATGAACTATAGTGGAGATCCGCAGGCTGCCCTTTTGGAGGTGCTGGATCCGGAACAGAATGTTGCCTTTTACGATAATTTCCTGGAAATCGAATACGACCTTTCCCGGATCATGTTCATTGCTACAGCCAATACGCTGAGTACCGTCCACCCGGCTCTCCGCGACCGGATGGAGATCATCGAAATTCCGGGATACCTTCTCGAAGAGAAGATCGATATTGCGACTCAACACCTGATCCCTAAACAGTTGGGTGAACATGGATTGAAAAAGAGCCAGGTTGTTTTTCCACTGGAGATTCTGTCAAAGATCGTTGAAGATTATACGCGTGAATCAGGTGTTAGAGGCCTCGAGAAATCAATCGCCAAAATTATCCGCTCCCGTGTTACCAACATAGTGATGAATGAAAAATTTGGGAAAAAGCTGAAACATGAAGATCTCACAAAGATTATGGGAGCTTCACTCTTTCAGGTCGACAAACATATCAATAACGACCAGGCGGGTGTGGTAACGGGACTGGCCTGGACAGTACATGGAGGAGAGATTCTCTTCATTGAGGTAAGCCTCAACAAAGGCAAAGGAGATCTAACCCTCACCGGTAACCTGGGTGATGTGATGAAAGAGTCAGCATCCATTGCGCTGGCATACTTGAAAGCACATGCCGCCGATTTTGGCATCGATCCCGATATTTTTGGAAAATGGAATATTCATATCCACGTTCCTGAGGGAGCAACCCCAAAAGATGGACCATCGGCAGGGATAACAATTTTCACGGCGCTTGCCTCTGCCTTTACACAACGGAAAATCAAGAAAAACCTGGCCATGACCGGCGAGATTACCCTGCGTGGAAAAGTGTTGCCGGTAGGTGGGATCCGGGAGAAGATCCTTGCAGCAAAACGGGCCCGCATCACCGATATCATCCTCTCCAAAGAGAATAGGAAGGATATCGACGAGATTAAGACCGACTACGTAAAGGGATTGACTTTCCATTACATCGAAGAGATGAAGGAGATCAACACCGAAGCGTTGTTGAAGATCAAGGTGAAGGATCCACTTTTATTTTAAATGACAAGATGGTGAAATGGTAAGATGGTAAAACAAATGTGTAATTGAAGGCAATCTTACTTCTTTATAAGCTTAATCGTTCGTAGCTTTTCTCCTGCCTCCATGTTGCAAAGGTAAATCCCAGAAGATAGGGTCTCTCCCTGGATTGTAATACTATACTTCCCAGGAGTATGTGACCGGTTTACCAGCGTCTTCAATGTTTTTCCGGCATTATCAAGAAGGGTAATTCTGATATTCTCTTCACGATCAAGAGAGTAAGAGATCGTTGTCTGATCCCCAAAGGGATTGGGGCTATTCTGGTTCAGAAAAAAACCGGAGGGTTCCATCTCCCTTTCCGCCACAACGGTGGTCCCATGTTTCAGCAAAATATTCCGGCTAGGATCGAACGTGACGTTGCTGGGGTATTTGTCAACTATCCACTCCAGTGTTTGATGGTTTGTATCGTTCCAACCGGTTACGATCGTATCGGTTCCGTCGTTGAAGTCAACCTGAACTTCTATCGGCATCCTGAAAAACACAGTATTGGTTTGGGTCTGGTTCATCTCGAGGATGATTTTAAATTGACCGCCTCCCAGGTCTTCCATCTCCCATATGTTTTCATAGAAGGGATGGTTTGGGGCATAGACCCACTCGTCAAAGAACCAGTTGTAATCTTCACCGGTCACCGCATTGGTCACTGCCACAAAATCTTCAGTAACAGCACATTTGTAATTGAAATTGGTGTCTGTTGCATAGGCATGCATCACTTCGAAAAACAGTGAGTCGCCGAGAACATAACGCAATTGGAAGAGGACGCATGCTCCTTTATTATATGAAATGGGCACATTGTAAAGCGCATTGGCCGACGGGGTATGGATCGCCCACGCAGGCTGGTAGAGTGGCCATCCTGGATTTCCGCTCAGGTAGTTGTTGGCCAGGGAATTCATCATATTTTTATAGGCAGTATACCCGCTTTGATTTTCCAGCCATAACTGGGCACAATAGGTGGCAAACCCTTCGTTGAGCCAGATGTCGGCCCAGGTACCGCAAGTGATCAGGTCACCGAACCACATGTGCGAATGCTCATGGGCAATCAATGACTCGTTGTTGTATCCGTTCGGTTGCAAGTTTACCATCGTCTGGTTCTCCATCCCGGCCCAGGGAAATGTTGTGATGGTGGCAAACCCGATCTTGGTGAAAGGATAGACTCCAAACTTCTCAGCATAGAAATCAGTGAGCAATGGGATTTTCTCTAACGCATTTGTGATGTTTTCCGTTGGTTTTTTATACAGCCAGATCGGAATGCTGTCGTTTGGGTCGTAAATATTATTCCAATATGAAACATTGATGTTCCAGTTATTGTAAGAGGTCCAGGTGATCAGGTAGGTGGCTACCTGGTTATCCGAGACCCAATGGTACCAAATCGTATCCGCCACAATCGTGGAGTCGGCCAGGTATCCGGTTGATCCCAGGCGAACCGATAGGGGCACCTTAGCCGTCAGGTCCCAGCTAGCTTTATCGGAAGGGCGATCCCAGCAAGGAAAAACTTTTCGGGCTCCTTCGGGAGGAAAATCAGTGAACACAAATCCTGCAGAGACATAGAGTCCCTGGTCGGCTACATTCAGGTGGTTGTAACGAATTTTAACCGAAACTTCAGCTCCCGGGTTATATGTCTGATCCAACTGCAGTGTTAACGTGTCGTTGGCATGGGTAAAACTCACAGCGGCCAGCTCAACGGCAGATATTTCCAGCGAAGTGTTTACCGCGTTCAGTTTAATGGAATTAAGGGTTGAATCCACCCTGAACGTAATGGTCTCAATTGCCGTGAAGGTTTTTGGGTATGGCGTTGCATAGTTTTCATATAAGTCCGCCTCAAGTTTGTACTGCAGCACATCGTAGCTGTGCTCCATGTACCAGTGGGCAGTGTCGGCGGTTATTGCTGGAGTCATTGCAGAAACACCAAAACTGAGGATAAGCATAAAGCTTAGGGAAAGGAATAGTTTATTCATTTTGACTGATTTGATCAATCAAAAATAGATAATCCTTACTTAGAATACAAATAGAGAAAGGGTTATCTATTACCTTGTAATAACCAGTTTCCTGGTAATTCGTTCCCCGTTGGCCAATAGAGTATAGTAGTAAACTCCAGGTTTAAGGCTACTGCAATCAATTGGTACTTCATGCATTCCGGTCGATTTTTGCTCGTTGACCAGCACCTTTACCTTTTTCCCCATCATGTCGCACAGTGAAAGATTGACGGACATTGGTTCATCAATCTGGTATTTGATCATCGAGGTTTGATTTGCCGGATTTGGAACATTCTGGTAGAGATGAACGTTCGAAGTCGCCGATTGGTTATCAGGCACGCCTAATATCGTTGATTTTTGTTTGATGACGATGTTGTTGTTGGGGTCAAACTGGAAATTGACCGGAAGGATATCGAACACCCAACTGAAATACTGGCCGTTTACGTCGTTCATTATGGTCAACACGGTATCTGTCATATCCATAAACCGGATTTTAACCTCCATTGGCATCTTGAAAAATTGGGGATTAGACTGGATCTGCTCGGTGGAAAAATTTACTCTCCACTGACCGGTACCTAGGTCTTCGAAATTATAAGTATTCTGGTACTGAGGATGGTTTGGTTCATAGATCCACTGATTGAAGAACCAATCATAGTCTTCCCCTGTGATATCATTTACGATAGCCATGAAATCGGGAATCGTAGCTGAGTAGTATTTCAGATCAGGATCACTTGCATAGGTTTGCATAACATCAAAGAAGAGAGAATCTCCCAATACATAGCGAAGCATGTGGAGAATGGTGGATCCCTTGGCGTAGGTAATGGCATAGTTGAACATGACATTGGATGGAGGGGTTATAACAGCCCATTCGGGTTCCGATATTGCCCATCCGGGATTGTTGTTGAGATAATTGGTCGCATTGCCGTTGATGTCGGCTTTATAAGCATTATATCCTGCATAACTTTCATACCAGAAAGCTTCGCTCCAGGTGGCAAACCCTTCATTCAACCAGATATCGGCCCAGGTAGCACATGTGATCATGTCGCCAAACCATTGGTGGGCATACTCATGTGCGATGAGACTCTCACTCCAGCAATTCGGGCAGAGTGATGTCAGTGTCTGATTCTCCATGCCCCCCCAATAAAATTCATTATTCAAAGTAGCAAAGCCATCCTTATGGAAGGGGTGTTCGCAGAAATTCTCGGAATACCAGTCGGTCATTGGGAGTATCATCTCTTCAATCGGAGAAGGATTTTCTCCGTCATTGAAGTAGAACCGGATCGGTGTGCTGTCGTTCGGATTGCTCAATTTATGCCAGTAGACGATATCCAGGTTGTAATTCACTTTGCCGGTCAGTACCATGATATAGGTAGCTATATTGTGCTCGCTGATCCAATGATACCAAAGGGTATCAGCCACAAGAGTAGAATCTGCCAATGTACCGTTGGAGCCGATCTTTACAGTAGCGGGAACTTTGACGGTCATATCGAGCTTCGCTTTGTCGGAGGGTTTATCCCAGCAGGGGAACCACTTTCTGGCTCCTTCTGGCTCACAGTCGGTAAAGACGAACCCATTGTTGGCATAAAACGCGTTGTCTTCCACGTTGTTATGATGATAGTCGATGCCTACGTCAACGGTATCTCCGGGATTGTATGTTTGATCTAATTGAATGGTCAGCAGGTCTCCGGCATGGGTAAAGGAAACTCCAGCCATACTCACCGAATTGATTAACAGAGAGTTGGTATTAGCATTCAGAACAATGGAGTTGAGCGTAGAGTCAACTTTAAAGGTAAGGATCTCGGTAGCGTCAAAAGCATGGGAATAAGGCGCTGTGAAGGAGTTGTAAATATCCAGCGAAAGGGTATAATTTAATGCATCAAAGGTGTGAGTTGGTCCCGATTGAATGGAACCGGCAAGGTCGGGTAACATAGTCATCTGAGATTTTTTCTGGGAACAGATCTCGGATCCCTTCATGGTTTTGGTGAGCTGGGAAAAACCAACGATGGCGATGCCCAATAGCAAGATTGAGAGTAAGATAGGTCGTTTCATAATGCAAAAGTTGTTTGAAAGGTTTGTGAATGCAAAGATACGAAAAATGGAGATAGAGAATGCAGAGGATCAGACTCCCGGAAGGGTAAAATGAATAGTGGATCCTTTTCCCTGTTCGCTCTCTGCCCAAATTTTTCCTCCGTTTCTGGTGACCAATTCCAGGCTAAGAATCAATCCAAGTCCGGTCCCTTTTTCGTTATCTGTTCCCGGAGTTCTGATCATCTGATCGATTTTGAAGAGTTGTTCAAGAACAGCCTTAGACATCCCAACCCCATCATCTTTCACAGTAATTTCGATCATCTTCCTCTGGCTTTCCGGATGGCTGAAATGTTTTTCCATTACCCGGACATTACCTCTTCTGCGTGAAAATTTGATAGCATTGGAGAGCAGATTGCGGGTGATTGTCTTTACCATGTTTTCATCGGCGACAACCCGTGTATTGAACTCCACGGCCGAAAATAGATGGATATCTTTGGCTTCTGCCTGTCCACGTACAAGCATGATACTCTCGTTTATTACCGAGCTAAGTTCCAGCACCTCGGGTTTGAAGTCAATACGGTTTGTTTGGGCTCTTGACCACTCCAGAAGATTTTCGAGGAGCCGGTAGGTGTTTTGGGCAGAGGAGACGATGTTCTTTATGAAGTGTTTGCGTTCATCGTCACTGTACTCATCATATTCGGTATGGAGGATGTCAGCAAATCCAAGTATAGAGTTGAACGGGCTTTTCAGGTCATGTGCAATGATTGAGAAAAATTTATCCTTGGCGTTGTTGATCTCTTCCAACTCTTTACTGAAACGAATAATCTCATTTTCAGCTCTTTTCAGATCAGTTATATTTAGCCCAAAGACCAGAGATGCCGGGGTGCCCTGATACTGGATTATACTGGCTGCAACTTGCAGGATAATCTCAGTCCCTTTCAGTGTAATGAATCTCTCTTCTGTAACAGGAGCTGGCTTCCCGGTCTGGTACATCTTGGAAATTCGGGACAAAGCGCCTTCCCTCTCTTCTGGATGAAGCATCTCCAGGGCATTTGTCCCGATTAACTGGTCAGGGGAAGTAGCTTCATATATTTTCATCCCGGTTTGGTTGATAAACTCTATGATTCCGTTCCTGTGAATCATGATGGCAACAGGAGAGCTTTCAACCAGTGTTCGGTAACGGTCTTCACTTTCGAGTAATGCTATTTTCGCCTCTATCCTTGGGGTGATATCAAGAGCTGTAAACAACAGACCTTCAGAGAAATCGCTCTGATTTATGGCTGATGACCTGAGGAGAATATGTTTAGCCGACCCATCTTTGCAGATCCATATGGTCTCAATCTCACCGATCCCAGTTTCGGCAAGTTGCTTGTATTTAATTTCCCCTACACGATTAAACTCAGCATCATCAGCGTAAAGCATTCGTGCACTGTGGCTTATGAGTTCCTCTTTGGAATATCCTGTGATTTCACTTACACGATGGTTTACATCCAGAAAAATCCGGTCTGCCAATGATCCAATCCCTACAGGGACGACCTGAAGAATTTGGTTGATTTTGTCAGCATCGTAATGAACCTGCTGAACCGCCCTGAGTTTTTGCAAGGCGATGGTTGCAATAATCGTCAGGGTTTCAATAAACCGAATGTCAGAAGGAGAGAAGTTAACACCTTTTTTACAAAAAATAGTCACATTCCCAAAATTGGAATTATCTAAAGCCAGCCCCATGGTGTAAACATCATCAATGCCAAGGATTTTTGCGATTCCATGGGAGATGGGTTTAGGAATTTGTTTAAGAGCAAGGGTGTAAATGCCTCCATCAATGTGGTTCAATTGCCCATTACTGTTCAGGCGGAAATTATCTTCAGATATCTCTCTAAGTGGAAATTCCATGGAAAGAATATTCTTTCCAAGAAGTTTTTCAATCGCTCCACGGAACTTCTCAACCCCTTTCAGTACATGAACCTTATAGGAGTTCATGTGCGGGTTGATCACAGTGATAATAATATAAGTTCCCGGGTACTGTTCTTTGATCTTATCAGCAATATCCTGAAATATCTCATGTTCCTCGGTAGCATTCTCCAAGCGAAGTGCAAAATCGCTTATGTGTTTGAGTAACAACCCTTCAGTGTTCGTGGGATCTGTCAATTTTTCTACCATGCTCTCTCCTGATCGATCTTTCAAAAATACTGTTATTTATGCTAAATCACAATAATTGAAACAATTATCTAGATTTCAATGGCTTCAACAGGAAGCAAAATATCTGACAGGTCTAACATTGCATTGATCAAAGAGACATGACTAAACTTTGTAAGATCGTTCGATGAGATTCGAATGGGTGTTAAGACCCCATGATGGATCAGTCGCCGACGACAGGTTCCGTTTAATAGTGGTTCAGACGGTGTAAACCATTTATGGCCTGATAGAAAAGCAAGGTTGCTATATGAGGTATCTGTGATATTCCCATTTTTTATCAGGATAATTTCATCGACATCGGGATTCTCCTTTTGTAATTGTTCAAATCCTGATCTATCAGCATATTTGTATGGATATTCCAGATTATCAGCATTCACCAGGCGAATCGATCGTATTGGTTTAATGGAGTAAGGTAGGAATTCTATATTTCTGATTTTCGTATCATAGAGTAGCCTACATTTGAAAATGCCTGGACTGCAATTGTCCGGAATTTTGATGACACTGATATTCAGTGGTTTAAATCCAGGAAAATGAGCGTCCATGCTACGATCCATCCGTTCCTGATGATAGGCTAAATGGCAGTATCTGCCATCTTTCACCCTGATCGTTTCAAGTAAAAGGCACATACACTTTATCAATCATCTCCATATACTCTTCGTCAACGATACTCTTGGAAGTAATCCCACCACCGCTCTTGAACAATTTCCCCTCGTCACTCTCTTCGATGAACCGTATCATGACCCCCGAATCCAGTGCCGAGCCGTCAAAATAGCCCATCACACCACTATAATATCCACGCTGGTAAATTTCTGCTTCCCGGATGATCTCAACAGTTCTCTTTTTAGGTGCTCCTGTAACCGATCCGGCCGGCAGCATCCTGAATAGGATATCTCCGATATGACTGGTATAATCAGATGGCAGGATTCCGGTGATCCTGGAGCTTACCTGCAGCAGTTTCTTGAAGTTGGTATTAATTTCCTCGATATATCTGAACTTTTCAACGCGAACCTTTTTGGCAACAAGGTTTAGGTCATTTCTGATAAGATCCACAATAGTATGATGTTCGGCCAACTCTTTCGGGTTACCAAGGAGGATCGATTCTGCATTTGGCAAGTGGGCATCAATGGTCCCTTTCATTGGATGGGAAGAGATTACCCCCTCATTGATCCGAATGAAAATCTCAGGAGAGAATACGACAAATTCATTGGGCATTAGTAGCTTATATCGTGCCTGACTGCGGAAAAAGATTGCATGGAGTGACAATTCCGTTTCAATCTTCGTAGCGCATGTCAGATTAATCAGGTAGGAGTTCCCTGCCAGCAGATGGCCCATAACCAGGTCGAATGATTTTCTGTAAACCTCCGGGGATATGGGTGTTTTGTTGAATGTAAAAGGGATTTGTGGGGTAGTAGGTGAGGGAAAGTTCTTCCTGTCGTGAATTTGGTAGAGAATACCTGAAGTTTGTGCCTCCTCAGGCGTATACACAAGTAGCTTCATCAGGTCAAAGTCGATGATGAAGAGAAATGGTTGTGATCGTGACCCAAGTTCATTCATCCGCCTGAAACCAGCATGTATCATATGTAGGAATATTCTTAATTTTGATGCAATGATACCTAAATTTCAGATGGCTTCCAATACCCGGATTCTGATCATCGACAACAACGACTCATTCACTTTCAACCTACTGCAGTTGGTAGAAGAGAGTGGAGGACAATCCTGCGAAGTAGTGGGGGAGGATAGCCTGGTTCCCGGAATTGTTTACGGCGCAGATAAAGTCTTGATCTCTCCGGGACCGGGACTCCCAACCGATTATCCTCGGATGTGCGAAGTGATTCGGAACTTTGGCTCATCAAAGGATATTCTGGGGATCTGTTTGGGACACCAGGCAATCGCAATGGAGTATGGTGGAACACTGGTTAACATGCAAGAGGTGAAACATGGGGTCACTACATCATTGCAATTCGGGACTCACGATCCGCGCCTTTTTGCAGGGGTCGTTGAGGGAAGCAGAGTTGGACTTTACCACTCCTGGACAGTTGATCCTGCCACCATTCCCGATTGTATTGAGGTCACTGCCGTTGGGAGTGATGGGGCGATTCTTGCCATCAGGCATAAAGTATTCAGGGTTAGGGGTGTTCAGTTTCATCCCGAATCCTTTATGACTTCAACAGGGAGAATCATGATAAAGAACTGGATAACAAGCGAATGAAAAATTTACTACTACTCCTCATTCTTTCTTCCTTATTCCTGATTCCGGGCTTCTTTTTATCCTGCTCCAGGCAAATTGATCCGGCTGATGAGAATACTGTTTTCCGGTACAATGAAGCAGCGAATATATCTTCGCTCGACCCGGCCTTTGCCCGCGATCAGGCCACGATATGGGGTGCCCATCAGTTATTTGATGGACTTCTTCAGTTGAATGATCAGTTGGATCTTCTTCCATGTATAGCACAATCATGGGATCTCTCTGATGATGGGATGACTTATCGTTTTTTCCTCAGAAAAGACGTAAAGTTTCACGATAATCCTTGTTTCCCGGATGGGGAGGGGAGATGGGTAACAGCACACGATTTTGTCTACAGTTTCAGTAGGATCAAAGACCCTGCTACAGCCTCAGCAGGAGCCTGGGTTTTCAATTATACTTCCAGTGAGCAACCCTTTCTTGCACCCAATGATTCCACGCTCATTATCCGGTTGGCTGACCCTTTTCCTCCTTTTCCCGGTCTTCTCACAATGCCTTATTGTTCTGTCATTCCCTATGAGGCAATAAGTTTTTACGGAACCGGTTTCAGGGAACACCCGGTTGGTACTGGCCCATTTCGGCTTGGTTTTTGGAAAGAGGGTGTTAAACTGGTATTGACACGGAATCCCGACTATTTCGAGTGGGAAGATGGCAAACAACTTCCCTTTCTGGATGCCGTGTCGATTACCTTTCTGGCAGATAAACAGGCTGCATTTCTTCAGTTTGTACAGGGGAAACTGGATTTCATGTCGGGGATAGACCCAAGCTATAAAGATGAAGTGCTGACCCGCGATGGCCAGCTGAATTCGAAGTATAGCAATAGGTTCAGGATGATTTCTCAACCCTATCTCAACACTGAATACCTGGGTATTTTGGTTGATACAAGTTTGCAGAGGGTAAGGGAGACTCCTTTGAAAAGCCGGTTGATCCGTCAGGCTATCAATTATGCATTCGACAGGCGGAAGATGATACTTTACTTGCGAAATAACATTGGGACACCGGGT
The DNA here is from genome assembly GCA_964642545.1 of uncultured Prolixibacteraceae bacterium. GTDB lineage: Bacteria > Bacteroidota > Bacteroidia > Bacteroidales > FEN-979 > QYOJ01. The sequence goes on along the minus strand of CAZXQU010000015.1, from coordinate 28,215 downwards.
ATTTTCGGGATGATACCCCCGGGAATGCCAGGGTTTGATTCTTCACGGATATATTTTGATTACAATCCCGGGCTTGCACGTCAGTTAATCAGTAAAGCCGGGTATTCAAGTTTCGCCGAGATGCCCCCCATTACACTTGTTTCAACCTCTGATTACATGGATATCTGCAAGTATATCCAACACCAGGTAGCTGAGATCGGAATTGAATTGGAGATCGAAGTGAGTCCGCCAGCTGCCATGCGGGAGATGAAAGCCATGGCAAAACTACCGTTCTTCAGAGCGTCATGGATTGCTGATTATCCGGATGCCGAGAATTACCTCTCTCTCTTTTATTCGCCGAACTTTTCGCCCCGCGGACCAAATTATACCCATTACTTCAATGCAGAGTATGATAAACTTTTCGAAATGTCGATGGCCATACAGGAGGCTTCATCACGGTTTGAAACATACCGGAAGATGGAGCAGGTGATGATGGAGGATGCGCCTGTGATCGTTCTTTATTACGATCAGGTTTTGAGGTTCGTATGGAACAATGTTTATGGATTGGGAGGAAACCCGATGAATCTGCTTACCCTGAAACGTGTCTACAAAGAAAGAAACTATCGTTGATGCTTTTGAATTAACTCATGCGCTTGCTTATTCCCCAGCGATTCTGCCCTTTTCCAATCTGCCAGCGCACCATCTACATCCCGAAGGTTGTAGCGACTACTGCCACGCCCAAGGTAAGCATCGGCATACTCAGGGTCGAGTGTAATCGCGGTGTCAAAATCACATACCGCGATTTCGAATTTCTGCAATTCCACGGCCTCGATATAGGCCCGGTTTAAATAGGCTTTCGAGTGGGCGGGATTGAGCCTGATAGCAATGGAATATTCTTCCAACGCTCCCTTGATATCCCCTGCTTTATACTTGATGTTCCCATTGTTATAATGCTTTGTGGCATCAGCATCGGCAAAGCAATTCGCTAATTCTTTCAGATTCTTGACAGGTTTTTTTGAAGCGATTGCCAGGGCTTGCTGCACAGTTGTGTTGGTTGGATCAACTTCCAGGATCCGTTTGTAGCAGATGCCAGCCAATTTCAGATCACCCAATTCCATGTAAATATCGGCGAGGGCATAATAACAGGATTCAGCAGACCCGCCACTCTCTTTCAATGTTTGAAGAAAGTAATGCTCTGCAGCCGGGTAGTTTTTCATCTGAAGCAAAAAGGAAGCCATATTCTGACTTCTGGAAGGGCTAGATGGATATTTCTTGTAAAATCCTTGCAGCCAGATGATGATCTTTGAAGGGCATGGCTGATTAAGGATCGCCAATTTCTCTGATGGACTAAATATGGGTTCTGCAACAGGCTGATAACCCTCTTTGTCAGCATAACCTTCCCGGGCAAAAACTGCGCTCTGCCCATCCAGGTAAACCGGATGCCATCCTGGAATGACAAAGAGCTGTGGCGTCCATGAAAAATAGCGTACATAATCATAAATCAACAAATCGGGATCATATTTCTTTATCAAGGAACTCAAACCGCCTTGCCAGCTTTCTGCCACCTCTAAATAAAGCTCTTCCCCGATAACTTCCAGTCTGGCATCAATAAAGATTGGCTGGGAGAGTCTCCAGGAGAGCCACCCACCATAACTGAGGCTATTGATAATCCTGCCTTCCAGATGATTCTCCCGGAGAAAGTCTGATGCTCCTTCAGGAAGTTGCAATTGGTCGAGACCTATTCCTGTCTTGTTGTAAGAGAGGTTGTTTGCATAATATACATTCGTAATGAGGCGAGGAATTAGAATCATCATACCCAGTAACAGGCTCATGGAAAATAAAAACCCAAGTCTGAGCCTCTTCTTTGAAGGGATATTCCGGGACAACTTTCCGATGATCTCCCGAACTGATAGCCCGGTTATGGGAAGTGTTACAATAACAAACAGTGGGATATTCCGTATAGCAAGCAGGAAGAGTATTGCATAAACCACCCAAAGAACCAGTTCATGAGGTTTTCGCTGTTTTACAGTGATGAGGATGCTTCCAGCCGACAAAACCAGATAGATGAGTGCCGCATACTCCTTGACAGTCCATCCTTCAAGTTGGAAAAGTGTTTGAAACTCCTTGATATGTTCATGGAAAATGTTGCCTGCCTGAAATCTCGTCAGCAGCTCAAAAGGGAACAAGAGCCCTCTCATGCCATAAGGATTGACCAGGCAAATCAATACAGTAGCTGTTCCCCATCCCAGCAACCGAAGGTCGGGTTTTCTGTCCCTGATCCAGATGCTGATGAAATAGGCGCCAATCAGTGAAAACCCAAGCATGAACAATCCCTCCATATTGCACCAAACGAGCATGATAAGCGGTAGGAGATAGAGGGATTTGCGTTTCTTTTGGAAATAATAGCTGTCCAGAATAATGAGACTCAATGTGATAAATAGATAGGTGAACAGCTCGGGGCGGAGAATAAACCGGGGTTCCATGATCAACAGGGCAAGGAGCAGGAGAGGAGTGACCAAACTGTATGGGATGCATGCACCCAGCATTCGCCTGGCAAGAAGGAAAAAGAGTGAGCAAACAAGGATGCATACCAGGATGCTTAGTCCAGTATATCCTGTAAGCAAATAGACAATGTAAATGAAGACCTGAAAAAGCCAATGTAAATCAATGTATTCGTGATTGGGAACAGTGAATGTGGCGATATCCGTTTGCGGAATAGAGAGGTGACTGATAATCCATCTGCCTGCATTAAGGTGGAACCCCAGGTCGGGGTCTGATAGGAGTCGTAGAGAGAAGATGACCGTCAGGATAAGCAAAGCTCCCAGCGGGACAATCCATGCACTGCTGAGAACCTTTACCCTGCCTTTTTGGCGGATGGCAATCATCAAAAGGGTAGTTGGTTGAGTCGGCTAAAAGTAATCTGAATGGCCCTTGTGAAGAAATTTTTTAGCTAAGTAACGTAAAACGGGTTACAAGGCATGGGATTTCCTCGATGAAACAATTACAACTCCTCAGTCAATCGATCCCATGCCAGGGAAATGTTCCGGGGAAGTTCGGTTTCAACTTCCGTGTAAAGACCCATTTGATGACTGATATGTGTCAGGAAGCCTCGCTCCGGATTTAATTCTTTTAAGAGAGCAACAGCCTCATTCAGGTTCATGTGTGAGTAGTGCCTTTGTTTTCTGAGCGCATTCACTACAACCGTTTTCGATCCACGGACCTTCTCCTTTTCTTCATCAGAGATTCTGTAGACATCAGTGAGGTAAGTAAAGTCATGGATCCGGAATCCAAATACAAACTGGTCGTCGTTATAGTGAATGGCTTTGATTGGAATGATTTCGGTATTTTCAATGAAAAAAGGCTGGTTTGTGAACGTATGAAGTTCAATTTCAGGGACGCCAGGATATCGGTCGCCTTCAAAGGCATAACTGTACTCCTTTCGTATCTGATCCTGGACCTCCTCGGTAGCATAGACTGCAGTAGGCTTTTTGAGAATATAGTTAAATGCACGGACATCATCCAAGCCTCCCAGGTGATCCTTATGAGCATGGGTGACAAGGATCGCATCAATGGATTCTATGTGCTCCCGTAGCATCTGTTGCCGGAAATCGGGACCACAATCGATGACAATTCGCTGGTTCCCCAATTCGACAAGGATAGATGAGCGAAGTCGTTGATCTCGTGGATCATTTGATCTGCAAACGTCACAGTGACATGCGATTACAGGAACTCCCTGTGATGTGCCAGTGCCAAGGAATGTGATTTTCATCTTTTCGTATGAATAGCAAATCTAATAAACTATCACCATATATTTGTAATAAAATAGCGAGTAAGCTGTACCTTTGTTGCATGCTCAATAGCCTGTGGACCAGTATCGGAAATTACTTTTTAAAGCGGGAGTCAGCCAGTATCAATCGTAACAGGTCGATGGTCAACCTGGCTCATGCAAAAAGTATCGGGATCTTATATCCCTTGTTCACTCTTCCCGATTACAATGATGTTGAACTGTTTGTCACATCACTTCAAAAGGAACACAAAGATGTTAAAGCCCTGGGATACCTTCAGCACAAGGAGTTGGTAAACCGCTTCCTTCCAAAATTGTCGTATGACTTTTTTTCGCAACAGGAGTTGAACTGGTACCACAAACCGATCAATACCAAAGTAAACGATTTTATCCATACCGAGTATGACCTTTTAATCGATCTTACATTGGAAGATAATCTCCCCTTGAAATTTATCGCCGGTCTTTCTCGTGCCCGTTGCAAAGTTGGCCGGTATAACGAAAAGAACAACAGATACTATGACCTGATGATCAAGGTGGATGGCCCACAGCGATTACCGGAATTTATTGAACAGATACGTCATTATTTAACCATCATTCAACAGCATGAATAGAGAAATTGTAACATTTCGGGGGACCGGAGTTGCCATTGTAACGCCTTTTACATTATCTGAGACCATAGATTATAATGCCTATGACCGGATGATTAACCATGTGATCGCAGGCGGAGTAGGCTACATTGTTGCCATGGGAACTACAGGAGAGGCTCCAACGCTTTCGAAACAAGAGAAACATGCATTTATCGAGTATTCAGTCGCAAAAATCGCCGGCAGGATCCCGTTAGTCATTGGCATTGGCGGGAACAACACATCGGAGGTTGTTCAGGCTATCCAAACGATGCCCCTTGATGGGGTCGCAGGGATACTCTCTGTCTCACCCTATTACAATAAACCTACGCAAGAGGGAATATACCAACATTTTAAAGCAATTGTGCAGTCAACTCCGGTGCCGGTAATCCTCTACACCGTTCCGGGACGAACCGGAGGCAACATATCAGCAGAAACAACGATAAGGCTGGCAAATGATTTCCCGACAATTGTCGGGATCAAGGAGGCATCAGGTAGCCTGGATCAAATTTACCAGGTGCTTAAGCATCGTCCCGAAAATTTTCTTGTCATATCAGGTGATGACGGAATTACCCTACCTTTGTTGGCTGCAGGGGCTGATGGAGTAATTTCCGTTGTGGCAAATGCCTATCCGAAAGAGTTCTCAACCATGGTAAGACTTGGATTAGAAGGTGATTTTACAAGTGCCAGGAAGATCCATTTTCAATTGATCGACTTGATCAATGCCCTCTTTGCCGACGGGAGTCCGGGTGGCATTAAAGCACTTTTACAACTAAAAGGGTTGTGTGGTGAATCTGTAAGATTACCACTGGTACCCATCAACCAAAATACCCGTGACCTGATCCATAAACTCGAACTGAAAATTTATAACCAATGATAAAGAAAGTATTATTTCTCCTGTTAACACTCTTGTTGATATCGCCTTCTCTTTCACTTTTCTCGCAAACTGATACGAATAATGACCTGGAAGATATGTTCAAAACTTCAGGTGAGATCTATTTTACATTTGACATTGGATCTCCCATGGAACTGGAATCCCTGACAAGAATCATATCTATTGATAATGTTTATGGAATACAGGTTCTTGCTTACGCCAATAGAAAGGAGTTTCAGGAATTTCTTAAGTTGGGTTATGCTTACACAATCCTGCCACATCCAGGATCACTCCTGACAGAAGACCAACTTCGTCCACCAGGTTCCGGTGAAAGCCCTCTTAATATCTGGAATTACTATCCTACCTACCAGGAGTACCTCGATTTTATGGATGATTTTGCTGCCTCTTATCCCGAGATATGCAATGTAATTTCAATCGGGACATCAGTGAATGGGAGGGCCCTGATTGCTGTTAAGATCAGTGATAATGTGAACGAACAGGAAGCTGAGCCCGAGTTTTTTTATACCTCATCGATCCATGGGGATGAGACGACTGGCTATGTGTTGATGCTCCATCTGATTGATTATCTGCTGTCCAACTATGGTTTGGACCCACGTATCACAGACATGATTGATAACACGGAGATCTACATAAACCCCCTTGCCAACCCAGATGGGACCTACTATGGAGGAAATAATTCTGTTTATCAAGCACAAAGATACAACGCAAACTGGGTAGATCTCAACCGGAATTATCCCGATCCGGAAGATGGCCCGCATCCCGACGGCAATGCATGGCAGCCTGAAACTATTGCTTTCATGGCTTTTGCAGACAGCAACCATTTTGTGATGGGAGCCAATTTTCACGGTGGTGAAGAGGTTTTTAACTATCCATGGGATACATGGGCCAAACTTGCTGCTGATGATGACTGGTGGCAATTTGTTGGGCATGAATATGTTGACACGGTTCATCTGTATAGTCCCTGGAACTATTTTTCGGGGTTTAACAATGGCATCATCAACGGCTATCAATGGTATGAAATAGATGGTGGAAGGCAGGATTATATGAATTACTGGCATGCAGACCGTGAGGTTACATTAGAGATCTCTAATATTAAATTATTGCCGGCAAATCAGTTGCTCAATCATTGGGAATATAACTACCGCTCGCTTCTGAACTACATTGAACAGGCGAATTATGGGTTGCAGGGAGTTGTAACCGACTCAGTTACCGAAGAACCCTTGCAGGCAAGGATATTAATTCCGGGATTTGATATTGACAACTCTTTTGTTGACACAAAGCTTCCGTCAGGGTATTACTCCCGTTTGCTCTATGAGGGAACCTATGGGTTGAGATTCTCAGCCACAGGTTATTTCCCGAAGACAATTTACGATATTTCAGTGATTAACCGCGAAACAACCCGCCTCGATGTTGAACTTGTGCCACTCAATGTAGCTCAGGATGAGCCTCGTTATGAGCGCCTTTCGATGGTTTTTCCAAATCCATCTGATGGGGTGATCGAGTTGACCCTTCCCGAAACAGGTATTACAGAAGCCCTGGTGGAATGTTTCGGAATCACAGGGCATCAGGTTTTTTCAAAGCATGTGGAGGTTTCCGAAGGGGTGGCTTCTTTCAGGCTTGATCTTAGGAACCTCCCTTCCGGTCTCTATTTGCTCAGGTTATCGACCGGGATGGCAAGGTATGTTGACAGGATTATCATTCGCTAGAATCGAATCCCAACGCCAAATACAATCCTTAATAGAACCAGCATAACTACTGCTACCCCAAGACTTTTCCAGTAGATCTTTATCACTTTCGGCTCTTCTTCGAAAAAAAGATCCTGCATCATTCCCGCTCTGATATAGATTGGTATCAGGAACAGGATGATCGAGGCATTCAGAAAAATTTCATAAAGGGAGATGCCCGGAAGCTTTACAAGATCGATGATGATATTACCGGCAATAAAAGGGATCAGGTATTGGAACAGGGTGAACCGTCGGGCTTGATTGCCGGGAAGGACACTCAAATAAGTGTTTGCTGTAAAAAGAAGCTGTCTGGCAACCAGAAGACCCAGCGCAAACATGCTGGATAGAGCAAAGAGTGTAATAATCATTTTTCCGGTATCCATGAAGTAGAGGTACATGATCACATAACCAAATCCTTTGCTGAAGAGAGCTCCCATCATCATATCTCCAAAGAAGAAGAGGATACATTGTATGAACATCCAAACAACCAACAATTTAAGGATGCCTGTCTCTTCTGAAACCTTTGTATAGAGAATCCAAAGCAGGATACCCAGGATTAAGGCCAGTATTGGACCCGTACTGAAGATGGTCTTCACAGCATCGGAAGTCCAGTCGTAACTCCGGATGTAGAAGAGGATCTGGTTGTACTGAAGTTCAGATGTTATTTCAAAAGCTGAAGCTGAAATTGCAGTGACTATACTGGTCAGAGTGAATACCAGTATGTATGCGATCAGAAAAAGGACCGTGGAGTTCAGACTGATGATTAGTTGCTGTTTCCAGGTCATCATTGGGATCAGTATTTGTCGGCCACGTCGGGGATGCTTCCCGTGCTGTATTTGCCGGCATCAAGATTCTCCCTGACTTCAGAAAAGGCTGCAATGGTGTAATTCACATCTTCCAGTGTATGAACAGCCGTTGGAATAAGCCGAAGCATGATAACTCCTTTGGGTACCACAGGGTAGATGACAATGGAGCAGAAGATGCCATAATTCTCACGAAGGTCGGCAACAATCTGAGTCCCTTCATAAGGACCTCCTTGTAAAAATACTGGAGTGACTGGGGATGCGGTTCTTCCCAGGTCAAAGCCTTTGTCTCTCAACCCTTTCTGCAATGCATTTACGATAGTCCAGAGTTGTGCTTTCAGTTCAGGTTTCGTCTTGAGCAATTCAAGGCGCTTGATGGCTCCGATAACCATAGGCATCGGAAGAGATTTTGCATAGATCTGCGAACGCATGTTGAAGGCAAGTGATTTGATAACTGCCTTGTCAGTAGCAACAAAACCACCGATTCCAGCCATTGCTTTTGCAAAGGTGCCAAAATATACATCAACCCCGTCCATTACTTTTTGCTCTTCGGTGGTTCCTGCTCCTGTTAATCCCATAGTCCCAAATCCATGTGCATCATCAACAAGCAACCGGAACCCATATTTGTCTTTGAATTGCAAAATGCCGGGAAGATCACCCAAATCGCCAGCCATGCCATATACGCCTTCTGTGATTACCAGGATGCCACCGCCAGTTTGGTCGGCAAGTTTCCTGGCTCTCTTGAGGGAAGTCTCAAATTTTTCGAGGTCATTGTGTGGATAGACAAAACGTTTGCCAAGGTGCATTCTCAAACCATCAAGGATGCAGGCATGCGCCTCGGAATCGTAAACAACGACATCATGACGGTCAATCAGGGAATCGATAATCGACACCATTCCCATGTACCCATAATTAAGAAGGTAGGCAGCCTCTTTATTCTCAAAGGCAGCCAATTCCTGTTCGAGTTGTTCGTGGAACTTAGTTTGTCCCGACATCATCCTGGCTCCCATAGGATATGCCATTCCATACTGTTCTGCAGCACGGGCATCCGCCTCACGAACTTCAGGGTGATTAGCTAATCCCAGGTAATTATTCAAACTCCAGACAATCATAGGTTTGCCTCTGAAAGTCATATGGTTTGAGATCTCCCCTTCAAGTTTTGGGAAATAGTAATAGCCATAACCCTGATCTGCAAATTGACCCAAAGGCCCCATGTTCTTAGTTACCTTTTCAAATATATCCACGGTTCTTGCGTTTTAAGTTAATCCGGTAATTAATTAAGGGCACAAAAGTATTCAAAAATTTGTAATTTTGCAGCATGAAATGGATCAAACAAATTGCATTAATTATACTAATAGTTGGCTCTATTGTATCTTGTAAGCACAGCAAGTTGTTGAAGAATCCAGATCTTGACACAAAATACAATGCAGCCATTGCCTATTACAACGAGAAAGATTATTCTCGTGCCTTGCAGTTATTTGATCAAATGATGGGTGCGATACGCGCCACAGATAAAGCTGAAGATCTTTACTACTATTACTCCTATTGTTATTTTCACCAGAAAGATTACACCCTTGCGTCCTACTATTTCAAGCGATATTACACCAGCTATCCAAATACCAGCAGGGCAGAGGAGTGCCTTTTTATGAGCGCCTATTGCAATTTTATGAGTTCTCCTACATATAGCCTTGATCAAACGAGTACGAATGAAGCCATCAAGGAGCTGCAGCTTTTCATGAATATATATCCGAAAAGCAAACGGGTTCCCGAATGTAACGACCTGATTGATCAGATGCGTGCGAAACTGGAAATGAAGGACTATAAAATCGCAAAACTGTACTACAGGATGAAGGACTTTGCTGCAGCCATTGTTACGTTTCATAATATTCTGGAGGAGTATCCTGAAACAATACATCGTGAGGAGATCCTCTTCCTGGTAATTAAATCCTACGCCAAGTATGCTGCACTTAGTGTAAAAGAGAAGCAATATGAGCGATTTTCAAATACTACCATTGCATTTCAGGATTTTTACAGAGAATTCCCTGCCAGCAAATTTGCCGGCGAAGCAGCTGAATTGAATACAAAGTCGCAGGAGATATTGCAGAAAATGGTGGATAAAAATAAAGATGTTGTAATAAAAGAGAGTAAACGAGTAAGATTAAAAAAAGATGGATTATAAAAAAGTTAAAACAGACGTTATTGCGGTAACCCGTAATATAGAAGATTATACTGAGGGCACCGGAAATGTTTACGAAACGGTTTCCGTGATTTCCAAACGGGCAAATCAGATTTCTGCTGAGATGAAAGAAGAACTTAACCAGAAACTCTCTGAATTTGCAACAACAACCGATAACCTGGAAGAGGTGTTTGAGAATAGGGAGCAAATTGAGATCGCAAAATATTATGAGCATTTGCCGAAGCCAACACTAATCGCCATTCACGAATACCAGAACAAAGAGATCTATTTCCGCAAACCTGAGCCTGAGCAGAAAGAGGAGATCATTTAATCATTCCTGATGCTGAAAGGGAAACATATCGTTATCGGCATCACCGGCGGAATCGCTGCGTATAAAATTCCATACCTGGTCAGGCTTCTTGTCAGGGAAGGTGCTCTTGTACGCGTGATTATGACGCCCGCTGCGAAGGATTTTGTCACGCCACTCACCTTGGCCACTCTGTCACAGCACGATGTGATCTTTCACCCCTTTAACCATGAAACAGGAGCCTGGAATAGTCACGTTGAACTAGGTCAATGGGCTGATTTGATGCTCTTTGCTCCAACAACAGCGAACACCTTGGGTAAAATGGCTCATGGGATTGCCGACAATTTCCTGGTTACAGCATACCTCTCTGCTAAATGTCCGGTAATAATAGCACCATCCATGGACCTTGATATGTACCAGCACCCAACAACCCGGAAAAATCTGGAGATATTGCGTGGGTTTGGCAACATCATCATTGATGCACAGGTTGGTGAACTAGCCAGTGGACTTTCTGGACCCGGGCGCATGGAAGAACCGGAAAATATTCTTCAGGTTATCAGCAATTTTTTTTTTCAACGAGCGACACTGACCGGTAAACGGATCCTTGTAACGGCAGGTCCCACTTATGAATCGATTGATCCTGTTCGGTTTATCGGGAATCACTCTTCCGGACAAATGGGATTTAGTATCGCAGAGGAGGTGGCCAACAGGGGAGGCGAGGTAATTTTAATAACAGGACCGGTTAGTATAAGCACGAAACATCCTGGTATACAGCGAATAGATGTAAAAACAGCTTCTGAGATGCGTAAGGCCTGTATGGACTATATTGGTGAAACAGATATCCTCATCATGGCCTCAGCTGTTGCCGACTATACATTGGAGAATCCCTCTTTGGAGAAATTGAAGAAAAAAGGGGATAAACTAACGCTAACTCTCTCTCCAACAGCAGATATTCTCAAAGAACTAGGGGAAAATAAAAGATCTGGACAGTTTTTTGCAGGGTTTGCCCTTGAGACGGAGGATGCCCTTCAAAATGCCAGAAAAAAATTAAAAAACAAATTCCTCGATTTGATCGTTTTGAATTCGTTGAAAGATGCCGGAGCGGGATTTGGCATCCCGACGAATAAAGTGACGATAATCTCCAGTTCAGGAAAGATGGTTGCCGGGAAACTGAAATCCAAGCGAGAAGTTGCTTCAGATATTGTTGATGAGATTCTTATATCGTTGAAATCAAACCAATCACTATGAGAAAGACCGTTTTGTTTCTCTTCCTAACATTCTCTGTCCTGCACCTGAAAGCCCAGGAATTGGACTGTATTGTCAGTGTCACTTCCCCAACCCTTGAAGGCACTGATAAACAGGTTTTTGAAACCTTACAAACGGCTATTTATGAATTCATGAATAACCGTACATGGGCCAATTATAATGTGAAGATAGAGGAGCGCATTGAGTGCACGATTTTAATCACGATCAATGACCGTCCATTGGGTGATGACTTCAGAGGTACAATGAACCTGGTTTTACGCCGACCTGTTTTTAACTCAGCATACAATTCTGTCCTTTTAAACTATGTTGACCGGGATTTTTCATTTAGATATATTGAATATCAAACACTTGACTATTCAGATGGAGTATTTTCCTCTAACTTAACCTCCACCTTGGCCTTTTATGTATATATGTGTTTAGGCTATTATTTTGATTCGTTTGCCCTGTATGGAGGTACAGCCTTTTTCGAGAAAGCTCAGGAGGTGGTCACAACAGCACAAAGTGCACAGGTTTCAGGCTGGAAAGCCTTTGAAAGTGACAAAAACCGGTATTGGATGGTAGCCAACATTATTAATCCAGCCAATTCAGCTCTACGTGATTTTTCTTACCTATACAATCGCCAGGGATTAGACCAGATGTATGATCGGGTTGATCTTGGCAGAAGTAAGGTAGTAGAAAGCCTGGATTTTCTCAAGAAGATCTCATCAACCCGACCTGGCTTATTTAGTTTGCAACTCATATTCGATGCAAAAAGAGATGAGTTTGTCAACATATTTTCGGATCAACGGGTGCCCCCAATGGAAAAGAACAATGTAGTTAATCTTTTGAAAGAAATCGATCCTGCCAATAGCTCAAAATACCAGACAATTCTTGAAGGAAAATAATTAATAATTAGTTGTTTATCATGCTATTAAAGCTATTCATTGAAAATTATGCTTTAATACAGAAGCTGGAAGTGGATTGGAGCGAAGGCTTCTCTGTGATTACTGGGGAGACCGGTGCCGGGAAATCTATTTTGGTTGGGGCTTTGTCCTTAATTCTGGGTCAGCGGGCAGACACTACTGTATTATTCGATAAGGAGATTAAATGCATTGTTGAAGGGACCTTCAATATCTCCACCTATAGGCTGGAACACTATTTTTCTGACCAGGAGCTTGATTACGATGAGACACTAATTTTGCGCAGGGAGATCTCACCTGCGGGCAAATCGAGGGCCTTTATCAATGATACTCCAGTGAATCTCACTCAATTGAAAGATCTGGGCGACAGGCTTGTAAACATTCACTCGCAACACTCTATAACCACCCTAAACCAGGCTAATTTTCAGTTGGAGATTCTCGATGACTATGCATCGGTTCGAATTCAGATGAATGAGTTTCGTGAGAAGTTCAAGGACTTGAAAAGAGAACAAGTCGAACTTATTGCATTGAATCAGGAAGAGAAACGGTTGAAAGGGGAAACCGATTATCTTCATTTCATGTTTGAGGAGCTGGATAAGGCGATGCTGATAGATGGCGAACAGAAGGAGATGGAAGATAAACTGGCATTGCTAACACATGCCGAGGAGATTAAAAATGGAATATCCCATTCCACCCATTTGCTTGAAGGTGCGGATCAGAACCTGCTTCAAGGACTTAGTGAAACGATAACAGTATTGCGAAATATCTCCAGTTTTCACCAGGAAATTGCAGGTATTGTTGGTCGCTTGGAAAGCGATATGATCGACATTAAAGATATTACAAAAGAGCTGCAACGATTGGAAGATTCCGTACAGCTCGATCCAACGGAGGTAGAACGTCTCACCAGCCGTTTGGACCTGATTTACAGGTTACAGAAAAAGCATCAGGTTGTAACAGTTGAAGATCTGATACGGATTAAATCTGAAGTCGCTGAGATGCTTCAGAAAACAGAATCACTTGAGGCACGTATCGTTAAACTAGAGCAGGAAATTGAGTTGGCATCCATTGAACTGGGCCAATTGGCTGAAGTAGTTTCAGTTGCCCGTCACAAATCAATTCCACCCTTCGAGAAAGAGATTTGTAGGTTACTGACAGACCTGGGGATGCCTTCAGCGAAGTTTCTCGTTAATTGCACCAAAGAGGATAGACTGACTGCAGATGGAATTGACTCGGTTAAATTCCTTTTTAGTGCCAACAAAGGGGTCACACCGGATGAGGTATCTAAAATAGCATCCGGCGGAGAGTTATCCAGGTTGATGTTGAGCATTAAGTCGATGATCAGTCAAAAGAACCTGCTGCCGACGGTTATTTTCGATGAAATCGACAGTGGTGTCTCAGGCGATATCGCCGGGAAAGTGGGTGTGATCTTGAAGCGGATGGCCGGTAATATGCAGGTCATCGTGATTACCCATTTACCGCAGATAGCAGGAAAAGGGAACACCCACTACTGGGCTTACAAAGAGGATATTGACGGAACCACAAGGTCAAAGTTTAAAAAGCTGAAACAGGAGGAGCGGGTAGAGGAGATCGCAAAGATGGTTAGTAGTGATAGGGTTACAGAGGCCTCCTACCAAACGGCAAAAGAGTTGTTAACCAACGAATGAATCACCAAGAGGAGTAAAATTATGTCACATAATTTATTACAAGGAAAGAAAGGGATCATCTTTGGTGCTTTGGATGAAAAATCAATCGCCTGGAAAGTTGCAGAGAAAGCCCATGCCGAGGGAGCTGTATTTACTCTTACAAATACTCCAATTGCGCTTCGGTTTGGGAGTTTAAATACCCTGGCCAAGCAGTTAGGAGCAGAAATTATTCCGGCAGATGCCACAAAAGTAGGTGATCTGGAGGTAGTTATGAAGCGATCGATGGAAGTGCTGGGAGGAAAGGTCGATTTTATCCTCCATTCGATCGCCATGTCGATGAATGTGAGAAAGAGCCGAACCTATGATGATCTCGATTACAATTACTACCATCAAACGATAGATATTTCGGCCATGTCGTTCCATAAGATGCTACAGGTAGCCAAAAAACTTGATGCTATCAACAACTGGGGTTCGGTATTGGCTCTTTCCTATATCGCTGCACAGCGCACACTGTACCGTTATAACGACATGGCCGATGCCAAGGCTATGCTCGAGTCCATTGCCCGCAGTTTTGGCTATATCTATGGACGAGAAAAACAGATCCGGGTCAATACGATTTCACAGTCTCCTACTATCACAACAGCTGGCAGTGGGGTGAAAGGGATCGATGCCTTGCTTGATTTCACTGAACGGATGTCGCCTCTTGGCAATGCAACGGCAGAAGAGTGTGCCAATTTCTGTATTGTCCTTTTTTCCGATCTTTCGAGGAAAATAACCATGCAAAACCTGTTTCACGATGGCGGATTCTCCAGTATGGGTATGAGTCTTAAGGCAATGACTCAGTATAATAAATGCCTGGATGGGGATGATTGATTTTTCTTTTAAATTTGCAACCACAACCAAACTTACAATTCTATGAAAATATTAGATTCTATGAAAATATTAGTTTGTATCAGTAATGTACCTGACACTACTACCAAGGTCAAGTTTGTTGACGGCCTGAAAAAGCTGGATGAAACCGGCATCCAATGGGTTATCAACCCATGGGATGAACTATCCCTAACACGTGCTCTGGAGTTGAAAGACGATACGGCCAATGCCATTGAGAAGATTACCGTTGCTCATGTTGGATTGGTTGGTTCAGAGCCAACTATACGTAAAGCCCTGGCAATTGGGGCCGATGATGCCATCCGGATCAATGCTGCCGCTGCAGATGCCTATTTTGTTGCTGCTCAGCTGGCTGAAGTGATTAAAAATGACTCCTATGATATCATTTTATGTGGTATCGAATCCAGCGATTTTAATGGTTCAACGGTTGGGGGTATGCTTGCTGAATTTCTGGGTATCCCCTCTGTTTCTTCAGTATCCAGTCTGCAACTTACAAACGGGGAGGCATTGCTGACCCGGGAAATCGATGGAGGAAAAGAGAGCGTCTCGATATCTGTTCCCTTCGTTGCTATTATTCAGAAAGGGATCACCAAAGAGCCACGTATTCCATCGATGCGCGGTATCATGATGTCGCGCAGCAAACCTATTGTGGTTACTGAACCTGCCGCAATTGACTGCCTGACAGAGATTGTGCAGTATGAGATGCCTAAACCCAGGGCTGCATGTAAGTATGTGGATCCTGAGAATCCGGCCGAGTTAATTTCTCTCCTTCAGAATGAAGCAAAAATTATCTAAAAAATATAGACTATGTCAGTTTTAACATTCGTTGAAAACTGGGACGGAAAATTCAAAAAACTCACCTTTGAACTCGTCTCTTATGCAGCCAAAGTGGCTGAAATGATGAATACAACTTCCATCGCCGTCTCGATCGGCAAAATCGAACCGGGAGAACTTGAAAAACTGGGAAAGTATGGCGTAAAAAAGATCATCCATATTCAGAATGAAGAACTGAATATGCTCGACAATCAGGCCTACACTGCTGTCATCTCTGAAGTTGCTACAAAGGAATCCGCAACCGTCGTCGTACTGGCTAACAACAACACAGGGAAAGCACTGGCTCCCGGGTTATCCGTGAAACTCAAAGCAGGTATCGGCGCAGGAGTCAGTAAATTACCACTTAGTATAGACCCTTTTGTGGTTTATAAAAAGGTCTACTCAGGTCGTGCATTTGCTGATCTCACGATTAAATCTCCAATACGGATTATTACACTGGCTCAGAATTCCTTCGAACTGGCAGAGACTCCAAATGAGGCATCGATTGAGACGATCACCGTTACTGTTGATCCGGGGCTTGTAAAGACCGTAGTTAAGGATGTTCAAAAACAAACCGGGAAAATCCTTCTGACTGATGCTGAGATCGTTGTTTCAGGCGGACGTGGAATGAAGTCCCCAGATAACTGGGGCCCACTAGTTGAGTTTGCTGACCTCCTTGGAGCTGCAACTGCTTGTTCTCGCCCTGTTTCTGATGAAGGGTGGCGTCCCCATGAAGAACACACCGGACAAACCGGAAAGATCATTGCACCAAACCTTTACTTTGCCATTGGAATCTCCGGTGCCACACAACATATTGCTGGTGTGAGTGCTTCAAAGTATATCGTGGCGATCAATACCGATAAAGATGCTCCGGTATTTGAAACAGCCCAGTATGGAATCATTGGTGATGCCAGTAAAATTCTTCCGAAACTGGTTGACGCCGTGAGAGAGATCAAATCGAAGTAGGCATGACCAAACAAGTGATCTTTGCCCTCACACTGTTGGTCACAATAGGTGTTTTCTCTTTCACCATCAGTCGGATCATCAGTTATTTCAGATTCACCAAAGCTAATTTTCCGATCAGGGATTTTAGCAAGCGTTTCGGTGTGATGTTGGAAGTTGCTTTCGGGCAAACCAAGATCTTTCGAAAACCCTTCTCCGGAATTCTGCATGCCTTGGTTTTCTGGGGATTTTGTGTGATTCTCGTTGGAAGTATCGAGATGATCCTCGATGGGCTTCTGGGAACTGAAAAGCTGTTCACATCCTTTGGGGTTGTTTATGATATTATCACAGCCTCCGGCGACATCTTTGCTTTGGTGGTAGCTCTGGCGATCATAATATTTCTTATTCGCAGAATTTTTCTTCATGTCAGCAGGTTTGAAGGTATCGAGATGAAAGCGATATCACATATTGATGCCAACATAGCACTTACCTTGATCCTTTTGTTGATGCTCTCCCTAACCGGGATGAACATTGCTTACATCGATTACCAGTATCTGAAAGGGGAGGAGGTTGCCGGAGTATACCCTGTGAGCGGATGGCTCACTTCTCTTTTTTCGGGGATTTCAGAGAAAGGACTCTATAGTTGGTTTGAAAGCTTCTGGTGGATACATATTTTGCTTATCTTCATATTTATAAATATTCTGCCATACTCGAAGCACTTTCATGTTTTCATGTCGGTTCCGAATGTCTTCCTTTCGAGGCTGGAACCTCTTGGAAAACTTCCAAACATGGATCACGTAACCAAGGAGGTAAGGCTGATGCTTGACCCGAATACTGCTTTTGCAGCTCCTGCTGTGGATGAACCAATCGAACGCTTTGGGGTTAAAGATATCGAGGATATCAGCTGGAAAAATTATTTTGACTCATTAGCCTGTACTGAATGTGGTAGATGTACTTCAGTATGCCCCGCCAACCTCACAGGCAAATTGCTATCTCCCCGGAAGATCATGATGGATGTGCGTGCCAGGATGAAAGAGAAGGGCCCCGGAATGGTGAAGCACGGGCTGGAGTATTCTGACCAGAAATCATTGTTGAAAGACTATATCTCCATTGAAGAGCTCTGGGCCTGTACTACGTGCAACGCCTGTGCCACTGAGTGTCCGATCAACATCAACCATCCCACTCTGATCCTTGATCTGCGTAGATATCTCGTAATGGAAGAGGCCTATGCTCCCGGTGAGATAAAGGCAGTATTCAGTAACATTGAAAACAATGGAGCTCCCTGGCAATACTCCCCTGAAGATCGCCTGCAGTGGGCTGAGAATATTGAAATAACAGTGAAATAAGATGGAAACAAGGAGACTTGAGATACCTGTTATGGCCGACCTTTTTGCCCGGGGTGAACGACCTGAGTACCTCTTCTGGGTGGGTTGTGCCGGCGCTTTTGACGATCGCTATCGAAAGGTTGCCCAGGCATTTGCTAAGGTACTTGCTCATCTGGATGTAAGCTATGCTGTTCTTGGGAAAGAGGAGACATGCACTGGAGATCCTGCCAGGAGAGCAGGCAATGAGATGTTATATCAGATGCAGGCGTTACAAAACATTGAATTGTTTACTGCTTACGAAATCCGAAAAATTTTAACAATCTGCCCACACTGTTACAATATCTTTAAAAACGAATATTCCGACCTTGGCGGAAACTACGAAGTAATCAATTACCTCGAATTTATGGATCAGGCTATCCGCGAAGGCAAACTCAACGTTGATCCTGCTGTTTTCGGTGATGCCAGGGTTACATACCATGATCCCTGTTACCTTGGCCGTGCGAACAATATCTACCACGAACCCAGGAAGATTCTTCACAAAATGACCCGAAATGTAGTCGAAATGGACCGACACAAGAGTTTTGCACTTTGTTGTGGAGCTGGCGGAGGACAATATTTCAAGGAGGCAGAGAAAGGGGATAAAGAGATTTACATGGAGCGTACAGAAGAGGCCTTGCGCACTGATCCACAGATCATTGCTACAGCATGCCCCTTTTGCATGACCATGCTTACTGACGGACTTAAATACAAGAATAAAGAGGAAGAGATTAAAAACCTGGACATTGCAGAGATGATTGTTCAGGCTCTGGGTCTTTAAACGGAGTATTAATATTTAATAATGATACCTTAATAACGAACAATGGAAAACAGAAAAGTATTGAAAAGTGGAGAGTTCCTGGTAGAAGAAGTAGAGGCGAATGATATTTTTATCCCCGAGGAGTATAATGAAGAGCAGCAGATGATTGCGGAAACGATCAAAGATTTCCTTGCTGCGGAGCTATATCCAAATCTTGACCAGCTTGATTCACCTGATATTCAACTGATGAAGACGATCCTGAAGAAATCAGGAGATCTTGGACTGATGGGCATCTCGTTGCCCGAAGAGTATAATGGATTTGGACAGGACTTTGTTACCCAGATGCTGGCTGCTGAGACGATTGGTGCAGGATACTCCTTTTCTGTTGCATTTATGGCACATTGTGGGATCGGTACATTGCCGATCATGTATTATGGTAATGAAGATCAGCGCCAGCGTTATGTCACCAAACTGGCGATCGGTGAACTCCTAGGTGCATACTGTCTGACAGAACCTGGTGCCGGAAGCGATGCCAACTCCGGGAAAACCCAGGCTAAGTTGTCAGAAGACGGAACACATTATATCCTCAATGGTCAAAAGATGTGGATAACCAATGCAAACTTTGCCGATGTGCAGACCGTCTTTGCAAAAATTGATAACGACCGGGTGTTAAGTGCATTCATCGTTGAGCGTAATTACCCCGGAGTTGTGATCTCACCCGATGAAAAGAAGATGGGTATTAAGGGGTCATCAACTGCGCAGGTTTTCTATAATGATGTGAAGGTTCCTGTTGAGAATTTACTTGGGAAACGCGGAGAGGGTTTCCGGATTGCACTGAGTATCTTGCATATGGGACGAATCAAGTTGGGTGCCAATGTACTTGGAGCTGCGAAAAAGGCTATAACCGATTCAGTTCAATATGCCAATGAACGGAAGCAGTTTGGTGTGCTGATCTCAACCTTTGGGGCTCTCAAGTACAAAATGGCCGAGCAGGTGATTCGGACTTTTGCTCTTGAATCAGCAATATACCGTGTAAGCAAGGACATTGACCGCCAGATAGAATTGAATAAGATCGCGGGAATGGATAAAGGGAAAGCGGCGGTGGAAGGGATTGCCCATTATGCTGTTGAAGCAGCAATTCTTAAAGTCTATGGTTCCGAAGTTCTTGATTATGTCATTGACGAAGCCGTCCAGATTCATGGTGGAATGGGATATTCTGCCGAAATGGCAGTTGAGCGTGGATATCGTGACTCGAGGATTAACCGCATCTTTGAAGGGACAAATGAGATCAACAGGTTGCTTGTCGTTGATACGGCAATGAAACGTGGTATGAAGGGGGATTTTGACCTGGTAGGGAAAGCTGAAGAGTTGAAAGCCAACCTTACTAAGATTGTTGAAACAGAGAACGAAGGAGAGAGCTACTATGATGAGAAGATGCGAACGGTGCGTAATTTCAAACGCGCGATTCTTATTGTATTGAATAGCGCCTCAAACGCTTTTGGTCGTCAGTTTGTTCAAGAGCAGGAGGTGCTTATTAATCTCTCAGATATGATCACAGAGCTCTATATTGCTGAATCCACCGCACTTAGGGTGAAAAAGATGGAGTTGATCAAAGGAGAGTCAAACATGGCTGTATACAGGCAGATACTGGATGTAATGATCTATGATGCAGCCAGCAAGATCGAAAAAAATGGTATGGATGCAATAAACTCTTTTGCTTCAGGTGAAGAGGCTCAGAACCTGATTGTTGCTGTCAAGGGGCTTTCTTCTGTGAAGGGGGTTAACGTTATGATGGCGAGGAGAGTAATTGCAAATAAGTTGATCGAGGACAATAGCTACAAATTCTAGAGGAGTATATGATAATTCTGGCAGGTAGTGGGGGGGCGTTTGATGGAGGGTTTCTTACCCTGGTGGTAGCAATCGTGACTATTTTTTCGATAGCCCTGTTTGTTATTTTTCTGAAGAAAAACACCTTCCCGATTCTGAACCTCATGATTATTAGGATATTCAGAGGAAAGTACAGCTTTGAATACCTCGAGTTTTTCAAGAAGAATGATCTCCGCAATCCTTTAAATAACTGCATCAAGGATGAGATTACCTTGCATATATCCGTCTTCTTCAAACGTTTGAAAGGCGCGATTGATTATCCGACAACAGTCCCAATCGAGTTTAAGGATGTCCCATTTTTAACATCCTATAAAAATCTGGTGAAAGAGTTCGGAACACCGAATTGTATAAACATTGCCCGATTTGATAAACAACGGGTTAAAGTGGTTGGTTATCAAGATACATTTCATCAGAAAAAAATGAAATCGTTGTTTTATTTTATTGAAGATAAATTCTTTATGGGTGAGTTTGTTTTTTCTGAAACCCGTCGGATGGATCCGACACAAGTGAAGGAGGGGATATCAGAGAAATACCTGGATGGGGTAAAGCTGGAGGCAGATACCTTGTATGTTGAAGGCCCGCTTGGAAATATCCTGAATTACCATGACAATGGATTCTTTGCTTCGGTAAAATATCTCTACAGGGGTGACTCAAGCATTAATGAGATACTGAATAATGTATTTCTTTTATCCAGCCAGAAAGGGCAGGCATTTAAAAAAGCTATGCTTCAGGAGGAGTCACTAAATCGTTTCTGATTCAGACGGCTTTTCCGCATTCTTTCCCAATTTTTTCGCTGGTGTGGAGATATCGATTGTGATCTCTTCTTTCTCCATGCTGTATCCCACTTGAATCAGATCATTGGGCTTTATCTTTGTTTTGATGATCTCTTCGGCCAGTGCATCTTCAATGTATTTCTGGATAGCACGTTTCAGCGGACGGGCACCAAACTGAGAATCCCAGCCCTTTTCAGCGATATAATCTTTAGCCTCCGGAGAGATTTCGATAGTATATCCCAACCCTTTTATCCGGTTGTAAAGATGGTTCAGTTCAATGTCGATAATCTTATGAATATCTTGTCGTTCGAGAGAGTTGAAGATCACTACATCATCAATCCGGTTCAGGAATTCAGGCGCAAAGGCTTTCTTTAAGGCATTCTCGATAACACCCCTGTTATGTTCTGATGAAGATGCCTGTTTTGCCGAAGTAGTAAAACCAACACCCTGGCCAAAATCCTTCAGCTGCCTGGAACCGATGTTGGAGGTCATGATCACAATGGTATTCTTAAAGTCGACTTTACGTCCGAAGCTATCGGTTAAAAGTCCATCATCAAGCACCTGAAGCAGGATATGAAATACATCGGGGTGAGCTTTCTCGACTTCGTCAAGCAATACGATAGAGTAGGGGCGCCGACGGATCTTCTCGGTGAGTTGACCGCCCTCTTCAAAACCAACATAGCCCGGAGGTGCACCAATCAGCCGCGAAACAGCAAACTTCTCCATGTATTCGCTCATGTCAATTCGAACAAGGGCATCCTCTGTGTCAAAAAGGTATCTTGCGAGAACCTTGGCGAGGTGGGTTTTTCCAACACCTGTAGGTCCCAGAAAAATAAAGGTTCCGATTGGTTTATTCGGATCTTTCAACCCTGCCCGGTTTCTCCGGATCGCCTTCACCACTTTTTTGATCGCCTCTGCCTGTCCAATTACTGTATGCTCCAACTCCTCTTCCATGTGAATCAGGCGTTCACCTTCATTTTTCGCGATTCTCTTTACCGGAATGCCTGTCATCATAGCCACAACCTCTGCCACATTCTCATCACTGACAGTTTGCCGGTTAATTTTCGCCTCCTCTTCCCATTTTCGTTTTTCACGTTCAAGAGTCTCCTGCAGTTTACGCTCCGAGTCGCGGAGATCCGCTGCCTCTTCAAATTTCTGGCTATTGATGGCGGCAACCTTTCTTTTCCGGGTCTCTTCTATCTGGGATTCAATATCGATGATATTCTGAGGTACGTTGATGTTGGAAATATGGACACGTGCACCCGCTTCATCCAGTGCATCAATGGCTTTATCGGGGAGGAAACGGTCGGAAATATACCGATTTGTCAGGGTCACACAGGCTTCAATGGCATCGGGAGTATAGGTGACAAGATGATGGTCTTCATACTTCTCCTTAATATTATTGAGGATCTCCAGGGTCTCATCTGGTGAGGTGGGGTCAACCAGCACCTTTTGAAACCTGCGTTCCAGCGCTCCATCCTTCTCAATGTATTGCCGGTATTCGTCAAGTGTAGTAGCCCCGATACACTGAAGGTCTCCACGGGCCAGCGCGGGCTTAAACATATTGGAAGCATCCAATGATCCTGATGCGTTTCCGGCCCCGACAATCGTATGGATCTCATCAATAAACAGAATAATATCCGGGTTTTTTTCAAGTTCGTTCAATACGGCTTTCATCCGTTCTTCGAATTGCCCACGGTATTTCGTGCCGGCAACAAGCGAAGCGAGATCTAATGAAACGATGCGTTTGTTAAAGAGGGCCCTTGAAACCTTTCGTTTAACGATTCGGAGGGCGAGTCCTTCAGCAATCGCTGATTTGCCAACTCCCGGTTCTCCGATCAGAATCGGATTGTTCTTCTTCCTGCGACTCAGGACCTGCGCAATCCGTTGCAATTCCTGCTCCCTGCCAACAATGGGGTCTAGCCTGTCTTCTTCGGCAGCACGGGTAATATCCCTACCGAAATTGTCCAGGACTGGTGTCTTGGATTTTGATTCGGATGGTCGTTTGACAGAACTGCTAAACTCCTTTCCGCTCTCTTCAGCTTCATCGTCATCCTCATCCTTTGGCAAGATATCCTTCGGTTTGAACGTGCTTTCTTCGCGAACGTTTGTTAGAATAGCCTTTAATTCTTCCGATACAGCGCCATAGTTTACCCCGTATCCATTAAATGTTTTGGTAATAAGGTTATTTTCGTCTTTCAGGATCGCCAGCAATAGATGCTCAGTGCCAATCAGTTCACTGTTGAATATCTTTGCTTCCAGGTATGTTATCTTGAGAGCTCTTTCTGCTTGTTTGATAAGGGGGAGATGATCACCGGAAATGGATTTTTCCGTGTTGTTGGCTACAGAGATTTCAATTCGTTTTCTGATCTCTGGGAGGTCAATCCCCAGGTTACGTAAAATCTTGACTGCGAGGCCTTCACCTTCCCTGATGATCCCTAGTAAGAGGTGCTCAAGGCCTATATAGTTGTTTCCCAGGCGCTGGGCTTCTTCCCGGCTGAAGACAAGGACATCTTTTACCCGTTGTGAAAATTTTGCTTCCATATTTTTAAGTTCGGATCCAATAGTATAAACGTATATGATCCCGGTTTAATTGCAACGACTCAATTATACAAAAATCAAACCATCCTAAACAACCTGCTAAAATGGCTTGTTTTCAAAAGTACGACTGAAAGCCGGATCAAGCATCATAAGCTTCAGGAATTATTAACAAAATCATGTTCATAATCGACTAAAAAAGAGGGCCAAAATCCATGGTATTCTCGTAAAAAAATGGTAATTTCGTAAAGTTAATAAGAATATTATACCTACCTGATAATTAGACATTTAATTATAAATATCCATGAGTGAAACGGGAGAAAGAATCGTTCCGGTAAACATTGAGACCCAGATGAAGAGCGCTTACATCGATTATGCGATGTCGGTGATTGTTGCAAGAGCGTTACCTGACGTTAGAGACGGGTTAAAACCGGTTCATCGCCGGGTACTTTATGGCATGTCAGAACTGGGGGTTAGTTCCGGCAGGGCCTATAAAAAGTCGGCAAGAATAGTAGGGGAGGTTCTTGGTAAATATCACCCTCACGGTGATACTTCTGTTTATGATGCCATGGTTCGAATGGCCCAGGACTGGAGTTTGAGGTACCCATTGGTCGACGGGCAAGGGAACTTTGGTTCAATGGATGGTGACAATCCTGCGGCTATGCGGTATACTGAAGCCCGGCTGAAAAAGATTGCTGAAGAGATGTTGGCAGATCTGGACAAGGAGACTGTTGACTTCAAGCTCAACTTTGATGATACCCTTGAAGAGCCAACCGTGATGCCGGCAAAAATTCCCAATTTGCTGATCAACGGCGCTTCCGGGATTGCTGTTGGGATGGCTACCAATATGCCTCCCCACAATCTATCGGAGGTGATCGACGGAATCATTGCTTACATTGATGATCGCGATATTACCATTGCAGACCTGATGAAGCATATTAAGGCTCCCGATTTTCCTACTGGTGGGGTGATCTATGGATATGAAGGTGTTAAAGATGCATTTGAAACTGGCAGAGGTCGTATTGTGATGAGAGGGGAGACCAAAATCGAAACTCTTGAAAACGGCAAGGAGCGTATTGTAGTTACTTCGGTTCCTTATCAGGTAAATAAGGCAGAGATGATTAAGAAAACTGCCGAATTGGTAAATGATAAAAAGATTGAAGGTATCACCGATATCCGGGATGAATCGGACCGCACCGGAGTTCGGATCGTTTATGAGTTAAAGAAAGAGGTAATCACCAATGTTGTGCTGAATAAGTTATTTCAATATACTCAGCTTCAAAGCTCCTTCAATGTCAATAATATCGCTCTGGTAAATGGTCGTCCGATGATGCTTAACCTGAAGGACCTAATTACACACTATGTCGAACACCGCCATGAGGTAGTTACCAGGCGTACAGAATATGAACTGAGGGAGGCTGCAAAAAGGGCGCATATCCTCGAAGGCTTGCTGATAGCTCTTGACAACCTGGATGCAATTATCGCTTTGATCCGCGGTTCACAAACACCAGAAGAGGCACGTGCCGCACTGATGGAGAACTTCAGCTTATCGGAGATCCAGGCAAGAGCGATTCTCGATATGAGGTTGCAGCGACTGACCGGACTCGAACGTGATAAAATCAGGGATGAGTACGATGAACTGCTAAAAAAGATCGAAGGGTATAAATTAATTCTTGGAGATCCTCTTCTTCGGATGGAGATCATAAAAACAGAGTTGCTGGAAATTAAAGAGAAATATGGTGACGAAGCGCGATCCCAGATTGTTTATGCTGCATCAGACTTCAGGATTGAAGATACCATTCCCGATGAGGATGTTGTAATAACCATCTCGCATCTTGGATATATAAAGAGGACCCCGTTGAGTGAATACCGGGTCCAGCACAGAGGAGGAAAGGGACACAAAGGGACTGAAATCAGGGATGAAGATTTCCTTGAACATCTTTTTATTGCTACCAACCACAATTACCTTTTACTCTTTACAGAAAAAGGTAAATGTTTCTGGCTCAGGGTATTTGAAATTCCGGAAGGGGCGAGGACCTCCAAAGGAAGGGCCATTCAGAATCTGCTCGGAATTGAGAGTGATGACAAAGTAAGAGCTTATATCAATGTCAAGGACCTGAAAGACCAGGATTACATCAATTCAAACTATATCATTCTTGCAACAAAACGAGGGACCATTAAAAAAACATCCCTCGAAGCCTATTCCCGTCCACGCCAGAATGGTATCAATGCCATCACGATCAATGAAGGCGATCACCTTCTTGAAGCTAAGTTGACAAATGGCGAGAATGAGGTGGTGCTAGCACTTAAATCTGGTAGGGCAATTCGTTTCAATGAGATGAAAGTTAGGCCAATGGGCAGAAATGCAGCAGGAGTGAGGGGGATTTCATTCACGGGCCCCACGGATGAAGTAGTTGGCATGATCTGTATTCATAAAGATAAACAGTGCGAAATTCTAGTTGTTTCTGAGAATGGATATGGAAAACGATCGAATATTGAAGATTACAGGGTGACCAACAGGGGAGGGAAAGGAGTGAAGACCATTAATATCACTGAAAAAACGGGAAATCTGATTGCGATCAAAATGGTAACAGACCAGGATGATCTGATGATCATCAACCGCTCCGGGATTATTATTCGCATGGCTGTTGGAAATCTCCGTGTCGTTGGCAGAGCAACCCAGGGGGTCAGGTTACTCCAGATAAAGGAGGGTGACAGTATTGCTGCTGTGGCAAAAGTTGAGGTAGAAGATGAAGAGGAGGTAACTGATCCAATTGATGATATCAATCAGCCTGAAAATAATTGATAAAACATTAACAATTACTAATATCATTGCTTATTTTTGCACACTGATTCACATAAAGTAAAAGGAACCAAAACTATATTTTGTATGAAAAGATTTGCAATTCTGATGGTACTGGTACTCTCCATTACCCTCACTTTTGGACAAAAAAACCTCCGCCAATCTGCATCTAACTATCTGAAATCCGGAAAGTTAAATAAGGCTATTGAGGCAATTAACCAATGTATTCTTGATCCCAGCACAGCTCAAGATGCAAAGACCTGGTTAATTCGCGGCAATATCTATCAGCAGGTTGCCAATTCTACTGATGAGAATTACAAGTCTCTCGACTCTGATCCTCTAGCCAAAGCTCTTGAATCGTATGAAAAAGTGATGGAGTATGATCCTAAGAAGGAGTTTTACGATGATATTTTTGTCCAGTTGACCTGGGAGCGAAATAATTTGTACAACATTGCAGTTGATGCTTACAATAAAGGTGATTTTGCTAAATCCATGACAAATTTTGCAAGGGCTGCCGATGTCATTGCAATATCGGGAGTTATCGACACCGTTGCTCTGCTCAATACTGCATATTGTGCAACCCTTGCCAAGGATTATGAAACAGCCAAGAAATATTATTTGATACTTCTGGAGAAAGAGTATCTTACACCGGCGTTATTTGTAAGTATTTCAGATATTTACAGGATACAAGGAGATAAGGAAAACGCAATGAAGTACATTCAAATGGGCAAAGAAACCTTTCCTAATGACCCGGATGTTTTTCTGGGTGAGACCAGTGTTTTCCTAACATTTAACCTTACCGATCGTGCTTTGGCAAATCTTCTGTCATACATTGAAACCGATACAACTAATTTTTCGGTATATTTTGCGCTGGGCACGATATATGACAAAATGGTGAACGATTCATTAACTGATGATCAAACAAGAGAGGATGCCTTGGCTAAAGCTGTTGCGGCTTATGAAAAGTCACTGCAACTCAATCCGGAACATTTTGATGCATTATACAATATTGGAGCACTTTATGTAAATACAGCAGCAACTATTGAATTAGAGGCGAATGCATTGCCATTGGATAAGGTGGAGGAATATGAAAAAATGAAATCGGATATTACGAAATATCTTGGATTGGCAGCACCATTCCTGGAACAGGCAACCATAATGCACCCGGATGATGTAAATACACTTCAAACCTTAAGATTGATTTATTCGAGAACAGGAAATAGTATAAAACTGAAGGAGATTAATGAGAAGATAGATTCCTTATAAAAAGAGGGGAAAAAGAAAGGGAGGTCCGGAAGACCTCCCTTATTCTTAATTATTTCTATTTGACATAATATTAATTATAGGACAA
>CAZXQU010000014.1:0-54860 GCA_964642545.1 uncultured Prolixibacteraceae bacterium | reverse complement strand
GGTCCCCCATGCATATCCTTCGCTATAGGACCCAAATTGAGTAGTTTTTTTCAATATTTTATAACAACTATATGTTGTTCCATCGATGACCACTGGATCATTCAGGGATAATACAGTAACTGTAACTGTATCTTCACCATAGATGGTTTGATAGATGTCTCCCACCTGAGCATCTGACCGGATATTAAGAATTCTTGTATTCAGGGATGCATTCATCATATCGCACCACATTGCTGGTGATACATACCACCAGAATTGGTTCTGCCCCGAGCCCCAACCGCAATCGTTGGACATAGTGCCCGCGAAGACTCCGTTCCCAAGATCTTCAGTAAGGGAGAATTTTAGGATACATTGGTATCCATCGAATCCAGTTATACGATACTGCCACTCTCTGCCAACCT
Organism: uncultured Prolixibacteraceae bacterium; assembly: GCA_964642545.1. GTDB lineage: Bacteria > Bacteroidota > Bacteroidia > Bacteroidales > FEN-979 > QYOJ01. The sequence goes on along the minus strand of CAZXQU010000014.1, from coordinate 54,459 downwards.
GTGCGAAGGTAATATACTTGGAATCGTCGGGAGTGGAGCTTGTTTTGACAATGTCGCCGGTGACGGTTCCTTGCTCACCTCCTCCGTTTCCGCAGAAGGTGCCAGACATATTGATCTTGATTGCATTTCCATTCAATGCAAGAGTTCCGGAAACATTGAAATTCTGGCAATCTTCATCTTCCGGGGTGCTGCATACCAGGGCGAAGCTCATCACACCGTTGGCAAAGGAGATCTGGCGCAACCGGGATACATCCGGGTCGTCCTGAATGGTCAGAAACCCTGTGAGAACATTGTCACTGAGCCTGATAGAGAGGGTCGCCATTTTGTCCCAGACTTCTGTGCCTGAAAACGTAATGGGTCCCTGCCAGGTACCAACAAACTGATCAATGCTAGAGGTGTTGCTGTCGTCGCTTTTTTTCTTGCAACCGACAGGGGTCATGATCATACATACTACGATCATGATCAGCAGATAACTGATTTTTTTCATGATTACGGCTTTTTAAGAACATATTTCTATATCACGGGAAGAGAACCGTGCTGAGCACCTGACTCTGGATGTTTGAGGAGTCGGCTGGTGCCGAATAGTCCATTTTAATAAAGCCGTACTCTTTGCTGAGATAGATGGTGCCTTTGGTAGTGATGTCGCCGGATGAGTGCATCCGTGACTCGATAGAATATTTTCCACATGTGTACGACCCGGCAGTAACATTTACGAGTACATCGGTGTTGGTCAGTGTGAGATAGGTGGAGTCGTCGCCGCTGATAAAACGGTAGGTTTTATTGATGACGGCATCCAGGTAGAAGGAGTAGAGAATATCTGTGGTAGAAGTGCCGGACATAACTGACATCCGGAACGGCTCAACCTGCCAGTTGAATTGCCGCTGGGCAAGAGGCCATCCACAGTTATTGGTCTCCGTAACAGTGAATAGATAAGGAGAAGGCCCGGTGCCGATAGTTTGCTGAACCACACAGCCGGTTTCATTGTATAGCTGTGTTTCATAGGTCCAGGCCCGGCCGGTTTGCGCGAAACTGAAATAGGCAGAGGGGTCCATATTCGGATTCACAAGAATAAGGGATCCTTCATAGGTTACGAATTGTTTGCCCAGAGGGCCGCATTCGTTGCCGGCAAGCCGGATGATCATTACGTTGTCTTCCTCTAGGTAAACATAGCCCCCAAGGTCCCAGTTGCTGCATTGTGGATTAGTGGAGTCGCTGAGAAGCAGATTGAAATAGAGAATGCCTTGCTCAAACATAAACCCTTCGAGGAAATTTATCTGACCAAGATCAAAGATGCCGTTTAGGAGATCTCCGGCAGTGTTGTTGAACAGGGTCACATGGCCGTTTTTCTCGATCCACGTGTTGTTCTTGAAGGTGGTTATCCGTCCACACCAGGTTCCTTTCAGTTGGTCAAGCGTAACTGCAGCGCTATCGAAGGTAGCTTCTTTTTTACAAGCCTGTTCTGGTAAAATCAACAGTACAAGAAGCAAAGAAATAAGAATCTTTGGAAGAATCGTGCAGAATACTGTATAACCGACCTGATTTTCTCGATGAACCATAGTTCGATAGTTTGGCTGTTTGGGGATTAAGGAATAAATTTACAGCAATTTAGCCCGATTTGCAATCATGTTGTACTATTTAAACCCCAATTCCATGAAAAAGTTACATCTTTTAATCGTTGTTTTCGCACTTTTTTCTATCATTGCCTGTAAGCAGCAGATCAAAGTGACTTATCCCGAAACAGCCAAAGTCGATACCATCAACGACTATTTTGGAACTCTTGTAGCTGATCCTTACCGTTGGCTGGAAAATGATACGTCCACCGAAACTGAAAACTGGGTCAATGCCGAGAATGCCGTAACCGATGCTTATCTTGCCAAGATCCCATTCAGGGAAAAGGTTCGCGAGAGACTTGAAAAGATCTGGGATTATCCAAAATACGGAGTGCCATTTCAAGAGGGAGACTATTTCTTCTTTTTCAAAAACGACGGACTTCAGAACCAATCGGTTCTCTATATTAAAAACGGCATCGACGGTGAACCTCAGATGCTGCTGGATCCCAATACCTTTAGCGAAGATGGGACCATTGCTCTGGCAGGTCTCTCTGTTTCCCGTGATGCCAGATACCTGGCTTACAGCCTCGCAACCAGTGGATCGGATTGGAACGAAATCCACGTGATGGAGATCGAAGGAAGGAAAAAACTCGAAGATGTGCTGAACTGGGTAAAATTTTCGGGGATGTCGTGGGAGAAAGATGGCTTTTACTACAGCCGGTATGATGAACCCGTGAAGGGTCTTGAGTACTCCAATAAAAATGAATACCATAAAGTCTTTTATCATAAAATAGGTGCTCTGCAGGCCGAGGATATTCTGATTTTCCAGGATCCAAAATATCCCCTTCGAAATTATGGAGCTTCTGTGACAGATGACGAGCATTTTCTGATTCTCTATCAAAGTGAATCAACCAGTGGAAATGCTATGTATTTCAAGGACCTCACCAAAAAGAACAGTAAATTACTCCCTCTTGTAACTGGGTTCGAGAACGACTTTTCGGTGGTTGATAACCTGGGTGATCAGTTACTGGTTGTTACCAACTACGAAGCCCCGAAAAAGATGCTGATTTTAATGGATCCAATGCAACCTGATCCCGATCACTGGAAAGTATTGATTCCTGAGCAGGATGATGTACTTCAGTCGATCGACCTGGCAGGAGACAAGATCGTTGCCGAATACATGTACAAAGCTGCCAGCAAAGCAATGCTCTTTGACTACAATGGAACCCAAACGGGCGACATTGAACTTCCGGCCGTTGGAACACTCGCCGGCTTCAGTGGTAAGAAAGATGAAAATGTGGCATTTTATGGTTTCACATCGTTTACCTTCCCCACTACCATCTTTAAGTATGACGTAAACGCTAATCAGTCAGAAATTTATATCAAGCCTGAACTTGATTTCGATGCCGAAAAGTATGATGTTAAGCAGGTTGAATACCCCAGTAAGGATGGCACCCTCATCACTATGTTCATCGTTCATCAGAAAGGTATGAAGCTGGATGGCGACAATCCTACACTTTTATATGGTTACGGCGGTTTCAATATCAGTATGACGCCAGGATTCAGCATTACACGACTTGCGTTTATTGAACAAGGTGGGGTATACGCTGTTCCCAATTTGCGTGGTGGAGGTGAATATGGCGAAGAGTGGCACAAAGCGGGAACCCTTGAGCGTAAGCAGAATGTGTTTGATGATTTTATCTCAGCGGCCGAGTACTTGATTGAAGAAAAATATACTTCCCCGGAGAAGCTGGCAATCATGGGCGGTTCCAACGGAGGATTACTTGTTGGCGCCTGTATGACCCAACGCCCCGAACTTTTCAAGGTGGCCATACCAGCGGTAGGTGTGATGGATATGTTACGCTATCATAAGTTTACCATTGGCTGGGCATGGGCTACCGATTACGGCACCAGCGAAACCGAAGAGGGATTCAATTACCTGATCAAATACTCCCCGCTTCACAACATTAAGGATGGCATAAGCTATCCGGCTACCTTGGTAACCACAGCCGATCACGACGATCGTGTTGTTCCGGCACACTCCTTTAAATTCATCGCCCGGTTGCAGGCTGCCGATTCCGGCCCGAACCCGGTTCTGATCCGCATCGAGACCAAAGCCGGCCATGGTGGAGGAAAACCCACATCCAAGGTGATTGAAGAGTATGGCGACATCTGGTCATTCATGTTCTGGAATTTAGGGATGACGCCAACGTTTTAGTACAAGCTATTCCACCCACATGTGGGGGCGACCGGTCTGGTCGCCCCCACTTTTTTTTATACCCCACCCAACCTTTTTCCATTTCGTTTTGTCATTATTTTAAAAAAAGTTACTAACAACGTATAACCTTTTGGGTGTAAATCGGATTAATGTAGGAAGACAAATCATATGGGACCCTTTTCAGATTCAAAACTCATCGACGGGATTATAAAAAAGAGGCGTGCAGTGATCCATTTTATGTACAAGGATTATTTCCCGCTGATCCTTGCACTGATTGAGAAAAATTCAGGAACCTTCCAGGATGCGGAAGACATCTTTCAGGATGGACTTGTAGCACTTTACTTGCGATGTCGTGAGAGCGAGCTGGTGCTTAATTGCAGCCTTCGGAGCTACTTCTATTCTATCTGCAGGAATCTTTGGCTGCAACGGTTGGAACGGAAACACCGTCTTGTGTTTCAGCCCGATCTTCTTGTAAATGAGAACGAGGAGATATACAATACAAAGGAGAGCTTCACACGTGAACAGAAACTTGCCCGTCACCGTGTCTTCTGGAGGCATTTCAAGACACTTCCAGAAGACTGCCAGAATATATTGCTGATGTATTTCGACAAGATTCCTTTCAGAGAGGTAGCTGAGAAACTTGGATTCTCAGATGAGAATTATGCGAAAGTGAGAAAGTATCTCTGCAAGAAACTATTGCTAAAACGTGTTAAAAAAGATCCTGAATATCCTAATTGTATCGACCATGAATGACAACGAAAATATATATAAATGGATCTCCCGTTACAACGAGGGAGAGCTGAACGGAAAGGAGATGGATGAGTTTCTTAAAATTCTTTCATCCAATCCCGAGATTCGTTCAGATATTGAATTGGACAAGGAACTTACCGAGTTCTTGCAGGACAAGGACCTGATAGAGTTCAGGAGGATTCTTGATCAGGCAAGAGTTAACAGAAGAAGAGGCTTTGGTATGAATTGCTTGCTTATTGCTGCACTGCTTACTGCCCTTGTCGCTTTCGGTGGTTTCTGGCTGTATCAAAATCCATTTGGTAAGCATCCGATGATAAAAAATGGTGTTGCTGAAACTTTAGACAAACAAAAGTCCAAAGCTGAAAACAGCGAGTCGGTCTTTCTCCGAAATGCACCGGGTTTTTCCGTCGCCCCGTTCTCAAAGTATAACCTGAGCTGCGATAATCTGGCAGCCAATTTTCGACCTCTTGGTTATATGGAGGGAATGGTTGGTGTTGTTAGTCGGGCAGGCAATTTTCATCTGTTATCACTTAATAGTCAGATCACAATTATTCCCGGGGATACCCTTCGGTTTCGATGGGAAGAGGATGTGGGAGGCCATCTCTCCTTCCTTGTTATGAACAATCGTGGTGAATTTGTTGCATCACGTGATAGTATTTTTCAGTCATCCCTGGCGATTCCAACAATTCTGTGGACGGAGGGACTCTATTATTGGAAATTTATCCATCGGGATAACCTTGTGAGTGTAGGGAAAATAATCATCAGGAGATGAGTTTTAATAGAGTTCTTATTAGATTAATCGTTCTCCTCCTGCTATGGCTGTGGATCCTTCAGACTGGAAACGCACAGTCTTTTCGAACACCTGATTCTGCTGTATTATCAAATGGTTGGTTCAATCAGGGAACTGATTACCTGATACACAGGGACTGGAACCCTGCACTAGAGGCTTTCAGAACTGCCCTCCGATTCGCTCCTGATAAGATTCAGATGGCATCGATACATCAAAATCTTGGCGCGCTCCACTATTTACTTGCAGACTATCAGAAAGCGACGATTCATTTCGATTATGCGCTGCAACTGTTAAACGGCGAGCCATCTACTCAGTCAATAAGGGCAGAGATTTGTCTTAATCTCGGGTTTACGTGGCTTGAGAGAGGCCTGCCGCACCAGGCAAAATGGTGGTTTGATCTGGCTGAGAACCGTAATTTGCAGAATCATTACCATTGGAATTTGCGACTTGCTCTTGGAACAGGGAATGTGCTATTTGCGAAAGGATCTTACCGCGAAGCCATCACAACATTCACGGATGCTCTCCAGGGTAGAAATCTGACCAGTCAGGTTTCGGAGGAGGAGATATGGGTCCTGAAAAATCTTGCCTGGAGCCTTCAGGCTATCGGAAAACCCGATTCAGCCAGATTTATACTTGACCAGGCAATAGACAGATCCGGAATTATAGGTACGACAGATCATTTTACATTAGGGGAGATCCTGCTGCAGAAGGGATTGCTCCTGCGTAGTTCCGGAGATTTTAAAGGCACCCTGCACGTATTAGGTGATGCACTGGATTGGCTTGACCAGGAGTGCCTGATCCCTGAAAACCATGAAAATGTCTCCAGGCGATTAAAAACAGTGGATGTGCTTAGGTACCGGATTTTGAGTGAAAAGATTAAGACACAATGGAGCCTTTTTAATATCTGGAAAGCGGATTCGGCGCTCATTCACAGCCTTTATGAACAAACTCTGATTGCCCTTCAGCTTGGAGAAGAGCTCATGTATAATCCCAGATTGAAAGAATTGATCTCAATTCAACCAGAAGTTCAGCGTTCACTTACCGGGATTGCCCTCGAGTTGCTCAGGCAACTGGATGACAGTACTTGCAAGTTAACGGATGAGTTTATCCAGATTGTCGAAAGACTGGACTTGTTCGAAGCACGTTGCCAGAACCTCTTTGAAATTACTGACGAAACCTTACCCGATACGCTTAAACCGAACCTTTTTGACCTGAAGAGGCAACTTTTTCTTCTGCATAAGCAACGGACACTTGAGGATACTGACGTGTTGTTGCCTCACCAGGAACTCGTTGGAGAGGGGATCATGCTGCTAGACAAACTCTATTTTATTGATCAGGTTCGGATGAGCAGAATTGATAGTTCCTCTGCTGACAACCTGCACAAGCACAGTTGCAGAACCATTTCAGATCTGTCAAAGATACATTCCCTATTAAACCAGACTGAAATCCTGATTAAATATCTCATCATTGACACAACCTTATATTCAATTTTATTTTCGATTGATACGACGATCATTCTGAAACAATATACGGGATACGGTGTATCCGGAGAGATAAAAGACTGTGTTAAAGCGATTAGAGGAATGGACCCGCCAGCATTTATCCGCTCCAGTACTCGTTTATATTGTTACCTGGTGAAGCCGGTTGAGAAATATCTTAAATTCAAGATATTATTGCATATAATTCCTGACCGGCAACTCCGGGAAGTCCCTTTTGATGCATTGATAATTGACCAAAGTATTCTACCAGGATCTTGGGGGGAATTTCTGATTAGTCAGTACGAAACCACATGCTTTACTTCGATATCAGCATGGGTAGGAAGGCAGATGAGTTTGGTTGATTCTTCTTTTAACAGGGATTACACGTTTGATTTTATTGCCTGTGCACCAGAATTCTTTGGTTCGGGAGCAACTTCATTACCTTATGCGATCCGTGAGGTTGAGGAGATAGCCAACTTATTCATTTCGGAGAGTAAGAGAGTCAAAACCATTTCAGGAAAAGGGATGCGTGTTGATTCAATGTTAGCATTGGGTGGCCAATCACGAATTTTTCACCTTGCCACACATGGGTACAAGGATCCTGAACATAATGAATTTTCGGGCTGGATGATGTCGGGTGATCCCGCCCCCTCACCGGCTATCAGTAATAAAGCGAACCGAATTGAATTGGGGGCGCTTCAGTCATTTAAGATGGAGTGTGATCTTGTAGTTTTGAGTTCCTGTTCAATAGGAGTCGATCAGGGAAATAGTTGGTATAAAATGATTGGTTTCCCGAATAATTTCTTTCATGCGGGTGTTCGTAACATGTTGTTTTCTTTATGGGATGTTTCCGATAAACATACGGATCTCTTCATGTCCTCCTTTTATCGGAAACTACTTGATGGAAAGAGCTATTCAGGTGCACTCCGCGAAGCAAAACTTGAGTTATTGTCTGATCCCGGAACAGCCTTCCCTACCATTTGGGCGGTATTTGTTTTGTGGTCGGACTGACCCCTTCCCAACCCGCCCCAGAAAGGGGGCACGTAAGCCTCTTTTAGGGGGTTTGGGTGTCTTTGACCGCAATGGTTTCAATCTCAACAAGCGCTCCTTTCGGCAATCCTAAAGCAGCAAATGCGGCCCGCGCCGGTTGGTTCACAGCATAGTACCGGTTGTAAACCTCGTTCATATCCGTAAAGTGGTCCATCGTGGTGAGAAGGACAGTTGACTTTACAACATCATCGTATGTGTACCCGGCAGCCTTCAGGATAGCCCCGATATTTTTCAACACCAGATCGGCCTGGGCTTTGATGTCTCCGTCGATCAACTGGCCTGAGGTTGGATCAATGGCAATCTGACCGGAGATATACAGTGTCCCGTTTATTTCTGTTGCCTGGCTGTAGGGTCCTATCGCCTGAGGCGCCTGATTGGTCTCAATAATTCGTTTCATAATTCGTCATTCAACAATCGTAATTCGTAATTCTATTGGTAGTCTCTGAAGTCTTTCTTTTTATTCAGTTTCATGTCCTGAAGCACACTTGCTTTTACATTGATCGAAAAATTCCATTGTTGTTGTGCTCCTTTTGGGACCCATCCGAACGACATCTCCCAGCAGTGCAGGTCACGGTAAATATTGATTGAAGTATATCCCAGCTGATTACTTGTGAAATCCCATCCGGTTGTGAGGGTAACTTTCCATTTGGGAGTGATGTTCAGTTGTCCGTTAAAATTCAGGGTTTGAATGATTGTTGGAACCCGTTTCTGCTGTTTGTTATCCCATGCTGCCGTGTAGCGGAAGTTGTAGTTAACGCTGAAACTCCATGGGATATCAAAATCTACATAATAGTCATAGTACCTTTCCAAGTCTACACGTTCCTGTTCCGTCCCTTTTGTTGTCTCTTTTTTCTTCCCCACTTTATCGGACGAAAGGCTGTAGCTGAAACCAATATCCCATGTCGTATTATCAAGCCTCAGCAACTTGTGGTTCACTTTCCACTCCGAAGCGTTGGTTCTCCTGCCCAGGGAGTCGAGGGCATATGGATCCCAGCGACTTGAATAATTAATGTTCAGACCTTTGAAGATGGAGGTCCTCCCCGATAAACTAATTGGAGACCAATTCAGGGAGTCTCTTGAAATATCATAAGAAGCGGAAATCACGAAATTGTCAATGAGAACGATTTTTTTTGTCCCGGTAACTGTATCTTTTCTATTCCGGATCTTCATCTCGAGGTTATTGCTTAGGCTAAAGGTTAAAAGTCCCGCTTTGTCAGCGGGAGGGCCACCATACATGCTTCCCTGAAAAATAGAGTATTTGCCTGGTGTTGCATTGGTGTCGTTCTCAATCTCCTTGTAATAACCCCATGCCGGAGCCCCGAAGTTCGGAGTATAACTAAAGGTAACCGCCGGAGTTAAGACGTGCCGGATCGCTTTTATCGGACCTCCCTTAAATTGAAACATCCCATAGAGCCTCGTATTGATAGATGAGGAAAAATTAAAGTCGAAGGCATTCTTGAACCCATAAATCGTATCGGTCTGATAGTGGCCTGCGTAGGTAGTGTCGGGAGTTACGATAGAATCGATATAGGATTTCTTTATATAGTTGAAATACATCCTGTCACGTATATTCACACTGTTAGTAAAATTGACATATTTAAAAATTCTCCAGGTTCCTGAGATCGGAATGTTATGCCGGATTCCGTTTTGCATATCTTTATACCATCCCGGCTGAAAAAGAGCTGAGTCGTAGGTGTTGTACCTGTTTTCAAGATCGAGGTTATACTTTAATCCGATCTGTTCAAACCATTTTAGCTTTCCCGCCCTGTTTTTCTTCCGGAAAGGATAAAACTGGTTAACGGAAAAGGAGATTTGTGGGAAAGCAAAATTGATCTCTTTCGTTATCGTGTTCTGGCTGTGGTTAAAGTTCAGGTTGAGGAAATACTTTCCGCCGAAACTCGTGGAATAGTTGATGCTCGACTGAAAGGTGTTCGACAAATAGGCTTCAGTACTTGAAGAGGGATTGTATTTGTTGAAGGTATTGCTAACGATGTTTACATTGGCTGAGAAATTACTGTTTGGCCGGGCTTTACTATCCTGGGTGTGCATCCATCGGAATTCAAAATCTTCTTGTTTCTGATAATCAGGTGATCCCTGGAACCCAATCTTGTTGACTGCATATCCAAGACGCAGGAGCCCATTGTATTTATATCGTTTCACATAGTTGAATATAGGTTTGAGGGCCCAGCTTCCGCGTGAGTAAATGTCGCCCATGACCTTAAGATCCATGTATTCATTTATTGCCCAGTAATATCCGCCATTCTCAAGGAAGAATCCACGGTTTGCCGACTCCCCGTAACTAGGCAGAATGATCCCCGATCGTTGACCGGTACGGTTGGGAAAGTAACCAAAAGGGATGAAAAGAGGTGTTGGAACTTCGGCAATAACAAGGTATGCCGGTCCGGTAACGATCTTGCTGTTTGGAATAACCTTTGCTTTGTTGAAACGGAACTCGAAATGCGGATGCTCTTCGTTGCTACATGTTGTATAAGATCCGGTTTTAATATAGGTCACATCGTCTGCCATCTTCTTTACCACCTGGCCATGCAAGTATCCTTCATCCTGTTGTGTAAAAACCCTTCGGATATACCCCTTTTTCGTTTTGTAATTGTAATTCATGATCTTAGACTTGAACTTCATATTCCCCTGGGTAAATTCCGGAACCCCGATTTCATTGTCGAGGGAGTCACGTGAACCGTGTGCATAGATCATATTTTTAGGAAAATCAATCTCTATATAATTGGCTTTCAGGTTAATGTCGGTATAGCTTATGTCGGCCGCATCGAATAGGAACATTCGCTGTTTTTTGATATCAAACCGGAGGGAATCTTCCGCTTTATAGTCAACTTTTGCTTCAAGTGAGCTTTTCTTGGGAGGTATTGCAACAGTATCGCCTCCTAGAGTGTCTGAAGCCAGGTTTATTGTATCCCCGGTTAACAGGATGGAGTCAACCTTAAGCAAAATGGAATCTTGAGCAACCGAAGGGAGGGTATCCAGAACCAAAGGCGGGATGGTATCCTGTCCCTGCAAAAATTTATGAAAAAGCAGGAAAAGAATAAGAAAAATCGTTAACAACTTCTGTGGCAAGATTGTTGATTAAATTCTATCTTTGTTTGACCAACGACAACGGAACTAAAGTGTCTGGAATCTCTTTGTTTTCCGGGCTTCAAAGCTAAAGAAAATAATGGTTGACCCACTCTTTTTAAGATACTTTAACAAACTATGGAGGAGAGCTGCATGGATGATTGGATGCCTCGTGTTTGTTACTACGACATCTTACAGCCAGGGAGAGGTTACTCTCAATAAGGTGGTAATTGATGCCGGGCATGGAGGTAAGGATCCAGGAACAGTTGGTCGCAGAACCCAGGAGAAATACGTGGCTCTTTCCGTTGCGTTGAAGGTTGGAACTCTCATTCAGCGTAATTTCCGGGATGTCGAGGTGATCTATACACGCGATCGTGACAGGTTTATTGAATTGCATGAACGGGCTGCCATTGCAAACAGGAATCAGGCCGACCTGTTTATTTCAATTCATGCGAATGCAAATAATGTCAAAACATTGCGCGGCGCTGAAACATACATCATGGGTTTGCATCGATCCCAGGCAAACCTGGAGATCGCCAAACTTGAGAATGCAGCGATTTTACTTGAAACCGACTATTCATCGAAATATGAAGGGTTCGATCCCAACTCTGATGAATCGTATATCACTTTCAGCCTCTACCAGAATTCAAATTTGGAGTCAAGCTCCCGCTTTGCCTCTGAAATTCAGAATCAGATGAAGGAGCGAGTAGGGTTGAACGATCGTGGTGTGAGACAAGCTGGCTTTCTTGTGCTATACAAAACAACCATGCCTAGTGTTTTGGTTGAAGTGGGATACCTCAGTAACATTGATGAAGAGAATTTTTTGATCTCTGAAAAAGGACAGGATTATATTGCTTCTGCCATTTTCAGAGCCTTCAGGACATATAAAAACGAAGTTGACCAGCAGAATAGAGGATCTGTAACACACATTACCTACGACACAAAGCCTCCCGGTTCCTCATCAACGAGTGACCTTATTTTTAAAATTCAGATTGCTGCCTCTTCTGACAAGATCAATCTTACTTCCCCTCGTTTCAGGGGCGTTAAGGGCATTCGGATGTATCAGCATAACGGAATGTATAAATACACCTACGGAGAGGAGACTGATTTGGGGAAAGCCACAGCGTTGCAGAAAAGAATGCAGTCAACAGGTTTTACTGATGCCTTTATCGTAGCATTTCTCAAAGGAGAGCGAATCTCCCTTGATCAGGCAAAAAGTATTTTGGGACTCTAGCATTTTGTCCTGTTTTTAGGGTTTCGGCCCGGCATAATTTTATTTTCGTATATTTGAACGGATTCTATACAACGACATCAGATGGCTCCAAAAAAATACAAAATTCGTAAAGAGATAAAGGTGGGAGTGGTCTTTATCATCGCTCTTACTGTAATGATCTGGGGAATCATGTATCTCCAGGGCATAGAAATCCTAAAGAAAAAGCGGATTGTTTACGCTGTGTATAACCGGGTGAACGGATTGGTTGCAGCCAACCCTGTCACAATTCAGGGAATGAAGGTAGGACAGGTAAAAACTCTCTATTTTTCTAAGGAGGATCCTCAAAAAATTATCGTTGAACTGTATCTCAGCAACACAACCTATCCCATCCCCAAGAACTCAATTGCGAGTATCTACAGCGCTGATTTGATGGGTTCAAAAGAGATTGAGATATTGCCTGGCAACTCCACTGAAATGATCGGCGATGGGGATACTCTCTTGTCACGGACGGAAGCAACATTGGGAGAGGAGGTCAACCAGCAGCTGGCACCAATAAAACACAAGGCGGAGAACCTGATCAGTTCCATCGACACGCTGGCTACTATCTTGCAGCAGGTCCTGAACAAAAACACCCAGAAAAGTCTCATCGAAGCAATTGAACATATTAAGGAGGCTATTGCGAATATTGCTCATATGACGTATAATGCTGATACACTTGTGACTCAGCAACGATCCAATATTGCCAGAATTATCACCAACATGGAGTCGATCAGTAAAAACCTTGAGAAAAACAACGACAAGATCACCAATATCCTTCAAAACTTTTCGGATGTAAGTGATTCACTCGCCAGACTCAATATTCCTGCAACCTTTTCCCAGGTTGATCAGGCGGTTCGAAATCTGAATGAAGTGATTGGTAAAATCAAAAGTGGGGAGGGTACCATCGGGCTTCTCGTGAATGATTCATCCCTGTATTACGAGATGGATAAAGCTGCCCGCGATCTCAATCTCTTACTCGAAGATATTAAAACAAATCCTAAGAAATACGTACACGTATCGGTGTTTTAGGGGTATATCTCTTCCTTCGATTTAGGTCTTTGCTCCTCCAGCCAGTTGAATCCTTTTAGTACCAGGTCGTAGGGTGAGATTTCATTTTCGGGATAGAGTGTTCCCTCAGGCTTATCGATGTATGTGATCGTCTGGATGTCATTGTCTTCAACAAAGATTAACATATCGCTTGCAAAAAGCTTGTTGATCCCGATCAATGTCTTGTCCTCTTCCCTGGCGAAATAGACGGTCTCAGAGTTTCCCAGAACCTTGATCTTGTAGAGTTCGTTTTTAATAAAGTAGGCAATCATATCCTTTCCCTTGATCTGGTTGAATTTCGACGTATCATCCTGGGAAATGATAAAGGCCGACTTATACATCACCATGGTATCCATCTCCCCGTTTCGGATTGTCATAGTAATGGTATCGGCTGTCAGTTGATTCTCTCCTGTCCAGATAACCGGACTATGATACATGTACATGGTGGAGTCGGAACTGTGGAATGCAAGTGAATCGCAGGCTCCCTGCAGATCTTTCCTGAAGAATTTGACTTTGTAATAAGCAAACATCGCCTTGATCTGTTGCTGGTCATCATCAGGGTCGAAATAGGCCTTGATGGTATCACCATGCATAAAGAGGGTGTCATTGTTGTCGATCATCATCGCGGTGGCATGGTCGGTCATGAAACCAACCCCCCGCTTCCGGATCAATTCGCCATAATTTCCCGTCAGGGCAATATTCTGGATAGTGTCAAGCAACAGGGCGTTATTGAAGACCTGCCCAAATCCATTAACCCGGTCATAATAAATTGTGTCACCGGTTAGCAGTTGAGCCTCATGATAGATCTTGCCACCATAACGCAGAAGTGAAATATCTTTTTGTGTATCATACCAGCCGTCTGTGCAATAGATGGAATCAACCTTATCAGTAGTCACAACCGAAGATGGCCCATAAAAATAGGCGACCTCAGTCACGGTGTTGTACATCAGAGTATCAGACCTCATGTAAAAATCGGGATTGATGAGGATTACCTTTTCTTTGAAAAAGAACTCCTTGGCACTGGTGTAATAATAGCCATACTGACTTACCAGACAATTGTCGTCACTTACAATCTTTCCCCAGTTATCATACCAGGCGATTTGGGTTTTTCGGTCGAAATCGAGACTGTCTGTCGTCAAAATTGTTTGGTTGTCAATCAGCTTGACATGCCCCCATACTTTGGCGACCTTCGTATTCCCGCTGTATTGAAGCGAATCTCCGTAGAGATTGAGTGTGTCAGAAGCTTTGATATGAACATTCCCGTATGCTTTTACGATGTTTGTCATATCGTTCAGATAGGCACTGTCGCAATATAGATATCCTGTGTCATGCCGGAGAATTACATTCCCGATAATACGCTGGATATCGGGACCGATTGCTTTGTTGAACTCCCAGGTATTGGCTTGCTCCAGGACAATTTTGGTGGTATCCTGGGCAAACAGGATGCCGGATGGCCAGATGCCGGATACCAGTATAGCAAAACCGATAAAGATGTTGTTAATCCGCGGAGAACTCATAATGTGAAGCCTGTTTCGCAAAGGTCGGATTTTTTTGGGAATCCTTGTCAGAGGAGGCATGTTTTAACTTCTTTTAACGGTAGTCTTTTGGCAGGAGTGAATAAGCTATCCTTGAAATGGCCTCTTTTTTTATTTATATTTGATAGATTTTAAAATCTGTACCTATGAAAAAATTAATGAAAATTGACGCCTGGATTGCCGCGATCATCGGGATCATCCTCCTGGCTGTCGGAATTGTTGTTTTTCTGATCGAAGCCGATATCAGTGCCATGACCTGGAACGACTGGTATCATGCCTCCATTCCCTTCATCCTCTGGGCGATCTGCATGAGATTGTTTGCAGCAACACATGAGGAAAAGAAGAAGGAGTAATCTATCAATTCATCTGGGCTCGAAATTTTAGTGTACTTTTAACGGTTATTGGTCACCAAAATCGTTAAGGTATGAAAACCATTTTCAAACTGAAAGGGTGGATTGCCCTTGCAATCGGCGCTATCCTTATGGTTGTTGGAATTATCATGATGTTCATGACTTCCGGTGTTTGCAGCATCTCATGGCAGGATTGGTATTACGCTTCAATGCCGTTTATCCTGTTTGCCATCGCGATGAGGATCTTTTACATCAGTCATAAAGGACGGTGAAGAAGGATGATTTTGTCATTTTGGGAGATAATCCTGCAGGGCTTCAACGTATTTCTCAAATGCTGCAACACCAGCAGGTGTAATTCGGCAGGTGGTTCGCGGCATTTTCCCCCGAAATGATTTTTTTACGCTGATATACCCTGCCTCCTTCAATTTTTCGATCTGAACGCTCAGGTTTCCAGCTGTGGCTCCCATGGTATTCCTCAAGTAGACAAAATCGGCTTCACTTGTGCCAACCAGGATCGACATGATGGCCAGGCGAAGTTGTGAGTGTAGCAGGGGATCCAGCACTTTAAACATGGGCGGTCTCTTTTTTGTTCAGGAGATGCCCTGGGATGATATATCCTGAAATTGCACCAATACACAGGACCAGTTGCTGAATCTCCTGAGCATATGCGTGATGAACGGTTATGAGGAGAAAGAGTGCCCCCAGCCAACAGATTATACCTCCAACCCACAAAGGTTTAAACCCATAAGCTTTCCCCGAAACAAACAGGGCAAAACCATAAAGGCACAACATGGTAGGAGGGAGGAAAAGCCAGGGCATCCACCGCTGGAGCTCTTCACTGCCAGTTGCATCCGTATGACCAGGAATGAAAGCGAATGTGGAGAGGAAAAATCCCAGAACAACCAGGACAATGGAGAGGCCAAAAGCGATCCAGACCCATCTCATCAATTGGTCTACATAGGTCGTTACAAGCCTGTTGTGTTCACTCTTTCTGATCATGAAATAGTGGATTGGATAGCCCAAAGCCATCAGGCACCACAAATCAAACGCATGATATTTAATGTCAGGTGGCAGGAGAACCAGTAATATAAAGGTCCCCAGGCTGATGCCAGCTACCAGATAACCCCAGAGTAAAAATATTTTCCCCATCCCTTTCTGAAGGTTGTTCTTGGCTGTACTGATCATTTGGTGGATCAGGTCGAAGCTTTCTTTTTCTGATAATGTGTGGTCCATAATCAATGATTTTAATAATTTACTTACAAAAATAAACTAGTTTATAATATAAACCAAATTTTTATTAAATTATTATTTTATTCCTCATCCTCATTCCTCCTTCCTCATTGATTCAACTTGTTCGTTAATTCACAATTCCCTACTTTTGTGCCTTCTTCTCAATTCAAACGAATACATGACAAAACTCCCTTTTGATCCTCGCCAAAACTATGAGGATACTCGTGAAGCCATCGGATATGTTCAACGCAAAGAGGCCACCCAACAGGACTACGACCGCATCGGGTTTATGTCGGGGCTGGAGGTTCACCAGCAACTGAAAACCAAGGAGAAACTTTTCTGCCATTGTCCAGCCGGCATTTATCAGAAACCGGATGAATATGATGCCGAAGTGATCCGGCACATGCGTCCAACCCTCTCCGAACTTGGAGAATATGACGGTACTGCACTGATGGAGTTCAAGACCCGTAAGGAGATTGTTTACCGAATAAGCAATCGCACAGCCTGTACCTATGATGTGGATGATACTCCTCCTTTTCCATTGAACCGCGAAGCCCTGGGTATCGCCTGTGAAATATCCCTTCTCTCAAAATTGAATATCGTTGGAGAGGTCCATATTACCAGGAAACAATACCTCGACGGCAGTATCCCAACAGGATTTCAGCGGACGGCTATCATAGGAGTAGAGGGGGAAATTCAGTTGAAAAACAAGACAGTGAGGTTGATTCAACTCAGCCTTGAGGAGGATTCCTGCCGGGAAGTCTCCGATATCGGGCATCAGCGGATTTACCGCACCGACCGGCTCGGGATGCCTTTGATCGAAACCGTCACCTATCCCGATTTCAAGAACCCCGACGAAGTGAAAGAGGGGGCCGATTACATCCGCTTCCTCAACCGGAGCACTGGCAAGGTAGCCACCGGTATTGGCTCCACCCGGGCCGACGTCAATGTGAGCTGTAAAGGAGGAACCCGCGTAGAGATCAAAGGGGTAGCCCACAACCGCTGGATGCCGGAGCTCACCCACAATGAAGCCTTCCGTCAGTTTGCCCTTCTCCGTATTAAAGAACTGCTGAACAAACGAGTGACAGATCCGAAAAGCTGGAAGATCAACTCACTCCCTATCTTGCGGAAAGATTTTGCTGCCGGAATAACCCTGTTGAACGAGATTGACACTCTCGGTTATCCTGTATATATTGTCAACCTGCCCAAATTCGGCGGCATTCTCTCCTATTTCCTTCAGCCCGAGATGACTTTCGCCGATGAGCTGACTAACCGGCTGAAAGTGATCGCCTGTATTGAAAAGCCCAATATGCTTTATTCTGAGATGTTCGAAGATAGCGTGGGAACTGAAAACTGGATTAATATTCGCCATCTCCTCAAAGCTGGTGATGAGGATGCCCAGGTTATTCTTTGGGGCCCGGAGGCCGATATCCCAACCGCACTGGAGACGGTGGAGGAACGATGCCTGATGGCTTTTGCCGGCGTTCCCAACGAGACCAGGAAATCGTTTGAGAACGGCACTACGATATTTGAACGGGTGCTCCCCGGAGCCGACCGGATGTATCCCGATACCGATACAGCACCAATCCCATTGGAGGACAACGTGCTGGATGAAATGGCAAAACGGCTTCCAGTAGTTACATCCGACCGCTTCGACCAACTCACCAGCTGGGACGTGCCCGAAGATACATTTACTTACATACTGAAGAACAACCTGGTGCCGATCATCGAAAATATTCAGACCAATCTCGGCATCCCTGCAAGATTTACCGCTACTTTATTGGCTCACAAACTGAACCACATGGAGCGGCAGCTTGGACAAGTTCCAGGTTTTACTGGTGAGAAGGTTTACGAACTGCTGGCCTATCTGAAATCCAATAACCTCGATCAAGAGATCGCGAAGAAGATGCTATGGATCGTCTACCGGCATCCGGAGAGAGATTTTGATTCGGTATTGGCGGAGGTGAAATTTAAGAAAGCTTCTCATGATGAGATCGTTAAGCTAATCCCGGCACTAATGGAAGTATATAAAGAGATAAAAACCTCGAGAAATGATGGTGTTGGGGCGAACTGGATCATGGGAGAGTTGAGGGAAAAGGCATTGGGGAATGTTTCGCTGAAGGAGTTGAGGGATCTTATTAACCCCAAAACCCATGTTAACCCCTAAATCCCCTGAAGGGGACTTGCTCCTCCCTCCGGGAGGAAAATTTCTGCGAAGCAGAGTAAGCCCCCTTTAGGGGGTTTGGGGGTAGGAAAAGATTACTGCAAATAATATCGAAGAAATCAATTATGGCTGACGACAATTTCCAGGGCTACAAAGGAAAGGCACTCGAAACACTGAAAAAATTCAACGCCCGGGTGTGGGCGAAGGTGAAGGTGGATACCACACGTGGCGTTTTTGAAGGGACGATTCTTCCCCGGGCCGAGAATACCGACGACATGCACCTCGTGATGAAGTTCTTCACGGGCTACAACATCGGAGTGGATGTGGGTACGATTACCAATATCGAAGAGCTGGGATATAAAAAGGCAAATTATAAGATTCCTGAAAAGGAGTTTCCCTATTCCAAAGAGTTGCCAAATGTTAAATTGCTTGGGACAGGGGGAACGATTGCTTCCCGACTGGATTACAGGACCGGTGCCGTGATCCCGGCCTTCTCTCCAGGTGAATTGTATGGAGCAGTGCCAGAACTTGCCGACATCTGCAACCTTACCACGGAAAAACTTTTTGGCGTTTTCAGCGAAAACATGGGTCCGGCTCAATACAAAGAGCTGGCGATTGCCATCGGGAAAGAGATTGAAAAGGGTACTCAGGGGATCATCATCGGTCATGGTACCGATACCATGCACTATACCTCTGCTGCATTGACCTTCATGGTTCAAAACTCACCTATCCCGATCGTAATCGTTGGTTCGCAACGCTCATCCGACAGGCCAAGTTCCGATGCCGCATTAAACCTGATGCATGCTGCTACGGCTGCAGGTCATGGTGACATTGCCGAAGTAATGGTTTGCATGTTCGGTCCGACATCTGATGAATACGGTTTTTTACACAGGGGAACACGTGTTAGAAAGATGCACTCTTCCTACCGCTCAACATTCCGCACCATTGGCGATACACCGCTGGCAACGGTAACCCGGGAAGGCGTATTCCCAATCAAGCAGGACTACAAACGATGCCGGACTGACCGCAACGTTACGATTCTTCCTTACTTTGAAGAGAAGGTGGGGATGATCTACTACTACACCAATATGCAGCCCGACATGATCGATTCGATGGTGGACAATGGGTACAAGGGAATCATCATTATCGGCACCGGACTGGGCCACGTGAACAAACCGCTCTACCCTGCCATCGTGAGGGCAGCGGAAAAGGGAGTAGCAGTTTATATGACAGTACAAACTTTATGGGGATACGTCCACATGTTTGTCTACGATACCGGCCGCGACCTGATGGCCAAAGGAGTTATTCCGGCTGAAAACATGCTCCCGGAGGTTGCATACATTAAACTGGGCTGGGCATTAGGACAAACTAACGACCTGGCTAAGGTGAAAGAGCTGATGCTCACCCCTATCAACGACGAGATTACTCCCCGCGAGCCTTATAACGGATACCTGATTTACCAGGGTGGCGTGCCGGAGGTGGAGGATTTTATCAGGAAATTCCATAAATAAAGTCAGAGGTCAGAGTTAGATGGCAGAACTGGAAGTTGGAAGGTAGAAGTACGAGGTTTTTTATCCAGCTTCCGGTGATCTAAAAGCTAACGCCCCAAAGAAACCGCCATACCCAAGTGCCTTCATCGGGAAGGTAAGCTCCCTGGACTCCCAGCTCAAACGGCGCCACGAAGCGCAGGATATGCATCTCTGAGGTGAGCTCGAACCCGGTCGATTTCAGGAAAGTATCCTCAAGAGGCTCCCAGCCATGCGTCCAGTCGTAGAAGAGATTCAGCTTGAAACGTTTGATGTAGAGAATCGATCCCAGGCTGGCGTCTAACCGCAGGAAAGGGAATTTATAGTTCGCCGAAAACGAAAGCATGTCGGGCGTATAGATGGCTGTCGTTCCGCGCGGAATGGCAATGAGGTTTGAAAACTGGTAGCCGTAAACGAGGTTGTCCCATCTCCGCTGGTAGCCTCCATATATCCGGATGCCGTGATGCCGCAATATCCCCGGAAAATAAAGGTTAGTGGAGATGCCGAACACCGATCCCATATCGTTGCCGGTAAAGGGTGTATGACGGAAATTGATGTCGAGGTTCTGGCCCCATTTCGGAAACATGTCCTGGTAATTGGACCGGATATAATTGTACATGTATAACCGGTAATCCAGTGTGTTGATCGACCCTTTAGTGAATTGCTCCGGTGTGTTTTTGTCATGAATCACATAGATCCAGGAGGTTCCAACCGTCGGCTGGATTTTTCGGTACCAGATACCACGCGAAAGGTTCATCGGCACGCTGACCGCTGCCTGCAGGTTGCTTTCGTTCCATGTATAACGAAAGCTTTCACCGGTGCTGGAATACTGCCCGATCCCAGCCCGCTTGCCATAGGAGTAATTCACATCGATCACAGGAAACCATCCCCTATAGGAGAAGTTGAGGTAGAACTTCCCAGTCTCTTCACTCAAGTCGTATTCAAACCCTGCCCCGGCAAAGGCAGTACTCAGGAGGTTCTGCGAAAGGACTGAAACCCCAGGCTTCAGTGTCATGTTATCTGCGTCGATCGACACCGGCGCCCAGGAGTGCACGTCAAACAGATGAGAGAATTTTCGGTAGCGGGTGACAGGAAGGTCAGATGCCGGATACCGGATGCTGGATACTGGATGCTGGATGCTGGATGCTGGTGAGTTTGTCAGTTGGGAATCGTAATTCGTAATTCGTAATTCGTAATTCACTTTCACACTGTCCTGAATGTTCACACCTTCCTGCTCCGCCATCGCCTCAGCAAGTTTGAATGTGTATTCAGGTATTGAATCCAGCGGAATCCACAGTGAAGGATCAGCAGTTCGGGTGACTACCATCATGCCATCTGCGTTATAATCGGAGTAGACAATTGTGTTTCCATCGGGTAAGAGGGAAGGATTGGTTGCCTGGAATCGTGCTGATGTCACTTGGTAGAGTTGCCGTGAAAGGGTGTCGATGGCAAAGATGTTTTCAATCCCTGTGTAATCCGCCATAAAGAGCAGGTAGTTTCCATAAAACATTGGTGGACCGGAAATCTCCTGAAAGGAGGGAGGCAAGAGGGATGTAACGGAACTACCCTGTAACTCCATCACGCAAAGCGATTTTCCCTCCTGCGTCAGCAGAATAAAAGCGATATTGTTCCTATCTGCCGACCATGCAGGTTGCAGAAATAAACCTCCGTAAGGAGCTGGGATAGAGTCAAGAACTTTCCCGGAAGCCGTTTCCAGGATGTCAATAAACGACTGACTCTCCTCCGTGATCCGAACAGCCAGAATGGATTTGCCGTCAGGTGACAGGGCAGGGGAGAAATACCGGCTCTTTTTGGTCAGATCCCGGATCCCTGACTTACCCCCCAACCCCCTAAAGGGGGAGTAAGTCCCCTTCAGGGGATTTAGGGGTACAAATTTCCTAATTACGGAATAACTCCTATTCTCCCACCGTATATCCGGCCGGTACTCGGTCCAGACAATTGCATCCTTCGAAACCGAGAGGCTTCCGGACTGGTAGGCACCGAGCCTTTTAAGGTTTTTCGTATCTCCTTTTGCATTCAGCAGCATCAGTTTCGGCACTCCTTCATTGCTCCACTGCGCAGCGATCAGGATTGAGTCATTCACAAATTGGGGCTTATCCCAGGTGGTGTAATCGGCTCGGTTTGGGGTTGTGACCTGTTTGAATGATGATCGCCACGAGGCATCTTCATCATGTTGCCATTCAATCAGCAACTCTTCCATCATCTTCCGGTAGAGGCCGGTTTTCCAGTATCCGGTTTTCTGTCGGATGCCGGCGTTGAATGGAACCACCATGAAGGGAAGTTTCGCCACTTTATCAAGCGTGTGGCTCCAAAGTTCGTATCCGTACTTTTCTCTCCCTTTTGCCACCAGGTGATAGCCCAGGGCATAGGCATCAGGGGTGAAGGTTTTGTAGGAGCCCATGGTTGCCACATCGTAGGAGTAGATCCCTTTTTGCAGGAACTGTGCCCGAAGAGGCGCTGAAAAAGAGGCTACCCGGCCACGCCCCGAGTTGGAGAGTGCGGTCTCAGTAACAGTGGCATCCCCTTCGAGGAACCAGGTTGGAATATAAAGGCCGAGCACGGCACCTGCAGCCTGCTCTCCGAAGACATAGTACAGTGCTTTCGAGAAGCCCTGGTTCATCTTGCTTGTCTGGACAGCGTGGCGGTATTCGTGCAATACCAGCTGCTCCAGCCAATCCTCGGGATAGATGTCCTGGGGCGGACAGGTATACAATTCAATCCGTCGGGGAGCCCATACAGTTAGTCCGTTTGAAATGGTGGAGCTGGTGTGCAGGAGAAACGGCATCCGTGGAACCTTTGCTTTCAATGACTTCGTTTCGTATTTAGTGGTAAGCTGCAGGATGTTGGCCAGGTATTGGCTATGGGAAAGAAAATTCTCAGGGAAGACAATCCTGAATGAATCGGTCTTGATCTGGCTCCACTTCACGGATGCCGGATCCTGACCGGTAGAGTAATACTGGGCTTGCAGGACGACTGTGCAACCAAGGAGCAGCAGGAGATATAGGAGAATTCGTTTCAAGGTCGAATGTGATATTGGGGTGTAAATTTAGCGCTATTTCACATTTACCAAAAATTTCCTACTTTTGAATACAATTCGCATTTCTCCCATTATGCTAGACAAAATCATCACCTTCTCCATTAAAAACAAACTAGTCATCGGGCTGTTGACCATTGCTTTGATTGCCTGGGGGATCTTTAGCTTTATCAAACTTCCGATTGATGCTGTCCCCGATATTACCAACAACCAGGTTCAGGTAATTACTATCTCTCCCTCCCTTGCTCCCCAGGAGGTGGAACAATTCATCACCTTCCCTGTTGAAACAGCCATGGCCAATATCCAGGACGTGACGGAGATCCGCTCTCTGTCGCGATTCGGACTTTCGGTAGTCACCATTGTCTTCCACGATGATGTGGATGTGATGCGGGCGCGACAGATTGTCTCCGAACAGATTGTACTTGCAGCCCAGCAGATTCCCGCCGAATACGGTTCTCCTGAGATGATGCCTGTTACAACCGGCCTCGGCGAGATCTATCAGTATGTCCTTGAGGCAAAGCCTGGTTACGAAGATCAGTATTCGCTTTTTGATCTCAGGACGATACAGGATTGGATTGTAAAACGACAACTTGCCGGAATTCCCGGAATCGTGGAGATCAGTTCATTTGGCGGATTGCTGAAGCAGTACGAGGTGGCTGTTGACCCGAAGCACCTGGTAGGAATGAATATCACGATCCCGGAGATCTTTGATGCCCTTGAGAACAATAATCAGAACTCGGGAGGAAGCTACATCGAGAAGCGGCAGGAGGCCTATTACATCCGAACCGAAGGTATCGTCAAAGATGTCAGGGATATCGAGCAAATTGTGGTCAAAGAGGTGAATGGGCTGCCCATTACCATCCGGGATGTGGCAGTTGTAAAGATTGGTGCCCCACCGCGTTTCGGAGCTATGACAAAAGATGGCAAGGGTGAAGCCGTTGGAGGGATTACACTGATGCTGAAAGGGGCAAACAGCGATCAGGTAACTGGTCTGGTAAAGGAGAGGATCAGAAAGGTAGAGAAGATCCTGCCGCCCGGATTGGAGATCAACCCCTACCTCGACAGATCGTTACTGATCGGGAAGACCATTCATACTGTTACGACCAACCTTATAGAGGGGGGGCTGATCGTCATTTTCGTTTTGGTACTGTTGCTCGGCAATATGCGTTCGGGACTGATTGTAGCTTCAGTCATCCCGCTTTCGATGCTCTTTGCCATCGCCATGATGAATGTCTTCAAGGTCTCGGCAAATCTGATGAGTCTGGGAGCGATTGACTTCGGGTTGATTGTTGACGGAACTGTCATTGTTGTTGAAGGGATCATGCATCAGTTGCAGAAACATTTCAACCTGCAACAGCTCGACCAGCGCAAAATGGACGAAACCATCTTCAGGGCGACAAGTCGTGTGAGCCATTCTGCTGTCTTTGGCGTGTTGATCATACTCATCGTTTATGTTCCGATTTTTGCTTTTACAGGAATTGAAGGCAAGATGTTCAAGCCGATGGCCCAAACCGTCAGTTTCGCATTGGTTGGCGCATTGATCCTCTCCTTTACCTACGTCCCGATGGTCGCCTCGATCTTTCTCAGGAAAAAGGTCGTTTTCAAAAAAAATATCTCCGAGAAATTAATGGATCACTTGCACCGATGGCATGATAAGACCCTTGATGTCGCAATGCGTCTTCCGGTACTTGTCATTGTTGGCGCATCCATCATCGTGGTGATCAGCCTGTGGATCTTCTCCCGCATGGGCGGGGAGTTCCTCCCTACGCTGGAAGAGGGCGATCTTGCCTGCCAGATGACCCTTCCACCGGGTTCTTCCTTATCTCAAAGTATCGCCACCACCACTCTGGCAGAGAAGATACTGACCGGGCAGTTTCCCGAAGTAATTCACGTGGTCTCCAAAATCGGCTCGGCAGAGGTACCGACTGACCCGATGGCTATTGAGGATGCCGATGTGATGATTACCATGAAGCCGAAGAAGGAGTGGGTGAGCGCCCAAACACGGGAGGGGATGGTTGACAAGATGAAGAAAGCGCTCGCTGTTATCCCTGGGGCGAGTTTTGATTTCTCCCAACCCATCCAGCTGCGCTTTAATGAGCTGATGACTGGGGTGAAGACCGATGTTGCCGTGAAGATCTTTGGAGAGGACCTCGACATTCTCTTCGATCAGGCAAACAAGGCTGCCTCCATCATTGGTAAGATCCCGGGGGCCGGCGATGTAAAGGTTGATCAGATTGTGGGATTACCACAATTGGTGGTTACATACAATCGCGACAAAATTGCCCAATATGGATTGAATATCAATGAGATGAACTCTATTATACGAACTGCATTTGCCGGTCAGGCGGCCGGTTTGGTCTTCGAGGGTGAGCGTCGGTTCGATCTGGTTGTAAGGATGGATGAGGAGTACCGGAAAAATGTGGATGCCCTGCGAAGCCTTCGGGTCAACCGGCCCAATGAGGAGTTGATCCTGCTCAGCCAGGTGGCGGATATCCACGAGGTAAGCGGACCGATGCTGATATCCCGGGAGGAGACCAAGCGGCGTGCGACCATCGGTATCAATGTGAGAAACCGGGATGTAGAGTCCTTTATCGATGAGGTTGACAGGGAACTGACCCGCAAGATGGCGTTGCCTGCGGGATACTATTTTACGTATGGCGGACAGTTTGAGAACCTGAAAACAGCCAAACGGACCTCTTCCATTGCTGTTCCGGTCGCCCTTGCAGCAATCTTTATCATGTTATTTTTTGCTTTTAGCTCTTTTAAACAATCTGTTATGGTATTTTCCGCTATCCCCCTCGCTGCCGTTGGCGGCATCTGGGCATTATTGATACGAGGGATGCCATTCAGCATCTCGGCAGGAGTTGGTTTTATTGCCCTATTTGGGATAGCCGTCCTGAATGGGATCGTATTGATATCCCATTACAATCAGCTGGAAAAGGAGGGTATTACTGATATCTGGGAGAGGATCAAACAGGGGACATCGGACAGGCTTCGTCCTGTCATCATGACCTCGCTGGTAGCCGCTTTCGGTTTCGTGCCCATGGCCCTTAGCACAGCTGCCGGGGCGGAAGTCCAGAAGCCACTGGCAACGGTGGTAATCGGAGGAATCCTTACAGCATCTGTTCTTACCCTCGTTGTACTTCCGGTGTTGTATTACACCTTCCAGGAGGGATTCCATTGTGCACTCACCAGGATCCGTTTATGGCCAAAAAAGAAGTTACCTCCGGTTGTGATGCTGCTCCTTCTGTTACTTTTCCCTTTCTCGATGTTTGGCCAGGATAGAGGCTTGCCAAAATTATTGACTATGCCGCAGGCGGTTGATATTGCGCTTCAGAATGCCATTGAAATAAAGAATTTCGAACTGGAGAAAAAGGCAGAGAAGAGCCTGATTATGTCGGAATTCGACCTGGCAGGCCCAACCGTATCAATAGAGACTGGGGAGATTAACTCAGCCCTGAAAGACTACAAGGTAGTCATCAGCCAGGAGATAGATTTTCCGATGGTATACGTGGAGAAGGTGGCAGCCCAGAGGGCCAAAACCGAAGTAATTTCGCTCCTCTCAGAGTTGAAAAAGGTGGAGCTTATCACAGAGGTAAAATCGGTTTACATGGAGTGGTGGATAACAACTGCCAAACTCCTGCTGAAAGAGAAGCAAGACAGCATCTTCGGGATCTTTTACAATGCAACTTCACGGCAATTTGAAGCCGGTGATGTGAATCAGCTCGATGTGTTGATCAGTGAGTCGAGAAAAGCAAAGACTGAACTGGATGTCAGATCTCTACGGATCGAAGTGGAATCAATGATCAACGATCTGAAAACAATGATCCATTCGGATACCGATTATGTGGCTCCTGCAGCTCGTCCAATGCGACTTGATACTCCACTGTTGCCATCCGACGGATTTTCAGATAACCTCACAATGAACTATCTGGAGTCCTCGTTGAACTACGAAAAAGCAAATCTCCGGAAGGAGTCCTGGCAGTTGGCCCCTTCGTTCAGCATTGGGTGGTTCACACAGAGCCTCGACAATGTAGAACCATTTACCGGGTGGACCTATGGCATCTCACTTCCGGTATGGTTCTGGGTCCCCATGGGTAAAATCAAGTCGGCCAAAATCAGGCGCGATATAGCTTCCAACGAAATTGAAAATGGGATCCATCATCTCGATAGCAAGTGGTACAGGTACAGAAAAGAGTTGGAGAAAGCAGAATACACACTGAGTTATTTTGACCAAAAAGGATTATCTCTTTCACTTTCCATGATCTCTTCGGCCGAGAAGAGTTATCGTGCCGGTGAGATCAACCTCTTTCAGTACATATTCACCCTGAATGAAGCATTCTCACTGCAATTGGAATACCTGGATGCATTAAACAGTTACAATCAAACAGTAATCCGGATTAACAGGCTACTGGGAAATATTTGACCATGAAAACAATTATAGGAATATTCATCTGCCTCTTCCTTGCCGGCTGCCATTCAAATACGGTGACAGAAGAGACAACCAGCAACGTTACACCTGAAAAGGGAATGGTTGTTCTTACTAAGGAACAGATAGAGATCGGCAACATCACGTTTGGAACCCTCACACGGGAAGTGCTCTCTAAGGATATTAAGGCCAAGGGCAAGCTGATCCTCAGGTGGCAAAAGAACGCATCTGTGGGAACCATGATTGGGGGTACGGTTAAGTCGATTCTTGTGAATGTGGGTGACAAAGTATCCAGGGGCAAACTTCTGGCTGCCATCACTTCACCTGAGATCATCGAAGTACAACAGAAATATATATCTACAAGGTCTCTTCTAGCCTATCAAAAGAGTGAATATGAACGGCAGGAAATCCTGAACAAGGACAAAATCAACGCAGATAAAAGGGTGGAGGAGGCGAGAAAGGACCTAACCGATCTCGAAGCAAGGTACCAGTCCTTAAAAATGCAGATGGAGATGTTCAACATCCCGTTGGAAGCCCTTGATGCAGGAAATATTCAGCCTGATGCAGGTGTTGTAAGTCCTATTGCAGGCACGGTTGAAGAGATGGCGATCACTATCGGGCAATATGTTGAACCCAACAAGCCGATGTTCAAGATCATCGACAAAGACAACCTTCTCCTCGAGATTCGGGTTTTCGAGAAAGATGTCCCATATATCTCAATTGGTCAGCGTGTTACATTTACACTCGCCAATCTTGGCGCAAAGACCTATGAGGCTACGGTGACCAGCATTGGTAAAACGGTTGAGGAGGATGCCCGCACCGTTAAAGTCATTGCCAGCTTCAATAATACTTCGCAGCATATCCTCCCCGGAATGTTTGCTTCCGCAGAGATCCACACGGATGAGCAGGAGGTGGATGCACTTCCCGAAGAGGCCGTTGTTGGAGAGGG
The DNA here is from genome assembly GCA_964642545.1 of uncultured Prolixibacteraceae bacterium. Classification (GTDB taxonomy): domain Bacteria; phylum Bacteroidota; class Bacteroidia; order Bacteroidales; family FEN-979; genus QYOJ01. Next base: position 26,002 of record CAZXQU010000014.1, on the reverse strand, counting down.
TACAGATGCTTCATACATCTATTTCACACGATCGGGGGTGAATGACTCACTTGGGTCGTTTCAACGGATGGAGGTAAGTACCGGCTTCTCGGAAGATGGATTTATCCAGATTTTTCTGAAGGATTCACTGCCCCCGGATGCCATGGTGGTGATTAGCGGAAGCTATTTCGTAAAATCGGAAGAGCTGAAGCAGGGAGAGTAAGTGGGGGTAAGGCGAAATACGAAATTAGGAAAATAGGAAATTAGGGAGTGACTAGTTCACTATAATTTTTTTCACTACCCTAGTTGTCTCTCCTGATATCAGAATCGTATAAACTCCAATTGGGAGTGGCCGCAAATCGATCTGATGGTCAGTGTTCCCCTGTTTGACCAGAAGCTGTTTCTCCGTAACCTTCATGCCGATTTGATTTACAACAACTATCTCATACGATTCATCCATTTTCTGGTCGAACCGGAGGGTGAATGTCCCGATGTTCGGATTGGGATAAAGAGTAATCCCCTCCGATTGATGCTCCTCAATCCCTGTGATGATCACATAGATATGGTTGGAGGTATCGGATTCACATGAGTTGATGGTCACCTTGTCCCAGTACTCACCCTCTTCCACAACAAGATGGGTTGAGCCGGTAGCGCCTGTGATTTTGATGCCATTCTTGAACCATTGGTTTCCGGTAAGCGTATTACTGAACAACATATTTCCCTGCAGATGAATCTCTGGTGTGGCGGGTATCTGGGTGACAGTGATTTCTAGTGGTGGTGAAGGCGCACCGTTTCCACAGGCATTACTGGCGGTTACTGTCACATTGCCGCTTAAGGCTGTCGCCGGGTAGTAGACCAGGATAGATGTCGTTCCGGCCCCGGAGGTGATAATAGCTCCGGGAGGAACTGTCCAGTTGTATGCATTCGCATTGGCAATGGGATTGGCTGTATAGAAGATGTTGACTGCAACGCCACAGATGGAGTAGATGCCGGTAATTGCTCCCATTTGTCCGGGAACTCCATCGACTGTAACAGTTAGGGTGGAGGCAGCAGCTGCTGTACAGTCATTCCCGTTCGTGTAGCTGACACCTACCCATTGCGCTCCTGCAGCCAGCCAGTTTACTGCCACCTGGTAACTTCCCTGTCCGGAGATGATTTGTCCGGAAGGAGAAATTGTCCAAACGTAGCCTGTCATCTCAGTTTCTGTTGAATAGGTGTAATTACCGCTGTTTGCACAGGCGCTGGTTTCGCCGGTGATTGTTGGTACCGGAAGCGGATAAACGGTTACGTCAAATGAAGTCAGTGGATTAGTAGTACAACCGTTTGAATTCGTATACCCAACACTCACTGTTTGGGCCCCGGTGGAATCCCAGGTCACAGTTACTGTGTTCAAGGAATCAGATCCACCGGCAGTAATAGTTCCCCCATTGGAGACACTCCACTGGTAGCCGATCATGTCTTCTTCGGTGGTATAGATATGTCCTGAAGAGCCCGTGCAGACTGTTGTTGAACCAGCGATGGTTGGAACAGGAAGAGAGTCTACTACAGTTATGGTGGTGACTGGATCATTGGCTTTACAACCATTAGAGTTCGTGTAATTTACACCTATCGTTTTAGGTCCTGGCGTTGACCACAAGATTGTGATGGCTGACGTATCAGATCCGCTGGTGATTGTGCCTCCTGAAGAGACTGTCCAACCGTAAGCAGTATTACCAGATTCGGTCGCATAAGAAGTAGAACTACCGACACAAACAGAAGAAGTATTAAGGTACACTTTGGCAAGATCAAGGTAGCAGTCGTTACCAAATTCGGAGGTGAATTTAAAGGCAATATATAATGTTGGTTGTTCTCCAGCGCTTAACGGCAATTGTTGGGTTTTGACTGTCCAGCCATTTACTGTGTCATGCCTTGGAAAGGTACCGGCCGATATCCATATTGAGTCATCCAGTGACCACTCAAGTTCAACACGATCGTTGGAAGTAGGGTATGCGGAACTTACCAGCCAGGCAAACTCCACAGTCACATTTAAAGATCCTATTGTTGAAACAGGAACGATAGTTTTAAGATGGACAACTCCGTTACCGTAATCATATGAGTTGAATCTCACGAGGCGTGTGCCATTGTAAGCTGAATATCCTGCTGGATGACTTGATGCGGTAGGAAAGGTTATCGTGTTATTCGGAACGATGGTTTGTGTCTCCCATCCAGGTGGAATTGATCCTCCATTTTCAAAGCTCTCAACATACAATGGCTGAGGTGAAATTGTGGGAGTTGGTAATGGGTTGATTGTAAGGGTTGCCGAGTTGGAGTTTACTGCTGTCAAACACCTGTTTGTTAATACACATCGGTATATATATCCATCCAGATTTGTGTCTGGATTTGAAACAAACAAATGATTGGTCAAAACCCCATTATAGAGACTATCGTTACTTAGGTTTATAAATCCTGATCCTTTATCGACTTGCCATTGGTAAGTAAGCCCATCGCCTGTTACAGTAACCTGAAAATCGGCAGTTATACCAACACATTTTGCTATATCCGACGGATGAGAAATAATATTCGTGGAAAAACACGAAGTGAACTTCGCAAGAAATGCATCATAGGAACCTCCCAATGATGATTGATGGGCTCCTGGAGTAGCTATTCCATCTGAAGATAGTGTATAACCAGTAATATAAATATCTCCATTGTCGTCTGCAACTACTGACTCTCCAATGTCATAATCGTTGCCTCCATAATAGGTTCCCCATTGCCTGACCCCTGTTGAATTCAGATTTGCCAGAAAAACATCCTGCCCTCCCGCCTTGTCAGGCTGATATGATCCCACAGTAGAAATTCCATTTGTCGAGTAAGTATAACCAGTAATATAAATATCTCCATTGTCGTCTGCAACTACTGACTCTCCAATGTCATAATCGTTGCCTCCATAATAGGTTCCCCATTGCCGGGTACCTGAAGGATTGAATTTTACAAGAAACGCATCAGAATACCCTCCCAATGATAACTGATGGGCTCCAGATGTGGCAATCCCGGTGGTTGATTCAGTATCACCAGTAAGATAAACATTACCGCTATTATCTATTGAAACACCGTTTCCAGATTCACTGGAACTTCCACCATAGTATGTTCCCCATTGACGGAGGCCTGATGAATTAAATTTCGCAAGAAACGCATCAGAATACCCTCCCAATGATGATTGATGGGCTTCGGGTGTGGCTATCCCATTATATGAATATGTGCGTCCAACGAAATAGATGTTGCCGTTCTCATCTGTAGAGACATCCATACCCGTATCCTCTGAATCTCCGCCATAATAGGTTCCCCATTGCCTAGCTCCGGATGAATCGAATTTCACCAAAAAAGCATCCTGCCAGGCATTCAACGATGTTTGATATGCCTCTGTCGTTGCAATACCGGTTGCTGACTGAGTAAAACCAGTGAAATAGATTACTCCGTTGTTGTAGCAATGAACAGATACACCTTGTTCATACTCACCTCCCCCATAGTAGGTACCCCACTGACGGAGGCCTGATGAATTAAATTTCACAAGAAACGCATCAGCACTCCCATTCAGCACAGTTTGATAGGCTCCACCTGTGGCAATATTATTGGTTGAATATGTACTTCCAATAATATAGATACCACTATCACTGACAGAAATATCGAACCCATAATCATTGTTATATCCACCGTAATAGGTCCCCCACTGCCTTACCCCGGATGAATTGAATTTTACCAGAAATGCATCATAGGAGCCTGATAATGTTGTTTGATAGGCTCCACTTGTGGCAATATAATTGGCTGAACCTGTATATCCAACACTGTAGACATTCCCACTTGCGTCAACAGAACAATCAAAAAGTAAATCGTAATCATATCCCCCGTAATATGTTCCCCAAACGATATCGGGCAGGGGGTCAATGACCAATATAGCATCAGAGGGAATTTCCTTGGGTGTAAAGAATCCAAAGGTATTGCCTTGAATTTTCCGAAAAGCAACTTCAATATCCGTCCGGGTATTTTTCTGCAGGAAGAAACTCAAAGGAATTTTTTCTTGAATGGCATTCATTGAAGTACTAAACAAAAGACAGCCATCTTCTTCCTTTATATCCGAAGCACCGTCGATTGTAAACCTGATGTTTTCAATGGTTGCACCAGGATCTATTATGAAATTATATTTAAATGGTTCCACTCCACCTGCCAGAAATTCCAGGTCAATTCCCGGATAAATATTTCTGTAAGTGACTTTACGATATTGATGAACGCCGGTTATACCCGATTCAGGGGTTGTGGCAGAATAATAGTTCAAATAATATGAATCAGGTTCCTCCGGGATGATTTCAAATTCAGCATTAATTCCTTCGAAATTGATGTCAATACGATGATAACTAATTAGTGAACGATTCGTATCTGCAGTGAACCGATCTTGATATGCTGTATCCTTGGGAGTTTTCCGCTCACTTAACGAGATGGGCTTATCAATATGGTAGACATCGTAGCTGAAGCCGGTTTTGCGTAATTGTACATTGAATCCAGGGGAGTTCAGTAGAAAATTTACATCTGGATTTGGAGCTTCAAACTGGTCAATTATCTGACCTTTGTTCTCGATAAAGAGTGGGCTTGTTTTCGAGATTGTATTCTTGCCCTCAGCTCTGGTCTCGGTATTGCTGGGACCACCCTGTGAGAATAGAAAGAACTGGTTGATAACCAGAAAAAGCAAAAGTGAATATCTCTTCATGGCATTATTTTTCTAGTTTCCAAATATACTTTTAGAAATTTAAGCTGTCAAGCGAATCCACTACAAGTTATTCCGTGTTATGAACAAAAAAACCCCGGGCTTGTGGTACAGGGCTTTTTGAGTTGGCAGTGGGAAATTTCGCTATTTTTAATAATTATTTCCCTCAACCAGATACTCCTGAACATATTCCTGGATGCCATCTTCGAGCGACGTAAAGGGTTTTTGATACCCGATCGAGCGAAGTTTATGCATGTCAGCCTCGGTGAAGTATTGGTACTTGTCCCGGATGTCTATTGGGGTGTCAATGAATTCAATCGATAGTTCCCTTAAGGAGGATTTGAAAACAGCATGAACCAGATCAAGAAAAGTGCGGGCCTGTCCCGTTCCCAAGTTATAAATTGCCGAATCCTTTTGATGATTCATCAAAAAGCACATCACGTCAACAACGTCTTTTACGAAGATAAAATCACGAAGCTGTTCCCCATCTTTAAAATCCCTATTATGCGACCTAAAAAGTTTTACATATCCCGTATCCCGTATCTGATTGAAAGCATGAAAAACCACAGATGCCATTCTGCCTTTATGATATTCGTTCGGACCGTAAACATTGAAAAATTTCAACCCGTACCAGAAAGGAGGCGTCTCCTTCTGGTTCAGGACCCATTTGTCAAATTCATTTTTTGAGGCTCCGTAGGGGTTAAGAGGGTGGAGTTCCGGGATTAATTTTTCATCATCAGCATATCCCAGGGATCCATCCCCATAAGTGGCGGCAGAGGATGCATAAATTAGTGGGATCCGATATTCGCTGCAGAGATTCCAGACCTCTTTCGAATAATTCAGGTTGAGTTCATCAAAAACCGCCATGTCGAACTCTGTGGTATCGGTACGTGCTCCGATATGAAATACAAATTCTACCGATTCATGGTTTTTCCGGAGCCAATCGGCAAATTCTTTCCTGTCGATAGCTACTTCAAATGCCTTATTCTGTGTATTTAGGGCTTTCTCCGGATGTGAAAAGTCATCCACAATCCCAATCTCTTTGATCCCTCTGTTGTTGAGTTTCCCAACCAAACAACTTCCGATGAACCCGGCCGCTCCGGTGACAATGATCATATCTTGCGATTAAGTTATCAAAAGTAAGCAAATATAGAAAATTACTCCCAGAAGCCTACAAGTGTGTCTAGCTCCTCTCGCTCTTTCAATACACTCAACTTACCCTCCTGGAACCCAAGAATTCTCGGTGTTTGCCGGCTGTTGTATCGCGACCACATCGAAAAAGTATACCCCCCTGTATCGTGAATCACGATGTAATCGCCTTCATCCACTTTAGGTAGTGTTACGTTTTTAGCCACGATGTCACCGGCAAAGCACAACGGACCAGCAAGGTTATAGGGATCGTCATCCAAACCCTCTTTCAGATTGCCATTGGCGTCCAGTACACTGTATTCATGCTTCCAGTCGGTCGGATTCAGGCACTCCCTTACAAACAGATCAGCTCCAACATGGATCATAGCTGTGTTGATACCAGGATCCCTTTTTACATACTCTACACGGCTTATAGTAAAACCGCTGTTCACAAATACCCATCTCCCGAATTCTGTGATTAAGCGCCATGGCACCTCATTTATTTTGCCATCTTGCGTTTTTACCATTTTGCCATTTCCCCTTGCGCCCTGTGCCCTGTGCTCTGAGCCCTCAAATAACCCCGGTGCCCTGGCCTTCAGTGCTGCCACATAATTTTCCATCAGCGGTGGACGTTTCTGATACGAATAGGCGATTGGTAATCCTCCACCAATGTCAAAAATGGAAATCCTTTTTTCGTATTTCGTATTTCGTATTTCGTTCATTTCCAGAACGAAGTCATAGAGGATCCCAACACCCTCCACCAGCATCTCCAGCGCACAGCCCTGCGACCCTATATGCAAATGAACTCCCGTAAGCCAGGGATACATCCTGAAAGCACCTTCCAGTTCCTTCCTCTGCGTGTTAATTGGGACTCCGAATTTGGAATACTCACCGGCTACACTCGATTCCAGGATGGATCCTACCCCAATCTGGGGGTTGATCCTGATACCAAAGGAAGAGGTGGAATCGATGCTATTGAGTAAAATATCTACTCGTTTTAATTCATCCAGGTTGTCGCAATTCACATGAACCCCCTGCTCCAGCGCAAATCGGAGATCGGAGATGGTTTTTACAGGTGAGTCAAAAACGATCCGATTGGGAGCATAACCCGCTCTCAATGCAATGGAGATTTCTCCTACTGTAGCAGCCTCCACATCACTTCCCAGTTCCCTTGTAAATTCCAGAACCCTGATAAGGGGATTTGCCTTGATGGCCAGTCCGTGGAGAGTCGATGCAGGAAAACAGGATCTGAGATACGCGATGCGCGATGCAAGATATTCGAGGTCGTAAAATAGCACGGCGGTATCCTCTTCATGGATCAGCCTCTCTTTCAAGGCGTGACGGAAGAGTGTTGAGATGTTTTTCCTGGGAATATTTTCAATCATAGATGTCGATCAATGTCTGAATTGCCCTGCCCCCCTCTTCGCTGAGATCCAGTGTAAACCTGTTTACATAAAGATCGATGTGTTTGCGTATCACTTCATCGTCCATCTCCTGGGCATGCGCTCTCACAAAATCCATTACGTCATCCGGGTTTTTCATGGCATAAAGAACGCTTCTGCGCATGATCCGGTTCAGTCTGTTAAGGGTCTCTTCACCCAGATGCCGTTTGGCGATAATTCCTCCCAAAGGGATCGGACTGGCGCTCTTCTCCTCCCAGAACTCCCCGAGGTCCATCAGCTTAACCAAGCCCTTCTGTTGGTATGTGAATCTATTCTCATGGATGATGACTCCCGCATCTGCAGCCCCCGATAAAACCGCCCCTTCGATCTCTGAAAAAACCATGAATTCTTTCCGGGTCACCTGGGGAAAGGCTAAATTGAAAAGAAGGTGGGCCGTGGTATTTTCTCCGGGAAGTGCAACCCGCATATCCTGCATCTGGTTCACCGGTATCCGGCTTCGGGCAATCAGCAGCGGCCCGTTTCCAAACCCTAGCGCACTCCCACTCTCAAGCAATTCGTAGTGCTCCCTGATCAACAACCAGGCATGGAAGCTGACTTTTATCATATCGACCTCTCCTGATAGAGCCATATTGTTGAGCTCTTCAACATCAGCCATCTGATAGCTGAAAGTCAGTCCTTCGGTATCAATCAAGCCGTGCACCAGGGCAGCGAAAATAAAGGTGTCGTTCGGACAGGGTGAAAAGGCTAGGGAGAGCATAGTCAATTAGGAATTACAAATTAAAAATTACGAATTATTTTGGTCATTATGATATTCCTCATTCTTTCATTTCCTCCAAAATCTCTGCCAATGTTTTATCCAGGTTGTTGAGAGCTTTCCGGATTTCCCATCTCTCTTTATCACGTTCTCCAACATAGTTCGATATCGCGCGGATCTGGGCACAGGGTATCTTTTCAGAGAGGCAGCCAAACAGAAATGCGGCACCCTCCATACTCTCCACATCGGCAGGGAAAAGCGATGTCAGTTTGTCGATACTAACCTGATCTGTAAGCATCGTATTGACCGTATTTCCTTTGACTCTCTTCAGTCGATCAATGGCCTTGAGCCCGGAAACGCCCTCATTAACCAGTTTTCCGTGCTGGAAAGGGAACTCATCATCAGGCATCAGCCCAAGTTTGAATAAACTCTTCACGATGCCATTCTCCTCAATCCCGGCTTCAGGAAGCTGCTCTTCCACAACGTGCAACACACTCCCAAGAGGTATTTCAGGGCTGTATGCTCCGCAGATACCAACATTGACAGCAAAATCCCAGGGTTTATCATGAATCAGTTTCCCAAGATGAAAGGCTGCAGGAAGCATGCCGATACCAGTTGTGAGAAGATCCACCTGTAATGGCCCTTTCGTGAAATGATAAAACCGGTTAGGGATGACCTCTTCAGGTTCATCTCTTTCAATGAGCATCTTCACTTCAAAGAGGGTTGCCGAGACAATCAGGATCTTCATGGAAACAAAGATACGTACAAAATTTATTGTACATTTGGACCCTTAACGCAAAATAAAAATACCGCTCATATGGAGAAATTAAAAACCACTCTCAGGGATTCAGCTAAGATGCGCTGGTCGATGATGCTCCTTGTCAGTTTGCTGATGGCAGCCAACTACTACTTCTATGATGCCCTATCACCACTGAAGTCGATTCTGCAGGAGCACCTTCATTTCAGCTCACAGGATTACGGTATCGTTGCAGGTTTCTATGCCTTCCCCAATACCTTTCTGCTGATGGCCATCCTGGGTGGGATCATCCTTGATAAAATGGGGATCCGTCCAACCGGATTGCTTTTTGCCGTCTTCATGCTGATCGGCGCATTCTTTACTGCCTATGGAGCGACTGATTATTTTAACGGTGGTGGCTTCGGGTATGCCTTCCTCAACTCTTTCTGGACTAGTTACTCTCCAGGCCTTAAGATGATGGCACTTGGGATGCTGATCTTTGGTTTGGGAGCCGAGACAAGTATCGTGGTGATCAGCAAGATTCTGGTGAAATGGTTCAAAGGGTATGAGATAGCGCTGGCCTTTGCGATCAATCTTGGCATTGCCCGGATCGGAACAGCTCTCGCATTCAATTTCTCGCCTCGCCTGGTGATGCCCGATTTCTGGACCTTCCCAATCTGGTTTGCCGTGATGCTGCTCCTTATCGGGTTCCTCTCATTCCTGATTTACACTATGTTTGATGTGAAACTCGACAGGCAACAACACAGTCAGATGTCACTCCTGGGAGAGGATGAGAAGTTCAAACTCTCTGATCTTGGAAAACTTTTTACCAACAGATCATTTCTTTTCATCACTTTTCTCTGTATCACATTCTATGCTGCCGTTTTTCCTTTCCTGAAATATGCCCCCGACTTCTTTTTCCATAAATTCGGCATCTCCCGCGAATCCAGTGGTGATATCGCCTCGCTGTTACCCTATGGAACGGTTCTGTTTACCCCTCTGTTCGGCTGGTTTGTGGATAAAAAAGGGAAAAGCGCTTCGTTGATGATCTATGGGTCACTGATGCTCGTTATTATTCATCTGCTTTTCGCTCTTACTACATTTAATCCCTATATCCTGATGGTATTGCTGGGCATCGCTTTCTCTCTTGTACCTGCCGCCATGTGGCCATCTGTTGCCAAGATTGTTCCTGAGTACAGGATCGGAACGGCATATGGCACGATGTTCTCACTCCAGAACCTCGGTCTTTTTGCTGTGCCAATTCTCGCAGGGTATATCCTCGATAAGACTAATCCGGGCGTTAATTCTGAAGCGATAGAGGCTGGTTCCCGACTGGTTTACACTCCCACGATGCTGATGTTCGTCGGATTTGGGATTTTGGGATTCATATTTGCCCTGCTTTTAAAATGGGATGATAAAACCTCCGGATATGGTCTGGAGTTGCCATCCAATGCCCAGGAAGCACCCAAGGATTGATGTTAAAAATGCGGACAAGATATCTCATTGGATTGCTTCTTCTGCTTTCCGTTGCCCTTCAGGCACAGCTGAACAGGGGAGGAACCCCGTGGAGTTTTAACCTAGATGCCGGAACGCCTCTTAAGGTTGACATCGTTCTTCCACCTCCTGATCTTGCTGCTGTTGCGGCAGAGGATCTGCTCTCCCCGATGCCTTATCGGTTTGCGATCAATTTGCCGGTTAACATTAGCTTTTCCCTACCTGGGACGGATTCGGATACGAGATACTACCAGACAACTCTTCCCTCTGGCGATCGTATCTGGCTTCTTACGATTCAGGCTCCGGGGGCCAAAGCCATCACGGTCTATTTCGATCGGTTTAACATCCCTCCCGGAGGTAGGTTATTCCTGTATAACAGCGACAAATCAAAACTTCTTGGCGCCTTTACAGATTTGAATAACAACAGTACCGGACTTTTTTCTACAGCACTGATCCCCGGAGACCAGGTGACCCTGGAGTACAATCAACCGGCTTCAGCCTCCACCATGCCCGATCTGTATATCTCTGAAATCGCATACGCCTATCGTGGTGTTCCTGAACTGAAAGACCGAACGGGATTTGGCGACTCAGGCCCATGCGAGGTGAATATTGCCTGTGAGGAAGGAGACTTTTGGCAGGACCAGCAGAAAGGGGTTGCAATGATTGGCGTGAAAAAACTAGGATCAACCTTCTGGTGTTCCGGCTCGTTGATAAATAATACCCGCCAGGATAAAACACCATACTTTCTTACTGCCGATCATTGCGGTAAAGGCACAAAACCATCCGATTTCAACCAATGGATCTTCTATTTCAACTACAACTCACCAACCTGTGCAGATCCTTCCATAGAGCCTGGATTCAGGTCCATGACAGGCGCTGAGGTGAAGTCGACAGCAGGCGATGTATTTGTCGGGGGATCAGATTTCTTATTGCTAGTATTGAACCAAACCGTTCCCGACACATTCGATGTGTGGTTCAATGGCTGGAACCGGGAAGATATCTCCAGCCCATACGGCGTGGGAATCCATCACCCGATGGGCGATATCAAGAAGATTTCAACCTATACAACACCACTGGTTTCTGACAACTGGATTCCAATCTCTCAAAAGACACACTGGAAGGTAACCTGGGCCGAAACCCACAACGGGCATGGTGTGACCGAGGGAGGCTCTTCCGGCTCCCCTCTGTTTGACTCTGAAGGCAGGGTGGTGGGAACCCTAACGGGAGGGGAATCCTCATGCGACTCGGGTTCTCTGGATAGTCCCGATTACTACGGAAAGTTCAGTTATTCCTGGGATATGAATGGAACGGAGACAGCCAAGCGCCTCGACTTCTGGCTTGACCCCGATAATACCGGTGTGATGGTTCTCGACGGAATACCCCTCAATATAGCTGAACCAGAAGTCAGATCTCCTGACCTGAAACTATTTCCCAACCCGGTATCCGGTATCCTTCATCTGAATTCAACTCTCCTTGAAAACCAGGGATCAATCCGGATTGACCTGCTGGATTCATGGGGTAGAAATGTCGCCTCTTTCATGAGAACCCTTGATAACTCAGGCCATTTAACGGTGGATCTCTCTTCATTTCCCAATGGATTTTACTTGATCAGTATCACTTCTGATGAGTTATCACTTACAGGGAGGATCATCAAACTCTGATACATCACAACATGCATGCATCACTTCTGGCATCGGATCAATCAACGAAAGGCTTGCTTATTGCCGATAAGGTGATGGCAAATTCCAGGTTAGCCCCGGATGAAGGTCTCTGGTTGTTCGAACATGCCGAACTGGGATGGCTGGGCATGTTGGCGGAGGTTGTCAGGCAGCGGAAAAACGGGAATCAGGTATTCTATATCCGCAATTTTCACATTGAACCTACCAATGTGTGTGTCAACAGATGCCGTTTCTGTTCATTTTCGCATCATTTCAGCAAGGAGCAGTGGGAGTTGTCTGTAGATCAGATTCTTGAGAAAGTGAGAAGCCAGCCTGCAGGGGTAAAGGAACTCCATATCACCGGCGCCGTGCATCCGGGAAGGGATTTATACTATTATGGCGATATCCTGAAGGCAATCAGTGAGATTCGTCCCGAATTGCATATAAAGGCCTACTCCGCAGTAGAACTCGATTATATGATAACCAGGGCTAACTTATCGTTTAAAGATGGACTTACCTATCTGAAGGAGTGTGGGTTGGACTCGGTCCCTGGTGGCGGAGCAGAGATATTTGACGAGTCGATCCGCCTGGATATTGCCGGGATGAAGTCCTCTTCTGAAACGTGGCTGGAGATTCATGAAGCTGCGCACCTGATGGGCATATCTTCCAATGCAACCATGCTTTATGGTCATCTCGAAAACTATGTCCACCGGATTGACCATATGGAGAGGTTACGACAGTTACAGGATCGGACAAAGGGATTCAATGCTTTTATTCCACTGAAGTTTAAGAACTGGAATAATGAGATGGAACAGCTTCAGGAAGTATCGATTACTGAAGATATGCGGAATTACGCCGTTTCAAGGATCTACCTGGATAATATCCCACATCTGAAAGCTTACTGGCCTGCCATTGGTAAGCAGAATGCCCGGATATCCCTCTCCTTTGGCGTCGACGATATGGATGGAACCATCAACGATTCTACAAAAATCTACTCCCTCGCCGGAGCAGAAGAGCAGAGCCCCCGATTTACTGTTTCAGAGATACAGGAATTCATCCAAACTGCCGGCCGTGAACCGGTTGAACGGGATTCACTTTACAATCCCCTTTGATTTTCTCGTGAACTGATTTCTCGCAAATTTCCGCAAATTATCCGCAAATTTCCGCCGAATTGCCAGGTTTATACTCAGTTTCTGCGAAAATCAGCGAAAAATCGGCGATAATCTGCGAGATAATTCTTGCTTAATAAAAAATCTTAAGCTTTGGGTTTCAGGCTAGTACTGTCTCAATTTTTTTATATACCACTTCCGCTAACTCCTTCGGTTCCATTCTCCTGAAGTCCTCATAAGGGATCGGATCCAGGATTTGCACCCTGAGGTTGTGCTGCTTCGAAATCAGGTAACCTCCTTTACGGATTGCCTCAGACGTACCTGTGATAATAATAGGAAGGATTGGAATATGGGTTTCGAGAGCCAGATGGAATGCCCCGCTTTTGAATGGCTGTAGCCTCCCATCCCTCGACCGGGTACCTTCCGGAAAGATCATCATGGAGTTTCCGTTGAGAAGATCTTTTTTCGATCGTTCCATCATCTTATGCATACTTGACTTTTTACCCCGGCGCAAAGCGATATAGCGGTTCATCGCCATATTCCACCCGAGGAAGGGGACAAAAAAGAGCGCGCGTTTCGCAACCCATTTGAAATGTATCTGAAGGGTGAAGAGAACAAGAATATCGGCCCCCGATTGGTGGTTGGATACGATGATATAGGTCCCTTTTTTATCGATCTTTTCTTTCCCTGAAACCTTCAGCCGCCAAAGTGGATTGAGCCAGAAAGCAATGTTGGACCAGGTGCAGGAGAACTGGTGGAGATAATACCTCCGGCTATCAAACGGCATAGTCACAAGCCAGATCACTATGGCTACCGGAAACAGGATTATGGAACTCCCGAACATCTCGATCCAGAACCAAAAGGAGACAATATAAGTCCAGAGCTTTCTCATATTTTTAATTCCTCATTCCTCAACGGGCGTTTGGGTGTGAGTGTACTTTCTCCATTTCTCTAACACTGTTTGAAAATCCTCCGGTAACTCTGAGTCAAAAAGCATTTGTTCTCGGGTTACCGGATGAACAAACCGCAGGGATTTCGCATGCAATGCCTGCCGCGGCATCAAGTTGAAACAGTTCTGAACAAATTGTTTGTATTTCGTGAAGGTCGTCCCTCTCAGGATCTCGTCTCCACCATATTTTGCATCGTTGAAGAGAGGATGCCCGATGTGTTTGAAATGGGCACGGATCTGGTGCGTGCGACCGGTTTCCAGTTTGCACTCTACCAGGGTGACATAACCGAACCGTTCAAGCACCTTGTAGTGTGTCACGGCATGTCGTCCGATCTCCTCATCGTCATAGATAGCCATGACGGTGCGGTCCCGTCCGCTTCGTGCGATATTCCCGGTAATAGTCCCTTTATCATCCGGCATATCACCCCAAACCAGGGCAATATAGATGCGGTCGATGCTGTGATCATAGAATTGTCGGGCAAGTTTGGACTGCGCAAGTTCGTTTTTTGCAATCAGAAGGATGCCAGTGGTATCTTTATCAATGCGGTGAGCAAGAAATGGTTTGGCATCAGCAGACTTGTTCTCCGGTGTGTTCTGGAAGTAGTAAACAAGCGCATTCAGTAAGGTCCCCGAAAAATTTCCATGTCCGGGATGAACTACCATGCCCGACTCCTTGTTGACCACCAAAACATCCTGGTCTTCATAAACAATGTTGAGAGGGATATCTTCCGGATAAATCTCTGTATCCCTTGGTGGATAGGCTAAAACGATTGTGATGATGTCAAGTGGCCTGACTTTGTAATTCGGCTTGACAGGCTCGTCGTTTACCAGGATATTGCCTGCTTTCGACGCATTTTGAATCCGGTTGCGGGAGGCATCAGGAAGCTTTGAAAATAGGTATTTATCAATTCGGAGAGGCGTTTGTCCTCTGTCTACTGTAAACCTGTAATGCTCATAAAGTTCACCCGATTCGTCTGTATGTTCATTGATTTCATTCATGCAAGGATGGAGCTGTTATATAATCGTTACCGACTGATGACCAGCTTGGCAGTAGCCATAACCTGGCCTGATGAACCGGAGAGGGTAACAATATAGATCCCTGGTACAAATCGGGAGACTGTAAAGGATCCAGCATATGGTTCCCTGGCAACTTCCTCTCCAAAGAGGTTGTAGAGATGGAGTATATAGATTTCAGTTCTGTCAAGGGATGAAGGAAAATCGATCTGAACTCTCTCTCCTGAAGCCGGATTGGGGTAAAGTTTCAGTGATACAGATCCCTTTTGCCTTTCGGAAATGCCAAGGGGGATTGGTTTACCAACAATCGGACGGATCATAGGCGAGCCGTTGAAGGTGCTGGTAAGCCATTCTCCTGAAACATTAAAAAGAACCTGTTCGCGACTGTTGTTGTATCGGTCGTAGCCAACATTGAGGTTGTCATCCGTTGTTTGTTCCCACCCAACGTAGAATGTCGATGAGATTCTGAGTGGGGGATCAAGGTGGTAGGTGACAAACTTATTGAGACTATCTGCAAACCTGGGAAGAACCAGCTCTTCATATATAACCTGGTCGGGTTTCCCATTGGCATCATTCCATACTGTCAGGTAGAAGAGTTGGACATTGTCGTTACTGAGCGTACGGTTAAACAGAAACTGAATGGCACGAAGCGTGTCTGGAGTTTTGTTCAGCCTGAAGCGGTAGGCAAGCAGGGATCCGGCAGGAGAGAGCCCATAGCCGGCATCCGGTGTTCCGTCGTCGTAGGCAAAATAGTTGTAGAAACGCTGATACGCCTGCATGGTATCCCCAAGCAACGAGCCATCAACGGCCTGCACCTGGTGGGTGATCAGGAAAACTGCGCTGTCGGCAGCACTGATAGGAAAGAGTTGTTGGACAGGTGGATGAGCAAAGGGAATATAGGTGACATAGCCAAATGAATAGAAGGGTTTGATCACATATTCACCACCAGAATAATTTTGTTGCCAGGCTCCATTTACATCCTTCATGGAATAGCCGTAGGAGGAGTTGTGTTCCAAAAGATCCCGGTTGCTGATCAGGATGCTGAGGGTATCGGCCATCTCGTTGGTTGGATTATCCGTGTATTGGGGAAACGGCATCGAGGAATAATTCCGGAGCATCGAAGGAGGACGTTCGATAAAGCTAATCTCGGGGCGCAACGTGTCGGATGCCAACCTGTCGATATTTACATAGATGTTATCCAGGTTCCATTGTGAACAGTTACTTTGCCAGCTGGGTTCAGCCGAACTGGCAAGACTCACGTAGTTGTAGAACTGAAACCGGAAGGTCTTTTTGAAAAATTGTGTGTCGGTGATGGGAATCATTACCTGCACGAAGTACTGGTTGTTGTTGATGTAAAAAGTGTCTAACGACATCCCTTTTGTCCTCCATATCTCTTGCCATACTGCATCAAAATGCATTGTGTCGGTAAGGGATATGCTGTCCCGTTCAGGACTGATCAGGAATCGGAGCATCAGGGAGTCGGCTACGTGAGGTGGTTTCCCCCTTCCCTGAGGTTGATACCAAAAACTTAAATAGACTGAATCGGCCGGCGACAACGCTCTGACAACAGGTGAAAAGATGCTGTCGAGTCTGATAAACCGGGATGTCAGATGATCGGCCAGAAACGTGGCGGGGCCCGGAACCGCGGTTGAATACATCTGTCCCGAATCGCTGATGGCATCAAGCGTAACAGCACCACGGTTAATGGGATAGACAGGGATGTCGGTATTTACAAAGGCGTAGTTATCGATCCACAGCTCTTTCCTGGGAAATATTGTCGCTTCCATGAAGTCATCGAAAAACGGGAGCTCAACAGGGATCGTATCCAAGCCATTTGTCAACTCCTTAAAATTGTTTTGCCCGGCAGCCTTCGCCTGCACTACAGGATTGAACTCCAAACCAACGAGCATCTCTTGGGCGAAGGAACCCGCCACAGAAAAAAGAAAAACTATACTAATAAAAACTATTCGCATTATTGATTTACGAATTACCATTTCTTTTCACCTTTTCATCTTTTCACCATTTCACCACTGCACCATTTCTTTACCTCCCTAATCCCCAATATAATCCCCCACACCATATCCCTCATCAGGAACCGTATCCACCTGTGTATTTTCAATGAGAATCTGGTAACTACCTCCACCCGTTCCAACTACCAGGTCAATTACACTCCCTTTGTAAATCCGCTCCCCGGGTTCGATGGGTTGATCGTTGTACAACTGTTGTTGAATGGCATCGGCATCAAAAGCAGGAGTATAAAAGAGATTTCCCACCTTCAGTCCGTAACTTTCAAGCATGGATTCAGCTTGCCGGAGAGTCAGGAACTTAAGGTCGGGCATAGATACCTTATCGGGTGTGGATGAAGAGATGGTCACATAGATCTGCCGGTTTTGTTTTACACGGGTATCTACCCAAGGGTCCTGATACAAAATGGTTCCGGGAGGCAGCTCTGGGTCAAACACCGAGTCGAGGACAATAAAGCGAAAATCAGCGTAGAATGTACTCTGCATGACCTCTCCGATAAGTTTTCCCCTGATATCAGGGACCGGGATATACTTGTTATGACCTGTATACGATGAAAGGAATATCAGTGTGCCCCACACAATAGCCGCAGTAAATACAACGGCCAGAAGTACCTGTTTGACAAATTTCCAGCTAAAAAGGAACCTGATAAAATCCATTCTCTTATTTCCTAGAATAACCTAAAAAGGCAGAATTTATTGTATTCACAACTCTCCGACAAACATACGAAAAATTGCAATTGCTTCAAGGGTGCTTTTTTTATGTTAATTTTGCCGGGAATGATTCTCATCCCATGATATACGTAGCGATTGTTGCCGGAGGCGACTCCGGAGAGTATGCCATCTCGATGCTTAGTGGAAGACAGGTGGATCAGCAGATCGACCGGACCCTTTACAAACCCTTCCTGATAGAGATCAAGGGGGATGAATGGTTTTATCAACTTGATGGCATCAGTTATCCTGTTGATAAAAATGATTTCTCTCTCCGTCTCCCTGGAGATCATGTGCATTTCGATGTTGTATTCAATGCAATTCATGGAACACCTGGTGAAAACGGGAAGCTTCAGGGATACCTCGACATGCTTGCCATCCCCTATACCTCAAGTGATGTGATGACGTCGGCTCTCACGTTCAACAAAGCCTTTTGTAAAAGTGTTGTTGCAAGGTATGGAATCCTTACACCACACGCAGTTCATCTCTTCAAACGCCAGCAGAAGAAGATCGCAACACTTACCGATAGCATCTCCATTCCCTGTTTTGTCAAACCAAACAATGGTGGGTCCAGCGTAGGAATGTCAAAAGTGACATCAGCAGAACAGATTCCTGCAGCATTGGATCAGGCTTTCGGGGAAGATCAGGAGGTATTGGTTGAAGAATTTATTCAGGGCAGAGAGTTAACCTGTGGTGTACTCCGTTCGAAAGGAGAAGTGATAACTCTTCCCGTGTGTGAAATCGTTTCCAAGAAGGAGTATTTCGACTACGAGGCAAAATATACAAAAGGAATGGCAGATGAGCTTGTTCCGGCTCCTGTACCGCAGGATGTATCGGATGAATGCCGGCGAATTTCTGCCATGCTTTACGATCTGTTGAATTGCAAAGGGATTGCACGTTTTGACTATATCCACACGAAGGATAAATTCTATTTTCTTGAAGTCAACACAGTTCCCGGGCTCACAGAAGCCAGCATAGTGCCAAAGATGATTTCCGCACATGGATGGACTTATACAGAGTTGGTGACGAGATTGATTGAGGAGTGCTTATGAGAATACTCTTCGCTACAAACAACGCCCACAAACTGCGCGAAGTACGCGAGATTGCCGGAAATGATTTTCAGGTCTTAAGCCTTGCGGATGTAAATCTCGACACTGAAATCCCGGAGACCCGGGATACACTCGAGGGAAATGCCACCCAGAAAGCGCGTTTTGTCTATGACATCACTGGATTAAATTGTTTTGCCGATGACACCGGACTTGAGATTGAGGCTCTGGATGGACGCCCTGGTGTCTATTCAGCGCGTTATGCGGGAGAAGGTTGTTCATTTGATGACAATGTGCAGAAGATTCTGGATGAGTTGGAAGGTATTGAAAACAGAAAAGCCTGTTTCCGGTGTGTGGTTTGTTTGATTCTTAATGGGAAGGAGTATTTGTTTGAAGGGAGAATCCCTGGAAGGATTACCGAGGAACGCCAGGGGGATGGAGGTTTCGGTTACGATCCTGTGTTTCTTCCGGATGGTCACATCATGACCTTTTCTGAAATGCAGGCCTACCTTAAAAATGGCATCAGCCACAGGGGCGTTGCCGTCTCAAAAATGTTTCGGTTCCTTACAAAATAGTAGGAGCGACCAACAAACAGTAGGGGCGACCTGCCAGGTCGCCCCTACGTGTTATGTGGGATTCCGTGTAGAGACGGGGCATGCCCCGTCTCTACACGGAGGGCGGCGGGACATGCCTCGCCGTTACAGGATTATGGAAACAATACTCCCGGGTATTTTGTAATATCAACATAGGGAACTGTACTGCCATATTCGGCATTGATCGATTCAATGAAATAGTTGGTTATCAGGGCATAACCTCTGGAATTTGGATGTATTCCATCCAAACCAAATACGCCACCGGTGACAAATTGTGCATTCATCTTAATACCGTCCCAGATAATTCCACCCGCAAGTGTTTTCATCCTTGCGTTCATATCGACAAGAGCCAACCCATGGGTCTGAGCCAGTCCTGAAATAATCTGATTATACCCGGCTATAGCAGTCTCGATGTTGTTGATCTCATCCTGTGTGAGAACAAACTGAGTTGGAATTGGCCAGGGAGTTAATGTGAGTCTACTGATCAATCCCATACCGTAACACTTCATCGAATCCTGAGGAACCGTTAACAATACAAGTTCTCCGGGTTGCATCTGACGTACCTTGAAATAGGGGTGCGGAGACGTAGGGTCGGCCACCAGGAACGGATTTGGTCCGGCATGATAGACGAATGGTAATTGGAATAATGACATAGCATTGTTCACCATATTCGCCAGACTATCGTTTAACACCAGACCATTATATGGAATCGTGGTAAAGAAAGGAGCCGAAGTGATATCAGGAAGATTGGCGATAACACCTTTTGTCCCGGCACCAACAAGGCTTTGAACCACCGCACCCATGGCATAACCGAATGTTGGGAGTCCGGTAATGGTGTCTCCAACTCCTCCGGATGTGGCATATCCGAGCACGTCGTTATTCCCCAGCCATAGAGAAAAGAAGGTTGGATTTAGCGGTGGAATTTCCTGAATAACCATGTTGGTGGCTGATGTAGCAAAGCGGGCATAATATGGATTTAGCATGGCATACCCCGGGGCCAACAGGTGGAATGATTTCGCACCCGGGATCCCCAGGTTATTGACGAGATATCCTACAGGAGCAACCGGGTCTCTGGGGCCAATATCCGGTATAGGACCGAGTGATGTTCCGGCACAGCTTGTTGAGTAGCCAAGTATCAGCCTGGGCATTGAACCTGGAAATTCAACACCAAATTCACTGGTAACAACAGGCTGGACAAAGGCACCACCACCGGTCATTTGGAATTGTTGGGCAAGTAGTTTAGGGAATGAGTTGTTTTGTGCTGAATAGTATAACGCTCCATCAGAGAATCCCGCAGTTAGCGAGTTTCCTACCGATACGAAGCGGGAGAAATCCGCGCTGCCCTGGTTGGGCGACAACTCGTCGATCTTGGGTTCACAACCGGCAAGGATGACGAGAGAAAACAGGATATATAATAGTTTTTTCATATCGTTCTTTTATTATATGGTTAGAAATTGTAGGTTAAACCAATTCCGGGAACGTAAACATTGGTCTTGTATGTCCCGGAAAAGTTCTCCGGTGAATAGGTCCCTTCACGCTCCATGCCCATAACATAGAGAAAGGCTGCGTCGATGCTGAGTCCTTTGACGGGGAATACTGATAAACCAGCTGTAAGGCCAATCTGGTTCATACTCGGAGTTTGGGGATTGAGGTATCCATCGGGTACCGGCGACGGATCATAATATCCTCCCAGTCTTACCGTCACAATGTCATTGACTTTATATTGAGCGCCGATCCGGGGAATCAGTTTATTCTCGTACATCGCTGGTGCATAGGATTTGTCGAGGGCCGCGGTCTTGGTTTTGAAGTCAAAGATCAGGGTGTCGTAAGCACTCCAGAAAACATAACACAGGTTAAGACCGATGAGGAATTTCTCGTTGAACTCATACGAGATACCAAAATCGAGATTGGCGGGTAATGGCAATGAAGTTGCAACCAACTGATCCGGGAAGTTCGTTTTCATCGATTCAGGTACAGTAAATGTCGCATCGGCTTCATCTACTTTCATGTTAATCCTGGAGCGGTAATCGATACCAATGTTAAGACCTTTGATTGGCCGAACCAGGATACCTCCGTTGAAGCCAACGTTGTATGTGCTGCCTTTGATATTAACTTTCCCATCTACGCCATTCTGGCCTTCCAGGGGAAGTGCTTTGTTCAGCTCCACATTGCCAAAGGTGAAAACCAGTCCCATACCAAAACTGATAACGTCCTTGATTTTGTAAGAAAAAGATGGTTGAATGGTGATGGCTTTGAATGCCAGATCCTGGATCAGGTAGCGGCCTTGCCACTCTTCGCCCCAGGAAAGTTTATTTCCGTAAGGAGTATTTACCGCGAGTCCGATGCTGAGGTCGTCAAAGGGCTTGAAGGCAAAATAGAAATATAAAGGGGTATTCAGGATGCTTTCAATATTATACTGACCCATCACATCTTTGGGCTGAAATGTTGTTCGGGCCATCAACAGGCTGACCCCACCAGAAATGCTGAACTTGTCCTGCACAAAAGCTGCTGCACCCGGATTGTAAAAGAAGCTGCTAGCATCGTAGGTAAGGGAGGTCCCAATCAGGCCCATCCCAATGTTACGCATGCTATGCAAACTCACCTGATATCCACCGCCAAAGGCTGTGGTTGCCGCCAGACAGATGCCAAGCAACAAAACTGTAAATCTCCGCATAGTGTTCTGTTTTTGGTTAATAATTGGGTGCAATAATACATAATTATATTTAATAATATATATTCCGGGTCAAAATTGTATTAGGGTTCCCCCATCACCTCATCACCTCATCACCTCATCACTTCTTTATCGTATCTTTGCCGCCCAATCATTGAAACCATGAAACTGAACGTTGGAGATCAGGTGAAATTCCTCAATGCCGTTGGCGGCGGTGTAGTCACGAAAATTCTTGATACCAGAATGGTGCTGGTATCCGATCAGGACGGATTTGAGATGCCAACCCTGATCGCAGAGCTGATAAAGATAGACCCAACTGATGCCATCGGCCGTTTTTTTAGTGAAAAATTTAACGTCCCTTCTTCAACCCTTCGGGAGATGACCAGTCACGAGTCACTTGTCACGAATGCTGTGGCTGAAACTCCCGACGATCTTCTGGATCCAAGAGCCATCAGGAACCGGACTTATGAAGAAGTCTTTCTTGCTTTTATCCCACATGATCAAAAGTGGATGATAACCGGGATTGTGGATATTTTCCTGATCAACAACACTTCGTTTGATGTCATTTATAACCTTTTTCACCGAACCCCAACAGGACAGTTTAACGGTGTGGATTATGGATCTCTCTTCGCAAACAGCCGTCATCTCCTTACAACAGTGAACCGCGAAGGTCTTTCACAATGGACGGAGGGATCCCTGCAGTTTCTTTTTCATAAGGAACACTTAGACTTTGTGGTACCACCTTTTGATTCTGACTTTCAAATCGACGGAACGAAATTTCATAAAGAGGGAGCCTATCGGGAATCTTCATTGATAAAAGAAAAAGGGATCATCGTCAGGTTGCTGTCACTCACCAGCTATATTGAAGAGAAACGGTCACTATCAACCCTGCATGCAACCCCGGTTTCTGAATCTCAGACTGTCGTCAGTAACAGGAATCTTCCAATTATCTTTACCCATCAGACAGAGACCAGAAAAGCTGTTGTCGATCTTCATATTCATGAGTTGATAGAAGATCCCTCCAATCTTCAGAAAACAGAGATCCTTGATTTTCAGAAGAACTATTTCATCCGCTGTCTCGATGCCGCCATCGCCAATAATTTCATAAATGTGATCTTCATTCACGGCGTTGGCGATGGAATTCTACGAAGTGTACTTATCAACCAATTGGAAAAAACAGAGGGCATCGAATGGTTCGATGCCCCCATGGCGTTGTATGGCGTTGGTGCCGTTGACGTGAGAATCCCGCACAACCGGTAGTTACCGGTTTACAGTAATCTTTCTCGTATAAATTTTGTTTCCGGTTGCCATCTGAAGGATATATACACCTGGAGTCAGGTTTCCGGCATCAATCTTTACCTGATGCTCTCCTGCACCCAGGTATCCGGGCTGATGGTTCCATACCTGCTGGCCGAAAATGTTATATAAATTAAGCGATACATTGTCGGGATTAACCAGGTAGAAAGAGGCTGTCGTAATAGCTGAAACTGGATTGGGGTATACCTGAAGAGCTTTTGTTTGGTCAAACCGTTCATGTGCTGATACAATGTTGGCATTAAATTCGGTCTTTTCATAATAACCAAACTGTCCACCCTGCACCACTTCGGTCCCCTGCGCGTCTTTCACATCCCAGGTAGTCTCTTCCGGTGCATTGTCGGTCTTCAGGAAGAGGAACAGTGTAAAGGTAGCGGCAGGTGCTTCCATAATTGGAAAGTTGAGGGTGTCGTTCTTCGGGTACTCATCGGAGTTGTTGTTTGGGTTGTCAGTAAAGACAGTTAACGAATTGTTGGCTTGAGGTACAAACGTATATGCGGGGAGGCTGACGACAACTTTTTCCAACGGGCCGATGCTTCCTGTCCAGTTCTCGGTCATCATGGTTCCGTCGTTCACTTCGAAATTCAGGTCAAATGAAGTAATCGTGTTGTTCCCATTGTTGGAAAACACATTGCCATCTACAACAGTCCAGGGAACGGAATTCACACCGTAATAGGAACACCTGGCGTTGTTTTCGATGGTGTTGGCCAGATACATCGGATCATTTCCCGGGGATGGCCAGCTCATATGGTAAAATATCGCAGTAAATAGGTCTGGATTGGCTCCAAGCCAGTTATGGATATTTGTATTTGCATTGACACAGGGGCCGCAGGTGGAGGAGGTAAGCTCTTCCAGCAATACCAACCGTTGAGTCTGCCCGAAACTAAGGGAGATCTGGATAAAAAAAAGGATTAGAGATTTACTATTTATGTATTATCTTTGCATTCAATTCAATAAACCAATAATGTAACTAAATAACCTTAAATTAAGATGAAAAAACTTGTACTAATAACCTACTTACTGAGCCTGATCGTTTTTGTTGGCTATGCTCAGAATCTTTCGCTGATATATGACGGCAATCCGGTTCCCAATGATGGAGCCCTTGTATTTACCGGTGAACCTTCCTCTACATTGATCGTTGCTACCATTGGTGTAACCAACAATTCTGCAGTCTCAATGGACGTCATGTGTAAAAAGGTTGAGATCAGCATGGTTCCGGAAACCAACAACTCATTTTGCTGGGATGTTTGTTATCCGTCAAACATTTATGTTTCAATTGGATTCATGACATTAGCTCCCGGAGAAACAACCAATGCATTTTCAGGAGACTACGAACCTTTGACACATGCAGGTCAAAGTGCCATCCGGTATGTATTTTTTGATGCAGCCAATCCAAATGATTCAATCAGCTTTAGATCTTTCTTCAACGCCTATCCTTTAGGAATAGAGAACCATACAGACCTTGCTACACTTTCCTCAGCTTATCCGAATCCGGCTTCTGCCCAGGCATCTTTCAACTACTCTGTTGAGACCAGCGCCAACGCCATTTTAATGGTGAGGAATGTCCTTGGATCAACCGTGAAAGAGGTTCAGTTAACCGGATCTGGGGTTACCCGTTTTTCTACATTGGATCTCTCCGAAGGAATCTATTTTTACAGCCTGGTTGTCAACGGCCGAAACCAGTCGATCCGTAAACTGGTGGTTTCCCACTAACGGTTAGATTGCTCAGGGCACAAACAACACAAACGGAATCAGATTTTGAACTCCTTCTTTAATTTGTCGACGTAATCGAGCTTCTCCCATGCGAAGAAATCGACCGTTTTCTGGTATACCTCTTTGGCAGTGCCATTTCCTTTTTTCGCTTTGGAACCCTTTACAGGATAATAAACATCAATAGATTTGGTGAAAGGATCCCGGCCAAAATGGCCATAGGAAGCTGTAGGAAGGAATACTGGATTCTTGAGTCCGAAACGTTCAATAATAGCGTATGGCCGCATATCGAAGACCTTGTTGATCCGTTTGGCAATATCACTGTCGGCTAGCTTCTTTCCGTTTTTATCTATCACATTAGCCGTGCAGTATGTATTTACATAGAGGCCTACCGGCTGAGCAACGCCGATAGCATAAGCAACCTGGATCATCACTTGATCGGCAATTCCTGCAGCAACCATATTTTTGGCAATATGACGGGCAGCATAAGCGGCGGACCGGTCGACCTTTGAAGGGTCTTTCCCCGAAAAAGCACCTCCACCATGAGCTCCGTGACCACCGTATGTATCAACAATAATCTTTCTGCCGGTAAGACCGGTGTCTCCATGTGGGCCGCCGATGACAAACTTTCCGGTAGGGTTAACAAATAGTTTGAAATCGTCGGTAAAGAATTTCCTGACCCTGGCTGGCAATGTCTTCTTTACTCTGGGGATCAGGATTTTTTCCACATCGGCGCGAATTTTGTCCTGCATCTCTTTCTCTGCAGCTTTCAAAGCTTTGAAAGAGGAGTTCTTAGGCAGGACGAATTCATCATGCTGCGTGCTCATAACGATTGCGTCAATCCGAAGTGGTTTTCCATCCTCATCATATTCAATCGTGACCTGCGATTTGGAGTCGGGTCTCAGGTACTTCATCTGTTTTCCTTCACGTCGTATATCGGCCAGTTCCTGGAGCAGAATGTGAGCCAATTCGCTGGA
>CAZXQU010000013.1:0-55625 GCA_964642545.1 uncultured Prolixibacteraceae bacterium | reverse complement strand
AACTCCCTTGGACTCATCGGCATGGTTAACCTGAACATCAATTACTCAAAAGGGAAGCATGTCTGGGCAAACATCATTGACCTTGGCTATGGATTCCAATTTATTGGGCTCGGATCGAGTTCACAGCAGTATAACAAAACCGATGACAAGATCGAGCTGACCTCCACTTATGGCTATGAGATTCACAGCAATAAGAAATGGTATCTCTCTGTTCTTGCAAATTTCAGGACGCAATTCTCGAATGGTTACAAATACCCTGACGACAGTACTGTGATCTCTTCCATCATGGCTCCAGGTTACCTGATTGCCGGTATTGGCATCACTTATGTGCCCGCAAAGTGGTTCAGGTTATTTCTCTCGCCATCTTCGGGCCGATTGACGTTTGTTCTCGATACAGCACTTTCCAATTCCGGCGCTTTTGGAGTAACAGCCGGGAAGCAGATCCGTGGCCAGTTTGGACCCTACTTGCGTGCCGATTTGAACAAGGATCTGGCAAAGAACATCAACCTCACCTCCTCTCTCGAACTATTTACGGATTATTTGAGTAACTTTGGAAACATTGACGTGAACTTTAATGTCCTGCTTACAATGAAGGTGAACAAATGGCTGGCAGCAACCATCAATGCCAGTGTGATTTACGATGACGATATTAGTATCAAATCCTCACCAACAGATGCTGGCGGACCACGAACGCAGTTTAAAGAGATCATCGGAGTGGGCTTGTCCTATAAATTTGACTGAAGAGCGAAATAAGGTGCCGGAAGATAAGAAATTATGAAAACAGGAAAGTAGTTTCTTTATACGACAACCAGCAACTTACAACCGACAACTTACAACTTACAACAAAAAAAATATGGCAACGAAATCAATTTACGACCAAGGCCTGCCACACGACGAGATCATGTATCTCGAACATTTTCAACGAGGAAATGATTTCTGCAAGATTGAACTCTTCCGATCAGCCCGCGGAGAGTTCAAAGCAGCTTTGCATTACAAACCAGGAGATGAAGCCTCAAAAAAACTGGAGGCTGATTGCAATAATCAAATCAGACAGGACGCTAAAAAGGTTTACGTGATCGTCCCAATTGTTCTGGCCATTATTGCAGCTGTGATAATCTTCGTCTAGCCCTGATCTCAATGCACACATGCAAGACTCCAAACTTCGGATTGTAAGAGAAGATCCCTGGCTTGAACAGGCTGAAGCAGAGATCAACGACAGGTACCGCCGATACCGCGAACAACTGAAGTCAATCGAGACAGACGAGGGGACCCTCCTCCGTTTTGCCGAAGGCTATAACTATTTCGGCATTCACTACAGTCGTAAAGATAGAGGGTGGTATTACAGGGAGTGGGCTCCACATGCAGAGGATCTTTACCTGTTTGGCGACTTCAACAACTGGCAGCGCTACTCTCACCGAATGAACCGGCAAGAATACGGCATCTGGGAGATCTTCCTTCCCGAAGATGAGTACAAAGAGAGGTTTACCCATCAAAGCAAGATTAAAGTACTGGTTCATTCCGAATCGGGATGGCAGGAAAGGATTCCGGCCTATATCCGAAGGGTGGTTCAGGATCCTGTTACGCTCGATTATACCGGACAGGTGTGGCTTCCCCCAAAACCCTTTTCCTGGGAAAAAGATTTATTTTCCATAGGCCAACTCAAGGAACTTCTAATCTATGAAGCCCATCCAGGCATGTCTCAGGAGCGGGAGGGTGTAGGTACTTTTGTAGAGTTTGCCGACTACCTGATCCCATATATTAAAAATGCAGGATACAATACTATTCAACTGATGGCTGTTGCCGAACACCCCTACTATGGGTCGTTTGGATATCATGTCACCAACTTTTTTGCTGTCTCCAGCCGTTTTGGAACGCCGGAAGATTTGAAATACCTGATTAAAAAGGCGCATGAGCAGGGAATTGCTGTAATCATGGATCTGGTTCACTCCCACGCAGCAAAAAATACCCTGGAAGGATTGAATGGATTCGATGGATCAGGACATCAATATTTTCATTTTGGCGAACGCGGAGACCATCCTCATTGGGACTCCAAAATCTTTGATTACGGCAAACGGGAAGTACTTCGCTTTCTCCTATCAAATGTGAAGTTCTGGATGAAGGAGTTTCACTTCGACGGCTTCCGGTTTGACGGTGTTACCAGCATGATCTATTTCGACCATGGCTTCAGGGAGGTATGGGACCTGAACGGATTCTTCAAAACAGGGGTGGAATGGGATGCAATCACCTATCTGCAGTTGGCGAATACACTGGTGCATAAGTTCAAGCCAAAAGCCATTACGGTTGCTGAAGATGTAAGCGGGATGCCTGGAATGTGCCGGCCTGTAAAGGAAGGAGGAATCGGGTTTGACTACCGCCTGGGGATGTCGATTCCCGATTACTGGATCCGGATACTGAAAGAGAAAACAGATGAAGAGTGGAATATCCATGACCTCTGGAATATGCTGAATGACCATCTGCCATCCGTTAAAACAATAGCATATTGCGAATCCCACGACCAGGCCCTTGTTGGCGATCAAACCATCGCATTCCGCCTGATGCAGTCGGAGATCTATTTCCGGATGTCGAAACGCGACCAGAGTATCGTCATCGACAGGGGCCTGGCTCTCCATAAGATGATCAGGCTGATCACAATCTCACTTGGCGGACAAGCTTACCTGAATTTCATTGGCAATGAGTTCGGCCATCCCGATTGGATCGATTTCCCCCGGGAGGGTAATAACTGGAGTTACCATCACGCCCGAAGGCAATGGTCTCTGATAGAAAACCCTGACCTGAAATATCGATATCTTGCTGAATTCGACCGGGCGATGATCAGACTGGTAAAGGCACATCACATTCTTTCCCAGGATTATGGCATCCAGCTTAATATGGATGAAGAGAACAAGACAATTGTGTTTCAAAAACAAGACCTGATCTTTGTCTTTAACTTCCACCCCGACCGCTCTATCCCTGGCTACTCTTTCCAGCTGCCGGAACCTGGAGACTATATTACTGCACTGAGCACAGATGGTCTTGAATTCGGTGGCCAAGGGCGGATTGACGAATCGCAGATTCACATCACCACTTATGATGCAAAGAAAAAGATCAACTGGCTCACCATTTACAATACCAATCGCACGGCCCAGGTATTCAGACGGGTTTAACCCCGAACTCTGCAAGAATCTGAGATAAAACGATTACTTTTGCATCAACTAAAAACTATCACCATGAACAAATCTGCGATCAGGTTAGTGCTACTCCTGCTTCTGGTTACTCCACTCAGTGTGTTGAAAGTCTCCGGCGAAATTGCCGATACGTCATACCATTTCCTTTTCAAGCTGAATATGACCAAAGCCATTCAGGATGGCCTGTTCAATCCCGATTCAGATCTTGTTTATGTGGATTTTGAAGAGACCATCCCCAACCTGCTGCTTTATGAAGGCATTGACAGGGTTTTCAGTGGCTTGATACAGCAGGGACTTGATTCAGGCAGCACCTATCATTTCCGGTTCCGGATCAACGATACGATCTTTGAGTCAATTGACCGAGAGGAAACAGCAAATCCGGGAGTTACAGAGGTTAATACATGGTGGGACGATGAGTATCTCAATACGACTACATTTCGCATGGATTTCTCAGGAACCCCCGATTCTGTCTTCAGCGTCGGGACAGATACCATACAGCTACTGGGCAGCATGACAGAGTGGGAACCAGTCCAGCTTCAGCAGGTTGGAGTATCCAAAGATTACGATTTCACCTGCCACCTGGATCCCTCCCTTTTGTACGAATACATCTTCAGGATCAAACGGGACAGCGTTTTTATCTATGAGAATTTCGGAGGACTGAGTCGGATGTTTTTACCTCCCGACACCACCATCACGGTGGTACAATACTTTAGCAATCAGGACTCAACCAAAATATTGTTGACCCTTCAATGCAATATGAATATCCAACAGCAACTAGGGAACTTTGACCCTGAAACTGATTTTCTCGATGTGGCAGGGAATTTCAACGACTGGGGAGCCTGGGACCTCCTCTATGACCCCTATAACACCAATCTTTATACCATGTCGAAGATGTTCGACGATTCCCTGATCGGAGGACCACCGTTAGAATTTAAATTCCGGATCAACGGTTCTTGGGCAACTTCAGAGCTTGACAGCCTCGATCCGCGCTCATATACCCTTCTGCCAATTGACACAAATGGCAACCCTAACACCTACACCTGCTGGTACAACAATGAAGGCCCTGTGATCCCCTCCCCTCCCTGGGTCACAGATCTTTATATCCAGGGGTTACTTGAGGTCAAACAGGTTCTTTCCGGATCATACCTTTATCATAATCTTAGCGGAATCCCTGAAGGGAACTCACTTTATAAATGGTACCGGGCCGATTCGATAGGGGCCATATTGGTCCCGATTGACAGTGCATGGACCATCAATTACACCACAGACAGCATTGCAGATCTGGGAAAATACCTTGTATTTGAAGTGACTCCTGTTGCAGCTTACGGCGAGGATACCCTTGGAGTATCAGTGCAGGTATACACAACTGGCCAGATTGGCGCGGTGGGTATACCTGAATTTGCGCAAAATACATTACGCCTTTTTCCGAATCCTGCCGACCACTTTATAATGTGTGAATCTCTTTATCAGATTGATCGATTTGAAATTTATAACATGAATGGCATTTCGGTATATCGTTCGGGCATTATTGGTGATTATAAAATCCAGGCCGACATTGCCCGACTTGCACCGGGATTATATCTCTTCAGGGTTTATAGTAAAGGCTTTCTACCCATAAACAAACGGTTTGTAAAACTATAGCCCAGAATCCCTAATCGCTGATCGCTAATCCCTAATCGCTGATCACTAATGGCTCAAAAACCACAACTCTCTTTCTGGCAGATATGGAACATGAGTTTCGGTTTCCTTGGGATCCAGTTCGGTTGGGGGCTTCAGATGGCAAATATGAGTGCCATTTACGAATACCTGGGAGCTGAACCTGATCAAATTCCATTACTCTGGCTAGCTGCACCCTTAACCGGATTGATCGTGCAACCCATAATCGGGACCATGAGCGACCGTACCTGGAACCGTCTGGGTCGCCGGCGCCCTTATTTTCTTATCGGGGCTCTTCTCTCTTCTATAGCCCTCATTTTTATGCCCAACTCATCGGCGTTATGGATGGCCGCCGGATTACTGTGGGTCCTGGATGCCTCAATCAACATTTCGATGGAACCATTTCGCGCTTTCGTTGCCGATATGTTACCTGAAAAACAGCGGGCAAGGGGATTTGCAATGCAGAGCATCTTTATCGGGCTGGGAGCAATAATTGCATCAGCACTTCCCTGGATACTTACGAACCTGTTCGACGTGCAAGGCGGGAGTAGTGAAGGCTCAGTCATACCCCTATCCGTAAAACTCTCTTTTTACGTAGGAGCTGCTGCCTTTTTCGGAGCAGTCCTCTGGACAATCATCCGTACCAAAGAGTACCCACCTGAGGATATGGAAGCGTTCAGAGCAAAAAAAACGGAAAGACGCAGCATTGGCCAGTTTTTTACCGAAATATTTCAGGATATTCTTCACATGCCTACGGCTATGAAAAGACTGGCCTGGGTTCAGATATTTTCCTGGCTCGGACTTTTTTGCATGTGGCTCTATTTTCCTGTTGCCGTTGCACGGAATGTGTTTGGCGCTCCCTCAGAGACTTCAGAGCTCTACCAGCAAGGAATCGAGTGGGCCGGTCTCTGTTTTGCCATGTATTCACTCGTTTGCTTTGGATTTGCCTTCCTCCTGCCCCTCATCGCTACACGGATCGGGATGGCCTGGACCCATATCATCAGTCTGGCCTGTGGCGCTGCAGGACTTATATCGGTTGCCGTCATTCACGACCCCTGGCTTCTTATGCTCTCCATGACGGGAGTTGGTATTGCGTGGGCCAGTATCCTCTCAATGCCTTATGCCATCCTCTCAGGATCTTTACCCCCGGAAAAGACAGGTGTCTACATGGGGATCTTCAACTTCTTTATTGTTCTTCCGGAGATCTTTGCCTCACTGGTATTTGGATGGGTCATGCTGAACATCCTTGACAATAACCGGATAGCTGCCGTGATTGCAGGAGGGGTCTGCCTTCTGATCGCCGCAGGGTTTATGCTGCGGGTGAGGGACGAAGTTACCCCCCAACCCCCTAAAGGGGGAGTAAGTCCCCTTCAGGGGATTTAGGGGCAAATAATAACTATATGACTAATAACCAATAGGATAGGTCTAACAACTATGATAAAAGAACGTGCCAGCGGGATTCTCTTGCACCCCACTTCACTTCCAGGAAAATACGGGATCGGAACACTGGGAAAAGCTGCAACCGACTTTATTGACTTCCTGGTAAAATCGAAACAGAAATACTGGCAAATCCTTCCACTGGGTCCAACCGGTTATGCCGATTCACCTTACCAGTGTTATTCAGCCCATGCAGGTAACCCGAATCTGATTGATCTGGAGATTCTGGTCAAGGAACGATTACTTAGCCTGGAAGATCTGAATGAATTTCCCGTTTTTGATGATGGCCCCGTCGACTTCGACAAGGTTCAGAAAGCAAGAAAACCTTTCCTCTATAAAGCATTTCGAAATTTCAGTGAAAGGAATGATCCAACTGCAAAACTGAAATACCGGAACTTCCTGAAAGAGAACTACTCATGGCTGAATGACTATGCCCTGTTTGTAGCCATCAAAAACCACCTTGAGTTCAAGCCATGGTACGACTGGGAGGAGGCTATCAAACAACGCCAACCCGACGCATTGAAACACTATGAGGAGTTGGTTCGGGATGAGATCGAATACAATAAATTCACCCAGTATATCTTTTTCAGACAGTGGACATCTGTTAAAGAGTATGCCCATCGGAGATCGGTCCGGATCATCGGGGATATTCCACTCTATATCTCCCCCGACAGCGCCGATGCATGGACCAATCCCGGAATCTTCGAATATGATGAAGAGCTCAACTCCATTTGTGTCGGTGGTGTCCCTCCCGACTATTTCAGTGAAACGGGTCAACTCTGGGGGAATCCTCTTTTCCGTTGGGAAGACAAAACAGAAGAGGTCTTCCGATGGTGGGCTGACCGGATACAGAGTAACCTAAACATGTTTGACATTATCCGGATTGATCATTTTCGTGGATTTGCAGCTTACTGGGCCGTGCCCTATGACGAGACCACCGCAATCAACGGCAAATGGGTTAATGGGCCGGGGAAGGAGTTCTTCACAGCAATGGTTGAACGACTTGGCAATCTCCCGGTTATAGCAGAAGATCTTGGTGTGATTACCCCTGATGTTGAAGAACTTCGCGATGAATTTGGGTTCCCCGGAATGAAAGTCCTCGAGTTTGCTTTTGATTCAGCTGAGACAAATGATTATCTTCCATTCAACTATACAAAAAACTGTATTGTATATACAGGGACGCATGATAATGACACCGTTAAGGGGTGGTTTGCCAGTATCAGTGATGCTGACAGGATTTATATTCTCGATTATTTAAATACTAACGGAGAAGATATCCACTGGGATCTCATCCGGCTGGCCTTGTCTTCAGTTGCCTATACTGCAATTGTGCCAATGCAGGATCTGCTTGGTCTGGATACATCGGGCCGGATGAATGTACCTGGAACGACGAACAACAATTGGCGATGGAGGACCCAAACAGAAGACTTTACTGATGAGCTGGCGGCAAAGCTGGCAAAGCTTACAGTACTGTATGGAAGATATA
The DNA here is from genome assembly GCA_964642545.1 of uncultured Prolixibacteraceae bacterium. GTDB lineage: Bacteria > Bacteroidota > Bacteroidia > Bacteroidales > FEN-979 > QYOJ01. The sequence goes on along the minus strand of CAZXQU010000013.1, from coordinate 47,861 downwards.
CCGAAGGGAAATGATTTTTTAATTGAAATATCAGAAAATATGGTAAGGAGTCTAATCGTGTTCATCTTAGGGTTCCTGAGTCTGAACCTTGTTGCACAGAATAATCAGGAATTACGTGTGGAACCCCCTTTTTGGTGGACTGATTTTCAGCATCCGGAACTTCAGCTTCTGGTCCATGCAAATAACATCTCTGCAACTACGATCGCTATCTCCTATCCGGGAGTCAAAGTAATCAGTATCGAATCGGTGGAGAATCCGAATTACCTCTTCATTAACCTTCTTATTACACCTGAAGCCAAACCTGGAAAATTTCCGATACGGTTCATGAAGAAGAAGGCAGTAGTTAATGAGTATATCTATGAATTAAGGCAACGGGACCTCAGCAGAAACTATCACCGGGGTTTCGATGCTTCCGATGTGATCTACCTCCTGATGCCCGACAGGTTTGCCAATGGCGATACGACGAATGACGACTTGCCGGGGATGAAAGAGCCCGTAAACCGGGTCAATCCCAACGGACGACATGGAGGTGATATAAAAGGCATCGCAGATCACCTCGGTTACCTGGAAGACCTTGGAGTAACTGCTTTGTGGATCAATCCGTTACTGGAGAATAACATGGAAATATATTCCTACCATGGGTATTCTACCACCGATTATTACAAAATTGATCCCCGGTTTGGCACCAATGAAGATTATGTTGCTCTTGCAGATTCGATTCATATCCGCGGTATGAAACTGATCATGGATATGATCTTCAACCATTGCGGCAGCTTCCACTGGTGGATGGATGACCTCCCCTCTTCCGACTGGATCAATAAATGGCCCGAATTCACCCGTACATCCTATCGGGCTGGGACGGTATCCGATCCCTACGCTTCCAGGATTGACAGCATCAGGTTTGTAAAGGGATGGTTTGATCAGACGATGCCCGACCTGAACCAGCACAACTCCTATCTGAAAAACTATCTTATCCAAAACAGTATCTGGTGGACTGAATTCGCTCATCTTGACGGCATCAGGCAGGACACCCAACCTTATCCCTTCAAGGATATGATGTCGGAATGGGGAAAACGAATGAAGGATGAATATCCCCATTTCAATATTGTGGGTGAATGCTGGATGGCCTATCCCTCAACCGTAGCTTACTGGCAACAGGACGCCCCAAATAAAGACGGATACAATTCATACCTCCCCAGCGTGTTTGATTTTCCCATGTATGATGCGCTCCGTGATGCCTTCACCCAACCCGAAGGCTGGAATACAGGGATCCTTCACCTGTACGAAGTGCTGTCGCAGGATGGAGCTTATCCGAATCCAATGAATATAGTCACGTTTGCTGACAATCACGATGTGAACAGGTATCTGAAAACGCAGCAGGATGATGTTCGCAATCTGAAGATGGCTATGGCCTTTATCCTGACCACAAGGGGCATTCCTCAGATTTTTTACGGTACCGAAATGCTGATGACCACTGGAGAAGATGAGGGGCATGGTGCCCTCAGACAGGATGTCCCCGGAGGCTGGCCTGGTGACCTTCAGGATGCATTTACCGAAAAAGGCAGAACTCCGGAGCAGCAGGATATGTATACCCACCTGCAAACCATTCTGAGATGGCGAAAAAATAATCCGGTAATTCATTCCGGACAACTTCGTCATTACATTCCTCAGGATGGCGTTTACGTCTATTTTAGGTATAACGAAACGGATACAGTAATGGTGGTGATGAATAACCAGGAAACAGAGATCAGCTTGGATACTAAAAGATTCTGTGATTATCTTGGTCCTAAAGCCACAGGTAATGAAGTCATCAGCGGGAAATTTATCCCTGCCATGAATGACTTGGTTATCCCTGGAAAAATGGTCTACATACTTGAGATTAAAAATTAAAATTCCTTCACCAGTAAAAAATCATGTAAATTATTTATATGCTTGTGATTCAGAAAAAACTCAGCAACCTATTTTATATCATCCTTGGCCTGCCTTCAACCGCCATGGGATTTGCACTATCCATCCAGATAGCCGTATTGAGCTGGATCTTATATACACGGTACGGACTGGATATCCATGAGATCGGGATCGTTTGGGCGGCAGGACCTATTGCGGGGATCATCGGGCAACCCATCATCGGGTTGATCAGCGATAAGATATGGTTCTGGGGCGGGCGGCGACGACCATTTATCATCATCGGCGGAATCCTTGCAGCCCTTATGATTCTCGCCCTCCCAAACCTGGATAAGATCAACGATTTTTTCGGGATTGGAAGCCTGATGGCAGTTGCTATCACCGTGGCCCTAACCCTCGATCTCTCCATCAATATCAGTTTCAATCCCACCCGGTCGATCATTGCCGACGTAACCCCTGACGGGCAGCCCCGAACCAAAGGATTCACCTGGATGCAATCCACTTCCAACCTCTTTGGCAGCCTGGCATACCTTACCGGTGCCCTTCTGGGCAACTATACCCTGATCTATGCGGGTGTTGCTGTTGTCTTTCTCTTTTCCATTGGCCCCCTCTTCTTCATCAGGGAACCCCGTACACTTACCGAAGAAAAACCTGATTCAGATACCGAAACAACTAAACCAGTTGCCACCCGAACCCAATGGGGGGAGCTCTTCAAGCTTTATTTCGCTCATAGCTTCTCCTGGCTTGGGATTCAAACTATGTTTATCTACATTATAGCTTTCATTGAACAGAAGATCCATCCTGAAACTGCGATACAAACAGGTCAGATAATCGGTTGGTCCTTTTTTATCCTGAATGCGGTTGGATTCATCTGGCCTGCATTCCTGCTGGAACCTCTGAGTAAAAAAATCGGCAGGGTTCCTACGCAGGTAATTTGTGTTGCCTCCATGTCGCTGGGCTATTTTGGCATTGTCCTCTGGGCTCATAACGCCATCTTGCTATACATCCTGATGGGAGTACTCACCTTTGGATGGGCAGCCGTGGTCAGTCTGCCATTTGCCATCATGTCGGAAATGGTAAACAAAGCCAGGATGGGATTTTTCATGGGGATCTTCAACCTCTCGGTAGTACTGCCACAGCTTGTTGCCAGCTTTGTAATCGGAAGCATTGTTATGCGCTCAGCCAATAAAAACATCATCTTCATTATCAGCGGAGTATCACTTGCAATATCCGCCCTTCTCTGGATGACCGTCAGGGAGAAAAAAAGGATATCGACATAGATAAACAATAAATGCTATATGAAATGAGAGATAAAAAGATCAAATGGGAAGGTTGCTTTACTTCGATGCGGACCATCTGTCTAATCTTTATACTAGCACTCCAAATCACAGGCTCACAGGCCCAAAGCTTTCAGCAGTTCATCGACTACCTCAATTCCCTGCCCGAGGATCAGCGACAGGCAAAAGCAGACAGCTTCATGAACGCGGGTCACGCATTCCCCTATATCGAAACGGACACACTGGTTGCATTTGTATACCAGGGAAATGGACAGACCGTGGCGGTTGCCGGTGATGCCACTGCATGGAATCCGAACATGAACCTTGAACAGATTACAGGCACTGATTTCTGGTATCACCAGACCGATTATGAGGCAGATGCCCGGCTCGACTATAAATTCGTGAAAAACGGTGCTACCTGGCTTCTCGACCCACTCAATCCCTGGACCTGTACAGGTGGTTATGGCCCCAATTCGGAACTCAGGATGCCTGCTTGCTCGATTCCTCCCGAAATCGCCTACTATCCTGCCATCCCTCACGGCACACTTCATGACACCCTTTTCCACAGCACAAACCTGGGAAACAGCCGGACAGTAAAGATCTATCTGCCAGCCGGATATGACACCACCACGAAGGACTACCCGGTTATCCTCTTTCATGACGGACTGGAATTTATCACCCTGGGTGAGGCACCAAAAATCCTCGATTACCTGATTGCACACCAGGAGATCGTTCCGGTGATCGCAATTTTTGTCCCACCGGTCAACCGAACCCAGGAGTATGCCGGATCACAGAAAGAACCCTTCAGGAAATTTATCATCGAAGAGCTGATGCCGGTTTATGATGCAAAGTACCGCATTGAAACCGCCCCCCGAAAAAGAGCCATGATTGGCGCTTCCAATGGCGGGAACATCTCCCTCTATATCAGCATGAAAAATCCGGAATCATTTGGACGGATTGCAGCCCAATCCAGTAACGTTCAGACTGAGATATCCAACACCTTCCAGGGAAGTGACAAACTTGATCTTGAGCTATATCTGGATATAGGGAAGTATGATATTCCAACGCTGATCCCATTGGTGGCGAACCTTGTAACTATCCTTGAAGCCAAAGAGTACGATTTCCAGCATTTTATTTTCAATGAAGGTCATAGTTACTGTAACTGGAGAGACCATCTACGCCTGCCTCTGGTCCAGTTCTTCCCATTCAATACAGGCATAAGAGAGGATCATGGTCAGCTCGACTTTAAGCTCAACCAGAATTACCCCAATCCTTTCCGGGATCAGACCACAATACCGTTCTCCCTGACACCGGGAACAGAGGCAAGACTGGTATTGCAAACAATGAGTGGACAACATCTGGAAACGCTTATTTCCGGACGATTCGATCAACCCAAACAGGACTTTGTCTTCAATTCGAAAAATTACCCAACTGGCTCCTATCACTATACACTGATCGTGCAGGGAGCCTCACAATCAAAGACCTTAACAATCATAAGATAACGAATCACTGATCATGAAAAACGTCTTTCTTTTCATTGTTGTCATTGCCGGTATCTCTATTTTTACAGCCTGTACTCCCAGTCAAGATATCCATGTTCCTGAACATCCCCTGATGACAAAAATCGCACCCCCTATTGTACTTCAGGAGGATTCAACAATCATTGTTCTTGCTGACTACTTCAGTCAACCGGAGCTGATCGATTCAGTCGTCACCACTCCATTCCTGGGAGCGACTTTCTCAGCCGACCTCTCCCGGCTGATCCTGAAACCGGCAGGTGATAAGATTCCCCAGCTGTCAGTGCTGACCTGCTGGGGAGAGGGCATACCCTATGCGTTGCTTGTAAAGCGTTCACCTGTTATTCCAGTTCTCATCACATTCAATCCTCTCGGGAGGCGTTACAGCATGATACGGATCGCCGGCCAGATGAATGACTGGAACCCCGATAAAAACCCAATGCAATTCAACGGAACGATTTGGGAGACCAAAATCATGATGACGCCAGGCAATTACCAGTATAAACTGGTTGTTGATGACGAATGGATCTCAGACCCGGTAAATCCGGATACGGTCAGCAACGGCATCGGTGGATACAACTCGCTGCTCCGAGTAGGTAACATGATGTCGGCAGAGAGACCATTTCTTTATTCTCTCGATGCCTCAGAGAATACTATCCTGATTGGTGGGATAGAGCGGGTGGATGAGGTGATTGTATTCTGGCAGAACTATCAGCTACCTGAATCTCTTCTCTACACTGACAGTAACAGTCTGATCATCAATCTTCCTCGCACAGCATCTGATGAAAATCAAAGCTTCATCCGGGTATGGGGAAGCAACGAAACAGGCATGGGAAACGACCTGCTCATACCGCTGAAAAAGAGGCAGGTGATCACCGATCCGGATGAACTGACGCGCTCCGACAAAGAGACCATGATCCTTTACTTCATGATGCTAGACCGGTTCAGGAATGGAAATCCTCACAATGACCAGCCCGTTGATGATCCTGATGTTGACCCACGGGTGAACTACCTTGGCGGTGATCTGCAGGGAATTATTGACAAACTGGATGACGACTACTTCACCAATCTGGGCATCAACACATTGTGGCTTTCGCCGGTAACCCAGAATCCGTTGGCGGCTTTCAGGGAGTACCCCAAACCTCACCGTAAATTCTCCGGCTACCATGGTTACTGGCCGCTCACTATGACAACTGTGGATTACCGTTTCGGGACAGCCAAGGAGCTGAAACAACTGGTGAAAGAGGCTCACTCAAGGGATATTGGCGTCATCCTTGATTTCGTAGCTCATCACGTCCATGAAGATTATCCCCTTCTGAAGGAGCATCCCGGGTGGGTAACGCAGCTGGATTTACCCGACGGACGGAAAAATATCCGGTTGTGGGATGAATACCGGCTGAGTACCTGGTTCGACATCTTTCTCCCAACCCTCGACCTTTCGAAACCCGAGGTATATGAGCTGGTTTCCGATTCGGCTGCTTACTGGATCGAAGAATACCAGCTGGACGGTTTCCGTCACGATGCCGCAAAACATGTACCTCAGATATTCTGGCGTACGCTCACCCATAAATTGGATTCAATGCTGAAGCCGGAGGGACGGTCCATTTACCAAATCGGAGAGACCTTTGGCAGCAGGGAACTTATCGGGAGTTACATCAATCCGGGAATGCTCGACGCCCAGTTTGATTTTAACCTTTACTGGGAAACAAAGCTTGCATTTGCTTCCCCTGGTAGCTCTTTCCGTGACCTGAACATTGCATTGCTGCAATCACTCTCCTTTTTCGGATACCATAACCTGATGGGCAACATTACCGGGAACCAGGATATGGCAAGGTTCATCTCTTATGCAGGAGGTGCACTGAAACCCAATGAAGACGATCGTGAAGCTGGATGGCTGCGCGAGATCAAGGTAGAAGATACCACAGGCTACAGAAGGCTTGCCTCCCTGATGGCATTTAACATGACCATCCCCGGGGTCCCGGTCATCTATTATGGCGATGAATATGGATTGCCCGGAGCAAACGACCCGGATAACCGCCGGATGATGCAGTTTGAAGGGCTTTCAGCCCATGAGCAATGGATGCTCAGCGTAACTAAAAAACTCACGCATTTACGCAGTCAGCATCTTCCACTGATATATGGCGACTATATAGCACTGGTAGTGGCAGACAGGATATTTGGCTACATGCGCGTATACATGGGCCAGGTTGCCATCGTTGTTTTTAACAAAGATCCGGAGATGCAACTAGTTGAGATCGAATTGCCGAATTGGATGGATAAAACCGTGTTGAGTGCACATTTCGGCTCCGAATTCAACAAAGACAAGAATCTGATTAAAATATCAATACCAGGAAATTCATTTGAAATTTTCACAAACCCTCAATAGCACGCTGATGACGCTGATGAACACCATGAAACACAAGAGAAAACTTACTTCTTCAACAATCCTATTTTTGTTTACGACCATATTATTGTCACTAACTTCCTGTATATCTGGATTATTTGAAGATTCAGTTCCTTCCAGGCATCCGGAATGGAGTAAGAATGCCACCATTTATGAAGTCAATATCCGGCAATATACTCCGGAAGGCACTTTTGCCGCTTTTGAACAGCACCTTCCCCGACTTCAGAAAATGGGCATCAAGATCCTCTGGCTGATGCCTGTCCAACCGATCGGTCGGGAAGGACGAAAGGGATCGCTTGGAAGTCCTTACTCGATCAAAGACTATTACGGAATCAATCCTGATTATGGCACACTAGTGGATTTTAAGCGTCTGGTAACCAAGGCACACGAATTGGGGATGTATCTCATCATCGACTGGGTGGCAAACCATACGGCATGGGACAATATCTTAATTAGAGAACATCCTGAATGGTATAAACATGACTCTTCAGGGAACATCATATCCCCTGTAGCAGACTGGAGTGATGTGGCCGGATTGGATTATTCACAATCTGAATTATGGGAATACATGACAGATGCGTTGGGTTTCTGGGTCAAAGAGTGCAACATTGATGGATACCGTTGCGACGTGGCCGGCATGATCCCTGTGGCTTTCTGGAACCGGGCTGTTCCTGAGCTGAAAAAGATCAAAGAGGTGTTTATGCTGGCCGAATGGGAGACTCCTGACATGCATGACACAGCTTTTGATGCCACCTATTCCTGGGATCTCTATCACCTGATGAACCAGGTAGCTGCAGGAGAAAAAAGAGTCGACAACTTCGACACCTTGCTGAAGAAAGAGAGTAAAATTTACCCGCCTGATGCATACCGTATGCGCTTTACAACAAACCACGATGAGAATTCGTGGAATGGAACTGTCTTTGAAAGGTTGGGAAAAGGTGCTGAAGCTTTTGCAGCATTCACCTTTACCTTTCCCGGTATTCCGTTGATCTATTCAGGTCAGGAAGCTGCGCTGGATAAACGTCTTTCTTTTTTTGAAAAAGATTCCATCGGATGGGGAGATGTTCCGTTAGGTGATTTCTACTCCAGGCTTGTTCAATTAAAAGCCTCCCACCCTGCTCTTTGGTGCGGTAACGATGGAGGAGAGTTCCTCCGGATCCAGACATCAGCAGATACATCGGTCTACGCCTTCTCTAGAACCCTGGGCGACGACCGGGTATTCTCCATATTTAACTTCTCCCCCATTGCTCAAACATTCACCTTAACCGGCGAAGATTATGCAGGAACCTACAAAGAGCTATTCACGGATAAAGAAATAACGTTTATCGGAAAGGATACTGTTTCTCTTGAGCCCTGGAGATATTTGATCCTGTTTTAAGTTGACATTTTGTGATTTTATTGTCAACCTATTTCAGGATAAGACAGTATGAGGGTAAAAAGAGGTTGTCTCGATGTTTTGAGACAACCTCATGGGGTGTGTGCTTTAATTCTGAACCAGGTTCGGATTGACATCAATCTCCCGCTGCGGGATCAGGTATATCAACCTGCGGTCGTCCCATGGGAGGTCTTTGTCTGATATTTCATCCCTTTTCAAACGCTTCAAGTTAAAGAAGTTATCCCCCTGGAAGCAGAGCTCTTTGAAACGTTCGTAATAGATCCATGTGGCATTTATACTTGTCGAATCTTGTACCCCAGCACGTTTCCTAACTACATTAAGATCCTCCAGTGCGCCCTGGACATCCCCCTGGTTGAAGCGCGACTCACAACGGTTGAGGTAGACCTCAGCCAGCCGGATCAATGGAATATTCATATACCGATCGTCGAACATGGAAGTGAAATACTTCCCCCCGTCACTATAGAATAACTTGGTATATCGTTGATCGTCGGGTCCACCTGTAAATGTAAATACTTTCAGTACACCCGTGGAGGGGCTGAATTTGCCATTACTCGCCAGCCGGTAATAACCGTTCAGTGTACCTGCCGAAGTACTAGTTTGTGTGCTGAGTATCGCAAAAATAATTTCTGAAGTAACAGTACTGCCAAAATTATCCATCACACTGTCGACCAGTTTGAAACCGCCATAATCAATCACCTCTGTAGAGATATCAATGCAATTCTGGTACTGGTCAAGGTAAAAATAGACACGCGACAACAACGCTTTTGCCGACCATTTCGTAGCCCGGTTGCTGTTGGAAGCCGGCAACAGAGTAGCTGCTTCAGTCAGGTCCGTTACGATCTGAGCATACACTTCATCCACGGTATTTCTGGATGGTCTGGCATCAATACCTGTTGGTGCCAGAATCAAGGGAACACCCAGTCCATATGAAGGTGATCCTTGTACCCAATTTCCCAAGTACCTGACCATATCGAAATAGATCATGGCGCGGATAAAGAGGCATTCGCCTCGAAGCCGATCTGCATCCTCCTGAGCAGGAGCTACTTCAGGGATTGCTTCAATGATGGAGTTCGCCATATTGATCGTGAAGTAGCAACGGTCCCAGAAAGAGGCTGACAGGCGGTTATCGGGCGACATATTCTTCTCCAGCATCTGGGTCTCTTCGTAAACGATGTTTCCCTGACCCGAATTCTTTACGTTATTGCAGAGCATATCGCCGCAGGCCCAGATGTTTCCACCATACAGATCCCCGCTTTGAAGGGCGTTATAGGTTCCCAGCAGTGCAGCCTGCAATCCGTCGTAGGTGGTCAGAGCTGTTTCATCTGAGATGCTTTTGCTGGGTACTTTGTTGGTTATCTTCTCACAGGCTGTAAGTACAATGAGAATCAAAACAAATCCTAGAGTCAGGTTTAATATCTTTTTCATGATTCTTCGGTTTTAAGGTTAAAAGTTAAGATTCACTCCGAACGTAAAGGTCTTCGCCTGCGGAGGGCTGAGATAGGTAACCCCCTGTGTGATGTTACCGCTAAAATCACGGTTTACTTCAGGATCCCATCCGCCGTATGTAGTCCATGTCCACCAGTTCTGAGCCAGGAAATAGACACGGATACTGGACATCGCAATTGTCTTTGACCAATTTGATGGCAGTGTATACCCGATAGTAAAAGTCTTCAGCCGGATAAAGGAGCCATCATCCAGGTATCTTGTAGAGTTGTGGGTAGAATAGGTATTTTCCCAAAGTAACTGGGGTGTTTCTGCATCATCACCTGGTGTAGTCCAGTGGTTCTCAATTGTTGTCATCTGGTTCCAGTTAGCTCCGATCGAGCCACCTTCAAAAAACTTTCCATCATCGCGGTAGACATCGTTTCCCCACTGGAAGGTGAACAGGATTGAGGCATCGATGCCTTTCCATGAAAAGATATTATTGAAACCTCCAAACCAGGAAGGATAGGGATTTCCAGTCACTTTTGCATTGTTGGCAAAAAAGTCTGGGTCTCCATCATCCCATGGGCCGATAGTTCCATCAGCCAGAACAAACAATTCCGTTCCCGTCTGCGGATCTACACCATAGTATTCAACCAGCCTCCATGCTCCTACCGGGCTCCCCTCCTGGGCATAGTTGTTTCCATAGTTCTCTCCGGCCACAATTTGTCCCTGGATATCAAGAATCTCATTTTTGTTATTGTTGATGTTGAATTCAGTCTGCCACTTGAATTTACCCACCAGGTTGTTGCTGGTGATAAACAACTCGACCCCTTTGTTCTGCATGGTTCCCACGTTCATGGTTACGCTGGATGCACCACTGGTTTGCGGGATATTGACATTCAATAGCATGTCGGTAGTATACTTATAGTAGTAGTCAAATCCTCCCGAGATCCTCCCACTCCATAATGCATAGTCAAGACCCACATCAAGTTGGGAGGTCTTTTCCCAACCAAGGTTCGGATTTCCGATAATATCCAGTTTGATTCCTGGTTCACCGTTATAACGAGTTGAGTTATATGATCCGAAATAGCGATAGTTCCCGATTTCTGCATTCCCGGTTATTCCGTAACTTCCCCTGAATTTCAGATAGGAAAGTATTTTTTTCACACTTTCCGGATAGAACTTCTCTTCAGTAATAGTCCATCCGATTGAGGTGGCTGGGAACCATCCCCATTTGTTTCCGGGACCAAACCTGGAAGAGGCATCACGACGCAAACTGAAGGTAAAGTAATATCTGTTGGCAAAGTTATAGGTGACCCGCCCGATGTAAGATAAAAACCCATAAGATTCCGTCCAGTTATCGGCAGTGATGATGGAAGCGCTTCCGGGTTGGGTAAGGTCAGGACTAGGAAAATCGGAACCGGTTATCCAGTTTCCATACTCGTTGCTGTTTTGCACCTGAAAACCGAGAAATGCGGACAAGGCATGTCTGTTAAAAGTCTTATCGAAATTAAGTGATAACAGGTTCGTATAAGATTCAACCTGAACCCGGCGGTCGGTGGCAACGGCATTTTCATGTGTAATTGTACCTTCATATTTATAATCTTTCAGGTACATGTTGTTCAAACCAAAATCATTCCGCAGTGACAACCATTTTGTGAAATGGAACTCACCAAATACATTTCCGATAATAGAAAAGGTATTCGCTGAATAAGTAAGGTCTTCCCGTGTAGCAACCACATTGGTGAAATTTGAACTCTTTGGTGCAAATAAGCCGCCTGTGGAGGTGTAAACTGGCATAATTGGCAATGAGCGACTTTGAGCCGTTCCCAGTCCCCCAGCCCAGCCGGTAGGCACCCGGTTGTTGATCGTATAGGACACTCCTATATTGGCTCCGAACTTAAACCTGTCAGATGCAATGTGAGAAAAATTTACCCTTCCGTTGATCCTCTTAAACTTATTATCCTGGATAAATCCCTTTTCATCATAATAGGCTCCGTTTATGAAATACTGGGTTTTTGCAGTACCTCCGGTAGCAGAAAGAGAGGCATTTTGCAGAAAGCCTGTGTTGAGCATCTCATCCAGCCAGTTTGTGTTAGTATTATCAATGACGTTCTTATTGGCATCATAGGTTTCCATTTTCTGCTGGTCGGAAAAGCTGTTGTAATCTCCTTCATAAACGAGGTTGGTATTATAAATACCGTATGGAAGTTGTTCGTAATATTGTTGTTCCGTTCCCATGGTAGAATTAAACCAGGCCTCTTTAGTAAGTCTCAGGTAAGCAGGACCGTCCAGGATCTTTAGTCGGTTGGTTACGGTATTGAAACCAGCCCAGTAGTTGAAGCTGAAAAGGGTCTTTGGTTCACCTTTGCCTAGTCTTCCCTGTTTTGTTGTAATGAGAACCACACCATTCGATGACCTGGCTCCATAGATAGCTGCCGCAGCCGCATCTTTCAGGATCTCGATAGAAGCAATATCGGCCGGATCGATCTGAGAAAGGACGTTGGACTTATCAGGAAATCCCGATTCGTTGGTATAACTACCGGAAATGGCAGGTACACCATCCACCACATAGAGAGGCTCACTACTAGCCAGAATAGAGGAAGTTCCGCGGATACGGAAGGTAACAGCCCCCCCGGGGAGTCCATTATCACTGGTGATTTGAACTCCGGGTGTACGGCCCTGCAGAGCCTTACCGAAATTCTCCACAGGAATCGACTCAATCTCTTTGGACTTTACAGTAGTGATAGAGCTGGTGATATCGCGCTTTCTCTCTGTACCATATCCAACCACCACCACTTCATCCAGCATCAGATTGTCCTCAGAGATTGTAAAGTTTTGATTTATTGTCTTACCTTGAACAATTGTAATCGGTGCAGTGACTTTCTGGTACCCGATATAGCTGCATACCAGCACCTGATTTCCAACAGGTGCATCAAAGGAGTATTGTCCATCAAGATTAGTGGACACACCAATGGTTGTTCCTTCAATGAACACGTTGGCCCCTGGAATTTTCTCTCCTGTTTGTGAATCCTCAACAATCCCGGTAACCACGCCGGTTTGCGAGAAACCACTCAGTCCACAGAGCACCAAAGCGACAGAAACGAACCATGACTTCAAACGTACGATTTTCCTCATAGCTGCTATGTTTAATGATTACTATTTATTGTTGTAAAAATAAAAAAAAAGTTGTTACAAGATAATATCTTTCAATTTTAATTACATTTGTGTACGATAAACTGTCAATATTTAAAATTAATCCAACCGCGTATGAAAAAATTTACCATGAATTTAATGAGAAGTCTGCTCATGCTTTTTGCATTTGCAGCAGTATTGAATGTCGCCCAGGCACAAATGCCCGCCGCTATCACCATAGAGCCGGCAGGGGCAACCGTGTTTGATGACATTAAACTCACCTTCAATCCCGAGATGGCCTGTTTCCAAGTTGCATCCCTTGCCGGTGTGCCCTTGGTCTACATGCATTCGGGATTAACCATTGGTGGAAGTGACTGGCAGAATGTTGTGGAATACAATGCTGTAGGTGCAAACGGAGAGTCACCACACCTGACACCCAACGGAGACGGCACCTATTCTATCGAGTATAATCCTGCTGCATTCTACGGCATTGACCCAGGTACCGTAGTGACACGAATTTGTGCAGTTTTCAACGATGGTCAGTGGGACTCCAAAGACGGACGTGATTTCGATCTTGCCAATCCGCCAAATTGTATGGATTTCTTCATTCCGTTATCATTCACCTCTACAGATCCGAAATTCTCGTTCAAAGTAAACATGAATAAAGCTTTTAACGACGGGATCTTTGACCCTGTTTCCGATGACGTGTATGCCATCGTTGCTGAAAGAGCAGATCCGATTCTCCTTGATCCGAGTGTGGATCTTATATACACCGGTAACCTGGAAACGGGACTCGACTCGGGTGTGGTTTACAATGTTCATTTCCGGATCAATGAAGACACACCTGAAGTGGTTACCAGACCATATACGGCCGTACCCGGTGTTGTTACAATTGATGTTTGGTGGAACGACGATCCTATCAATGCTGTCAAATTCCAGTGCGATATGACCTATCAGGTCGACCTGGGTACTTTTGATCCCGCCGTCGACTTTGTGGATATAGCAGGAAGCATGAACGGCTGGGCAGGCTCAACCCCCATGACCCAGGTTGAGACATCCTATGTTTACGAAATTTCCTACACACTTGATGCCGGAACCATATATGAATACAAATACCGGATCAATGGTGACTGGGCTACTTCCGAGTTCCCAGACGGAGGACCAAACAGGATGTTCCTCGCTCCTTCTGAGCCCAAAACAGTTTTAAATATCTACAACGATTTCAACCCAGCCACCATTCCGATGCTGTTCCAGTGTAATATGTCATACCAGATCGCTGCCGGGCACTTTGACCCCTTGGTTGACTACCTTGACGTTGCCGGCAACATGAACGGATGGGGAGCATACGACGTTTGTTTCGATCGTGGTAACGATAGCATTTATGTTATCTCCTTGATGATCGATACCGTCAACATTGGTGGTTCACCCGTTGAATTTAAATTTCGGTTTAACGGCGACTGGGGCACATCTGAGTTCCCGGGAGGCGGCCCGAATCGTAAATACGACCTCCAGGATACTACTGGTGGATTTGAGAATATTTACTATTGCTGGTATTCCAATTTAGATCCCAGTGTAGCTACTCCTCCATGGGCCTATGACCTGATGATTGATGGTACACTTACAGTTGGGAATGAACTCACTGGTGTATATACTTATGAGAATGTAAATGGGATCCTGGAAGGACCTTCCACTTTTAAATGGTACTGGGCTGATGATAACGCCGGCACTAACCTCACAGAGATTCCTGATGCCACAACTAAAAATTACACCACGATGACTGCGGAGGTTGGAAAATTTGTCGCCTTTGAAGTGACCCCGATCGCTGCAAGCGGTGATTCAGCTGTAGGTATGCCTGTGATGGTATATACAGACGAACCAATTGGTGGCCTGGCTATTCAGGATGTAGGCAACACCTGGGTCAACTTCTATCCTAACCCGGTAACTGACAAGATCACATTTGAGCACCTTGGCCAGATTACCCGTATTGCTGTATATAATCTTATGGGACAGGAGGTAATGTCGGTAAGCAATGTTGCAACTCAAAAACTGACACTCCCAACCACAACACTACGGGCCGGAGTCTATTTTGTGAGGTTCTTCACTCATGATCAAAGTATGGGTACTGCGAAGTTCCTGAAATACTAACTTTGTTTTAACACCTATTAGTAAGGGCGATGCATGCATCGCCCTTACTTTTATTACATGAATCGTCCCTCCATTATCTTCAAGGATTTTATACCTTTGTGGTAATTTAACGGATTGATCATGAAGAGACTCAAACTACCCATTCTGCTAATTTTTCTGACGACAACACTGCCTCTTTTCTCACAGGTTGTTGTCACTATACCAGAATTCCCTGTCGATATTGATTCCTGCTACGTGATCTTCGATGCCACTCAGGGAAACGGAGAACTGGAGAATGTATCTCCACCAATTTATGCCCATACAGGTGTAATCACCAACCTCAGCTCCTCCCCCAGCGATTGGAAATATGTGGTGGCCGGCTGGAGCCAGAATATCCCGAAGGCGATGTTGATCCCTCTCGGAAACAATCTGTATAAGCTTGAAGTAAAACCTTCCATAAAAGAATATTATGGCGTTCCTGCATCGGAACAGATATTGAAAATGGCATTTGTCTTCCGGAACTCCGATGGGTCCAAAGTTGGCAGAAACAGCGATGGCAGCGATATCTTTGCAGATGTCTATCCGGCCTTTACAAGTGTCAACATCATCCAGCCAGCCGATAATAACCTGCTTATTAATCAGGGAGACAGCATTCCTATTGAAGCATTCAGTCCTCTTGCCGACTCCCTCTTCCTGATCATTAACAACACCGTGGTCAAATCAGTTGCAGGACAGCAGCTTATCGATACGATCCTGGCCGATAATTTCGGTCAGAACTGGGTTAATCATTACGTAAAAATAATTGCCAGCAACGATACCGCCTCTGCTGTCGATTCCTTTGCCTATATGGTGATCCCACCCTCTCCTGTTGCCGGTCTGCCACCAGGTACTGTTGATGGGATCAACTACATAGATAGCTCCACTGTAGTGCTTGCCCTGTTTGCCCCGGGGAAACAAAACTGCTTTGCCATTGGAGATTTCAACGACTGGGAATTTGACTCACTCTTTTATATGTATAAAACGCCTGACGGGAACCGATTCTGGATTGAACTGACCGGCCTCGTTCCTCTTAAAGAGTATATTTTTCAATACCTGGTTGATGGTACGCTCAAAGTCGGAGATCCCTATGCTGATAAAGTCAGTGATCCTGATGACAGGTTTATCTCAAATGCCACCTATCCCAACCTGATCCCTTATCCAACAGGTAAAACAACCGGGATTGCTACTGTCTTGCAAACCAATCAGGATCCCTATCCATGGAAACCTTCAACATTCAGTCCACCTGAAATAACCGACCTGTTTATCTATGAACTCCTGATCCGGGATTTCACCGCTCTGCACGATTTTCAATCCCTGATCGACACCCTGGACTACCTGAAGAGGCTGGGTGTAAATGCCATCGAACTGATGCCGATTATGGAGTTTGAGGGGAACCTCAGTTGGGGTTATAACCCCGATTTCAGCTTTGCAGTTGATAAATACTACGGACCAAAAAACAGTTTCAAACAGCTGGTAGAAGCAGCGCATGCCAAAGGGATGGCAATCATCCTTGATATCGTTTGCAACCACCATTTCGGACAGTCCCCTCTCGTAAGATTATACTGGGATGGATCTGCTCAACGGCCAGCCGAAGATAGTCCCTGGTTTAACCAAATCCCAAAGCATCCGTATAATGTTGGTTATGATTTTAATCACGAGAGCATCTATACGAAAAACTACATGGAACGACTGATCCGTTACTGGATTCAGGAGTATCACATCGATGGATACCGTTTCGACCTCTCCAAGGGATTCACGCAAAAGAATTCATATCCCAATAACGTTGGCCTCTGGGGCCAGTATGATCAGTCGCGGATCAACATCCTGAACAATTATGCCAACGCAATCTGGTCAGTAAAACAAAATGCGTACGTTATCCTCGAACATTTCGCCGATAACGCTGAAGAGATCGTGTTGGCAGACAATGACATGCTTTTGTGGGGAAATATGACTGGTCCTTATGGTGACGGTTCAATGGGCTGGAACCAGAATGGAAAATCGAATCTCTCCTGGGCATCCTATCTGCAACGTGGCTGGGATGATCCCAATCTCGTTGTATATATGGAGAGCCACGATGAGGAACGGATGATGTATAAAAACATCACCTCAGGAAACTCTACATTACCACCATATAATATTAAAGATACCACAACAGGACTGAAACGGGCAGAACTGGCTGCCAACTTCTTCTTCGGCATCCCGGGGCCTAAAATGATCTGGCAATTTGAGGAACTGGGCTACGACTATTCGATCAACTGGCCAACCGGCACTTCCGAATCCAGGCTCACACCTAAGCCTATTCGCTGGGATTATTATTCACAACCTCCGAGAAAACATGTTTACAATATCTTTTCATCACTTGCCGAACTAAAAAAGGCTCAACCTGCCTTCAAGACTACCAACTTCACGTTGAATGTTGCTAACTCCATGAAGTCGATTATTCTAAGAGATGAAAGTATGGACGTGGTGATGCTTGGAAATTTTGACGTCCTGGAGAAAGAGATCATTCCCAACTTTACTACAACGGGAACCTGGTATGAATATTGGACGGGCGATTCCCTTGTGGTAACTGATGGAGGTGCTCCTATAACCCTTATCGAAGGCGAATACCGGTTATACACTTCGAAAAAACTCCCTTCTCCACCATTTCTTGGAATTCACGACCCCTATTTGCAGGATAATGAGACATCCTATGCATGGTTTTATCCCAATCCAACCACTGGGATTCTCCATATCAAAACCAATGAGAAAGAGCTACACGTAGTTGTTTTTGACCAGAGTAGCAGACAACTCATTCAAATGACTATTTTTGGAAAAGCTAAGTCAACACTTGATCTTGGGTTGCTGAAGCCGGGGATGTATTTCATCCGTTTCACAGCTCAGGGAAAAGCGCCCTTTATAGGGAAAGTCATCAAATACTAATACCCCTAAATCCCCTAAAGGGGACTTGCTCCTCCCTTCGGGAGGATAAAACTGCGAAGCAGAGTAAGTCCCCTTTAGGGGATTTAGGGGTTAACCAATAAAAACCTCAAATCATCCCCTGCATTCACTTCCCGTGTCTCTTCCCCGTATTTAAATATCCGCATCGGGCGGTTCCCAAACAGGTCCATCTGGTCGCCCACAACTTTAAGCAGACACCCTTCACGCAGCCCGGCAACATAGATATCGTGATTTACCGTAAGAAACTCAAGGATTCTCTGTTCCCTGGTCTCACCGGCATGACCAGCCGGGTTGGCATCCAGGTAGTGGGGGTTGATTTGAAAAGGGATCAAGTTGAGGCAATTGAACGAGAGAGGTTCGCTGATGGGCATGTCGTTGGTAGTCTTCATGGTAGGACAGGCAACGTTTGATCCGGCGCTCCATCCTGCATAGGGGATTCCTTGAAGAACCCTTTCGCGGATCGCATCCATCACACCGGTTGCCTGCATCATCATCACCAGATGGAAGGTATTTCCTCCTCCAACTGCAATCGCTTCGGCGTTCATAACGGCAGCAACCGGATCTGCTTCCCGGTGGATGGAGTAAATGCCAAGTCCAAGTTCACTAAAAACAGCAGCTACGCGTTTCTCATAAACATCAAAGGAATCAGCCACACTGTCGGGCGCCAGGTTTACTCCGGCATAGGGAACGAAAAGAACATCTTTCACGCCATACCCGTGATAAAAAGATTTCAGGTGTTGCCGGGGCCAGGAGAGATAGTCCTCGCCGGCATTGGTTGAGTTGCTGATCAGCAATAGGTTTCTGTTCATAATATTATGGTGTTTTGAGTAACTTTTCTGACTGAAGTTGCTGCCATCTGCTGATATAGGCCTGTGCAAATTTAAGAAACCATCGGTTTCCTCCTGTATAACTTCTGAGACGTACTTCGGGATCACTTTCAGGAAAGAGTTCAAAATCGTGAGTTGAGAGCGCACTGCCAATGTGCTCCTGCTGATCCCTTACATCCCGTGAATCCACCCCATCCCGTTTCAACCATGTCAAACAATTCCATGCCGCAAAGGAATCTCCGTTTTTAGAAAAAAAAATCAAAGCCTCCTCATACATTGGGATTCTGGACGAATTCGCAACAAAATCGAGCATCGAGACGAAAGGCACTCCGAAATTTTCAAGCTCAGTATTGCGGTAAAATCGTTCATTGTCACTAACCCGCTGAATCGCCTCCCGGAAGTTCCCAAGGGCCACCTGGTTGAGTGCCTGTTTCTGTTTCTCCTGGTAAAATGCTGCTGAAATATATTTTTTAATTGAATCATTGTATACCTTTACTTCAAATGTACATTCGGGATGCTGTTGTGCTTTCCGTCGTGCCTCGCCAAGCTGTTTGACTGCAATATCAAACTGCTTCAATTCAATATTTTTCCATGCCCTGATGGCAAGAAACTCAGCCTCCTCTTTCACCCCCAGACAGGCCTTCAGATCAATTTTACTCCTGTAACTCCTCAGAGCTGATTGCAAATCAGGATCAGTCTCAAGATTATAAAGATCAATCACTGTTTCCACCTCCAGGGCGTAATCTTTCGCTGACTCAAGTTCATCCTTCCATATCATTCCTGTTGCCATCGAGATTTCGTTCAGCATGTGGTATTTATAACTCTCAAGGTACATGCGGTTCAGTGCAGTATCCTCCGGAATCCCAATACGTACTCCCACCTCTTTCATCTGATTGAATGTTCTGAATGCTTCCTCGTGATTGTAGGTCATATAGAGATATGTAGCCCTGTCGGCCAGTTGTTTATACCGGATCGGCAACATCCTGCTATTCAATTTCTGGGAAGCTATTCTAATCTCCACATCACCCGGAATCACCTCCTGGTAGCGGCAAGCTTCGTCGTAGTAAATAAGCGCAGTCTCTATCTCACGACTCTTTATCAATTCATTCGTTCTGTTCCTCGCCTGATAAAACAACCCCCGCAATGCCTGCTGTTCTCGGGAATGAAGGTGATCGTTTACATAAGCGATCATCTCAAGCGGATAGCTGAGAGAGAAAAGCTGGTAACATTCCAGCGCCTCCTGAAATTGATTCTCAGCAAGGATATAATCACATCCCTGAAGCCGCCGGTTAAACAATTTTCTGAACACCCGCTGAAACATCGTATCTGTCGGGATCACACATTTGTATTCGGCAACATAGGTCCCAGCCTGATTAATATACTCTTCAGCCATCTGGAATTCCTGGATATCGATACAACTTTCAGCAATACCCAAATAGGAAGCATAGACTCCTTTTACCGCTTCGACCTGAAGTGGTTTATAATCGGGTTGGACCTGATTCGGGATCTGTGCCCGAAATGATGAAGCATGATCCAGTAAAAACATGGCACCAACAAAATTGGAACCGTCAATCATCTTCCGCGCTCTCTTCAGGTATGCGTTCCAAACAGCCTGGGTGATAACAGGAATAATAATAGCTGGATCTTCCCCGGGGTACATCTTTTGCAGTAATCCCTTAAAAACCATCTCCTCATTCCTGAAGCCTGGAGTCAGAAACCATGTGTCGGTATAATCTTTATAGATACCTCCCCGGATGCCGTTAAGCAGCATCGCTTTTTGGAGGTAGGTTATCAGATGAGAAATATATTCATCGATAAGAAGATCCAAATTCCCGCTCCAATGGATAGCTCCAGGGGACATTACCTGTTCCTCGAAGGTCATGGTCGCGCTGCGGGAAAATTTATCAAGGCGCAGAAACTTTTCGGCAAACTTTTCAGGATCATTTTCCTGTAGGGGAAGTATCTCTCCGAAATGATGGTCAGTGATCAGTTTCACGACCCTGTTTATCTCCATCAGAAGGATAAACTTTTCTGGTAAGTCGTAAGTTGTCAGAGAATTATATCTATCTGTAATCTCAAGGAGCGAGTCGGTGAGCGCTGAAGCGGCATAATAATCATCGATCAGCTGGATTCTTTTCCGAAACTCCCCGAGAGCCAGATCACTGTATTGGAAAGCGATTTCGCTCAGGGTTACAGCATATTTCCCGGGTGCAACTACCGGGATGTCGGAGCTTAAATAACCCAGGGAGAGCTGACTAACTCTAAGTTCGTTAAGTCTGTATTGCCTGAGGACGTTACTGTCGGGTAGATCAATCAGGTTCAGATTGCAACTAAGGAGATCGGGAGTGAGAATATCTTCCATGGAGAAACTCCGGTATGCAGGAGTTTTGAAAGCATGAACATCTGTAAACCGGATCGTCACTTCAGGACTTTTCATCTCCGGTGTTCTCACCTCAAGCATCTCATTATATGCAATACTGATCTTCAGTCGCTTTGGATTCTCATCCATGGCCGCACCAAGTTTGATCAGAATGGCATTTGAATTTGAGTTGGCTGGATCGCCGGGTTGTTGGAATGAGATGTGGGACTTCTGCGCCAACAGTGAGAGTGAGCAGATCCAAATAAGTGAAAGAGTGAAAATGTGTTTAAATCCCATTCCTTAAAAGAAGATATCCGGTGAGCGAGCAAAAATAGCACTTATCATCAGATATTTTTTTACTTTTGGGTTGCTCTAAGTAATATTTTCTTCAACTGATTTAATTCAATTTGATTATGAAGAACAGATTGATTCTTTTTGGAATGATAATCATTTTCGGGTCCCTGCTTTTTTCTTATCCTGCATGTAAGCCAAAAAATGATCAACAACAAACACCGCCATCCCTGAAGGTGATGACCCTTGAGGGATCTCAGGTTCCTCTATCGATGGACATGGTAGGTCTTGCCGAAGGGATTCCAACAGTAGAAATCCGCGCCCGGGTGGAGGGATTTCTTGAGAACTGGTCGTTCAGGGAAGGATCTATTGTGCAGAAAGGACAGGTGCTGTTCACCATAGAAGAATCTGAATACATCAATAACCTCGACTTTGCAAAAGCAGATCTCGCCAACAAAGTGGCAGCGTGGGAATATACCCAGCTTAATGTAGCAAGATTGCGTCCGCTGGTTGCAACCAATGCCATCAGCCAAAATGACTTCGATGTTGCTACCACACAAGAAAAACAGGCAAAAGCAGCCGTAGCAAGTGCAGAAGCAAGCTTGCAGCAGGCAAAGCTGAACCTCTCCTATACCACCATCACCTCCCCTATAAAAGGCTATATCGGAGCCGTTCAGGTTCGCCCTGGGAACCTTGTCGGGCGTGGAGAAAGCACACTTCTCGCAACAGTTTCTTCTGTTGATCCCATTTATGTGAATTTTCAGATGAATGAAACCAGCTATTTGTCAATTATGAGCTGGGTGATAGAGAACAAAGACAAGTTGCAAGGCAAAGAAAATTTGAAGGATAACAATTCTGTTCCGGTTTATATGATGCTCTCCAACAAACAGACCTACCCGTTCGCCGGAAAAATTGATTTTATCGGACGTGCCATTGATCCGGCCACAGGAACTATCGCCCTCAGAGCAGAGTTCCCGAACAAAGACGGGCTTATCAAACCAGGCGCTTACAGCGAGGTAACACTGATCCTTGGCACAGAGGATGACGGGATTCTCATCCCTCAATCGAGCTTGCAACCGATCCAGGACAAAGATTTTGTCTTCACCGTCGACTCTGCAAATAAAATCCAGCGGGTTCCTGTATTAATAGGACAGCACATCCAAAATATGGTGGTTGTGATGAAAGGACTGAAGAGTGGAGATAGAATTCTACTGGAAGGATATCAGAAGATTAAAGATGGCATGGTAATCACCCCTGTTTTGGTGAAAGATACCCTGAAAGTGCCGGAAATCATTAAATGATGGCAAGAATGCTGGAATACAGAAAAATCGTAAATCGAACATCGAACTAATCGCAAATCGAATCATGCTCCAACAATTTATACAACGCCCGATTCTCTCTTTTGTCATCGCCATCTTAATCACTTTGGTTGGTGTACTGAGCCTGATGGTTCTGCCGGTTTCCCAATACCCCGACGTAGTTCCTCCGACCGTGCAGGTGACCGCCTATTACCCGGGCGCCAGTGCTGAGGTGGTACAAAAAACCGTTGCCGTTCCGCTGGAGGAACAGATCAATGGAGTAGAAAATATGATGTACATGACATCGCAGTGCGCTAATGACGGCTCCTGCAATATCACTGTATATTTTGAGGTGGGAACCGATCCGGATATGGCCACGGTGAACACCCAGAATCGTGCACAGCGAGCGTTCAATGTACTTCCGGCTGCTGTGACACAGGGAGGGGTAATCGTCATGAAACGAAATCCAAGCATCCTGATGCTCTATGCGCTAACCGCAGAGGATACAACGTACAATTTTGAATTTCTTTCAAACTATGCCCAAATCAATATTGTCAATACCTTAAAACGTATTCAGGGGGTTGGGGATGTCAGCTTGCTGGGAGGTGACGACTATGCCATGCGCATCTGGCTGAATCCAGACCGGATGGCCGGGCTCAGCATCACAACAGAAGATGTGACCAATGCCATCATGGACCAGAATGTGGAAGCAGCCGCCGGCGCTATCGGTAAAAATCCTGCGGTACCCGGACAAGAACTGTCATACATCATTCGGGCTGAAGGAAGACTCAAATCTATCGAGGAGTTCAATAACATCATCATCAAAACAAAAATTGACGGATCCATCGTTCGGATGAAAGATGTTGCACGGGCTGAACTGGGGTTGAAAACATATGATGTCAGGACACGGTACAATAAAAAATCTTCTCCATTCATCGCGGTATATCAGGCACCTGGTTCCAATGCGACCCAGATACGTGAAGATTGCAACAACACCATGACTGCATTGGCCAGCCAGTTCCCTCCCGGACTCTCTTATGAGGTAGGTCTCGACACCGTTGAATTTGTGGATGCCTCTGTTCATGATGTGATGAAGACATTGCTGGAAGCGTTTATCCTGGTTTTCATTGTCGTCTTTATCTTTCTCCAGGATTGGCGGGCCACCCTCATCCCTGCCGTTACGGTACCTGTATCCCTGATCGGGGCACTGGCGGCGTTCACCCTCTTTGGATTTTCAATCAACATGCTAACCCTTTTTGCGTTGGTACTGGCCATCGGGATTGTTGTAGATGATGCCATTGTGGTATTGGAGGCCGTGCAGGAGAAAATCGATGAACATGGCATGAGTCCGCTGGAGGCCACCAAAGAGACGATGAAAGAGATAGCTCCGGCAATTTTCACCATTACACTGGTTCTGTCGGCGGTATTCATTCCGGTTTCATTCCTGGGAGGTACAACAGGACTGATGTATAAGCAGTTTGCACTCACACTCACCTCTTCCATCATTATCTCAGGCTTGCTCGCACTCACTTTGAGTCCGGCCATGTGTGTCCTTCTTCTGAAGCCAAAGCCAGAACGCAAAGGGCTGATTGGAAAATTCTTCAACGGGTTTGATAAAGGATTCTTATATACGACGAACAAGTACATGTCGATCGTCAACTCTTTTTTGCACCACATCAGCCGGCCGATCATTTTTCTGGCAGTGGCTACGATTTTGGTCTTTGTTGTCATGAAATATCTTCCTTCCGGATTTTTGCCTGAGGAAGACCAGGGATATTTCTTCGTAAACGTAATTTCCCCCAAAGGAGTATCGCTGGCGATGACTGATGATATCATGAGACAGATTGAAGATATTCTGGAAGAATCCCCTGGGGTTCAATCATTCTCCGCAGTTCCCGGATACAGCATCCTTGATGGTACGGTGAGCACTACAAGCGGGGCTGTATTTGTGAAGCTTCTACCCTGGGATGAACGTTCGAAAGATTCCTTGAAAGTGCAATCTATCATTAACAGGTTACAGCAAAAACTGAACAAAATCCAGAAAGGAATCTGTATGGCATTTAACGCCCCGGCAATCTCCGGATTGGGAACCACCGGAGGGCTTGAACTGCAACTGGAAGATAAAGTGGGTGCCGACCTGGATAAACTGGCGGAAGTAACGGGTAAATTTGCGTATGCTGCCATGCAGAACAAAGTCCTTGGCAATGTTTATACTGGTTTCCGGGTCGACATCCCGCAATATTTTCTCATCGTCAACAAAGATAAAGCAAAGACGATGGGGGTTCCGGTCAGCCAGATCTACGGCACACTCCAGGCTCAATTTGGGAGCCTCTATGTGAACGATTACAACCAATTTGGAAAATCCTACAGGGTGATCATTCAGGCGGATGCCCTTTACCGGTCCAACCCCGAGGATATAAATCTGATCTATGTCAGATCCACGAGAGGAGAAATGGTTCCTCTGGGAACACTCGTTAGTCTGGTGCCAATTCAGGGCCCTGATGTCGTAAGGCGGTTCAACCTCTTCAGTTCCTCCAGCTTCACCATCTCCCCTGCGGCCGGATACTCTTCAGGTCAGGCGATCGAAGCAGTCGCTGAAGTTGCAAAAGAGACTCTTCCATTCGGATTTGGGTATGAATATTCAGGCCTTACAAGACAGGAGCTGATCGCAGGAAACCAGGCTCCATTTGTGTTTGCGCTTTGTTTTGTCTTTGTCTTCCTGCTTCTCGCTGCCAAATATGAGAGTTGGTTTTTACCTCTCCCCATTTTGCTGGCTATGCCCTTTGGTATCTTCGGTGCTTTAGGGTTGCAGTGGTTATCCGGCCTTCAGAACAACATTTATGCTCAGATCGGGTTGATCATGCTGATTGGTCTGGTGGCCAAAAATGCGATCCTCATTGTGGAGTTCGCCCGACAAAAGCACGAAGAGGGAATGGATCTGATTGAAGCCTCCAAAGCAGCTGCGAAACTTCGTTTCAGGCCCATCCTGATGACCTCCTTCGCCTTTATCCTGGGTGTTGTGCCATTGGTTCTTGCAGGTGGTGCGGGTGCTGCCAGCAGGCATGCCCTGGGAACATCGGTCTTTGGAGGAATGATTATGGCAACAATTTGTGGAGTAATGGTCATACCCGCTCTCTATGTGATCTTTCAGAGGATGGAGGATTGGGTAAAGAGACGAGGGACGAAGGACGAAGGACGAAAGACGTAAGACGTGAAAAATAAGATGTAGGTCGAAATAGGAAATTAGGAAATTAGGAAATTAGGAAATATGGCATTTAAAAGAAACTTCCCGTCAATCCTTGCTGCGGGGCTCCTTCTGATCTTCATTGCTGGGTGTAAAGTGGGTCCGAACTACAAGCAGCCAGATATTCCTACGGGCGAACAATACAGGTTTGCAGGCACCGGCGATTCAATTTCATTTGCTGATACCTCCTGGACCTATGTTTTCAGGGATACTATTCTGCAACAACTGATCTGGCAGGGGCTGGCATATAATTTCGACCTGTTGATGGCTATTGAGCGGGTTAACCAGGCACGGGCTTCCTTTAAAAACGTTCGTGCCGACCTTTGGCCTTCCCTCAGCGCCAGTGCCACCGGAGCCTACCAGAATCAGCAGACTTTTCCCTCCGGAACTATCGAGTACAAAGATATTTACGCAACTGCAAACCTCACCTGGGAACTGGATATCTGGGGAAAACTGCGTCGTGCCAAAGAGTCTGCACGGGCCGATCTTCTGGCTCAGGAGGCATACCGGCAATCGGTTTACATCACATTGATCGCCAACATCGCATCCGGGTATTTTAACCTGGTAGAGTACCAGGACCAGTTGCAGATCGCAACATACAATGTCAGGATAAGGGAGGAGGCGTTGTCTCTTGTGAAATTAAAGATGATAGCAGGAACTGTTTCGGGGCTGGTTGTGGCACAGGCAGAGGCTGAGCTCGCCAGCATCAAAACCCAGGTTCCTGCATTTGAAAAAGCAGTTGGCTTGCAGGAAAACGCGTTGCGGTTGCTTGCAGGACAACTTCCCGGAGAGGTGGTAACGGGCGACTCCATCATCAACCAGATCCGTATAGGGGTGGTTCCCGATGCAGGAATTCCTTCCCAGCTGATTACCCGCAGGCCTGATATCATCCAGGCTGAACAAACGTTGGTCTCTGCAAACGCCCAGATCGGTGTTGCTCGTGCTTATATGCTTCCCTCTTTGAGTATTACCGCTAACATCGGATACTCGAATATTGGCGCCGGTTTAATCGGATCTGCCATTGGGAACCTTGTGGCTCCTATCTTCTCTTTTGGGAAGCTCAAAGCCAACCTGAGAAAAGCCCAGGCGTTCAGGGAAGAGATGCTTCTGAATTATCAAAAAACGATATATACGGCGATCGGAGAAGTTTCCAATGGAATTCTCACAGTTGAGAAACAGCGGGTTGTCACTAATGAGAATCATAATCTGGTTGCCGCTGCCCAAACCTCTTTCGATCTCTCCAACCAGCTTTTCAATGCCGGCTATGCCAGTTACCTTGATGTCATTAATGCACAACGCAGTTTGTATGGTGCACAAATCCAGCTTTCCCTGGCACAAACGGATGATCTCCTTGGAATCGTGAATCTTTACCTGGCACTTGGAGGAGGCTGGAAGTAGATTTAAAATTGATACAATGACCCCTAAAGAGATCGAAAACAGCTACCAAACCCTTCTCAGGGATGTCGCCCAAGGAAGATTTGCCTCTGCAATCGAAACGTTGCATCTCTTCATCAGGCAGGGGACCAGTTCTGAATCATTCTATGAGATTGAGACTATCGAAGACAATTACACCAACCTTCTCAAATACACATATGAAGGTTATGCTGATCCCAAGCGCAATGAGATTCTCTCCTCTATCGCTGCATCTGTCCTCGCACTGGCTGATGAACTTGCCGACCACCTGCTGGAGGATTCATTTCCCTGGCAGAAACTGACAAGAATCCGCCTCAATCAGGAGTTTGGCACTGACCCTGCAGTCGTTGCATTAAAGATCGATGATATCTTCTTTTCCCATGAAGTTTCCGAACTGATCGAAGGAGAGTCTTCCCACTCTTCCCCGGTTACCGACCCAATTTTCAAACTGATTTGGCTGACCAGGGAGATGAAAGATTTCCACCAACGGCTAATCCGTCATATTAACCAGGACGACGGCGTGGAGTGGCATGAAAAATGTTTGGTTGCCAGCTCTTTAACCCTTAGCATCCTAAACTACTTTGATCCGCAAAAGCTGGAATTGTTATCCGAGTTTGTCCTGAAACACCAACCCCAGGTCTATCACAGGGCCCTCGTTGGGTTTATCCTGGCTATAATTAAATACAACGACCGAATCATCTTTTATCCAGCGTTGGTGAAACTGATCAATGACCTTTCTGGCGATGAAGATATTTGCAGGGAAGTTGAAACCATCATTCTGCAACTATTAATGGCAGGTGAAACTGAACGAATCACCAAGGAGTTTGAGGAGGAGGTGCTGCCTGATATGCAGAAGATGATGCCGAAACTGGGAGACAAACTTCAACTTGATAACGTTGTGGATGAAGATCCTGAGGAAGAGAACCCCGTTTGGAAAGAGATGATTGATGAAGTACCCGGCCTGTTTGAGAAAATCGAAAAGTTTTCCCGGATGCAAATGGATGGAGCCGATGTTTTTATGAGCACCTTCGCCATGCTTAAACGATTCGACTTCTTCAATAAGATGAGGAACTGGTTTATCCCATTCTATCATGAGCATCCCGCTCTCCAGGAGGGGACCAGTGAGGATGCTGCAATACGAATTCGATTGATGGAGGGTCTGGAGAAAGCTTTTTACATCTGCAATTCTGACAAATACTCATTCGGACTAAACTTCAAGGCGATTCCAAGCCAGCAACGCTCCATGATTGTTACACATTTTGAAGCCGAGTTGGAGCAAATGAAGGAGTTGGCATCAGAAGAGGAGATTCTCGATCCAACGATGATCTCAAACGCTATATTTACCCAGTATATCCAAGACCTTTACAGATTTTACAAACTATTTCCCCAAAAGGGAGAGTTCGACGATATTTTCAAACAAAACCTGGATTATTCCAACCTCTCTTTCCTGCAAAAATTCTCTGACCAGAAAGTATTTTTCGAACAGCTGGCTACCTTCTATTTCTCAAAAGATCACTGGAAAGAAGCCATCGATATGTATATATCCCTTGAAGAAAAAGGAGATGCAACGAGCCAACTGTACCAGAAACTTGGATATGCCTGGCAGAAGTCAGGAAAATGGGATGCGGCATTTGACGCCTATCGAAAGGCAGAACTTTTCGATACCGATCGGCTTTGGATATTGAAGAAGCTTGCGTTGTGTTCCATGAAGCTAAATGACTACAAACAAGCTCTAGTCTTCATCGAAGAGGCATTGACATTGCAGCCTGAAGACCTCAACCTCCACTCACAGGCAGGTCAATGTAACCTAAATATAAAAGAGTACGGCGAAGCTATCAGGCACTACAACAAGGTGAGATTCTTCTCACCGGGGAATCTGAAAGCGCTGCGACCAATTGGATACTGCCACTTTATCCTGGGGGAACTTAAAAAAGCGTCAGACGCATATCAGGAAATCCTTGAATCAACAGAAGATCCAGGACCATATGATTTGATGAATGCAGGTCATGTTGCGCTTTGTCAGGGTGAAAAGGAGAAAGCACTCGGATTCTATCGGGCTGCGCTCAACACGCATTCAATCAGCAAGATGGTATTTATAGATGCATTCCTTGAAGATCAGCCTTACCTGATAAAAAACGGCATCCCGGAAGACGGGATACCGTTGATTCTTGAATATATCACCTTGGAATCCAGATACTAGTAAATATTTGAGGCGTTTCTGTATCCAGGATTATCCTCATACCAGTCAGGATATAACATACCACTACTTTCCGCCCACTCAACAAAATGGTTATAGGCATTTACAATCTCAACTTTTTCTTTGGGATAGGCAAAACTTTCGTAAATATTGATTGCCCAGGGAAGATTGGTTGAGGTCCTATAATACCTTCCGATTAACCCGTCACTATCATCCTCACCGGTTCCTAGAAGGGATAGATTTGCAAGAGTAGTGGGAGGCATATCCGGGAGGTGTACTTCAATCGCCCGGTTTTGGTCAATAATGATAAAAGGATTGAATTGATCAATAGCTACCTGGTCAATGGTATATGTCAAAGATGTAAATTCGATATATACATCGAGTGTAACCGGGTCAACATAGGGAGCTAAGGGATCAGTATTTACGCCAATACCGGTTCCGGGCCAGGGCATAATCCG
Organism: uncultured Prolixibacteraceae bacterium; assembly: GCA_964642545.1. Taxonomy (GTDB): domain Bacteria; phylum Bacteroidota; class Bacteroidia; order Bacteroidales; family FEN-979; genus QYOJ01. The sequence goes on along the minus strand of CAZXQU010000013.1, from coordinate 17,612 downwards.
ATAGGCATCATCCCATACAATAATGGTTGGTCTTGATTGCCCCGATTCAAGACCATTTAATCCAATGTTGACATAACTTCCAGCATCAATATCATAGCCAGACACCTCAAGATGTGCCTGGAGGATCTCGTCGCTCGGGAACTGAAATCCAAACCCGTTGTGTAATGTGGCGCCATATGCTTTGACAACAAAGGTTCCAAAAATCTCGACCACATTGTTTGCTGCATTTGTGACTGTCTTGAAGCGGTAGTCGCATACCAGGTCGTTAAAGTCGTAATCACCTTTTCCGGGCCACAGATCTTCAAATGCTAGTGTTCCATTCCCTGGTGCAGGGTAAAAATTGTTGAATGCACGAGTAGCATCGGCCGGATAATCATCATCCATATCAGCAACACCATCCCCATCTGTATCCAACGGGGCAACGGCTGTTTCATAAGGGCCCATATCTACCGTCCCGTTCTCAATTCTAGCGTTTCCATCGAGATCGGTTTCAGTCAACATCCAGCCCGCATTCACTCCAGCATCAATGCATGGAGAACCTGCCTGAAGGTGATAATCCTCTGATCCAAAAGTTATATTGACAAACATGGGAACTGCCGATATGCAGTTGGTGCTGTAACCCACGGGAAAAGCCGGCGTGGAGTTGCAATTGTAATAATGATTGTTCGTAAGACTGCTGACTGTATAATTTGCGCTTCCTGAATTGTAATAGATAATTGTATTATAGACATGACCATTGTTCCAGGTTTTTATCCCCGAGCCATCAGGAGCAGTATTGTTCGAGATCACGCAGTTGTATATAGTACCGGCACTCCAGATGTTCACACCCCCGCCATATTTATATGAAGTATTGTTCGTAATCTCACAATTCTTGACCACTCCTCCATTCAGAAGCCGGACACCACCACCATAACCGTTGGTGTTGTTATTATTCTCGTTGGCGACGTTGTTGGAGATAAAACAATTTTTAACCAACCCTGAATTATCAATCGCAACACCCCCACCGTCCCGGGCCAGATTATCCGTGATGATACAGTTTTGAACCGTACCCCCACTGATAATATTCACTCCACCGCCAAAGCTGGATGGATTTTTTCCGTTCTTGATTGTAAGACCATCAATGAGGGCATTGTTGTGACTTATCTGGAAACATTTTGTCATATGATTCCCATCCACGATCACCGCGGAAGCTCCATTAATGCTTCGAATCGTGATTCCTTTTGTGACAGTAATCTTGGTGATTAGCAAATAGGTTCCGTCATCCACAAGAATAAGATCTCCGTCATTGCATACTCCTATTACTGTTTGAATTGTATTGGCTGCTGTTGCCAAACTTGTATAAGGAGATAAACTGGTTCCCGTAAGAGAAACATATCTTGTTGTCGCGTATCCTGAAAAAGAAAAAACTTGCAGGATAAAAAGGGTAAATATTACTAGTTTTGTTTTCATGACACGTTCTTATTAGTTGAAATTAAATTCCAGCCTGTTGTTTTTTAAGTCAACAACATGAACCGCTCCTTTAAAGATTAATTTCACCTCTTCAAGATAAGAAGGAACAGTAAGTTGGGTAGTAAAGGAGGTGCCTGAAAATAACGCTCCTTTATAAAAATAATAGTCTCCTTCAACTGGACTTACATACACAACTCCAGCATGTGATGCAGATAAGCTGACATCGATTATTTTCGTTGTTTCCCAGGTAAAATTAGGGCCGACAATGATATCTTTCATCGGCTTAGTTTCACTTGAAAACTCCTCTTTCAGGTTGGCTTTATGACACGAAATCATACTTATTGACACAAAAACCAATACTATTGTTATAAACTTCAGGGTTCTCATAGGCTATTTTGTTAAAAATATAATAGCAAAAATAGATGAAGCCCATAACCATATCAATCACCAATAAGTATGTGTTTACAATAATCTTGTATCTGTATCATTTCTCCATGGAAACAATCTTTCGATTATTTTATGGTTTACCGAAATAAATGATTTTGGGAATCTTCTATGGAAGTGTACGCTTCCCTTCGCAAACATCCAGCCCTGTCTTATATATCATCAACCACCCCTTCTGAACATCTTCAAATTGTGTGTGTGTTTGGCCGGCAACAAAGCGCAGGACAACCTTCCCGTTCAACTTGGTTTGCGTGAGAAACACTTCTCCGCTAGTGTTCAGGCTTTCCAGAATTTTCGAGTTTATTGTATCCACATCTTTTTCAGAAATCATGATACAGGGACTAAACCGAAAGCATACGAGATTCAATGGTGCAGGAGCCATCAACTCAACACCCGGGGCGTTCTGAACTTCCTCTTTCAGCCACTGACCGAATTGAATATGGCTACGGATTTTTTCCTGCAAACCACTGATGCCGTAGGTACGGATCACAAACCACAACTTCAGGGCACGGAATCTTCTTCCAAGAGGGATTCCCCAGTCGCGGTAGTTGTTCACCTGTTTATCTTCAGGTGTCTTGAGGTATTCGGGCAAAATACTAAATGTATCTATTAGCGCCTGTTTGTCCTTTACAAAATAGGCTGAACAGTCGAAATTGGTGAACAACCATTTGTGGGGATTAAAGACAAAGGAGTCGGCCAGTTCCACCCCCTTGCTCATCCAGCGCATCTCAGGCAAAATTAACGCTGAGCCGGCATAGGAGGCATCAACATGATGCCATAGGTTGTATTTTCTGCAGATTATGCCGATCTGTTCAATGGGGTCAATGGCAGTGGAGCTGGTGGTCCCGATAGTAGAGACCACACACAATGGGACAAATCCATCATTTATATCCTGTTGGATTGCCTCTTCAAGCGAGGATGGAGCCATGGCAAACATCTCATCCACCTCTACCTTCACAAGGTTTTCGATCCCGATACCGGCGATCTTAACATCTTTGTCGATGGATGAATGCCCCTGGGTAGAGGTATAGACCCTAAACCTGTCGGCCTGAGCGAACCCTCGCCTGTTGATCTCAAATCCAGTCCTTCTCTCCCGGGCCGTAAGAATTGCAACCAGGGTAGAGGATGAAGCGGTATCCTGAATAACACCTGTAAAGTCGGCAGGTAGGCCAAGCATCTCCCTGAGCCACTCCATCATTCGTTCCTCCAGCTCCTCTGCGGCGGGGGAGGTAAGCCACAACATGCATTGCGCTCCAAGCGTGGCTGTCAGCATCTCCGCCAGTATGGATGGTTCACTGTTATTTGCCGGGAAATAGGCAAAAAAACCAGGGTGCTGCCAATGAGTCATTCCGGGAAGGATTACATTGCGGAAATCCTGAAAAATGGATGCAAAGGATTCAGGATTCTCAGGTGCTGAGCCAGGGAGTTGATTTTTTATATCGCCAGGCCGAACGAGAGGAGTGACAGGGTAATCATCGATATTCTCCAGGTAATCAGCCATCCAGTCGGCCAGTTCATGGGCGTGGGTTCTGAAATCGTTGGTGTTCATTGATTCGGATATTTGCTCGTTACCAAACAAATATCTGAATTTTCACCGGATAATCACAACACGTTGAGCAAACTTCACACCATGTTTATTTTTATTTATACTAATTCTACATAGATTATTTACCTTTGCAGAATAAATAAATAAAAAATAACATGAACAAAATAAAACTATTCGCCCTCCTATTCGGAATAGCTACAATGGTCATCGTATCCTGTCAGAAAAAAGAGGATGCACCACCTGCTCCGGATCCCGATCCGATTCTTGGAAGTACATTTCTCTTTACCTCAACCAGTCCCATGGGAGTCTGCTACGGACCCTATCACATCGGCGATTTTAAAGTAACCCCGTTTACCCAGGCACCCGGGACACATATTCCCGCCTCCCAAATTGATACTGATCTTGGGATGATTGCAGAGCTATATTCATTCTTCAGAACCTATACCCAGTCGGACGGCATGGATACCATTCCTTATTTTGCACAGAAGCACAACCTCCAGGTTGCTCTGGGCGTTTGGGTCTATCCCAACGATGCCGCTAAAACCACCACAGAGGCAAAGACAGCTGTAAGGCTGGCAAAGCAGTATCCCCAGCAGGTACGTTGCATTACGGTTAGCAACGAGCCAAAAAATGTTGGTGTGACTTATGCAAGGGTTGTTGAGGTAATGAATGAAGTGCATGGATTAATGCAGGCTGCAGGCATCAACAAACCCCTATCCAGTTGCATTCAGGGACCGGAGGCAAAAAATGCCCAGGTCATCCTGGATGCCTGCAAGAGCCTGAATGATGCAGCTAGCCGGTACATCTTCCTGACGATCTATCCCTACGGTGGACAGATTAATAACCCAACTCCTTATAATATTCCGGGTGATATCAAGTTAAATATGGAATATTCCTACGGCAATGCAATAAAACCATGTGAAGATGCCGGGCTAAAAGTAATTATCGGGGAAATGGGCTGGCCAAGCGGTACCGACAACAATGAAACGCAACGCCCCACTGAATGGGAAAACAATGCCAACATGGGGACGAATTACGCCGCTTCCCTCTCCTGGATCAGGGGAAACAACCAGGGATCAACAATCTTTCCAGCAAACAAGGTCTACACCACATTCTGGTTTGAAATGTTCGACGAGCCCTGGAAAATAAATGAACCAAGAGGCGTGGGTCCCTGCTATGGAATTTATTACAACAATCCCAATCCTGCCCGGAAGTTTAATCCGTAAATATTGGGCGGTCTTGGAGTCCAGGATACCTTCAATTGTGCTTTGAGTTAAAAGCGCTAATTTTGCCAAGGTATGAAGAATGAAAGAAAACCGAATATCCTGATTGTTGACGACATTCAGCAGAATATTGAATTCATTGAAGCGATCATTAAACAACTTCAAGTAAACATCATCAAAGCGAGTTCGGGAAAAGAGGCTCTTACAAAGATCCGCAACCACGAACTCGCTTTGGCGTTGATTGATGTGCAGATGCCCGGGATGAGCGGGATTGAACTTGCTACCACAATTCTTAGGGAGAACCATCGTGAGATCTTCCCAATCATCTTCATCACGGCATACTCAGCTGAAGATCAGAACCTGGAGATGTTTTACAAATCCGGGATCACAGATTACATTCAGAAGCCGTTCCGAAAATCGATCCTGTTAAGTAAAGTCAAGGTATTCCTTGAATTGCACAAACAAAAACAACGGTTGGCCGACTCGGAACAGATGTACCGTACGCTGCTGAACGCCTCCCCCGAAGGAATCGTCATCATGGATATCTCAGGATCAATCAGGGAGATATCGACAATAGCAATGCAAGTACTTGGGATGGAGAAGAGGGAGGAGTTCACAGGAAAAAGTTTTTTTACGTTTCTTCCCGAGAAGGAGGTCCTCCGTTTTAAAGAGATCATCGATAAAGCCCTCAATGAAGAGCTGGCGCAGAATATAGAGTTCAGGATACGTAGGCCGGACAACACGCAATTCATCAGCGAAATCAGTATCACATTAATAACCGACATCAACGGCGACCCATCAGCACTCATGGCTATCATCCGGGATATTTCCCAGCGCAAACATGCCGAACAGCAGCAAATCCAAACCGAACGTATGGCCAGCCTGGGGGAGATGGCAACCGGGATCGCCCACGAAATCAACCAGCCCTTGAATAACATCAGTTTTGGAATTGATAATTTGCTCGCCGAGATTGGTAAGCACAAGGAGATTGATCAAGCCTATTTTGAGAAGAAGAGCCAAAAAGTATTCGACAACATTGAGCGAATCTCTCACATCATTGACCATATCAGAACATTCTCGCAAGAGCAGGATGATATCATGCGTATCTCATTCAGTATCAACGACAGTATTCGAAATGGTGTATCCATGATCTCTGAGCAACTTAAGGGAAAAGGCATTGACCTGATCCTGCAACTGGATGAGACCATCGATCCGATTACTGGGAATACCTACCAGTTTGAGCAGGTAATCCTCAACCTTCTGTTAAATGCCAAAGATGCCATTGATGAAAGAAGAAAACTATTTTCTGATGATTTTGAAAGGACAATTCAGATTTCCACTTTCCAGAAAGCAAAAACGATCTACGTGGAAGTTTCTGATACAGGGATCGGAATGACCCCTGGAATTATCAACCAGGTGATGTTCCCTTTTTATACTACAAAGGAGTCGGGGAAAGGAACAGGACTGGGGCTCTCCATTTCACTAGGAATTATCAAGGATCTGAACGGGACCATTGAAGTGAAGAGCCAATACGCTGAAGGAACCACGTTACTGATCGTAATCCCGGCTGATGGTAAGTATGTGTAACGTTTATGGTATATTTTCGTAGAAGAAGAGGAACAGTATGGCTCGAAGTGAAATGAAAAGAAGTCCTCTTTCCAACTCCTCCGCAAAGGAGAAACTATCTGTGCTCATCCTCGATGACGATCTTCACTTCACGGAAGAGCTGACAGAGTTCTTTCAGCACAAAGGATTTCACGCCTATCAGGCCAACACCGGCGAAGAGGGGATTGCTATACTGGAAGAACACAACATTGACCTGTTGATCCTGGATGTTCGTTTGCCAGGAATCAGCGGGTTGGATATCCTGAAGGAGGTTAAAGAGATCTATCCCACCCTCGAAGTCATCATGATCTCGGCCCATGGAGATATGGAGACCGTAATCAAAGCGATGCGTTTGGGAGCTATCGACTATTTAAAGAAGCCCTTCAGGCATGTCGATATCCAGATTGCGATTGAACGCACAGAGAAGTTCCTGTGGCTCAACCGGAGACTCAGTCAGGTAGAACTAAAAAACTCACTGATTTCCAAAACACTGGAGGAGCGGATCGAGCGGCATCTGATTGGCGTGAGTCGACACATGCGAGATGTCCTGGCTCTTGCCATGCAGGCTGCAAAATTTCGCGACACCAGCGTGTTGATCACCGGTGAAAGTGGTACCGGGAAAGAAAACATCGCACGCATCATTCATTATGCCAGTGACAGAAAAGATGAGATTCTCTATTCGGTCAATAGCGGATCCATCATCGACTCCCTGTATGAGAGCGAATTCTTCGGCCATAAAAAAGGTGCTTTTACCGGCGCTGATGCCGAAAAGAAAGGATATTTTGAGATTTGCAATAATGGAACGTTATTTCTTGATGAAATAGCTGACATGCCACTTCCTCTCCAGGCTAAGATGCTTCGGGTTCTCGAAGAGAAGAGAGTTACAAGAGTTGGAGATACCGTTTCGATCCCGACAGATTTTAGAATTATCACCGCAACGAATCATGATCTCGATATCATGGTTCATGAAAAACAATTCCGCCTCGATCTCCTTCACAGGCTTAACACCCTGATCATACACATTGCGCCTCTGCGGGAAAGAGTCGAAGACATTGAACCGCTTCTGGTATATTTCATTGATCTCTTCTCAAAACGAATCAACTCCCCTACCCCGTTGATTGACAGTGAGGTTTTTAAAAAATTGAAATCCTATTACTTCCCCGGGAATGTGCGGGAGTTGAAAAACATGGCGGAAAGAGCCGTAATTCTTTATAAGGGGGGTTCTTTAGGCATCCGGGATTTTCCCTTGAAAACTGCCTATGATGAGATTAAAGAGAGCCCGACTGTTATTTCAACACTGCAGGATTCTGAAATTGATCTAATCCAGAAAGCGCTTCACTGGTGCGAGTTTAATCAGAAAGCAACAGCTGATATACTCGGGATCTCACGGGATGCCCTCATCAGGAAACTCAAAAAATACAACCTTACCATCAGGCGCGATATTAAACCCTCCTGAAACCGCACACATGTGCGATTTTTTCACTGATTTTCTAACCTTTTTTTTGTTCAACGACCATTCCTTCAGCACCTTTTCACGCACTGTTTCCACATTCGGTTAAGCAACAATCACTTATGAATATATAGCACATAAACATATGTAAGGGGCACGCATTTTGCCTTATCCAAAGCAGTTATTGTGGATTTTGTGTTTGTTTAGTTCAGCCATTTGAGGAAATTTTTACGAATAGGGGCGATTATCTTGATTCTTGCATCTGTAGTGCTTGGATATTCCCAGTCTACGGTTGTGGAATGGACGTTCCCAAACAACCCCGATGATGCCATCGCCGATGGAGGTGATCCGGTTAATCTGGGCAAAACTATCACAGTCCACGGTGGCGTCTCACCCCCAACCTACAATCAGGAGGGAGTTACCACAAACTGTGCTTCTACCAACAACTGGGCAAATGGAGCCTATACAAAATACTGGCAGATCGAATTCAGCACCGAAGGGTATGGTGACCTAACCTTTGAATCCCAGCAAAACTCTTTTTCTCCCGGAGAATTTGGTCCCAAATATTTTGACATTCAATACAGGATAGGCACCTCAGGAACCTGGACGACATTTATCACATGGTCAATCTGGGCAGGAAACCACTGGTTGCCAATCCCTCCCACCTCAATTCCAGCCATATGCGATAATCAACCCTCTGTATATATCAGGTGGCTGATGACTTCGAATATCCCAACTCAGGGTAGCGGATTAGTACTTAACGAGGCTCACAACCGGATAGATGATATAGTCATTCAAAGCTATTGTACAATTCCGGAGGTTTCTGCATCTCCAGTAACCCAGACTATCTGCCCGGGAGCCGATATCTCCCCAATCACCATCTCAAGTGCGAGGGGTGTTCCAGGAACGACATTCAGCTGGGCCCGCGATAATACGCTGGTCCTAACCGGCATACTAGTAGCCGGCACCAGTAATCCAATTATAGGAACACTTTACAGCACCAACCCACAACAACCGGAAACTACCGTATTCACTATTACTGCAGAGGCAAATGGTTGCAGTTCCACGACCACAGCATCTGTAACAGTGCTGGATGATGAACCACCCCTCTTCATCAATTTCCCGGATTCCATCTATTTATGTGTACAGGACATCATAGAGGCCTGGTGGGATGGGATGGGTGACATCACTCCTGAACGTCCTGATTACCATACATTTTTCGCTGGGAGCACGATACTTGATTTAGATCTGTCCACATTGTTCGACAACTGTTCCCCTGCCGGAGACCTTCTGATTCACTGGCGCATTGAATTGGTTGGAGGAGTTGTGCTAACTGGCTCAGGGCAGATCTCCACTTACCCGTTGAACATAGAGTTTCCCCTGGGAGACAATACCATTATATACTGGCTTGAAGATCAATCCGGAAATGTTACTCCGGAAGCCAGCCGTCCGGTTGTCACTGTCACAATACTGGCCCGGCCTGATATTACAAGAATCTTTTAAACGAAAATATAAACAACTAAAAAACAGCGCATATGAAACAACACCTGAATTAAAAAAGTGCACAAACACAAAAACATGAAAATGAAATCAATCAAGTAAATTAAAACATGAAAAAACAAGTAACCAAAAAACCGACCATTATGAAAACAAAAATTGCAATCACAGTACTGGCGTTATTCGCTGGTTTCGCATCAGTCAATGCACAAAACTGCACACCAGGACCATTATCTCCTGCAGCCGGAGAACCTTATACATATAAAGTTCTCATTGATAACCCCTACAGCAGTACCACCGGAAGTTTTACCTGGTATGTTACAACCAATGTCGATCTGCTCAGCGCCACTGGTGTTGTTCCGAGTCCGGGTGCCGAGATCGTTGCCTCCGGAACCTATAATGCACCGGCGGTGGGACAGGATGAAATTGAGATTACCTGGACGGCTCAGGCCATTGTCAACGGAATGACCAACCCCTACTATTTGGTTGTAAGTTTCGAAGGGAACAACGGGACCTGCGATGCCATGAACATGAAAGTATGGGAAATTATTCCCATTAACACCTTCCTGCTGGCGATTAACAGCATGGGAGGAGCTGGTTTAAACGGAACCTATTGCGCTGCCGGTGTAAGTTCGGCAGTAGTTACACCCGGAGCAACGCCAACAGTCGCTTACGAATATGGGACAAACGTTTTGTATGCCAGAATCAACGCTTCGAATTATGCCGGAGAATGGACCCCTTCGTTCAGAGTTGAGGGCCTTGATGCAGTTCAAACTCTCGCAAGTGTGACATGGGCTACCGACTCGCTCTTCACGGTTGAACATACAACTACCCTTGTGGGAAATGTTGCCACTTCAACCGATAATGCAACATGTGCCTTTGACGGCAGCCTTCCAATTTATGTAAAGATCGATGTAGACAACAATTATTTTGAGACCCTGGCCGACCTGCCTATCACGATTGGCGTGGACGGTGTTATTACTGTTGGCGCTACCAGTCTCGACGACGTGATCTCGGAAACTGATTGTAACCCGGAAATTGCTTTTGGAAAAAGTGTTGATCAGACAATCATGGCTCGTCCGACCGTTACTCCGGATCCTGCTACCGGACCATTTATCGTAAAGAACCCGTAAGAGGGGATGTTGTAGCTTGATGTTGCAACTGGATTACTGTGTGATGGGGTGATGATCCCCTTCGCTGAAGCTTCGGTGATTGAAAGGGGATGGAGTGATGGCGCGACTGAGTAGTTCTGTATTCTGATACAATTGTGCCGGAGTAGAACCCGGGACTATGTTGATACTGATATAGCCAATTGGCCTGATTGAGCCGGCTGATGCCGGTAATGGGAATTGGTGCGTTGAAAAATAAACTGATGGTTTGATACCGTGATACGACTATTACATATCATCAAACGCTTCACCATTGCTACTGTGCTGGCTGTCGTTATCGTAACCTCAACTTTCGCCCAGGAGGCAGTGGTGGTGACGGAGGGAGAGGAATTCGACCTGGGTGTAGTACCAATTCCGGGGGAGTCGTATGTTTGGCATGTCTACACAGATCACACTCTCGAGACTGGAGCGCTACCGCCTGCTGTTGTATTCGTTTCAGGAAATACAGGAGCTACGGTAACTGTATTGTGGGATCAAACCGGAAACTACTATTATACAGTAACAGCCTTCGGGGTTGAGGGCTGCATGAACCTCAAGGTGGGGCTGATCAGGGTGGATGAGCTAAAAGAGACACCCTCTGTCGCTATCAAGGTCAACCACAATCCAATTTGCCCTGATGAGAGTGTTACATTCAAAGCAACAGCTACACGGCCTGGTGCAGATCCTATCTATCAGTGGTTTAAGAACGATGTCCCGGTTGGTGATAATTTGTCGTACTACATTGATAACAGACTTAAGAACAAGGATGTAGTACGTTGCGATCTGACCAACACCACACTCAAAAGCGGACCGGTTACAGTTGGTTCAAACGAGATCACCATGATTGTCGAAAATGTTCTTGCATCCTTTTCAATAAGGGATAATGTCGGAAATGTTCCAGGAAGAGTAAGGTTTGAGAATAATTCTATAGGTGCAAAATTCTACTATTGGAATTTCGGTAACGGATCTACATCATACGATAAAAATCCGGTAGTCAACTATTCCCAGGACGGAACATACAGGATTAAACTGGTCGCAATCAATGCCCTCAATTGCATCGACACCTGTTCCTACCCCTTCACCCTGCTGTTCAAGGGACTTTACATCCCCAATGCATTTGCACCAACTGTCACAAACGGGCTTGGAGGTCAGTTCAAGCCAGTCGGAGTAAACCTGAAACGGTACAGGATTGAGGTATACGATAACTGGGGGCACCTTCTCTGGGAATCCAACAAACTCGACAGCAATGGAAGACCGGTCGAATCATGGGATGGAACCTGTAACGGAGAACTCATGCCACAGGGGACTTACATGTGGAAGGCCAGTGCAGAATTTGTGGATGGAACCGTGTGGCAGGGTTCTGATGTTGGGGCCAGCGGAGGAAATACTTTCGGGACTGTAACAATCTTAAGATAACACATAAACCAGGAGAGATGAAAAATAGAGTCATACGCCAGTTGACACCCATCTTTGGGCTGATGCTGATGATCTCTGTTGTCAGAGGTCAGGATCCTAATTATTCACAATGGCTGAATGCGCCTCTTTATTACAACCCGGCGTATACCGGACTCAACAACGGCATCCGGGCAAGATTCTCCTACCGCGACCAGTGGCCCAATCTTCCGGTGGATTTCCACACACTCTATTTCTCTGCCGATCTTGGCGACAGGCGGCTACCCGGATCAGGTGGGATCGGGTTGATCATCAACCGCGATAATGAAGGGATCGGTTTCGTCAGAAACCTCTCTGCCGGTCTTACCGTCTCTGTACGTATCCCGGTAACTTCATACATCGTGTGTCAGGTAGGGATGAGAGCAGCTGTTGTGCAGAAATGGATCCATTGGAATGACTTCGTTTTCAGTGACCAATTGAACGAGAAATACGGAAGTATTTACACCACAGAAGTCAATCCCCCGGATAATTTTCAGCGGATTTTTCCTGATTTTGGCATTGGCGGATTGATCAAATTTGTCACCGCGACCGACTTGCTCTCAGGAACAGCCGGCTTTGCAGTTGACCATCTCTTTGAACCCGATGAATCGATCTATCAGCTTTCCAAATCACCGATTCCACGCAAGTATGTGGCTCATATCGATTTGGTGCTATCGTTGGGCAGGGGACGTTATGCTACTCAAAACTCTGTAGCCGGTTTCGGTGACCCGCTATTGATCAATCCAGGCATCATCTACCAGAACCAAAACGGAATGAACTCCTTTCAAGCCGGTGTTAACGTACTGAAATACAATATCTACCTTGGTGGTTATTTCAAATTCAGCAGTACCCATGAATCCTCAACAGCCCTGATGCTGCTGGCCGGATACAGGTATAACGTCAGCGAAAACCTGAGTATAAAATTCATGTACAGTTATGACATTCAGTTATCGGGAAGCCTGCAGAGTACCGGTGGAGCTCATGAGATCGGTCTGATCCTTGAGTTCCAGAACCCGCAGAGGTTCAATAAGAACAAATATGAAGAGTGTATTATCGTAGAGGAACAAAAGCCAAAACTATCAAAACTTGAATGCAGCTCGTTCTGACCGGCATGAAGGAAAAATTCCTATTTTAGCCTTCAGAAACCGAGCCAAACTATGACGCAAAAGAGACAACGCACCTTCCCGAACACCTATGTCATCGTCTTCTTCATTATCATTTTTGCCGCACTTCTTACCTGGTTCCTTCCGGGTGGGACATTCAACCGGCAAGCTGTTGTTGTGAACGGTATTGAACGACAGGTTATAAATCCGGAAAGTTTTCAATTTACCGGGAATTCACCCCAAACCTGGGAAATTTTCTCTGCCATTTTCGACGGATTTGTCGACAAAGCAGATATCATCGTCTTCATTCTTCTCATAGGAGGCGCTTTCTGGATTATGAACCAGACTAAAGCGATTGACATGGGGATCTATTCATTCCTCCGGTTTACTAAAAAGATGGAACATAACCGGTTGCTCCGATCCGTTGGAGTCGACAACCTGATCATTGTATTGATCATGCTGATGTTCAGCATTTTTGGAGCTGTTTTTGGCATGAGTGAAGAGACCATTGCATTTACGATCATTTTCGTTCCTCTAGCGGTCAAGATGGGTTACGACTCCATTGTTGGGGTTAGCTTCTGCTTTGTTGCAGCCGGTCTCGGCTTTACCGGTGCCATCCTGAACCCCTTTACCATTGGGATTGCTCAGGGACTTTCCGACCTCCCCCTCTTTTCCGGGATCGAATATCGGTTCATCTGTTTTCTCATCATCAATATCATTGGAATAGGTTACATTTTGCGTTACGCCAACAAGATTAAAAAGGACCCAAAGCGGTCAGTGGTTTATGAAGATGATGCTTACTGGCGGCAGGCAAACGAAGGAGAAATTGAACAAATCGCATTTCAAACACCCAGGTCGGCCTGGTTGATTTTCGGAGTTATTGAAATTTGCCTGATCGTCTATGCCTCCATTTATCCATATTCTACAATTCATGTAGGGAACCTCTCCTGGACATTCCCAATCATGCCAATTCTTGCCGGACTCTTCCTTGTTACAAGCGCCCTGGCGTTGCTTAAAACCGTCCAGTTCTTTATCCTCAACCTGCTTGCTTTCACCATCATCTTTCTTATTGTTGGCGTGATGGGATACGGCTGGTATGTGATGGAGATCGCCACTCTCTTTTTTGTAATGGGATTGGCATCTGGTCTCGCCATGAACTACTCTCTCAACGAGATCACCAAATATTTCCTGGATGGAGTAAAGGACATCCTCTCTGCCGCTTTGATCGTTGGCCTCGCCGGAGGGATCATCATCATCCTTAAAAACGGCAAGGTGATAGACACCCTGCTTTACTATGTATCCAGCGGGATGGCCGATTGGGGCAAATTCACCTCGGTGAGCATGATGTATGTGATCCAAACCTTCATCAACCTTTTCATGCCTTCCGGCTCGGCCAAGGCAGCCCTGACCATGCCAATCATGTCGCAGTTCTCCGACCTGATCCAGGTTTCGCGCCAGGCAACCGTGATGGCTTTTCAGTTTGGCGACGGCTTCACCAACATGATCACCCCCACCTCAGGCGTTCTGATGGGTGTTCTCGGTATCGCCCGCATCCCTTACTCCAAGTGGGTCAAATGGGTCTTTCCCTTCATCCTGATTCTCTTCATTCTGGGGTTTCTTTTATTAATCCCCACCGTGACCATGCAGTTGAGTGGGTTTTGATTAACGCTAAAAAGTGTATCTTTAACAAAAAGTCCAGGATAAAAAATCTTTAGGAATCAAAGTTATGAGGATTACGTATGAATCAAACCCGTCTCATTTTCTTCGCCTTGATCGTATTATTCATATTCTATGGATGTGATCATACACAAACACCAAGTACCAGTAGTATTATTCCACCACCAACGTTGAACAACAACCCTCAGCTGGATATGATCCTGACCAATCACCGGCCTGTTCTGTCTGTGGGGAATCCTCAAGGAATGCTGGTCTCTTATACAGTGGATTATGAGTTGTCATCTGATCCCGACTTTCCGGTTGAAAACACACTTACTTACACCGGAATTACACAGGAAAACAAATCCATCTCAGAATTCCAGGTACAACCTGGTGATGAACTGGATGACGGAACCTATTACTGGAGAGCTCGAACTGTAACTTCTGATGGAGAAATGAGCAAGTGGGTAAAAACACGTTTTTATATTGATGTGGAGAATTCCAGAACTTTTTCCGGTTTCCTGAGGGCACCTGTTCAGGCCATTAGTGTATCAAGCGGACAGGATCCAAAGAACATCATAGATTGGAACGACCAGGGACAGATCACCTATTGGAACTCAACTCCTCCCTCCGGGGAACCCTTCTCCTGGGTGGTGCTGGATATGGGAAAACCAACTCCGGTAAGTCGTTTCTGGATGCTGTCGACAAGAAGCACAACACTTGCAGCAGGATGGCTCACCCATTTTGTGTGGCAGGGAAGCAACGATGGGAACACATGGGCAGATATTTCAGGTACTGAGATAACGAATAATGATACATACAGGAATATCATTGATTTCAAACCTGTCAATGCTCGATACTATCGGCTGGTCATCTATTCACAGAATGCCTTGCAGGCTCAATTAAACACCATCATCCCTTACATCTTTGGAGAACCACGAATTCCGGATGTTCCAAAGGGCAATTATGTGCTTCTTATCGGGAATCAAATGAATGGATATACCTATACTGACCTTGCCAAATTTGCAGAAGAGAGAGGTTATCCAACCGTTACCATTCCTCATTATGAGCTATCACTAAACGTTTTACGCTCTCTGAAAAATAAACCGATGGCGATTATTTTCAGCGGAAACAATGCCGACTGGCAGTATCTTCCGATGTTTGAATACTATGGAGAATTTGAAATATACCGCGAAGTGTATGACATCCCAATGATGGGAATTTGCGCCGGGAATGAGTTCTATGCGATGGCTTATGGGATGAGCTTTGCTCACTGGATGGGTTGGTTTGACGATACGATGTTCCGCTTGACTGAAGGAGAAACACCTGAAGAAATTCAAATCCTGCCGGAATATATCGATGATCCGATATTTAAGGGTATTCCAAACCCATACAAGGCGGTAGAAATCCACAGCTGGGCGATCAGTCCGGTTAGTGCTCTGTTTATGCAGGACGAGAGATACAGCGAGTTTCATGTCACCTCCAAATCATCCTACATTCAAACCCTGAAAAGTTCTGAGAGACCGGCTTACAGCGAGCAATTCCACGGAGCTGTAATCAATGATTACAATCAGGGAAATATTTACCTTGCCAATTTTCTGGAAATAGCGAAGGACTATTCGGAGAAAAAGAGCAGCGGTGACGGCGAAAAGAATTGATCAGCAAACCTTTGCATGACAGGTTGCCAGGTGAAACATCTCCACCATAGCCAGATAATTCTCAGGCCTTAAGAACAAGCCCGAAAATAATCAATACCTTTACAAGTCGGAATTCCATTTCGAAAGACCATTCATAACGAAAACGACCCATGAGATCAAACGCTCTCTCACACCTCTTTATAAAGTCACTGGCTTTAATACTGATCGCAGCATCGATCACTGTGAGCTGTAAGAAAAAGGAGACTACGATTCCGTCCGTTGTAACGGATCCCTTAAGTTCAGTGACAACCACATCTGCCAGGGGAGGCGGGTTGATCATCGATGATGGAGGCGCATCGATTGTTACACGTGGCATTTGCTGGAGCACAAACTCCGGCCCGACTATAGCCGACGGCAATGCCCCTGCCGGCTCGGGTATGGGAACCTTTTCTGCAACCCTTACCGGACTGACAGCAAATACCCGGTATTACGTCAGAGCCTATGCAACCAATGAAGCCGGAACCGGATATAGTTCCCAACTCATCCTGCAGACCATGGCTGGCACCATGACGGATGGTGACGGGAATGTCTATCAGACAGTCCGGATCGGCCACCTGGAGTGGATGGCTGAGAACCTGAAAGTAACCCATTACCGAAACAGTGCGGGAATTCCAAAAATCACCGATTACTATCAATGGGCTGGTTACATGCAAGGGGCCTACACCTGGTACGCGAACGATAAAGAGATGTACGGCCAGTACTACGGTGCGCTCTATAATTGGTATGCTGTTGACGATTCCGCAGGGCTGTGTCCGGATGGCTGGCACATCCCAACGGCGGAAGAGTGGGACACCACCTTTTATGCACTTGGTGGCAATGTAGTGGCCGGAGGTAAGTTAAAATCGACGCTCACAAACCTCTACCAGCAACCCTACTGGTTTCTTCCAAACCTTTACGGAACAAATGAAAGCGGATTCAACGCATTACCCGGGGGATTCAGAAGTTTTATAGAAGGTGCATTTTCCGGCTTAGGCGCCAGAGGCATATGGTGGAGTTCCACACCCGATTCCACCGACATTAAAGGCACTTACCTAACTACTAACTCAGGGGCAGCCTTCAGGGAACTTATCAACCGAAACACAGGCGCCAGTGTCAGGTGTATCAGAGACTAAGCAATAATTCAGTGAAAACAATAAAACAGGAGGTTATTATGAAGACAACTGTACGATTTAAGTTTATGTTATCAGGATTGATTTTGTTCCTGATGGCATCCGCCGAGACGGGCTTAGCCCAAATACCAATGTTACCGCAACAGGTAATTATGGGCCCAGGGTATGCCAATGAAATTTATTACCAGTTCACGACGTTCAACACCTCGTCGGCTGCCCGTGATGTTTGGGACATTTCATTCATGACCACGCCC
>CAZXQU010000012.1:0-55884 GCA_964642545.1 uncultured Prolixibacteraceae bacterium | reverse complement strand
AGCATTGGAACTGCTTAAGTCTAAGAAAAATAGAATAATTTTGTGCCGGAAACCTTACAATTTTAAAGGCCGTCAGTTCAAATCTCTCCTGAATGGAGTGATTGAACAGGAGAAAGATGTTAAAGTTGAGACAGAAGAGGAGTTCAGGCATGTGACAACGAAGCGCCCCTCCCCTGCTGAGGTCCCGGATTTACTGTTTGCAAACAGGATTGTAAAGCACCTGAAATCCAATACCATCGTATTGGTTAAAGATCGTCAGCTGATCGGTTGCGGGATGGGCCAGACTTCCCGGGTTGATGCGCTGAAACAGGCTATCCTGAAAGCGGAAGTCTTTGGGTTTTACACCCAGGGTGCGGTGATGGCTTCCGATGCCTTTTTCCCTTTTGCCGATTCGGTTGAGATCGCCGATAAGGCAGGCATCGGGGCAGTGATCCAACCTGGAGGATCGATCAGGGACGAGGATTCGGTCCGGTACTGTGACGAGCACGACATGTCGATGGTTTTCACGGGAATACGTCATTTTAAACACTAAAAAGAAGAAACAGTTATGGGGTTTTTCACAAAGGAGATAGCGATTGACCTGGGAACTGCCAATACAGTCATCATTTACAATGATAAGGTTGTGGTTGATGAGCCCTCGATTGTCGCCATTGAACGTAGTACCGGCAAGATTTTGGCGGTGGGCAAGAGAGCCCAAATGATGCATGGCAAAACCCACGAGAACATCCAGACGATCCGTCCTCTGCGAGGTGGCGTTATCGCCGATTTCCAGGCTGCCGAACACATGATCAGGGCGATGATCAAGATGATAGAAGTGAGGAAGACTTGGTTTCCCCCTGCACTTAAAATGGTGATCTGCATTCCTTCTGGAATAACTGCGGTTGAAGAACGGGCCGTGAAAGATTCGGCTGAGCAGGCCGGTGCCAAAGAGGTGAGATTGATCCACGAACCCATGGCAGCCGCTATCGGGATCGGGATCGATGTACTGGAACCCATTGGAAATATGGTTATCGACATTGGTGGTGGCACCAGCGAGATTGCAGTGATTGCACTGGGCGGTATCGTCAACAACAAATCAATCCGTATTGCCGGCGACGAATTTAACTCCGACATTGAGGAATACATGAGGAAGCAGCATAATATCAACGTGGGAGAGCGTACTTCCGAACGAATAAAGATTGAAGTAGGGGCTGCCCTTCCCGACATCGATAATCCACCAGAACCTTATGCCGTTCATGGTCGCGATCTGCTTACCGGGATCCCGAAAGAGGTGATTGTAAACCATTCTGAAATAGCCCACGCATTGGATAAATCTATTGCCAAAATTGAAGCAGCAGTCCTGAATGCCCTTGAGATGACCCCTCCTGAACTTGCTTCCGATATCTATGAAACCGGGATCTACCTGACCGGTGGCGGTGCATTGCTCCGCGGTTTGGATAAACGACTCCACCTAAAAACAAAGCTTAAAGTTTATGTTGCTGAGGACCCGCTTCGGGCTGTAGCCAGGGGAACAGGAATTGCCCTGAAGAACTTTGATAAGTTTACCTTCCTGATCAAGTAAATGTTCTCATGCGAAACCTCTTTCTCTTTTTCAGGAAACACTATTTCATTTTTCTTTTCCTGTTTTTGGAGGTGCTCTCACTGATCCTTTTCTTTCGGAACAACACCTTTCAAAATGCCGTCATTTTCGATTGGACCTCCGGCATCTCGGGGGGAATCAATGCCCTCTACCGCAATATCTCGGAGTATTTCTCACTGAAGGAGACAAATTTAATCCTGGGTGAAGAGAATGCTTTACTCCATGCCCGGATGCCGGAAGCGATCTATCTGGCCGATAAGGCCATTCTTACGAGGAACGATACACTATACCAGTCGGAATACAGATTTATCAATGCCCGGGTAATCAGCAATACCACAAACAAGAGAAACAATTACCTAATGATCAATAAAGGGTCGCTGCAGGGAGTGGAACCTCACATGGGAGTGATTATTGGGGATAAGATCGTGGGGCAGGTGGTGAACGTCTCCCAGCATTTCAGCTGGGTGTTGAGCCTCCTGCATAAGGAGAGTAAAATATCGGCCAGGTTTTTAAAGAACAACCAAATGATTAGCGTTGAATGGCTAGGAGGCGACTACCGGACTTGTGTTGTTAAGGAGATCCCGAAACATCTGCATGTTGAACCGGGAGATACAGTTGTAACCAGTGGGAACTCAGAAGTTTTTCCAAATGGTATCCTGATCGGCGTCATCGACCAGTTACATGTTTATAAAGATGAGAATTTCAATACTGCTACCGTGACCCTTTTAACGGATTTTAATGCACTTGGTTATGTTGAGGTGGTTGTGGATATGTTCCGGGAGGAAAAAGAGCAACTTAAAGCTTCATTTGAAGAATTATGACCAATCTTATAGTACGAAATAGTATCCGCTTTGTGTTTCTGGTCCTCTTTCAGGTACTGATACTGAATAATATCAACCTGGGGGGCTATACCAATCCCTATCTATATGTCTATTTCATCCTTCTTCTTCCTTTTTTCACCCCGCGCTGGTTGTTACTGATCCTGGCTTTTTTGCTGGGAATTTCCATCGATCTTTTTACTAATACCTATGGATTGAATGCCGCGGCCACTGTTTTGATGGCCTTTTGCCGCCCTTATGTCATCAGGGCTATTTCGCGTGAACCCGAAGAAGATCTTGGAAACCAGCCTTCCCTTAGGCTTGAAGGGTTTACGTGGTTCTTTTCCTACTCAGTCATTCTTATTCTGATCCATCACACAGCCCTCTTTTATTTGGAAATTTTCCGGTTTACTGAATTTTTTCAAACTCTTTTGCGCGTCCTCACCAGCACAGCCTTTACCCTGGTACTGGTCTTCATCAGCGAACTGCTGTTTTATTCGAGAGGAAACACCAAGAGGTAACCAGTCCTCAGTTGGCAGTTGGCTATTTCACCATTTCATCATCTCAGCACGGCACGAAAAAACCCGAAAGAATTTTTCTTTCGGGTTTTTTAGAGGTCTCGAGCGGATTCGAACCGCTGTATACGGTTTTGCAGACCGCCGCCTAGCCGCTCGGCCACGAGACCTTTTGCGGCCACAAAAATACAAAAAAATTAACGAGTCAACACACAAGTGACCTGTTTTACCTTTCCTCCGAGCGGGGGGTTGACTTTTGATATCGTGACCTGAAGTGAAGTGATCTCCGGGAAAGAGTCTTTAATCGCATCCAGGATCCGCCGTCCAACATGTTCTATCAGATGCGATTTTTGCTCCATCTCATTCCTTACCAAACCGTAAACAGACTGGTAATTGACGGTATCTTCGAGATGATCAGACACCTCTGCCCTGGCCGTATCTGCCTCCAGCATAACCTCCACGATAAACCTGGTCCCGATAATCTGCTCTTCATGAAAGCATCCATGGTAAGCAAAGAACTCCATCCCTTCCAGCAAAATTTTACCCATGATCCCTTTTTTTGAGCTTTCGAAATTAGGAAATTCCCCCGAATCGGATTTGCACTTGCCTAAAATTATGTACTTTTGCCGACTAATTTGAATTAATGGTGTAGGTTATGAGTGAGATGAAAGATATTCAAAATGAGAAACCTGCAAGGTCACTGAATTTCATTGAAGAGATTATTGAAGAGGATATTCGTGTGGGAAAGAATGACAGCCGGGTACATACACGGTTTCCGCCCGAGCCAAACGGATACCTCCATATCGGCCACGCAAAATCGATCTGCCTCAATTTTGGGCTGGCGGCAAAATACAACGGGCTTACGAACCTGAGGTTTGATGATACCAATCCGGTGAAGGAAGAGGTGGAGTATGTTGATTCTATCATGGAAGATGTCCGCTGGCTTGGATTTGACTGGGAAGACCGGCTCTATTATGCATCTGATTATTTCGAACAGCTTTATGAATATGCTGTTATCCTGATAAACAAAGGGAAAGCATACGTGTGTGACATGCCTGCCGAGGAGATTAGCGCTTCACGCGGCACCCCTACCCGTCCGGGAAAGGAGAGCCTATTCAGGAACCGTTCTGTTGAGGAGAACCTTGATCTGTTTGCCCGGATGCGTGCAGGTGAGTTCCCTGACGGATCGAGGGTATTGCGGGCAAAAATTGATATGGCCTCACCCAATATGCACCTGCGTGACCCGATCCTCTACCGGATCCTTCATGCCCATCACCACCGCACAGGAGATGCCTGGTGTATCTATCCCATGTATGACTTTGCTCACGGTGAATCCGATTCAATTGAACGCATCACCCACTCCATTTGTACGCTCGAATTTGAAGTTCACCGGCCGCTTTATGACTGGCTGATCCGTGAGATCGGAATCTATGCCCCCCGGCAAATCGAATTTGCCCGCCTGAACCTTAGTTATACCATCATGAGCAAACGAAAACTGCTGGAGTTGGTAAAAGGAAACTATGTCAATGGATGGGACGATCCCCGCATGCCAACAATCTCAGGGTTGCGGCGACGCGGATTTACCCCTGAATCGATTCGCAATTTTGCCGATATTATTGGAGTGGCAAAGCGCGATAACGTAATTGATGTCAGCCTCCTTGAGTTTTGCATCAGGGAAGACCTGAATAAGCGGGCAAATCGGGTCATGGGTGTGCTGAATCCTGTAAAAATCATCATTGATAACTACCCCGAAGGGCAGGTTGAGGAGATGGAAGCAGCCGTGAATCCTGAAAACCCTGAAGCCGGCACCAGGAAAGTCCCGTTCTCCCGGGAGCTCTTCATTGAACGGGAGGATTTTATGGAAGATCCTCCCAATAAATTTTTCAGACTTGCTCCGGGATGCGAAGTACGGCTTCGTGCAGCCTATATTATCAAGTGCGAAAGCGCTGAAAAAGATCCGGTAACAAATGAGATTAAGGCGATTCATTGTACTTACGACACCAATACCAAAAGCGGCATGCCCGACAGCAACAGGAAAGTCAAAGGAACGCTTCACTGGGTTTCTGCACTCCACGCCCTGGAGGTAGATATAAGGCTATATGACAGACTATTTGTTGTACCAGATCCGGATGATGTCGAAGAGGGTAAAAACTTTACGGATTACCTGAATCCGGATTCGCTTAAGGCGGTCAAAGGGTATCTCGAACCCTCTGTAAGAGATGCAAAAGAGGGAGAGAAATACCAGTTTGAACGTCTTGGATACTTTGTTGTGGATAAAGATAGCAATGCTAAGTCATTGGTATTTAACCGGGTAGTTCCGTTACGGGATTCCTGGGCCAGGATGGAGAATCAAAAATAGTTTGTGTAATCGTTGAAACTCTCCTACCTTTGCACCCCCAATTGTCCAATGGTGTAACTGGCAACACATCTGATTCTGGATCAGAAGAGTCTAGGTTCGACCCCTAGTTGGACAACAAGATAAACGAAAGCAGAAGCAATTAATGAGTTGTTCCTGCTTTCTTTATGACAAAACTGAAAAGGAGATGTGAGATTACCCGAGCGCCAACAGGCCGGTTTCAATCCTCTTCAGAAAGTCCTCCTTGCCTATCACTTCGACTATCTCCATTATGCCGGGCCCCTGGTTGGATCCCACAATGAGCAACCTCAAGGGCATCATCAGTTGACCCATCTTTACACCAGTTCGTGATGTAAAATCCTCCACAAGTTGATGAATGGTCTCACTGGTCCAGTTTTCAAGTTGCTGAACCTCAGATAGAAAGGCAGTAATAATTTGTGATGTATCCGCTTTCCACATCTTCTCCTTTTCCTGAGGGTCAAAGGTTTCAGGAGGGAAATAGAAAAGTCGGGCATTCTCCAGAAGATCAGGAATCAGGGTGATTCTATCCTTTATAAGGGAAACAACCCGGCGGGCATAATTTAAATCAGTAAACTGGTGAGTTGCCAACTGCCTATTGCCCACTGCCAACTGCCAACTGCCAACTGCCAACTGAACCAGCATCTCGGCCAATGTTTTATCCGGTAAAGCTGTCAGGTACTGATGGTTGAACCATTTTGCCTTGTCGGGGTCAAATTTTGAACCGGCTTTGTGGATTCGCTCCAGGGAGAAAAGGTCAATAAGTTCCTCCAGGGTATATAGTTCCTGTTCGGTGCCTGGATTCCAGCCCAGAAGTGCCAGCATGTTGATAAAGGCTTCAGGTAGATATCCATCCTCCCGATAACTACGCGACCCATCGCCGGTTAACGAATCCGGCCACTGTAACGGAAATACCGGAAATCCAAGACGATCGCCATCACGTTTACTCAGCTTTCCATGGCCGTCGGGCTTCAGGATAAGCGGCAGATGAGCGAACTGTGGCATCTCGTTTTCCCAGCCAAAAAAGCGGTAAAGAAGCTGATGCATGGGTGCCGAAGGAAGCCACTCCTCCCCTCTGATCACATGGGAGATCTTCATCAGGTAATCGTCAACCACATTAGCCAGGTGGTAGGTGGGTAGCCCGTCGGATTTGAACAAGACTTTATCATCAAGGTTATCGGTATGCACGCGTACCTCCCCTCGGATCAGGTCATGAAAAACCACCTCCTGGTTCTCTGGAATGAGGATTCGGATGACAAATGGATCTCCACAATCGATTTTCTGGCGGACGATATCTTCTGGCAGGGTCAGACTGTTGTTAAGCTCATTCCGTGTTTTTACACTGTATTGAAACTGCTCCCTGCCCTCTTTTTGGTGTTGCTCACGAAGGGCATCAAGCTCTCCTGGAGTATCGAATGCATAATAGGCATGTCCACGGTCAATAAGGAGCTGAACATGGCTTCTGTAGATCTCACTACGTTCCGATTGGCGGTAGGGCGCATGTGGGCCTCCCCTGTTTATATCCTCATCAGTTTCGAGACCACACCAGCTAAGTGCTTCCAGAATATACTCCTCTGCACCAGGAACAAAACGATTCTGGTCGGTATCTTCAATGCGCAGAATAAATGTACCGTTTTGTTTCCGTGCAAAGAGGTAGTTATATAGGGCAGTTCTGATACCTCCCAGGTGCAGGGGTCCTGTGGGGCTTGGGGCGAACCTTACACGAATTGGCTTTTCATTCATGACTTTGAAGGGTGTTTAGACCTGATGATACTGAAGTTGCGGGACAATAAAGGAGACTATCTTTTGCAGGCTTTGATCGATTGTATCGAAGGAGGTTTCCAAAACGAGATCAGGATGTGCCGGTTCTTCAAACGGAGAGTCGATGCCAGTGAATTCTCTAATCAATCCTTGCCTCGCCTTCAGGTAAAAACCCTTTACATCACGCTTTTCACATACAGAAAGAGGAGCTTTGACGAAAACTTCTATAAAACGGTCAGGACCAATGATAGTCTTTGCCATTTGCCGGATCGCATTGGTTGGACTAATGAAACAATTGATGGTAATAATTCCTGAATTGTTGAAAAGGGCATTTACTTCAGCAATACGCCGGATATTCTCAGTCCGGCCCTCATCACTGTAGGAAAGATCCTTATTTAGACCTGTCCGCACGTCGTCTCCGTCAAGAAACTGGATAAAAAAACCGCGGTTATAAAGCTCTTTTTCCAGACCAAGCCCCAGGGTGGTTTTTCCTGCACCGGAGAAGCCGGTCATCCAGATTGTTTTGGCTGATTGTTGTAAACGAAGCTCTTTTTGGTTTTGTGAGATCTTGGAAGCTAAATACGAGTTGTTCATGAGTAGAAGTTTGAATAGTGCAAAAATAGGATATTTCCTAACTTTGTACCGGTTGAAATATTCCAAATTTCAAGACGTTAGTTAGTTGAAAAATTGCCGGAGAATGGAAAGCGAGCATCTGTTAATACGAAAACTTGATCGGTTCATACGAAAGTATTACACGAACAGGATTATACGAGGGGCGTTACTGACAGTTGGTACCCTTTCCGGTAGTTATCTCTTGTTTGTTGTTCTTGAGAATTTGTTTCACTTTGATTCTCTTGTCAGAACAATCTTTTTTTATTTGTTTCTTCTCATTGGCTTGTCAGCCTTAACGATCTGGATCATTCGGCCCCTCCTCTCCTATTTTCGCATCGGACAGCGTCTCTCCTACGAAGTCGCCGCAAATATTATTGGCATGCATTTTGCAGAAATCCAGGATAAATTGTTGAACGCATTACAATTAATCCAACTTCGGGAGCACGGAGTGAAAGATGTAGACTTGCTGCTTGCCTCTATTGATCAGAAGATAAACAACCTAAAGGTTTTCCAGTTTACCCGAATTATTAACTACAAGCGAAATTTACGCTACCTGAAGGTTGCCATTCCACCAATTGCCATTATTGTGATTGCACTTCTTATTGCCCCTTCATTTATTTCGGAACCCACACGAAGGATTGTTGACTACTCGACCATTTATGAGACTCCTTCCCCTTTTAGGGTTGAATTGTTAAATCATGATCTATACGCGTTTCAACAGGAGGATTTTGACCTGAAAGTAAAGGTTGCTGGTGAAGAGATCCCTGCAGATCTCTACATCCAAACAGAGGGGTACACATACAGGATGAAAAAATCTTCTCCAACCGATTTCTCCTTTGTTTTTAAATCACTGCAGGGAGAGACAGGCTTCCAGATCTCCGCGAACAGATACCTTAGCCCCGAATACTTGATACACGTTTATCCCCGCCCTACAATCCTATCATTTACGGTTATCTTTACCTATCCCGGGTATACAGGAAGAAACAGGGAGGAGATTGAAAACACGGGAGATATTGTTGTACCAAAAGGAACAAACATTGAATGGCGTTGGGCAACAAAGGATGTTGAAACCTTGAATCTACGAATGTTGGGGCGTGAAATACAACTAGATAAGGCAGGATCTAACCTTTTTACTTACAGTGAACGATGTACTTCTTCGGGAAATTATTCAATACAGCCTGAAAATAACTACACAACCAGTAGCGATTCACTGTCCTATAAGATCATTTGTATTGAGGATGGCTACCCGTCCATTCTAACTGAAATACATACAGATACGGTATCGCCTTCAGGACTTTTTTTTAATGGCTCCCTGAAGGATGATTATGGTTTTAGCAAACTCGAATTTCATTATCAGCTTCGGTTGGGCAATGATACTTCGGTTATGGAGCAGAGTAGTGTAAAACTGCCGGTTAGCCTTGATACAAGGGAGGAGTTTTTCTACTATTCGATCGATGTGAATACATATATTAAAAATCCTGGCGATAGGATGAGTTACTATTTTGAGGTGTGGGATAATGATGGAATTAACGGGGTAAAATCAACTAAATCCGAATTAAGAGAGATAAAGACTCTGACTATCAGTGAAATGCAGGAAAGTGCCAGTGAGAGTGAGAAAAGGATTAAAGAAGATATAGCCTTTTCAAGGGAAGAGGCAAAAGAGGTGGAAAAAGCGATCGATGAGTTGAGCCGAAAAATGATTGAGAAACAGGAGTTAAATTGGCAGGAGAAGAAAGAGATCCAAGAGTTGATAAATCGAAATGAGAATATGTTAAATGCAATTGAAGAGGTGAAAGAGAAGAACCTAAATAATATACGGATGGAGGAGCAGTTTCTTCAAACGAGCCAGTCAGTAATAGAAAAGCAGAAAAGACTAAATGAACTGATGGAAGAGTTGATGACAGAAGAGATGAAAAAGACGCTACAGGAACTGAAGGATTTGATGGAACAGGTTGACAAGGAGAAACTTAAAACTCTGATGGATGAGATGAAAATGACAGCTAAGGAGATGGAGCAGCAATTAGATAGAAACCTTGAATTATTCAAACAGATCGAATTTGAACGAAAACTTGATGAGAACATATCGGAGTTAAGAAAGCTGGCGGAGGAACAAAAACAGCTTGCCGACCAACTGGAGAGTGATGAAAGTGTTACCCCAAAGAGTAAAGAGAATCAGGAGAAACTGAATAACAGTTTCGACTCAATACAATCTGAACTGGCAAAATTGAGCGAATTGGATAAACAACTGGAGCAACCAGTCGGAATAGAGAAGACAGCGCAGCAACAGGAAAGCATCGATGCCTCGATGAGTGAAGCGAAAGATAAAATGGAGGAGAATAAAAAGGAGGGAGCAGCAAAGAGCCAGAAAAGTGCTGCCGGACAAATGGAGCAGCTGGCAAATGATCTGGAGATGATGCAGGAGGATTCGGAGATGGAGCAATATGCCGAAGACGCCCGTCAAATTCGTCAGATCCTGGAGAACCTACTAACTGTATCATTTGACCAGGAGGAATTAATTGCTCGTACAAGGATAATCAACAGAAACGATCCCCGATTTCAGGAAATTATTTCGGAACAAAACCAGATGAATGAAAATCTTGCCCCTGTGAAAGATTCACTGGTGGCAATTGGTAAAAGGCAGTTTATTATTCAACCCATCATTACCAGGGAGTTGGATGCAATAAACAGGAATATTAAGGAGACAGTGGAATCCCTGACTGAAAGAAATATTGCTTTGGGACTTTCAAAACAGCAGTTTTCGATGACTTCATTAAACAACCTGGCCGTTCTGCTTGATGAAGCCATGGAACAGATGAACAGGAACATGAATATGAGCATGCAGGGAAAAAGCAGTAAGATGTGCCTGAACCCATCACAGGGAAAGGGGAAAAAGAGTATGAAAAATATCCGTCAGATGCAGCAGCAAATGTCGGAACAGATGGAACGTATAAGAAAGGGGTTGCAGGAACAAAAGGATAGTAAAAGCGAAAAAGGTCAAAAGGGTCAAACGGGAGAGAAGGGAGAAAAGGGGGAACGTGGATTGAACGAAGAGATTGCCAGATTGGCTGCTGAACAGGAGGCTATCAGGCAGGAACTCCAGAAATATGAACAGTATATAAAGGAACAGGGCGAAATGGATTCGGGAGGTTTACAAAACGCCATCAAAGAGATGGAAGAGAATGAGAGGGATTTGATCAATAAGAATATTACCCGCGAATCACTTTTACGGCAGCAGCAGATCCTAACACGTTTACTCGAATCGGAAAAGGCGGAGCAGGTTCGTGAGCAGCAGGAAAAAAGGGAAGCGGATGAAGCAAAAAATCAAAAATATAGTAACCCTGATCAAAAATTTGAGTATAACCAATACTCAGTAGGAGGGTCCGACGTTTTGAGGTACAAAGCACTTCCGGTAAACCATTTCTACAAGGATAAGTCAATGCGCTACTTGATTCAAATTAGTAAATAATATGACGGCGAATACTGACACTATTACAATCCATTCAAAGAAAGAGCTGATAAGGCTGGAAAGATTCATTGAAGAGATACTGGACTATTACAATATTCCGGGAGAGAATTTTGGTAACGTTTTACTGGCGGTTACAGAGGCAGCACTTCTCAGCATGAAGGATGACAGGGAAGTTACAGTTGAAATGAAGAAGAACCGGAAAGGTGTATCTTTCAGTATAACACGCAAAGATGCAACGGACAACGAACTCGACGAACTCGACAAAGCAATAGCGAAGCATACCTTGGCAAGAGAGAGCTTTATTATTCGTTCTCTCGCTGATGAGGCAGAGTTGCTTCGAGATGGAAGGACCATTGCGCTCAGATTCCATATTACAGGAATTAATTTTGAACGCTCGCTTTTGCGATCGGAAAAGCTGAAAAGTTACCTTGCCAGAAAGGAAAAGGTAGTGGATAAGAATGAATGAGAAATCGATACAGTTTTTTACTGAAGATATTAGTTATCAGATCAAAGGGAAAGGGATTCTGCGACGGGGAATTGTGCAGCTGATCTCGGAAAAGGGATACCAGGCGGGTACAATTAATATTGTATTTTGTAGTGATCAGTTTTTGAAAGGGTATAATAAAAAATACCTCAACCACGATTATTATACCGATGTGGTCGCCTTTGATCTTTCAGTCAATAAACAGGAGATTACCGGAGATATTTTTATCTCACTGGATCGGGTTCGTGAGAATGCTAAGATCTTCAACGTGGCAATCAAAATAGAGATTGCAAGGGTGATTGGTCATGGTGTTCTTCACCTGACGGGAATGGAGGATTCAACAGAAGAGTCGAAGCAGACCATGAGAACTGAGGAAGACAGCTTTTTGTCAAACCTTCTTAAGTATTGATAACCAGAGAATAACATCTAATTGTTCCACGTGAAACATGAATCACTAGGACACGGGTCGTACGATATTATTGTAGTAGGGGCAGGTCATGCTGGGTGTGAAGCGGCAGCAGCGGCAGCAACACTAGGATCTAGGGTATTATTGATCACAATGAGTATGATGAACATGGCTCAAATGTCATGCAATCCCTCTATTGGAGGAATTGCCAAAGGCCAGATTGTTCGTGAAATAGATGCCATGGGAGGCATTACTGGGGAGGTTACAGATGCCACGATGATTCAGTTCCGGATGCTAAACCTTTCGAAGGGCCCGGCGATGTGGAGCCCAAGAGCGCAAAACGACCGGGTACTGTTTTCAATGGAATGGAGAAACCGACTGGAGAGAATGCACAATGTGGATTTCTGGCAAGATTCAGTTAACGAATTAGTGGTCGCTGGGAGTAAAGCAACAGGTGTGGTGACTACATTAGGGATGACTTTTTTAGCAGGCTCGGTTATT
This sequence comes from uncultured Prolixibacteraceae bacterium, assembly GCA_964642545.1. Classification (GTDB taxonomy): domain Bacteria; phylum Bacteroidota; class Bacteroidia; order Bacteroidales; family FEN-979; genus QYOJ01. The sequence continues at coordinate 43,368 of CAZXQU010000012.1, read as the reverse complement.
TTTGCGAATGGTACATTTTTGAACGGGATCATACATATAGGTGAAAAACAATTCCAGGGAGGAAGAATAGGGGAGAGGTCATCAAAAAATCTGACAGAGAGTTTGAAGGGTTATGGGCTGGAATCTAACAGGATGAAAACGGGGACACCGGCTCGAGTAGATGGAAGAAGTCTCGATTTTTCTAAAATGACTGAACAGCCTGGAGACAAGGTTCCGGGAAAATTTTCTTACCTGAATACACCTAAATTAGCGAAACAACGAAGTTGTTACCTTGCTTTTACTTCAGCTGAGGTTCATGATATTTTGAAGACCGGATTCAGTAAATCTCCGATGTTTTCGGGACGAATAAAAGGAACAGGGCCAAGATATTGCCCTTCGATAGAGGATAAGATTGAACGGTTTGCAGATAAGGAGAGGCACCAGCTTTTTATTGAGCCTGAGGGGTGGGATACAGTTGAATATTATGTCAACGGATTTAGTTCATCCTTGCCTGAAGATGTTCAGTTTTCTGCACTTCGGAAAGTAAAAGGATTTGAGAATGCGCGATTTTTCAGACCGGGCTATGCGATCGAATATGACTATTTTCCTCCTCACCAACTTTCGTTTTCCCTCGAATCTAAAGTGATCGAAAACCTTTATCTGGCGGGTCAGATTAATGGAACAACAGGCTATGAGGAGGCCGCTGCACAGGGTTTTATGGCAGGGATTAATGCCCACCTGAAACTGCAGGGACGAGAGCCATTTGTATTGAAAAGATCTGAGGCCTATATCGGAGTATTGATAGATGATCTGATCACTAAAGGCACAGAAGAGCCTTACAGAATGTTCACATCCAGAGCTGAATACAGGATTCTCCTTCGGCAGGATAACGCCGATTTCAGGCTGACAGGCAGGGCGCATGAACTTGGGATGGCCTCAGATGCCCGACTTCAGGCATTGAATGAGAAATATGCCTCTATTGAACGGATAACAGAATTTTTGAATAAAACAAGCATCTCTCCTGCCGAAGCTAATGCCATGCTCGAAAGATATGGCACTGCTCCCTTGACTCAGGGCACTAAACTTTCAACCCTCTTGTTGCGACCCCAGGTATCTATCTGTAATATGGTTCAGGAGTTTCATCCGATTACTAATTTTATTGAACACACGCCTGGATGTACAATCGAGGCTATGGAAGAGGCTGAGATATTGATAAAATATAAAGGATATATACAGAAAGAGCAGGAGATAGCCGACAAACTTTCCAGGCTCGAAAACATGCCATTAAATCCCTTATTGGATTATCATCAATTGAAATCCTTGTCGTCGGAAGCCAGGGAAAAACTTAGTAAGGTTAAACCCGAAACCATTGGCCAGGCAGCCAGGATTAGTGGGGTTTCTCCCGCAGATATTTCGGTATTAATTGTTCACCTGGGAAGGTGATTGTTCCACGTGAAACATATTTTTATGACTGAAAAACTCTCTGTATGTCCAATCTGCGATAACTCCAACGAAGGACTATTCCTTGAAGGATTGGATTTCTTTCTGACAAAAGAAAAGTTTCGCATCATTGAATGTGGTACGTGTGGTTTTCGATATACTAATCCCAGGCCAACTGAAGCATCCTCCGGAAGATATTATCAGAGTGAGGAATATATCTCTCATGATACAGGAAAAAGAGGGTTGATCACAACATTGTATGGGATAGCCCGTTACTTTACGTTACGCTCAAAATTTGGAATTGTGAAGCATTATTCACAGGGAAATTTTATCCTTGATTTTGGTTGCGGGACGGGCGAGTTTCTGAATTATTGCCAGCAGAAAGGCTACCGGTGTACCGGTGTTGAGCCTTCAGAAAAAGCCAGAACCTTTGCAGAAAAAAACTACAAACTTGACGTGAAAGCTGATTTTCTGAACGGAATAGAGACAACCCGTCGATTCGATTGCATCACTCTTTGGCATGTTTTGGAACATATTCATCAGCTTGATGATACACTGAAGAAATTGACCCTTTTGTTAAATCCTGATGGAATATTGGTTGTAGCACTTCCCAACAGCAACTCATACGATGCCAACCATTATAAAGAGTTTTGGGCTGCGTATGACCTGCCCAGGCATATTTATCATTTCACCAGGGAATCCCTGATTGCTCTTGCTGAAAAATACAATTTGACCTGTCAGAAAATAATACCACAAAAACTGGACGCTTACTATATTTCCTTATTAAGCGAAAAATATCAGAGAGGATCAACAAATTATTTCAAAGCGTTTTTTCATGGCATCATTTCAAACTTCAAGGCAAGAGATCCTCAATTCGGGCATTCAAGTGAGATCTACATCCTGAAGAACAAAATTTCTTAATTTTAAGCCTCAGAATGATTCGAACCCCTGAATGAATGGTTCAGTTTACCGGACTCCGGAAACTGGCTTAGAATGTCTGATCTCAAAACAGTTCTAAAAGCCTGATAAACAGACGATTAATGAAAACTTCTCAAACATGCGGCAAACTACCATGCGTTAGTTATCTGATTATTGGGTTGATTGCCATCCTTTTTTTAATCGTCATTCCATGGCAACTTGAGAAGGGAGAAAATCCGGGTGAGATCCTGAACAGATTCCAATCTTTTCTGCAGGAGCATGAAATTCATCTTCAGGATGAATTAACGTTCATGTCGGAAAAATTTCTGATGGATTCCACAACAATTTTAACAAATGAACAATTGGAAGCCATTCCTGATCCCGACGACCGGGAGTTGACACTCCTTATCTTCCAGGAGGATTCCCTGCTTTACTGGTCTGATAACGCAGTCCCCTTTAGCCTTTTCGACTTTCCAAGCTTTCCGGCTTCACCCTCTGTCATCAAACTTGCAAACGGATGGTATGAATTGTCTGTTTTAAAGAGAGGCATTTTTTCTGTTGTCGCCTTTTGCCTTGTTAAACAAGAGTATCCTTTCCAAAATCAGTACCTCAGGAACAACTATTCTGGGATCATACAAATCCCCGATGAGATAAGTATCTCTTTGCACAAAGGACTTTACAATGCCTATTCTGCGCGGGGCAATTTCCTCTGCTCTCTGGACGTTCCTGCTAGTTTACCAACCAGAAAAGATCAGGGATGGCTGGTCTTCATTTTGATTGCCGCCTTCCTCTTTTTAATCGCCTTCCTGTATCACCTTTCACTCCGGTTACAAGCCGTTTTTCATAACAAACACTGGCTCTTTTTTATTTTAACGATCGATATCGTGATCATGCGCGGCCTGCAATTCCTACTTCAATGGCCCGCGGTGCTGTACAATTCGGAGCTGTTTGGGCCTGTTCTCTACTCTTCCTCCTGGCTTTTTCCATCGCTGGGAGACTTTTTGATAAACAGCCTCCTGATACTGGTCATCGCGATTCTGTTCTATCGTACGTGGCCAAAAAATCAATTCGCGACTTCCAATCCAGGATGGAAAATGTATGCCCTTAAAGGGATCAATTTTCTGCTTAGTCTTTTGGTCTTGACCTTGGTAATGGCTGGGATAAGAAGCCTGGTAATCCACTCCACACTTCCGATGAACCTTGAAAATATCTCACGCCTTTCATGGGATAGTGTCCCTGCTTTTGCCAGTATCGGCTTCCTTGCTCTGGCCTGGATTCTCTTTACCTTACGGCTGACAGTTCCCGTAATGAGAGCCAACTCCTTGACAGGTGAATACACTACGAGAAAATTTCCTTTTGCCTGGTTTTTTCTTGCGATGACATTATTTTCGGTTGGTGCCACAGTTGTACTGAACCAGGCAAATAATCAACGCGAAAAAGAGCAGCGTGAATTGATAGCCATGCGACTGGCTGCACGCCAGAATCCTGTCACAGAGTTGCTTTTGCAACAATCTGTTGAAGCCATTCAGTCGGATTCAGGGATTCGCAAGGTTTTTTCGGTTAGAGGGATGAACGAAACTGATCAGCAGATGGTCGACGACAGCATTGCATCCTATCTCTTGTCTCACTATTTCAAGGGTTACTGGAACAACTTCACCGTTCAGGTAACGATATGCCGACCTTCTAAAACCTTACGCATCCAGCCGCAGGGATTTGTCGTTGACTGCTCAGTATACTTTGAAGATGTGATCACATCAATTGGTAAAAATAGTCAGGACGGGATCTATTTCCTTGATTATGGTTATGGCAATGAAAATTACATCACCCGACTTCCCATCGCGGATAGTGAATCCATTCTATATATAGAGATCAGCTCCAGGAGCACATACAGGGATCTGGGCTATCCCGAATTACTGGTCGACAGGAGAACATATGATGTTCCCGACCTTGCCGATTACTCCTATGCCTTCTTCCAGGACAACCAGCTGGCATACAGGGTTGGGGAGTATGCCTATGGATTTGAATTGACCGCGTATGTGGATACGGCAACGGGGATCCTTCTTCCTTCTGCAGATCAGATGGATCATTTTCTCTACCGTATCAATGAAAAGGATTCCCTGTTGATCAGCAAACCTCTTCCTTCATGGCTCAATATCATTTCTCCTTTTTCTTACCTGCTGATTTTAATGGTTTTGTTGTTTGCAGCTGGCTACGGGATTTTGCATCTTGGTGATCTGAGGTCCACCCCTGCCGTTTCGCTTCGCAACCGGCTACAGCTCTCGATGCTTGGGATGATCCTTATGTTATTCATCATTACAGGGATACTCATGATGGTCTATCTAACCTGGCTGAATAGTGAGAAGAATGAAGAAAACCTATTGGAACGCACACTCTCAATCCTCATAGAGGTGGAACATAAATTTGACAACCTGAATGATCTACAGGAGGCCGGAGGAGATGAGCTAGAAAATATCCTGATCAAGTTCTCCAATGTTTTCTTTTCCGACATCAACCTATATGATCCTCAGGGAGTGTTGCTTGCATCCTCACGGCCAAGGATATTTCAGGAGGGATTGATCTCTGATCTGATTAACCCGCAGGCTTACCGACGACTAAACGATAAACGTACCTCCATGTTCGTACAAACAGAACATATCGGTGATCTTAATTACCTCTCAGCCTATGTACCTTTTTACAACACGCGAAACAAATTGCTGGGATATCTCAATCTGCCATATTTCTCAAGACAGGATGACCTTCGACGTGAAATATCTACATTTTTAATCGCATTTGTAAATATCTATGTTTTGTTTTTATTGATCGGTGCCCTGGTGACCTACCTGGTGAGCAATTATATCACATCGCCACTGAAATTGCTCGCATTGCGTATTGGACGGATACGTATTGGGACAACGAATGATAAACTGATATGGCGGCGCGAAGACGAAATTGGCAAGCTGGTTGAAGAGTATAATCGAATGCTTGATGAGTTGACGGTCAGCGCGGAAAGACTGGCCGTTTCGGAACGGGAATCCGCATGGCGCGAGATGGCACAACAGGTAGCTCACGAGATCAAGAATCCACTGACGCCGATGAAGCTGGGTGTTCAATACCTGCTAAAGGCTTGGCAAGAGGGGGCAGAGGACTGGGATACGCGGTTGCAACGATTTTCTGATGCATTGATTGTACAGATTGATACGTTGAGCGCCATTGCCTCTGAATTTTCATACTTTGCCCGGATGCCCGAACCCGAGAATGAAATCCTGAACCTGGATGATCTCGTTAGGAATGCATTGGTGATCTATAAAGACGTTTCAGTTATTGAAGTGACGTTTCTCCCATCTCAACCCTTAAAATGGATCTACGCTGACAAGAGGCAGCTTCTTCGGGTTTTCAGTAATCTGATCAATAATGCGATTGAAGCGATTGAGACCCGACCCAATGCAGAGGGGAAGATTTTGGTGGAGACTGAGGGCGTAGAGGGAGAAATTTTTATACGTATTTCGGATAATGGAAAAGGAATTGGTGAGGAAGAGAAGGATAAAATATTTCAGCCAAACTTCACGACCAGAAGTGGTGGTGCGGGCCTCGGTCTGGCTATTGTTAAAGGGATTGTTCTCTCTGCTGGAGGATCGATCAGTTTCACCTCCGATCCGGGGAAAATGACTACTTTTACAATCCGGTTACCTGCGGCCTCTACTCTGGGTAAGGAAGAATAATTATGAAACGAATCAACGGACTCATTTTGTTACTCGGGTTAATCCTTTTGTCGGGATGTCGGCAAGATGACCCGGACGGGATTTATTATCCGTTTAAAAATCATGTTTGGCAACGGTTCAATATTCTGAAGTTCGAGCTTCCTGTAAAGCAGTCTGAAAAACCATACACGCTTGTTTTCTTTGCCAGGCACAACCAGGATTATTTATATAAATCGCTCGACTTCAGCATGGTTATGAATACTCCTTCGGGAGAAGAACGCATCCGAGAATTACAACTGATGATCAGGGATGCTGATGATAACTTTCTGGGAAACTGCGATATGGAAATTTGTGAAGCGACCGTTGTCCTTAATAAGGAACTCTATATCAACAAGGATGGAGTACTGCTTGTTGAACTGGAGAACTTAATTCCTCGCATGGAAACACCAGGTTTACTGGGTGTTGGTATCAGGATTAAGCAAAACTGATAAAATTCTCCTGCACTCCACCTCATCTTTTTCCATTTGTAATACCAACTCCTTAAGGGTGCCGAATCTGACCTCATCCCTGATTCTTTCAAGAAAATGGATCGAGATCTCCTCTCCGTAAATATCTTTGTTGAAATTAAAGATATTTACCTCAACTGTGAAGGAGGGTCGGTCAAGCGTTGGCCGAAACCCGATGTTGGCCATTCCCAAACAGGTCTCGGGCCCAAGGGTTACGGTAGCAGCATAGACTCCGGTAAGATGATGAAATTTGGTGGCATCAGGAAGATCCAGGTTAGCCGTGGGATACCCTAATTTTCTTCCCAGCTGGTTTCCTTTGATTACGGAGCCTGAAATGGTAAAAGAAGCGGTCATATGAACCGCAAAACTACGAATAATTCGACCATTCTTTATCCTGTGATGGCTCTTTTTTAGCGCTTTTCTTGATCTTAATTAGTTCAACTACTGCATAGATATAATGTCCCCAAACACCTGCCAGCATGACTAAAAGTGTAATCATCATCCAGAGGGGAGCTACCGGTGTCCATAGTTCCCGTGTGGGCTTATCCTGCACAAGGAGGTGTTTTGGAATAGCCCAGTCGCTCATGCTTTCGCCTTTCACGTAGCCGAAGGTATCATGCTCGTCGATTCGGGCTACTATCATTATTTTCCCAAGGGAATCGCCAATGAGTGTCATGGGAAACTCCATAGAACCTATCCCATCTGATTCCAGCCATACCTCTCCGATGGCCATAGGACGGAAGAGCGTTGGAACAAAAATGTAAATGGTCTCATCTGTTAAAGGACCACTCTCTCCGTTGGAAGCAAACTGGGCCCCTGTCACCCGGATGAATTTCACAGAATCTTCCTCATAGAAGGAGACTTTAAGCCTGGCAGGCTTCGAGGTAAACATCTCTGAAGTTGAGAGGTATTTGTCTGTTCCGGCAAACTCGGCTATGTATGTGATCATGCCCTCTTTGTTGCGGGGCAACGAGGAGGTGGGCATGGAAATTTGTGCTTTTCCGGTTGAATCGGTAAATACTTCACCAGCCATAACCTGTTCATCGTCTCCTGAAATGGTGAACGAAACCGGTGCATTTTGAAGGTCGACACGCACTCTGCCATTTCGGATATAGAGATTTGCTGTAAGTACAACCGTATCATTTGAGGTATAGGTTGCAAAGAAAGAAAGGTATGTATCCACCGTTTCGGCTTCTTCCGTTTCGCTTACTTCCTGGGCAGAAAGAGTGGGAGAGATGAGAAGCAGGAATGAAATCAACCAGATAAGGTTAGCAAATGTGAACTTTTTCATAGGTCTGGATATATGCTGGTTTAACATCATTTATGTCAGGATCTCTTCCTCTTCCACGGGGGAGGAATCTGCCAATTCGCTGACGTTGATGATCGGGATGAATTTGGAACCGATCGTAAATGCCAGGGCGAAAAAGGCAACACCGGCGGCGGTTAGCGCCCACTCTACCCATGTTGAGTTATAGAAGAGCCAATCGGGCCGTGAATCCTGGATGGGAAGATATGGAGACTCCAGGGTTGGAACGACGATCAGGTAACGGTTGACCCAGAGGGCCAGGATTACAACAACTGCTGCGATGGTAATGTTGTTTATGGTCCGTAGCTTTTTGATCCCCACAACGATCATTGGCAGCAATACGCCAACATAGTTGGAAAGGATAAACAGCCAGTAGTACTCATCAAATAAAAGATTGATCAACATTTCATCGTTTCGTTCGGAACCATACCATTTCGTTAGGTAATCACTGAAGGTAAAGTATCCAAAGAGAGCAGCCAGAATCAGCATCAGGACCCCAACGTTAACAAAGTGTTGTCGGGTGATATACTTCTCCAGATGGTAGAGTTTTCGAAACAGCCACATCACAACGATCATCACACCAGTACCTGAAAATACAGCGGCGATCACAAAATAGGGTCCGAAAATGGTACTGTGCCATCCAGGCTGGAGCGTCACGCTGAAGATCCATGCGAGTACGGAATATACGATGACGGCAATAGCAATAACCATCGCTGCCATAATATCGGTGGCTTTGTGAAGCCTCTCTCTTTGCTCGGGAGTTCCGATATAGCCAAGTGCCAGCCAAGTATATAGTTTGCGTCTCCATTTGGGAAGACGGATATCCTTGAAGTCACGGATTGCAGCGATGTCCCTCAAAAGAGCCAAGTAGAGGAAGATCACACAGCCGAAAATATCGGTAGAGATCGCAATGACGTCCCAGGTGATGGGTGACTGAATCCGGCCAAAAATAACCAGGTAGTAGAGCCTGTCGAGGCGGCCGATACAAAGCAGGATATAGCAGGGGCCGATCAACAGGGCAATGATGGTGATGAACTCAGCTATCCGGTTGATTGGTTTCCGCCATTCGGCCCTGAACAAGTGAAGTGTTCCTGAGATCAGAGCGCCAGCGTAGCTTACTCCCATGAAGAAGATAAAATTCACGATGTAAATACCCCATACTACGTTATCACGCATCCCGGTAACAATATGCCCATAAGCAATCTGAACATAAAGAGCGTAAAATCCAAAAGCGACAATAGCAGCCAGGAAAAACATCCAGATAGCCTGGACAAAATTGGTATGCTCGATCTGCGGGGCAAATTCCTTGAGCAGGGTTTCTTCTCTTTCGTTTAGCATGTTTATTTTCTCTTTTGTTTTTTAGCGTAAGGTGTGGATTCATACCTTTTCTCCACCTCTTCATCAAGACCGTCAAACCCTCTATTTACAGGGAATTGGCGTTCAACAGGTGGCAGGTAATACACACTGGGACGGGTCCCCAGAACTTCCAGGTAACGGTAACCGGCCCTGTCGCGGATCAGTTTGCTGAACTGGTAAGTCTCTGTTCCATTGGTTACGACATCCTCGTCGAGGTCTCCGAAATAGATGACACCCATTGGACAGGAGGCTACGCAATAAGGTAATTTTCCTACCCGGATCAGGTCGGGACAAAAATCGCATTTTGAAACAGTTCCCTCGACTCCGGGACTGCTGGCTTCCGGGGAATAGGGCTGGGTATCTTCATCAAACTCTTCGTAATGTCTCCAGGCAAACACCCGGGTAGAGTATGGGCATCCAGTAATGCAGAATTTACACCCGATACAGCGTTCGTTATCAATCAGCACAATCCCATCGCTTCGTTTGTATGTGGCGCCAACCGGACAAACAGATACGCAAAGCGGGTTATCGCAATGGAAACAGGGTTTCGGGAACCAGTAAGGAGCTGTATATTCGGTATCCTGCAACAGATATACCTTCATAAACTCCTGACCTTTTGGGAGGTAGTGTCCTTTCTGACAATTCTCTACGCAGGCCCGGGCATTTTTACACCGTGCAAGGTCGATAACCATCACAAATTTCTTCCCCGGAATCCCTTGCCTTGACTCCTTTTTCGATACACGAGGGTATTTGATATGAGCTTTATCAACTTCAACAATCTCACCGCCAGTAGTAAGTACCTTCACTTTTTCACCGGATTCGGCTGCTTGTGTATCCAGGTATGCTTCTACCAATCCTCCGGTAGCAACCACACCGGCTCCAGCAACCAGACTTTTTTTCAGAAAATCCCTGCGGGAGCTCCTTATTGGGTTGTTATCTGATTCTTCTTTCACGGATTAGGTTTTACAGGTTAGCTGATTAATGGGGTTCATGATACCCATTGATGATGCTTTTAAAGTTGGCCCCCGGATTTTTCCCGATCGTACAGAAATAGATGTGAACAAGCATGAATATGGAGATGATAAAACCGGAGATGATATGGAACAGGTCGGTCAGGTGAAGACCGCTGGTTCCAAGAATAGTAGTTGGAATTGTTTGGGGATAGAGCAATGCCCAGCCGGAGATGAAAACAACCGGAACAAAAAGATACATAATAAAGACATATGAGAAACGTTGCAGCGGATTGAATTTATTCTCCAGGGTTATGGGAAATGGAGGCGTTTCACCTTTGAAAATGCCGAATGCGTAATATTTCGCCTGGGTCATTAACCGGTTCATTAGTCCCCTGAATTGCATCTGGTACTGGCTCCCGTTATAAGCAAACAGGTTTCCGATAAAAAAGATAAGGTAGTTAATTGTCAGAATGATTCCTGTAATATTGTGTATAGCAACGGCTGTATTAAAGTTGACCAGGGCAACAGAGGGGTCCGAGAGCTGCATACTGATTCCGGTAACAATCAGGATCAGGCAAAGAACGGCATTTACAAAATGCCAGAACCGAAGCCAGATGGGATAGAGGTATAATCTTTCTTGTGCCATGGATGTCTATTTTTTAATGATTCTTAGAAAGGCGTGAATAGCGATGCCAAAAATAACGCCCGCGAAAAGTAACAGGCTGATGATATTCAGGGTTTGGTTTCGACTGGCGCCGATTACCACAGAATCGCTCGTGGTAATTCCCCTGAAAATGCCATCATGGCTACGAACTTCCTGTGCTTCATACTTATAGAGGGAGGCAAGCAATTCGGGATTGGTGGAGTGGCACTCTTTGCAGTTTCTGACGGCCATCGCCTTTGGCAGCACTTTATGCTTCACCAAAACGCTGTCGGAAATTTTTTCAGTATGGCACTCAATACAGCGGACCGAGGAGATATGCAACTCCTGGTTAGGAAGCCAGTCGTGGCTTTTAATAAGGTTTGGTCGTTCCCGGTCGGTCAGGAGCTGAAACCTTCTGAAATCACTGTGGCAATCGAGGCAGATCGTGTTGTCGTAAATAACGGTCTCCTTGATGTTTTCGTTGGTACGTGCATTGATCTTGTAGGTGTGGGGATCGTGGCACATCCAGCAGGTAAAATCATCGCTATGCTTTTCGGAATGAACACTCTCCTGGAATTCGGCATCAATTTCCTCAAAGTGATATTGTGCATAGTTTTCATCCCCCTCGTGGCAATCTAGGCAACTGTACTTGTATTCCATGCGAAGGATCCCTTCATGGGGAAAATTTTCATACTCTTCCGAATGACAATCAATGCATTTGAAAGAGCGGTGATTGGAAATATAGAAATCGTTTGGAGAGATGATCAGTTCCGTATACATCTGCTGGTTGACCATCCGACCCTGCTCAGTATTTTCATAAGTATATTTCGACTGCCCGTGGCACTGGAAACATTTTTGGTTCTCGTCAGAATTTGGGAACTGGGCAAGGTCGGTAGTTTGTTCTTCCGGCGCCATCTGGCTGGATTTCCTGGCATCTTCGTATTTCAGAGGCTCTGCCGAATAGTCAAAGGCAAAGATGATGATGGTCAGAAGAATGAGGACAATGACAAGCCACGAAGGCCTGATGTAAATTTCTCTCATCATACCTAATTTATTTAACTATTTACATGTGTAAAAAAGAAGGATGCTAATTTGTATGTATCTCCTTAACATCCTTCTCTTACATGGTTTAGTATGTTACTTTTTCATGGTCCGCATGTAGGCAACCAATGCCCAGCGATCGGCTTCACTGGTCACCTTCTTTTCGAAATTGGGCATCTCATCCCTGCCGATGAATGACATGTAATAGATGTCGCCGTCAGTTCTCTTTTGGAATGCAGCGGAAGAGAAATCACCCGGGAACGTCTTCAGCATTGCGGCTTTTGGACCATCGCCAAGGCCTTTGCTGCCGTGGCATGATTTGCAGAATTTTGACCAGAGCATTTTTCCGTCTGCCAATGCAGCTGCATCATCAGCTTTTACAGTGCTTTTCATAGTCTTGTACTTGGCTGGAATGTCCCATGGTTTGGCATCCTGGGAATAGACTGCCGTTACAAAAAAGAGGGCAATCATACATGTGATTGAATAAATCAATGTTTTTTTCATGGTTTTTGATATTAATTAGTTAAACAATAGTTGTTTTAGAAGTTCCACAATCTGGTCATGTTAAACCCAAACATGATAGCTCCGTTGAAGAAGTTGTTTTGGTTATACATGACAATATCTTGGGGTAGCAATCCTGGCGCAGCAGAGACAAAAATGTGAAATGCGTGCGTGCTGGTTGAAATTTCAACACCCAATCCAAAGTTAGGCAACGGAGACTTAGGTCCGTAATAAATTCCTTTTTGTCCGTATTTCAGGATAAAGGGTGTATCGTAACCAAGCATCAAAGGCACTTCGCAACTTGCAACGATGGAGGTTTGCGGACTTACCTTCAGCCGTGCAATGGCTGAAATAGAGAATGCGTCGTTTTTAATTGTCGTGTCTACTTTGTTAAAATGCACAAAGGCAAATCCCATTTGCATGGAAAAGCCCCTTGAGAAACGACGGGCAAACATCAACTCGTGGAAGTAGGAGAATCTGTCAACAAAAGCATAATCCTTTCCAAAGTTGGATTTATCGCCGGCGTTAAGCGCCATATTTCCGTAGTAACCGATGGTTAGAGGGAAGCCACCTTTCCGCTGATGGAAAAAAGTATACTTCAGGGATAGATCCTGGTACCGGTTATTCTTGGTGGTACCGAATCCGATCATCAGGTTATCGGTGATGCTGTAGTTCAATGCCATCCGAATATTGGTTGCACCCCAGATTCCGAACAGGTCGGTAAATCCGTTCTGGATGGTTCCAAAGCGGTGCTGGAGGACAAACTCCAACGTGTTTGAAGGATATGTTTTAACGGTTTGATCATCCATAAAGATGGCGCTTTCAAAAGGTGCGCGCTCAAGGGGTTTTTTCTCGGGCTTTGCCTCTTCAGCTTCCTGAGCAAAAATATTGCCAAAGCCGACAAAGAGCAGGAGTAAAACCAGGATACTTTTTTTCATATGTATCATTGTCATCATGTTTTATCGTGTTTCGTGATATTAACTCCGTTAATTGTTGAGGGCGCCTTGCTGGATCCAGACCAGGACAATATCGGCATCCTGGACGTTGGTAAAGGAAGCCATTGATCCCCCAGGCTTCATGCAAGTGTATATGATGCTCACATTAGGGGCCACCGTATCGATAAATCCTCCGGCAAACAGGTTGTCGTAAGAATTGGCAGCCTCCAGGTTGGGGGCAGTCTTTCCGGGACTATGACATCCAACGCATTTGGCATCCCAGATGGGTTGAATTTCTGCGGAGTAACTGATAGGGATTGTAGGGTCGGGAGGATCTTCATACTGGATTTTCTCGTATTCACAAGAAAACAATACAACCATACCAACGATGAGTATGATTATGTTTAAAAATTTTCTCTTGTACATAATAAAAGGTTTAAATTATTTTTTCAAAGATATAAAAAAGGCTTCAGTTTTTACAACTGAAGCCTTTTTTATGTATTACTCAGGAATTAGTAACCTAGAGATTCCAGGTATGCAATTCCATTCTCTAGCATGGCCTTGGAACGTTTGTAGTTATGGATACCAAAACTTCTGTCTTCCTGAACCATTTTCCAGTTGTAAATGGTAGCCAGCATTTTCTGGGTACGAGGCTGACCTGTAACAACAGTTCCACTTGCCGACATTACACCAGCTGCATCCAGTTTGGCGGCCAACAGTTCAAACAGCTCAATTGTGGTAGTCATCTTGCCATCATAATCAAAATCTTCCAACGCTGGATCGTGGCAGCCTGAAACGTTGCAACCAGCTACATTTTCTACTAAAGCCTCATGATATTCATAACCCATAGCCATTGTGTGTCCACCAGCCTGGCCGCCGAAAGCAGCTGCCATATGGCAATCCTGACAGGTAGTTTTACCGGTATGCCATGAGTTGGGCAAGTTAGCTCCGCCAATAGTTTCAAATCCATCAGTTCCGGCCAGCATAGCACTCTGTGGTCCATGGTGAGGGCCGTAATGGCTACTGGTCGGGATCAAGGTGTTAACGTCGTCAGATGGATCGGTAATCACAGGAGTAGATGCCCTTGATTGATGGCAACGGGCGCAAAGGTTTCCTGTTACGTTTCCACCTTCGGTTGTCATGTCTGTAGTCAGACCAAGAGCGTTGGTAAAACTGGAGGTGTAACGGAGTTCCCAGTCAGTTGCAGTATAGGTGTCATGAATCATATGACAGGTTCGGCATCCAACAGGAGCTGGATTCTGAATGTCTTCAGCTACACTTCCGGTCTCCCAAAATTCTTTGAAGCCCTGGCTGGTGTGGCAAGGTGCACAATCTACACCATTTCTTTCGAAGGTCAGACCTGATCCATGCAAAGAATTATCATACTGAATGATCCTTGCAACAATCATGTCGGAGAAATTGTGGCACTGGGTGCAGGTTGCATTGGCATCCTGACCATTTTCACCATTCGTACCATTTGCTCCGGCAGGACCCTGCGGACCCTCTTTGGTGCAGCTGGTAAACATCAAACTTGCCGCGGAAATCATCATGCCGGCAGCAAACAAATAGGTTAATACTTTTTTCATACTGTTTTGGTTTTGTTAATATTCACTTTCTCTCAATAATACAAACGGGTATAGGCGTTCAGTCTGGGAGCAAAAATAGAGAAGTTCGGTGTGTTAGTGGATTAACAAAGGGGTGAGATTTATTCATCCAGATAGTGATATATGTCTATTGAAAATTGACACAGATCAGCCAATACAATGATATATATCAATGAATAATTAGGTAGGTGAATGCTGAATAACAAATAACATGCTGAATATCAACAATATTTTAACCGGTTTGGCTGATTTGCCGGAGTTGTTTTTCATTCAGGATCTCGATGGTATTTCCGATCACTTTCAAAATACCTTCATCTTTCAGCTCCTTCAGAATACGGATAGAACTCTCTTTTGACATCCCGGAAAGGTCGGCAAGGTCCTGGCGGGAGATGGTAATATTGAAGGGGTTTTTCCCGTAAATCTTCTCCCGGAGGTAAAAAAGAACGTCGGCTATTCGTCCGGGCATCTGCTTTTGGGTAAGACTTACAACCTGATCGAAATTGAAAATAGCCTGGCGGGAGATTCGCCCGATAAACTCTTCGGCGAAATTGGGATTTTGCCTGATCAGCTGCTTGAAGATATTCACATCAACAAGGCAGGCTGTTGTCTCTTCCACGGCAGCAGCTGAATAATAGTGGCGGTTATCAACGTAGGTTCCCGGACCGAAGATGTAATCAACCGGTTTTACAAGGGCCAGGATAAGATTCTTTCCGTAGCCCTCAATATATAATTTAGCAAGTCCTTTCGTGAGGCAAACAAAATGGGGCGATGGGGTACCCTGTTTAAAAAGAATTTCACCTGCCTTATAATGAACCGTATAACGACCGCTATTGATCTGCTCCACTTCGTCGGGTGACAAGCTACTGAAGATGGATGTTTTGCAGTTACAGTTCTTGCAATTCTCCGACTCCTGAATCTTATTCATAGAAATCCAGTTAGATCACTTTTATGATGAATGCAAATATAAGATTAAATTGATCTTTATCGATAAAATTTTTGATTCGGATCAATAATCTATTGATCTATCTCAATGCTGTGAATTAATTAACTAATACTTAATGGGTTTGAAAAGAGGATTTCAGGAAGAGAATCTCAACAAGTATTCGGCAATTTGAATGGCATTGGTTGCAGCTCCCTTTCGGAGATTATCGGAAACAATAAAAAGATTCAACGCGTTTTCCAGGGATTCATCCCGGCGGATCCGTCCAACAAATACATCGTCTTTTCCCTCGGCCAGGATTGGCATAGGATATATGTTGTGTTGAATATCGTCCTGAATGGTTATCCCGGGCATATTGGAGAGAATGGAATAGATATCCGGCAGCTCGAACGGTTTGGAAAATTCAATATTGACGGCCTCTGAGTGTCCTCCCATAACTGGCACCCTGACGATGGTTGGGGAGACCATAATGGATGGATCAGCCAGGATCTTGCGTGTTTCATGCACCAGCTTCATCTCCTCTGCTGTGTAACCGTTCTCCTGGAAGGCTCCTCCATGCGGAAAGAGGTTTAGATCGATCAGATAGGGGTAAGCCATCTCTCCAACGACTCCTTTTCGCTCATTTAGGAGCTGGTTTACCGCTTTGACTCCGGTTCCTGAAACCGACTGATAGGTTGAGATGACCACACGCCTAATCGAATACCATTTATTCAGGGGAGCGAGTACCATCACCAACTGGATGGTGGAACAGTTGGGGTTGGCGATGATGTAATCATCTGCCGTGAGAATTTCTGCATTGATCTCGGGAACGATCAGTGGTATGGCAGGATCCATCCTCCAGGCTGATGAGTTATCGATAACCCTGATCCCGGCTGCTGCATATTTTGGCGCCCATTCGCGACTGACATCGCCACCGGCAGAGAAGATAGCAATGTTGGGCTTTTCACGGATAGCTTGCAGGTGATCTGTGATCAGGAGCTCCTGATCATAAAACCGGATAGATTTCCCTTTTGACCGTGGAGAAGCCACCGGGATCAACTGGTCAACAGGAAACGAACGCTCCTCGAGAATCTTCAAAGCAGTTCGGCCAACCAAACCGGTAACACCAACGATTGCAAGTTTCATAGGACAAAGGTATAACCTTTTGCCCTGTTTTCCGATTAATGGAGAAAACGTTATGAAAACAGCTATTTTCTCTATTATTCTTCTGGTCCTCATGGGCCCGGCAATCGGTTTTACCCAGGTGGCAGATGATTTTTCGGATGGTGATTTTAGTCACAATCCCAGGTGGCAGGGCGACTCCCTGCACTTTGAGGTGAACAGCGCCAAACAGCTGCACCTGAAATGGGCTGGCTCCGACACCTCATTCCTGGCAACTCCTGGCATCTGGCTGAACGAAATGGAATGGGATTTCTGGGTGAAACTCTCTTTCAACACCTCGGCAAACAACTTCATGAGGGTCTATCTCACCTCCGATCACATGGAACTGAATCAACCGCATAAAGGTTGTTTTTTACAGATAGGAGGGGGGAGCGACAGTGTCGTTATGATGAGACAGGAAGGGGAAACAACTCAATCTCTTTTTCACTTCCCGGATGTTTCAACAGGGCAATCGACCAATACGCTGCGGATAAAAATTACCAGGAATCAAGCAGGATTATGGAGCGCCTGGGTCGATCCGGAAGGTGGTGAGGAGTATATCGAACAGGGTTCCTGGATCGACAATACCTTCCAAAGTGACTCCTGGTTTGGCTTCTGGTGCAAGTATACCTCGAGCAATGCGACTAAATTCTACATGGATGATATCTATGTTGGTCCCATCGTGAGGGATACTGTTCCGCCATCAATCTTATCCCTTACGGTGCCCGACAGCCTGCATATCCATCTTCTCTTTTCTGAAACTCTGGAGTCAACGGGTGCACAAAACTTTTCAAATTATACATTGGCTGGAAGTTCGCGTCATCCTGAGTCGGCTATCGTCCCATCGGGGAATCCAAACGAAGTACTGTTAATTTTTAATCAGCCCCTGCCAGATCAGATGATGGACACATTGCAGGTCGTGAACCTTTTCGACCCTGCTGGAAACCGGATGCACGATACACTTGTTCCTTTTGCCCGGTATGAACCGCATGCATACGACATCCTCATCCATGAGGTGATGATGGATCCGGAACCGGAAGTAGGATTGCCCCCGGTGGAATATGTGGAGTTGTACAACCGGACCGGATATCCCGTTGATCTTTCGGGATGGGTGCTGGATGCCGGCTCTACCCGGAAGACCTTTCCCAATATGTCCATTCCTGCACATGGATTCCTCCTGGTTACCCGAGACAGCTCACTGGCAGAATTCGGTCCATTCGTCTCTCTCTTCACTTCAGCGTCCACTCTTGCAAATGATGGGTCAACCCTGGTCGTGCGAAACAACTCCCTGCAAATCATCCATACCGTGACCTACTCTCCGGATTGGATTACAGAACCGTGGAAAGAGGAGGGGGGATGGTCGTTGGAGATGATTGATACGGATAATCCCTGTGGATGCGGTGAGAACTGGAGCGCTTCTGAGGATGCCCGGGGAGGGACACCCGGTGAAAGAAATTCTGTTGCAGCATCCAATCCCGACTTGATTCCTCCTGAACTGATAAGAAGTTTCTTTTACGATGATTACACCTGGGAGCTAAGATTTTCAGAGCCCATTGATACAACAACCCTGGGCGCCCCTTCAGGATGGGTTTTAGAGTCTGAAGGAATACAACCAGAATTTTTTTCAGCAATATCCCCAACCTACCACTCCATCAGACTTTCCTTCACCGAACCCTTCACGGCTGGTTCCATTTTCAACCTCACAGGTTCGCAGCCAGTTACCGATTGTGCCGGGAATCTCCTGGAAATACCTGTAACCACTGAATCAGCTATCCCTGAGACCATCGGAAGGAATGAGGTGGTCATCAATGAGGTCCTGCACGATCCTTATCCGGGTTCTTCAAGGTTTATTGAACTTTTCAATCGATCGAACAAGGTAGTGAACCTCGGTGAGCTTGCATTTCTGGTTTCGGATACTGGAGTTGCAGCCGGTATCGAAGGCGCTGTCCTCCTGACAAGTGAACCCTACCTGATGTTTCCGTTGGATTTTGTGGCCGTTTGCAGCAACGCGGGAAGTATCAAAAAACTGTATCAAACACCCAATCCCAACCATTTCCTGGAGATGGCCTCTTTTCCCTCCATGAAAAATGGCAGTGGCACCATCAGGCTAATCCGCTCCTGGGATGAGGAGTTGATCGATGGGATGTCTTATCACAGCGGCATGCACTATCCGTTACTTTTTTCGGCCGAAGGGATCTCCCTGGAGCGGATCAACCCTGAGAGACCGGCAACAGACCCAGCCAACTGGCACTCTGCGGGCGAAAACACGGGATATGCCACCCCCGCCTATGAAAACTCCCAATGGCTTGATCCCGCTGTGACAGAGGATGTGATTGCCATCATACCTCCCGTGTTTTCGCCCGATAATGATGGCCGCAACGATGTGGTCTCTATCCGCATCACCCTGGCAGAGACCGGTTTTCAGGCCTCCGTTGTGATCTTCGACAATACCGGACGGATCGTTAAAAAACTGAAATCCGGCGTGTTGCTTGGGCAAAACAATGAGTTCTCCTGGGACGGCATCCGGGATGACGGGCTAAAGGCATCCATGGGAATCTATGTCGTATATGTCGAACTACTCCATCCCGAAGGTGTCGTCAACCGATTCAGAAAGCCCCTGGTTGTCGGAGGCATCCTCTGATGCAACCAAAAGAACGGGATCAGTTTCCCGTGGTGGCAATGGTAGCGATACTAATCCTTGCGTCAGGGATTGAGCTTAAGGCATGAACGCATGCCTCCAGGGTTGCACCGGTGGTGATTACATCGTCGACAAGGAGCAGATGCGCGCCGGATAGTTTACCTGGATTTCGGACCTCAAAGATGCCGGAGACATTTTCCCACCGCTGGTACCTTGATTTTCGCGTTTGTGTCTCCGAAAGCCCGGTTCTAAAAAGCGTTTGTTCCTCAACCTGAATTTTCATGCTGGCGGCCAGACCGATACCGAACTGTGCACTCTGGTTAAATCCTCTGGAATGATACCTCTTCCGGTGCAGCGGAACCGGGATGATCGCATCGGCCGACCTGAACAGCGGTGAACTTCTGAGGAACGCCCCGTAATGCGAACCAAACCATACACCAATGTCTTTCCGCTCTTTGTACTTCAGGTGATGGATCAGGTGCTGGACCTGATTCCCTTTATTAAAATGAAGAAAGGAGGCAGCACTCTCTACTGGCGCGCGTCCCCAGAAAATCCGGCTGACCGGATTGTCGTGTTCCAGGTGATACCAGGTTTTTGGCAAATGGTATTCGCACAGGTTACATAACACCTCTTCACCTCTCCACAAGCTATTCCCGCAACAGGTACATATCCTGGGATAGACCAACGAGAAAAAATCATTCATCCACATAACTCTTTTATTTCCCATTAATCGGGAAAAGAGCCAAAAGGTTATAGGTTTAATGAGAAAAAAGTTGTTCGATTTTGCTTAACGTTGAATCACCAGCTTTCCCGAATTGACTTTTCCGTTGAACGTAACTCGGTAAAAGTAGATTCCCTCAGCCAGTAGTGCTTCATTTATTCCGGTTCCGTTCCATTGGATTACCCTGTGCCCTGGCCCTTGAGAGGAGCTGTTCATCAACTGAACCAGTTTTCCGGTCAGGTCAAAAATCCGGATCTCGATAATGCCTGAGTTTTCAGTAATGATGTCAAAGGTGGTATGCAACAGGAAAGGATTCGGATAAACTGAAACCCAATCTGAACGGGTGGTCGCCGGGCCCGGATCTTCAGCGCCAACAGATACGGTATGAAGGTACAATCCGGTTCCGGTACCAACAAGCAGATCGTCGTAATAAATAAACTGGATCGAAGTACCCTGGGGGTAAGTATAATAGGGGAGCCAGCCGGTAGCCCCGTTTTGCAACACATAGAGACTGTTATCCACGGCCATGTAAGTATCAAAACTGGCATCGTCGTAAGTTATGGCGCGGCCGGTGTTGGGAGGTAACAACCCGCTGGAAGGCAACACAGTCCAAAAGGCACCACCTACCGCTTTTTTATAGGACACGACAGTACTGCCCGCCGCATCGGTACCACATGCCAGGATAGTATCGTTTTCGGTAATCCAAAGATCTTTGATGGAGGCCGAGAGATAGGTTCCGGTAGAGTTTTTAAGATCCTGCGTGACAGTCCAGATTCCAGGAGAGACCTCCTCCATTCGATAAATACTTCCAACCACGGCATATGTATTGTTCCACTCAACACCAACATAAATCACCGAATTTCCACCCTCTTCAACAACTTCGAGGTCGTTTACATCAATTCCTGTTGGGGGAATTGGGGATCCGGTGATCTGGATGAAATTCCAGGAGCCACCAGTATAATCCCCAACGAAAACGGCGCCAAGAGAGTCGGGTTCTGCCCAGTCTTCGGCATCGTTCAATCCAATGATGATACGTTCAACCGGGGCATACGGGTCGATGGCAAGAACGGAAATATATGTGCCGTAAGTCCAGTTCCAATAAGGATAGGCAGCATCGTCACTTGCCCTGAAGATCTCCGTATAACTCATGGGATCAGCAGGAGGGCCCATTGCACTTTCATGCCTGAAAGCATCACCACTGTTATTACCGCAGAACAATGTATCGGCGGTACTTGAACATTCCACTTCGACCCATGGAACTGTACGATCCATCGGCCAGATGGGTAAACTCCAGGAAGGGGAGGTGCTGCCATAATTGGTTACATACCAAAGTCCTGATTTGCTGGCAACCCAGGCCGTATTTTTCGTGATGTCGATATCGAAGTCGTTGACCTGAACGGCCAGTAGCCCGTTATTGATCTCTGTGACTGAGCCCACATTGTTGTTATAGCATCCGCTTCCCCAATCGGTGCGAACATAGGCATACTGTTCGCCAGTTGGGTCAACACAAATAGTGCCGTCAGCACCTCCATGATTCATCCAGCTTGCACCCATATCGTCGCTGAAGACACGGCTGAAATAGACATAGTAGATTCCGGATGTATTGTTGGTGATACTGATCAACCCCCGTCCGCAATCTTCCGAAATAGGTACAATGGTCCAGGGGTCGCTGTCGGTATCTGTAAATGCCATACGTGCGTCGTATCCACTGGAGTTTCCTTCATAACTTCCGGTAAAAATCCTTCCATCGGGAGCAATACCCATGGAGAGAAACTCTTTTCCGGTTGCATTGAGGGAAGAGACGGAAAGTGCCGTCCATGTCGTGCTGTTCGACATGGTTGTATAGGGGTCTGACGATCTGTAGATGAAGGGCGGAGCTCCGGGAGCAAAAAAGTAAACATAGTTGTCGAAAGGACTTACATGAATTTCAGGCCGAAACATCGAACTCCATCCCGGTGAGGTGGCAATGAGAGAGCTGTCCCATGATGTGATGTTTCCTGCAGCATCCAGATCGCAGATATATAGCCATTCCTGCGTTCCAAAACGCCTTTCAAAAAAGAGTCTTCCCTGGTATGCCTCCACCCCTTCTACTATGAAATTTCCGATAGAATACCTCGATCCGGGAGTAATACCGGAAGCCACAAATTCACCGTTCATTGTTGCAGCGAAAACAAATCCTGACAATTCGTCCGCAGCAAAGCATGGAATGAACCCGAAATCGTCATTTTCATCAAGATCCGGAACAGGGCTCCATCCGCTGAAGGTAGGCGCGGTCCCAGTAATCCCGGTGACATCCTGATAGAACATGGAATTTGGGCTTGCGGTGGAACAAAAGATCCGTGTCGTACTTCCACTTAGTGGAATGGCATCTATCTGTTCGAGGTGACCACCATATACCGGTTCGGCCTGAGGTGCGACCTGTGAAACAGAGATGTTTCCAGTCAACAGGTAAACACCCAAACTAATCATGGCTGATTTGTAAATTTTTTTCATAACCATCAGGATTTAGTGTTGTTGTGTTTCAAATATACGATAAAATCTGTAGATTTACACTAAATTTTAAACCTTTATGCTGGAGAGCCCCTTACTCCATGTTGAGAATCTTACGGTTAAATTCCGGAATGAAGGACGTGAGACTGTTGTGGTGGATTCTATTTCGTTCAGGATCCAAATGCAGGAAATTTTCGGTATAGTAGGGGAGTCGGGTTCGGGGAAGTCGGTCACGGCGCTTGCACTGCTAGGATTGATCCCCGACCCGCCTGGAACTGTCGTTGTTGAGAAGATAGAGTTAACGGAACCTTCAGGGAAGACGATCAGGCTTGACCTCCTGCCTGAACGTGATTTGCAGCAAGTTCGTGGCCGTGCGATTTCCATGATCTTTCAGGAGCCAATGACCTTATTGAATCCTGTATTTACTTGCGGTGACCAGGTTTCGGAGACGCTGAGGCGGCATCTGGGATTTTCTAAAAAAGAGGCAAAGAGGCGGGTACTTGAACTTTTCGATGAAGTATCCCTCGCGGATCCTCTCCGGATGTACCGCTCTTACCCGCATGAACTTTCGGGCGGACAGAAGCAACGGGTGATGATTGCCATGGCGATCTCCTGCAACCCCTTCCTTCTGATAGCCGACGAGCCTACTACTGCCTTGGATGTCTCGGTCCAGAAAACCATTCTCGATTTGCTGAAACGGATTCAGCAGAAGCGAAACATGAGTGTCCTCTTCATTACTCACGACCTTGGATTGATTGCCCGGTTTGCCGAAAGGGTGGCGGTGATGTACAAGGGAAAGATTGTTGAGAAGGGAGAGGTTGCCCGCGTGTTTGATCATCCGGAACATCCTTATACACAGGGACTCATCGCCTGCCGGCCGCCGTTGGAGGTGAGGCTGAAGAGGTTGCCGACGGTTGAGGCAACGGCATCTGGCATCCGGCATCAAAACGAGATTATCACTCCCGAACAGCGGTTTCTTGATCATCAGAAATTATATAGTTCTGAACCGATTCTGAAAGTAGAGCATGTGGGGAAGCAGTTTTCAGCGGGAAAGGGCTGGTTGGGGAGAGAACAAAACTCGACCCGGGCCGTAGATGATGTCAGCTTTTTCCTCTACCCTGGTGAAACACTTGGAATCGTTGGTGAATCGGGCTGTGGGAAGACAACTCTCTCACGGGTGATCCTTCAGCTGATACCTGCCTCGGAAGGGCGGATTCTTTACAAGGAGACGGATATCACGACCCTCACCCGCCGTAAGCTGAAATCGCTGCACAGAGATTTGCAGATCGTGTTCCAGGATCCCTACTCATCGCTGAACCCCCGCATGTCGATCGGTGAAGCGATCAAAGAGCCGATGGAGGTCCACCATCTTTACGGCAACAGGCATCAGCGGATAGAAAAAGTGAACGAATTGCTGCTCAGGGTTGGGCTCTTACCCGAGCACTACTACCGTTACCCACATGAATTTTCGGGCGGACAGCGGCAACGGATTTGTATTGCGCGGGCATTGGCAGTTGATCCCCGGCTGATTATCTGCGACGAATCGGTTTCAGCCCTCGATATCTCTATCCAGGCGCAAATCCTCAATCTGCTCAATGACCTGAAGCGTAAGTTTCAGCTCACCTATATTTTTATTTCACACGATCTCAATATAGTGAAATATATGGCAGATCGCCTGATCGTTATGAAGGATGGAAAGATTGTGGAGATGGGCGACCCGGATGAGATCTATGTGAACCCGAAGTCGGAATACACGAAAATACTGTTAGAAGCAAATGTTTCCTAATTTCTTAATTTCCTAATTTCCAACATGGCAAAAAAGCAACGTATCAACAGTGATCAAAAGAGTAGTATGATCAATAACATTCTGCAGGTATTCCTGGAGAATCCTCACAGTGCACTGAATTACAAACAGGTTTCCAAACGGCTTGGAATTGAGGACCGGGCTGGGAAAGACCTGGCCAGGTTGTTGATAGAGGAGCTGTTCCGTAATCGGGAACTGGTAGAATCCAACCGTGGAAAATACAGGATCAATCCGGATGGACAACGCTACCAGAAATCGGTAAAAACCAACATGATCGGAACAGTCGACATGAAACAATCGGGAAAAGCGTATGTTATCCCTGATGATAAATCGGGAGACGTTTTCATCAATACCGGAAATACAGGAAAGGCTCTTCATGGCGACACCGTGAGTGTATCACTCTTTCCCATCCGGAAAGGAAAAAAGCGGGAAGGAGAGATCGTAGAAGTGCTCAAACGACATAAAACACAATTTGTCGGCATCCTTGAGATTACGAAAAATGTCGCTTTTTTTATTCCCGACAACACGGCCATGCCTGTGGACATTTATATTCCGAAAGAGAATTTGAATGGCGCCCGAAGTGGAGAGAAAGTGATCGTAGCCATTACAGAGTGGCCTGAACATGCACAGAATCCCTTCGGTAAAATAACCCAGGTTCTAGGGAAACCGGGCGACAACCAGGTGGAGATGCAATCCATCCTGGCTGAGTTTGAGTTTCCGTTATCCTTTTCGGGCGCGACAGAGAAGGAGGCCGCCACCATCCCCGACGGGATTCCGGAAAAGGAGATCAAGTCGAGGCGGGATTTCAGAAAGATCCTTACCATCACCATAGACCCGGCTGACGCGAAGGATTTTGATGATGCCATCTCCCTGCAGAAACTGGCTAACGGAAACTGGGAGGTGGGTGTTCATATCGCCGATGTTTCCTATTATGTCAAACCTGGCACTGCAGTTGATGACGAAGCCTATCAACGGGCTACATCCATCTATCTTGTCGACCGGGTGATCCCGATGCTGCCCGAACGGTTATCGAATGAGCTCTGCTCTTTGCAGCCCCACAAAGACCGTCTCTGTTTTTCAGCGGTGTTTGAGCTTGATGAAAAAGGGAAAATTTTCAACGAATGGTTTGGTAAGACAGTCATCCACTCCGACCGGCGTTTCGCCTATGAGGAGGTACAGGAGATCATTGAAAGCGGGAAGGGCGAGTATGCCGAAGAGATCAGGGTGTTTAATGCAATTGCTACTGCGCTCCGGGGAGATAGGTTCAGGAAGGGTTCAATCAATTTTGAAACCCAGGAGGTGCGGTTCAAGCTGGATGAGCAGGGCAAACCCCTGGAGATCTACCTGCGTGAAATGAAGGATGCAAACAAGCTGATCGAGGATTTCATGTTACTGGCAAACAGACGTGTGGCTGAACATGTTGGCAAGAAACGGGGAGAAAAATCCCCAAAAACATTTGTTTACCGTGTACACGATACGCCAAGTCCGGAGAAACTCCAGACGTTTATTGAATTCATCAAGAAACTGGGATACAAGATGACCCTTACCAGCAATAAATCCCTGGCCCAATCTTTCAACAACCTTTTCAGGGACATCAAAGGGACCGGGACAGAGACCATGATTGAAACCATTGCTATCAGAACGATGTCCAAAGCCTATTATTCAACCCACAATATAGGCCATTACGGGTTGGCCTTCCCATTTTATACACACTTTACATCGCCCATCCGTCGCTATCCCGACCTTATGGTGCACCGCATTTTACAGGAATACCTGCATGGTGCTGGTTCGGTAAAGGAGGATATGTATGAACCGATGTGTGACCACTCTTCTCAGATGGAACGCAAAGCGATAGAGGCTGAACGGATGTCGGTGAAATACAAGCAGGCCGAATTCATGTTGGAAAAAGTAGGTCAGGAGTTTGAAGGATTGATATCTGGCGTAAGTAAATGGGGACTTTTTGTAGAAATTATCGGGACCAAATGTGAAGGAATGGTCAGGCTCCGCGACCTCGAAGATGACTTCTATTACCTGGACGAAGAGAACTTTCAGGTTATCGGACAACGGTATGGGTTTCAGTACAAGCTAGGTGATAAAGTAACAATCAGGGTGAAACGGATTGACTTAGGAAGGAAACAAATGGATTTTGGACTGGTAAAATTTTAACTTTGTAATATATTTTCATTCCATTTCCAATTATGGACCTGATCTCCCCAAAGCAACTTGTTGAAGCAAACAAATACCTTCAGTATCTTGGTGGGGAGACGCTGGCAAAAATTCTGTTCAAACTGCTCAGGCTAGACAAGGTCAACAAACAGTATGACAAGATTTGTGACCTTGGGCCACGGGATTTTATTGATCAGCTGATTGAGGGTGTAGGAGTCAGTTATGCTGTGGATGAGCAGGAACTTGAAAACTTCCCCAAAACTGGCCCCTTTATTGCCATATCAAATCATGCCTATGGGGCGATTGACGGGATTTTACTTATGAAAATCATTCCTGAAGTCAGGCCCGACTATAAAATGCTTGTAAACTTTCTGCTAACCAAGCTAGAACCGATAAAACCCTACTTTTTAGGAGTGAATCCATTTGAGGCATACAAGGATGTAAGGTCAAGTTTTGGCGGGTTGAAAGATGCTTTCCTTCACCTTCAGGCAGGTCATCCGATAGGAATCTTTCCGGCCGGTGAGGTTTCAACAGTTAAACTTCAATACCGGGGCGTGGCCGACAAAGAGTGGCAGCACTCTATGCTAAAGTTCATCAAGAGGGCGAAAGTACCTGTGGTACCGGTTTATTTCGATGGTTCAAACAGCACGATGTTCCATTTTTTAGGAATGATCCATCCATTGCTAAGGACAGTGAAATTACCCTCCGAACTTTTCAATAAACGGGGAAGAACGATCCGGATCCGTGTTGGAGCTTCTATTCAGGTGAAAGAGCAGGATGAATTTGAGGATTTCCGGGAGTTTGGTAAATTTCTCAGGATGAAGACCTATGCTCTTGGGATTCCGTTGTCGAATATCAAAAGGCAGGCATCTATTGCTCCTGCTCCGGCAGCACAGGAAACGGTGATCGATGAAGTTCCACAGGAGCACCTGATTAACGAGATTACGGCTATCAAAGATGAATTCAAGCTGTTCCAGATACAGAATTTCTCTGTTTTTTGCTCTCCCACTGAACGGATTCCTTACATCACAACAGAGATAGGGCGTTTGCGGGAAATTACCTACCGGAGTGTCGGCGAGGGAACCAACAAAAGTTTCGATCTGGACCACTACGACCAGTATTTCGATCAGCTGTTCATCTGGGATGAAGAGGCGAATGCGATTGTGGGAGGCTACCGTGTGGGGAAGGGCCGGGAGATTTTTGACAAGTATGGCATTCCGGGATTTTACATCAGCACACTTTTTCAAATAGATCCCGATTTCTCAACAGTGCTGAAAGTATCGATAGAACTGGGTCGCTCTTTCATCACCAAAGAGTATCAAAAGAAGACGATGTCGTTGTTCATGCTCTGGAAAGGAATTCTCTACCTGCTGATAAAAAACCCTGAATACCGATATCTTATGGGTCCCGTAAGCATGAGCAATGAATTCCTTGATGTCTCCAAAGCGCTGGCGGTCGAATTTCTGAAAGCCAATTTTTATAATTCCGAATTCTCTGAATATATCCATCCAAATAAGCCTTTTACCATTCGGGTTCCCCGGAAGATCAACAAGCGGCTTTTCCTGAAGTATGTGGGGAAAGACATCAGCCGGCTCGACCGCTTTATCAGCAGTATCGATCCGATTTATAAGACACCGGTTCTCATTAAGAAATACCTCAGTGTAAATGCTGAAATTATCGGATTCAACATTGATCCTTTATTCAACAACTGTTTAGATGCGTTGACAATTCTTGATCTGTTTGAGGTCCCCTATGATATTATTGAAGGTCTCTCCAAAGAGATCAATGATCATTCATTGTTAGATAGATTTCGAAAGTAAAACACTTGTCCATGAAAACGATTCAACAATTCCGTCCCATTTTCATGCTTGCAGCATGTTCCCTCATCCTTTCAGCCAACGGTCAGGAGAGCAAGCAACCTAACATCTGGTCAATTGTGGCCTCCTATTCAGTTCCCGGGAAAGCATCAGGGCTGGCCTGGGATGGAACCTACATCTATTTTGGGATCTATGGATCAAATGGAAACCAGATATACAAATTCGATCCCACAAACGGAAGCTCCACCCTGCAGTGTACCGGATCTTTCGATGATGCATTTGGATTAACCTATAAATCTCCGAACCTGGTGACAACTGATCACGTTACGGCAACGGCAGTTCCCGCCACCGCCATTGAATTCTCCATGTCGGGCACCACAATCTCAACGCTTAACCTGCCTGACCATTATATGTCGGGGATTGCCTATGATGCCGGCAACTATTGGGTGTGCACCTACTATCCCGATCCGGGAATTGTTTATAATATCAACGCCTCTGGAACCGTATTATCCCAATTCACACCTCCAAACAACCAGCCATGGGATATCTGCACCCATGGATCCGATCTCTGGATCGCCGATTACTGGGGAGATATGCTATACAAGGTGACCAATACCGGGACTGTGCTTGAGAGCCATGCTTCCGAGAATACAGACCCTTCAGGTATTGTCTGGGATGGTACTTATCTCTGGTATTGTGACGGAGGAAGCACAAATAGTGTCCTGTATAAAGTGGATTTGGCAGGGACTGGCACACCTGTTATCAATGTTCCTGTTACAGCACACAACTATGGCAATGTCACCCTCGGCAACAACTCAACCTGGAACTGCCTGGTTGAGAACACAGGTACTGCAAACCTTACTATCAGCGGCATCGGGATACCTAGCGGACAGCCGATAACAACATCTTTCGTGACACCCTATATCCTGTCACCAGGCAGCAGTGTGAATGTCCCGTTTACCTTTTCACCCACAACCGCAACCCCTCTGAATACGCAGGTCAGCATTAATTCAACCGATCCTATTAATCCTTCAGTGTATGTCACATTGACTGGCCAGGGTGTTTACGACGGCCCGCATATTTCGCTTCCCTATACTTCCCACGACTGGGGTAACCGGCGTGCAGGTGCCTTTTCAAGATGGTATCTGCCGGTAACAAACGACGGGAGCTCTACCCTTACCATCACGGGCCTTGATATGAGTGACCCGCACTTTATTGTTGATGAATCGGTGGTTCTTCCCATGACCGTATCTACCAACGGAACAGCTCAGATTGGCATCTGGTTTCATCCCGAAGAGGGAATTGACTATAACGGAACGTTGACGATCGTTTCGGATGCTGTAGGCCAGGGATCGCTGGATGTGACCCTGGAGGGAACGGGTATTGAGACCAATTATCCAATCGGCACTCCCCTCTGGAGCTATACGATTACAGGTAGTTATGACAACAGTCCGAAAGCGATTGTGCCCATCCAGGATATCACCGGTGACGGGGTTGATGATGTGTTGGTTGGCTCGGAGGATGACTATATCCGGTGCTTCAATGGAAATGCCTCCGGCACAGGGGATATACTCTGGGCAACGGAGATTTACGCCGGATATACATACAGCCAGAAGTGCATGACCACCATCGATGACATCAATAACGACGGCTACCGCGATGTCATTGTAGGGACTGCAGGTGGGGATCGCTCAATAACCGCTTATTCAGGAAAGACAGGAATACAGATATGGAAACACGACACTCACGAATATGGTGGAGGAGGATGGGTGTACCAGGTGGATGCCAGGTACGACTACAACAACGACGGAGTAGCTGATGTACTTGGCTGTACCGGGAATGACGGAAACAACACAGGCCCGGTTCGGGTCTATTGCCTCAACGGCCTAACCGGAATTTCGATCTGGGAACGCCGCAATCCCGACTCAGGACCACTTTTTTCTGTGATAGGAGTCGAAGATTTCACAGGAGATAGTAAACCGGACGTTTTGGCTGGTGGATCAAACCAGCAGGAGAGTTCGGCCAGGCTATTCGGGATCAACGGAGCAACCGGGGTTGTTTTCTGGACAAACTACCCTAGCGGAACCTCAACCTGGGGTCTGATGCAGCTGGACGATATCAATGGCGACGGCATCAAAGATATGGCTGCCGGTGGCTTTGGCGGACAAATCCTGCTTGTTAATGCAGTTAATGGCGCCAACATCCATTTTATCAATATCGGATCGTTCATTATCAACAGACTGCAGGACATGGGTGATCTGAACAAAGACGGATACCGTGACATCCTGGTCGCACACAGCAATCCCATGGGAATTGTGATCAATGGATATTCAGGCGAATACCTGTGGACTACACCACTTGCTGATCAATCCTCCAATGTCGGAAATATCGGTGATGTGACCTTTGATGGCACTAATGATCCCATCATAGGAACGCTGTACAACAATAACTACGCCTATTTCCTGGATGGTTTGGAGGGAACTGAACTGGCATCGGTTCCGGTACCAACACCCGTTGATGCCATTACGGCCATTTCCGACATTGTTGGGGACTCAACCATGGAGATGGTTCTTGGTGGAAGGAATGGATTGGTCTCCTGTTTATCCGGCGGATACGATACTTCGACAGTTTCCATACCGACATCTGAAGAGAAGAGGCTGAAAAATGGTTTGAATATCTATCCTAATCCGATGCAAGATAATCTGAATATCCAGCTCTTTCTAAAGGAGTCTTCCACCGTGCGTTTGGAGGTGTTTGATTTTACCGGAAGACAGATTACCCTGATTGGGGAGTCAGGATGCCAACCTGGATTTCATACATATCTATGGAACGGGAAGAATAGTGATGGCAACAAGATCAAAACAGGGATTTACCTGATTAAAGCAACCATCGGTTCTGAGACCCAAACGACAAAACTTATCGTGGATTAGTACCCATCCCAAACCCCTCCCTACCGGTAGGGAGGGACCGGGGGCGGATATCATTTTACAATCGTTAGCTCATCAATGATGTTTGTCGCATTAGCGAATTTGTCGATGATGAAGAGAACATAGCGGATATCAACGTTGATACAGCGCTGCAGGTTTTCTTCAAACAAGATATCACCGCTCATCGCCTCCCAGTTCCCGTCGAAAGCCAACCCGATCAATTGTCCATCACCATTGATTACCGGACTGCCCGAGTTTCCACCGGTGATGTCGTTGGTTGTCAGGAAACAGGTTATCAGTTTGCCATCCTGGCCATAGGGGCCGTAATCTTTGGCCTCCCAGAGTGCCTTCAGTTTCGCATCCACGATGAACTCCTCGTTGCTGGGATCTTCTTTCTCCATCACGCCGTCGAGGGTTGTGATGTATTCGTAATGCACGGCATCGGCAGGAAAATAGTCGAGTACCTTGCCATAGGTAAACCGCATGGTAGAGTTGGCATCCGGGTAAAACATCTTGTCGGGGAACATATCCCTTAGCCCATCCATCCACAGGCGGTCTGGTTTGGAGAGACCTGACCGGGCGGCTCCGAATGCACCCATATATTTACCCGATTCAGCCTGCATGGATTGAGCGGTCAACCAGGCCAGATCTTTCTTGAATACCTTGCGAGAGGGTTTGTCAAGGAATGCGTTGGCGCTTTCCGCTGTGGCAAACACACTCGTAGTATAGACGTCGTTGGCGAAAGCCGAAAAATCGTTGTTGTAATCCTCTTCAATCATGGTGAAGATAGAGGGCAGGTCCTCTTTCTTGACCTTTTTCGAATAGAGCCTGAGCATCTCAGCAAAAGTGTTTTTCTCAATCTCAAAATCCCACTCCTGGAAATGGTCTGTAACAACAGCGCGCAACCCATTGATGGTCTCTTCAATAGCAGCCTTGTTTTTATTTTCCAATTGTTCTTTCAGCGGGCCAAATCCCTCGGCAAATCCAACAATATCCAATCCGCCTCCGGCAAACCTGGAGTAGAAGAAATGCACACTCACTTCGCCCAGTTTTTCATAGCCGGTCCTCAGCTCCGGCAACACCTCTCCGTATCTCTCTTTCCGCATGGGATTATCATCGATCCACGTAGTAAAATCGTTTTCCAGCTCCTGTTTTTTCTGAAGTACATGGTTTTTTCGCAGCATCTTGGTTTGGCCGATAAAGTTTTTCCATGTGTTGGAAAGGCCGGCATAATTCTCAGAATAGGCTATTTTTGCCGCTAAGTTCACTTCCATCCGTGCTTTCATCACCTCAAGCTGTTTGCCAAAAACATCGATGATTACGGGATAAAAAGCGTTAAGATTGTACTCAATTTCATAGGAAGTTGCATAGCGACTGGTTCTTCCTGGATATCCCCAGATCATGGCGAAATCGTTTTTCTTCACACCTTTCAAACTGATGGGAAGGTGGTAATCGGGTTTCAGCGGGACATTGTTATCAGAAAAGTCGGCCGGATTGTTTGTGCTGTCGGCGTAGATCCTGAAAATCGTGAAATCTCCGGTATGACGGGGCCACATCCAGTTGTCGGTGTCGCCACCAAACTTTCCGATAGAGGATGGTGGCGCTCCCACCAGGCGCACATCTTTGTAAGTTTTCCAGACAAAGAGATAATATTCATTCCCGCTGTAGAAGGAGCTGACTTTGCACTCGAATTTTCCATCTTCAGAAGCACGGTCGGTGATGCGACCGGAGATCTCCCGAACTTTCTTTCCCCTGTCAGACTCTGAAATAGAATCGGCAAGAAATGGGATGATGGAATCGGTTACATTCTCAATTCGTACCAGAAACGAGGCCATCATCCCTTCGTTGGAAAGCTCTTTATCCATGGAGTAAGCCCAAAAGCCATCGGTGAGATAATCGTGCTCGGTGTTGCTGTGATTTTGAACAGCGCTGTATCCACAGTGGTGATTGGTAAAGATCAGACCTTTGTCGGAAACAACTTCAGCCGTGCAGAAAAAACCTCCATTAGCCGGACTCCTGGAGGAGAGGCCAACGATAGCATCTTTCAGGCTGGAATGGTTTACGCTGTATAGCTCTTCAGGGGTGAGGTGAAGGCCCATTTTTTGCATGTCGACATAGTTCAGCCGTTCAATAAGAATGGGCAGCCACATACCTTCGTCAGGCGGATTTCCGGCCTGGATCTTTTTCCCAGGAAGCAGCAGGAAAATCATACTGGTCAACACCAGGGTCAATAACATGAATCTCTTTGTCATCATAATGTCAGGGATTTATTGAATGAAGACACAATATTACACACAATTTTCTGAACATGGAATTTTTTTAGATAAATGAGCTACCCTCTCGATATCACTGATTATCCGCCCCAAATAAGACAATATCAGGCAAAAACAGTGGATAGTCAAAAAAAATTGACTGGCATCAGGGTTATTTCCATCTTTGCAGGCATTTAAAATAATTTATGTTAAAAGGATTTTACAGACAGCTGAAGGAACGTTTTGTCATTCCTCATATTCTCTTCTGGATTGTCAGCATCGCTTTCTTCCTGCTGCTTTTAATATATACACGAGGATTCAGGATAGACGAGATTGATTTGCGTACGGCTGTCTCCATTCTCGTTTCAGTCTTTTATCTTGCTATTTCGGTCTATATAAACCTCTTATGGCTGATACCGAAATTTTTTATCAAGCGAAAATTCATTTTATTTTCCATCCTTCAGGTAGGGAATATCCTCCTTTTTATTCTGCTCAACTACTTCACATCACATATTTTTGAGGAGGAACACCCGGAGTTTATCAATGAAGCAATTGCCGAGATGATCCTTGTCTCGCTGTTTCTGATCATCACAACATTATTGAAATTTATGCGTGACTCCATTGCTCTGCAGGATGCTGTTTTAAGAGTTAAAGAGGTGGAGGGACAGAAGGTCAGAGCGGAGCTTCAGGCGCTAAAATCACAGGTAAACCCTCATTTTTTCTTCAATACCCTCAATAGCCTCTATTCGTTAAGTCTTGATAAATCGGAGAAAACCCCTGAAATGATCCTGAAGCTCTCAGAGTTGATGCGGTATGTGATTTACGAATCTCAGGACAACCAGGTGCCTCTTAAAAAACAACTTGATTTTCTGAGAAGCTACGTATACCTGGAACAAATGCGATCGGACGAGAACCTGAAGGTGACATTTAATGTAAAAGGAGATTACCTGAACACACGAATTGACCCTCTTTTGTTCATTGCCTTCATTGAAAATGCATTCAAGCATGGCTGTAAAACGCCTGCCCTTGGGCCCTACATTCACATTGATTTTAACGTAGAGACTCCCGACCAGGTATATTTTTCGATTGCAAATAATACGGACTCTTCCGTATCTTTGATGGACAATAAATCGGCTGGCTTTGGACTGAAAAACGTGAAAAAACGCCTGGACCTGCTTTATTCGGGCAAGCATGACCTTCATGTTATCAATACCGGGACCACCTATCGTGTTGAACTTTGTATTTGCATCAAGAACTCATGAAAATCAAATGCCTCATTATCGACGATGAACCTCTTGCCCAGCGGGTGATTGAGAAGTATGCCCAGGATTTGCCCTTTCTCGAAATCGTTGGGAAGTGCAACCAGGCTGTGGAAGCGATTGAATATTTACACCAGCAACAGATAGACCTGATGTTTCTGGATATCAACATGCCAAAGCTAAGCGGGATTGATTTCCTGAAAACCATGAAGCGTACCCCGCTGGTCATTATCACAACTGCCTATGCTGAGTATGCCCTCGAAGGGTATGAATTGGATGTAATTGATTATCTGATGAAACCATTTGGGTTTGACAGGTTTTTAAAAGCTGTACATAAAGCTCAGGATGTTTTGGCTACCAGAAACTACCAGGATAATCAGGAAGTAAATAGTGACTACTCCAACGAAGAACAATTCGTATTTGTTAAATCAGGCAAGAAGACATTCAAAGTAAACCTCAACGATCTGCTCTATGTTGAAGCGTTAGGCGATTATGTAAAGATCTACACAACTGAGCGGATGATTGTAAGTTACCAATCGTTGAAACATATCGAATCCATCTTGCTTCCGGCCAAGTACCCACGTGTTCACAAGTCGTACGTTATATCTCTTTCAAAAGTAGAGATGATCGAAGGAAACCAGGTTAGGATCAAAGATAAGTTCATACCAATCGGATCAAACTACAAAATGGAGTTTGAAAAACTGGTAAAAACAGGATAGTTCATTAAACTACTCTTTATCCTCTGCTGGAGGTGTTCCACCTTCAATGGCAATTTTTATTGTCTTCAGCACAAACCCGAAGTAGATCATCAGGATGCCGAAGATAATGGCAAAAACGCCAAGTAATTTTAACAGGAATCCAGCCGTTGTTACCGGGTCAAAGAAGAGCATCACTCCCAAAACCATGGTGAGGATTCCGTTGAAAAGCAGAATGTTCTTACTGGCTATTTTCTCCTTGATGTTGATCAGGATCGCGAGCTGAACAATTCCGAGAATGACTGCCCATACTCCAATGATTATCAAGAAGAATTTCAGGGA
Organism: uncultured Prolixibacteraceae bacterium; assembly: GCA_964642545.1. Taxonomy (GTDB): domain Bacteria; phylum Bacteroidota; class Bacteroidia; order Bacteroidales; family FEN-979; genus QYOJ01. Next base: position 7,297 of record CAZXQU010000012.1, on the reverse strand, counting down.
GAAAGTGGGAAACAGTACCAGGATCAAACCGATCACAAGGGTCAGGATTGATTCAAAAAGCAGCATTCCTGCGTGCTTGTCGTTTTTGATATTCCGGATTGCTGCAATTAGCAGAATGGCACCTACCGCTGCGCCACCGATCCCGATATAGATCATAAGAAACTTGATCAGGTCTGTATCGAAAAAGAGGAGAAAGAATCCGAAAAGGATTGCGATCAATCCGTTGATTACCAGAAACCACCAGTTTTTTTTGCCTTTTTGTTCCATGATTGTGTTATTTATTGGGTTAATTGTCCATTTATCAAGGATATCCCGTAGAAATACTCTGAGATTGAACTCCCGATCACAAACAACCCGATGATCAGGAAAAGAATCCCTGCAATCCGGTTGATCCAGAGTTTCACCTGCGGACTGATAGCGGTTCGTATCTTATTGGCGAGTACAGCCTTCAGGATATCTGTCATCAGTACCATCAATAGTGTCCCGGCGAAGAAAAAGGCAACCTTATTGCTATTCCCTCCGTAACTGGAATTGATAGCTACCACAGAGGTGATCCAGAAAAACCAGATAGAGGGATTGGCCAGATTCAGAAAATAGCCCTTGAAAAAATAGGTAAAGAAGCCCCCACGCTTGAATTTCAATTCCCGGATGGCTTCAACAGTCTCTTTTTCAGAGACATTTCTTACCAGGGTCGCGATACCAAACAGCAAAAGGATCAATCCGCCAATGATTCCAAGGATCAGGTGGCTTTTGGGATTCCCAAGAATTTGAGAGGCTCCGAAATAACTGCCTACTACAATCGTCAGATCGCTCGAAAAAATTCCCAGTGCCAGGTATATGCCATGCCAGGCTCCATACTTGATGCTGGTCTGGATCAATGCAATCATAGCCGGGCCAATGATAATAGCCACGGTCAGTCCAAGAAAAAGCCCCTCTACGAGCGGTCGAATCATGGATACAATGTTACAAAAAAATAACTACTTTCGTGCGATAGCATAATAGGAATGAAATCATTGCGAAGGGTGATTGCATGGATCTCAGGATCGATTATTGGTTTGGTTGTGATCCTTTTCGGAGTTTTTCTGCTCTTCAGTATCTTCAATGAATATCGGCCTGATCCAATTGAATCTGTTGAAGTTATCGGAGTTCCCTCCGAAAAGATGGATACAACGAGAGTATTTTCTCTGATCACCTGGAATATCGGCTACGGAGGACTCGGAAAAGAGATGGATTTCTTTTACGATGGAGGGACAAGAGCACGGCCTGAAAAATCCTTCTTTAGACAATCCATTTCCGGAATCGGAGACTTCCTCAGGGAGCATGATTCGGCAGACTTCATCCTTCTCCAGGAGATAGACCGGGAGGCGAAACGAAGTTATTACCTCGATGAGGTGAACTGGCTGGAAACCTTGCTTCCCGGGTATTGCATTGCGTTTGCCACCAACTACGACTGCCGGTTCGTTCCGCTGCCTGTTGCAGACCCGATGGGACGTGTCCTATCCGGACATGTAACCTGTTCACGGTTTCTTCCGGATGCAGTAACCAGGCACGGATTTGACAAGCATGTTCAATGGCCCAACCGGCTCTTTTACCTGAAACGATGCTTCATGACCTCGCGTTTCTCCCTGGCCGATGGAAATCAATTGGTGGTTCTCAATATTCACAATTCGGCTTTCGACACAGGAGGCATCCTGCGAAAGAGAGAGATGGAGACAATCAGTACGTTTATGCTTGCTGAATATCAGGCCGGAAATTATCTTATTGCTGGAGGGGACTGGAACGCAAACCCACCGGTGTTTGATCCGGCAAAGATCATCACGGGAGACAAGGTCAAACAGGTTGAATTTACTGACCTACAAACTTTTTTTCCGGATTGGGAATTTGCGTTTGACCCGCAACGTCCAACCAATCGTAATGTAGACAACGCTTATCAGAAAGGAACGACTCCCGTTACCACTATCGATTTTTTCCTGGTCTCACCAAATATCAAGCTACTTCATGTTCAAACCTTCCAAACCGGGTTTGAAGATTCCGATCACCAACCGGTTTATTTACAAATCGCCTTATCCCTCTCCTTATGATCATTCAGGTACCTGCCCCCATGACGTTGAGCGAGCTTCTACTTCAGGAGTTTCGTGAGGCCTCAAAAACGACGGTTAAAAAAATTATTTCCCACGGAAATATAAAGGTGAATGCCAAGATGAACACCAATCCGTCCACAGTGGTTAATCCTGGCGATAAAGTGGAATATATCAAACAGGTTGTTCACCGCAGCAAGATCAATCCTCCCTATCCGCTTACCTATGAAGACAATTCCATTCTGGTTGCGGAAAAACCTGCCGGGATGCTGACTGTGGGAGACCGTGGTTTGGGAGGGACATCATTCTTCAAGGAATTACTGGCATATGTGAAAGAGAATTCGGATGGCAAGGAGAGGCTTTATGTGGTGCATCGGCTCGACAGGGAGGTTTCGGGGTTGCTGGTGTTTACAAAAACAGAGGAACTTCAGCAGAAATTGAAAAATGATTGGAAAAATACCCGGAAATTATACTACGCATTGGTTGAAGGCTCACCAGAAGAAGATAAAGGTACTATTCGCAGCTGGCTTGTTCAGGGGAACAACCAGAAGATGTTCTCGGGGAGGGTATCCGAAAACTCAAAGTTGGCTGTTACGCATTATAAGGTGATGGATCGAACTCCCGGTTATACACTTATGGAGGTAGAACTTGAAACGGGGAGGAAGAACCAGATCAGGGTTCACTTGTCGGAGATGGATTGCCCGGTAGTGGGAGATAGAAAATATGGCGCCGATGACAAATTTGAAAGACGTATCCGGTTGCATGCATACTATCTCTCCATTCTCCATCCTGGAACGGGAGAGGCGATTGAATTTAAGAGTAAAATGCCCAAAGGCTTCCTGATTCTCAAGCCGGAAGATGAGAAGTACAAATAAATCCGCGCTGACGCATCGCCTCAAAAACAAGGATAGCTGCTGAGGTGGAAACATTCAGAGAGTCGACTTTCCCGTTCATCGGTATTTTGATACAGGTACCGGCTGCTGATAACCATCTTTCGGAGAGTCCGAATGCTTCAGAACCCATGACGATGGCTGATGGAACAGTAAAGTTTGCTTCATGATACCAGGTATCGCCTGTTAATGTTGCAGCAAAGGTGTTGATCTCTTTTCCCCGAAGCCATGCAACCGTTTCATCTGTTGATGCCATAGCAACCTGGTTGGTGAAAATAGTCCCCAGGCTTGCCCTGATCGTGTTTGGATTATATAAGTCGGTTAACGGATCACACAAGATAATAGCTGAGATGGCTGCAGCATCGGCAGTTCGGAGAATTGCTCCCAGGTTGCCTGGTTTTTCCACCGACTCAAGTACCAGGATAAGTGGAGAATCAGGCAGGACGAGACCATCAAGACGTTTTGGTTCGCTCGGTGCACAGGCAATTACTCCTCCGGCATCTTTTCTGTAAGCAAGGCGATTAAAGACCTCAACAGAAATTTCAGTCACATCACACGGAACCCGATTCGGTGGATAGAGTTTATGAAATTGGGGTTGAGGCAATAAATCAGGACAATGCAACAGTGAAGTCAACCTGAACCCCGCCTTCATGGCAAGGGAGATCTCCCGGGTTCCTTCAATTACCATCAGGTTGGAATTTCTTCGCTCCCTTGATTTCTCCTGAAGTAAAAGAAGGTGCTTAATCAACGGATTCTGTAGACTGGTAATTACTTTGTTCATGGCTGGAAAAGGACGAATTGGAAACAAACTTAATTATTTTTTTGTTTTTTTGCAGGAACTATAAATTTTATTTTTACATTTGCGTATTCAAATACCTAAATAAGGTTTTGTGTCTAAAATTTTCTCTCTTTCGGAAGCATCATCTATTGCGATTCATAGCATGGTGTTAATAGCCCGCTCCGGGAATGGAATCAATGTGGTTAAGATCACAGCGTTTACGGGATTCTCAAAAAACCATATAGCAAAAGTGCTACAGCGGCTTGTGAAAAGCGATCTGTTGAAGTCGGTTCGTGGACCTGCCGGGGGATTTTCTCTGAAGAGAGAACCGAAAGAGTACGATTTACTGGAAGTTTACGAAGCGATCGAAGGCCCTATTGAAGAGACTGACTGCCCATTGGCGTATGATGTTTGCAATTATGATCAGTGCATTATGGGAACCGTGATCAATAAAATGACCGTGGAGTTTAAACTATTCCTGAAAGGACAAACCCTGGATAAATATCTCTAATTTTTTTATGTATAAACAAGTAAAACAATACCTAATTGCATAAATAAACATGAAAAGAAAAATTGTAGAAATTGACGAAGTTGATCATGCCAAAAGGGCGAAACACGATTTTGGCTCACCTGAAACATTTGCGTGACCACAATGAGATGGATTTCAACATTGATCAGAAAGAGGTGAACGAAGCCCCCAATGCAGGTTTCGGCAGTATAAATATGTCCTCAGAACTAAAACAATGGCCTGTCCAGCTTCACCTTTTAAACCCACAGGCATCCTATTTCAGGGATACGGATGTGGTACTTACGGCCGATTGTGTTCCCTTTGCCATGGCCAATTTTCATGCCCGTTTCCTGAAAGGCAAATCCCTGGCAATCGCCTGTCCGAAACTTGACACCAACAAGGAGTCGTACATAGAGAAACTCGCTTCCATGATTTCTGATTCCCGGATAAACTCCCTTTCGGTCATCATGATGGAGGTTCCCTGTTGCGGCGGATTGCTGGCAATGGCTGAAACAGCCCGGCAGCAGGCGGGACGGAACGTCCCGATTAAACGGACCATCGTTGGGATCAAAGGAGATGTATTGGAGGAGGATTGGGCGTAATGCCCCTAAATCCCCTGAAGGGGACTCACTCCTACCCTAAGGGAGGTTGGGAGGGGTGGTAAGAGAAATGCTAAAATGGTAAAAAATCGAAATAATGCAATAGATAATCAATTTTTAAACCAATTGAACCTTTATGAAAACACGTGGACTTTGGATTGGATTTAGTGCCGTTATGATCATTTCATTTTCGGTACTGTTGTATTTCGGATATGAGATCTACAGGCAGGCCCCTCCCATTCCTGAAGCGGTTGTTTCGACCGACGGGACGGTTTTATTTACCGGGCAGGACATCAAAGACGGACAAAATGTTTGGCAATCCATTGGTGGCCAGGAGCTTGGAACTGTTTGGGGTCACGGCTCCTACGTGGCCCCCGACTGGACAGCCGACTGGATGCACAAGGAGGCCGTATTCATTCTAAATTACTGGGCAGAATCAACTTATCAAATGCCGTATGCCGATCTCCCTGCCGAAACACAGGCGATGCTGAAAGTACGCGCCCAGGATGATCTCAGGACAAACACCTACGATCCGAAAACTGGAACTATCCTTGTTTCACTTGTTCGCGCAGAAGCAATTCGTTCTATCAGCAAGGAGTACCAGAGCCTTTTCATGGATGATCCTGCCTTCGACGAATTGCGTGATGCCTATGCTGTCAGGCTCAATACCATTGATGATCCGCAGCGTATGGCTTACATGAATGCCTTCTTTTTCTGGGCATCCTGGGCCTGTGTTACCAATCGTCCCGACAGTGATATTACCTATACCAATAACTGGCCTCCTGATGAGTTGGTAGCCAACGTTCCTACAAGCTCACTGATTTTATGGACTGGTTTTAGTGTCATGATGCTGCTGGCCGGAATTGGTCTGATGGTTTGGTATTATGCAACAAGAAAAGAAGAGCACCTGACACCGGAAGAACTACCGAAAAAGGATCCGCTGACAGGTGGGATTCAAACTCCCTCCATGCGTGCTACACTAAAGTATTTCTGGATTGTTTCAGCGCTTCTTCTCGTACAGGTTATTATGGGTGTCATCACCGCGCATTACGGCGTAGAGGGTCAGGCATTTTATGGTTTGCCATTATCAGAATGGCTGCCCTATTCAATTTCTCGGACATGGCACATTCAGCTGGCGATCTTCTGGATAGCGACTTCATGGCTTGCTACAGGTCTTTACATAGCCCCTGCGGTTTCAGGAAAAGATCCGAAATTTCAGAAACTTGGCGTCAATGTGCTGTTCCTAGCTTTGCTTGTGATCGTAGTCGGATCCCTCATAGGACAATGGTTTGGTGTGATGCAGAAACTCGGACTGACACAGAATTTCTGGTTCGGTCATCAGGGGTATGAATATGTAGATTTAGGACGTTTCTGGCAGATCTTCCTTTTTATCGGTCTTTTCATCTGGCTGGGTTTGATGGCAAGGGCTCTGGCCCCGGCATTCAAACAGGGAAAAGAGACCCGGTCGTTGTTATCCATGTTTCTTATTGCTTCTATTGCAATAGCTCTCTTTTATGGTGCAGGACTGATGTGGGGACAGCAAACGAACCTTGCCATTGCCGAATACTGGCGCTGGTGGGTAGTTCATCTCTGGGTGGAAGGCTTCTTTGAAGTGTTTGCCACAGTGGCAATGGCGTTCCTCTTCGTCAGGATGGGATTGATCAGGGTAGTCACCGCTACAAGCAGTGTAATGTTCGCCACTATTATCTTCCTCTCCGGGGGAATCCTCGGAACCTTCCACCATCTCTATTTTACAGGGACACCAACAGCGATTCTGGCTTTGGGAGCCACCTTCAGCGCACTCGAAGTGGTACCCCTTGTAACCATGGGTTTTGAGGCATATGGAACCCTCAAGTTATCCCGGAGCACAGCCTGGCTGGTTGGATACAAATGGCCGATTTACAGCTTTCTTTCAGTCGCATTCTGGAATCTTGTTGGGGCCGGAATTTTCGGATTCCTGATCAATCCCCCGATAGCACTCTATTATATGCAGGGATTGAACACAACACCTGTTCACGGACATACCGCCCTTTTTGGTGTTTATGGAATGCTGGGTATCGGTCTGATGCTCTTTGTTCTGAAAAGCATGAACCCGGAAGCCGTGTGGAAAGATAAGTGGATTAAATTCGCTTTCTGGTCGATTAATATCGGGTTGGCTCTCATGGTTCTGATCAGTGTGCTGCCGGTTGGGCTGGCCCAAACCTGGGTAAGCGTGAAATACGGCCTCTGGTATGCCCGATCAGCCGAATTCATGCAGGACCCAACGATGGAGTTTTTCAGGTGGCTTAGAGTGATTGGAGATACCATATTCGGATTGGGTGTACTGGCACTGGTTTGGTTTGTATTTGGATTAAAAGGGGGATGGTCGATAAAAAAGTGAAGAATTACGAATTACGAATTAAAAATAGATAACAATGGAAAAATCATTATTTGAACACTCAAAC
>CAZXQU010000011.1:53766-55933 GCA_964642545.1 uncultured Prolixibacteraceae bacterium | reverse complement strand
CAAAAGTTTACGCACGCACATTGATGGTCATGATCGTCATGCTGAGTTCAGGTTTAGTTTGGTCAGCTGATATTCACGTTCCTGCAGATTATGGAACTATCCAGGCGGCAATAAATGCAGCCAATCCCGGAGACAATATTATTGTAGCTGCCGGAAATTACACGGAGCAATTAACAATCAACAAATCACTGGACCTGATTGGCGCCGGGGAAGCTACGACCACAATCACAGCTCCGGACGTTAGGACTGGTAGTGTGACACAAAGCGCCATCATCCACGACTACCTCCTGGCAGCATATGCTTCCGCCGGTACGATTGATGTCCGTGTTGAGGGCTTTACATTTAACCTCAACGGAAAGAACAAGACAGCAGGTACAGGCCAGATAGACGGGGTGTTCTTCCGTGATGTGGACGATGCCGGTAGCACTGTGGCTGGTCTCTTTTCCTGTACCATCCACAACTTTGCCGCGACTCCGGAATATGAGGGGTTTGGCCTTGTCGTCTATGGCAGTTCCGATCTCACTTTAAATGATAACGATATCCACGACTATACACGGGATGGCATTGTGGTAAAAGGGATCTCTGTTGCAACCGTGTCAAATAATACGGTAACTGGGAATGCAACCTGTCTCAATGGGATCGATATACAATATGTCACTTCAGGTGCTGTGACTGGCAATACTGTCACCGGGCATACACGCTTCTCTCCATGGGCAGCTGTGGGCATCGTTGTTTGGGAATCCTCCGGAGTCACTATCACCGGGAACCATGTCGATGGCAACTTTTACGGAATCGACCTCGAACCCAATACCAGTGGTGTAACCATCGCCGATAACGTGCTGACAGACAACATATCACGTGCGATTAGCCTGAACGGGGCAGATGACAATATTGTGTCAGGCAACACAATTACCGGACCAGTCGGGGGGACGGACGATGTAGCCATTGGCCTTGCCAATACTTCTACTGGAAACATGATCGGGGGCGCCACTCCATCTGCCGGGAATACCATTACGATGGCCACGAGCGGCTCTGCAAACCTCTATGCGATTTACATGCAAAGCAACGTAGGGCCAGGCAGCAATACGATCCGGTATAATACGATTACAGGTGGAAGACGCGCCGTGCAGTTTGATGGCCCTCCGGGCATCATAGGAACAACTACAGTGTCGGACAACGTGATCTCCGGCCAGGATTTTGGCGGTATTTGCGCTTATAATAACGGAAGTCTGATCATCACCAACAATACGCTGACCAACGCAGTGCGTCCAATCGAGTTCTTTGGCCCGGCAAACATAACCGTGACAGGCAACACAATCAACGGCTCTACATATGCCGGTATCAACCTGGGCAGTTTTACAGGCACTGCCGATGTTAGTGACAATATCATTCATGATATTGGTGCAGATAACCATGGGATTCAGGCACAAGCCGGCGGCACCGGATTGGATATAACCGGCAATGAAATATATAACATCTCTGGCGGAGGCCGTGGTATCCAGATAAACGGGACTGCTGACGGAGCAAACATTGACAACAACGAGATACATGATATTACAGGTTTTGCAGGTATCTGCATTGACGGTGGCGCTACCGGAGTCAAGATCAACAACAACGATATCCACGACAATGAACAAGGTGTAGTTGCCAATGAGCCTACAGCCGAGTTTTCTGGTAATTTCATCTATGATAATCGCTGGGGTATTGATGTGAATGTGACAGGCTCCATAACACTGAACAATAACAGCGTTTCAGATAACAACACAAACCCGGCGGATTCATACTGCCTGGGGATTAAGGCTGGCACTGCTGTTGCCAACTGTAACTGGTGGGGCACATTAGGATTCAATGCGGCCAATGTTATTTCAGTTTCAGGTGGTGTTCTCACTCTTGAATCCTGGCTTGAGAATGGCACCGATGCAGATCCCGGAACACCGGGCTTCCAGCCTGAAGGAACCAATGATTGTGGAAGTGGTACATGCAGCAGCACTCCTATGCATTACAATTTCACCATTACTCCCGGCACTGGCTGGGCAACGCATAGCGAAACGTTAATCATGGATGCTTGTGCTGTATATAAGTTAAACCTGATTGTAGGAAAAGTATACACCTTCAAGACAGGCTGCGACAACGGAGCTACTGCTTCATTTGATACCAAACTGGACCT
>CAZXQU010000011.1:44340-53666 GCA_964642545.1 uncultured Prolixibacteraceae bacterium | reverse complement strand
TCAAGACAGGCTGCGACAACGGAGCTACTGCTTCATTTGATACCAAACTGGACCTTTATAATGCGGCTGGCGCGCTGGTTTCCTCCAATGATGACGGATGCGAGTATTATCGATCAAAACTCATCTGGACAGCCACAGAAACCAGCGCCTATGTGAAAGTTAGTGGATTTAATCACCTTTTCGGTGACTTTACTGTAGCTTATAACTATGAAGCCCCTGCCGCAGGTGGATCATGCGAGGTGCCTCCAGCTACTCCCGTTGCGCTTGCTGCTGTGACAGCCAGCTGGCAGCCTCAAACCGGTACCGTAGTCGCCGAGCAATGCAATGTCTACCAGGTGGCTGTTACTAACGGAGTAGTTTACACCTTTAAGACGGGTTGCGGGGATGGTGCTGACGCCAACTTCGACACCTGGCTGGAGTTATATAATTCATCTGGAACTTCACTCGCGTATAATGATGACGGATGCGATAATGGCAAATCGATCCTCACCTGGACATCAACCATTACCGGGAATGTGTATATCAAGGTTCGCGGATACAATGATGTAGATGCCGGGACCTATACAATGAAATATAAGTCGGGTCCCTCCGCAGGTGGATCTTGCGATGTGCCTCCAACTACTCCCGTTGCGCTTGCTGCTGTGACAACCAGCTGGCAGCCTCAAACCGGTACCGTAGTCGCCGAGCAATGCAATGTCTACCAGGTGGCTGTTACTAACGGAGTAGTTTACACCTTTAAGACGGGTTGCGGGGATGGTGCTGACGCCAACTTCGACACCTGGCTGGAGTTATATAATTCATCTGGAACTTCACTCGCGTATAATGATGACGGATGCGATAATGGCAAATCGATCCTCACCTGGACATCAACCATTACCGGGAATGTGTATATCAAGGTTCGCGGATACAATGATGTAGATGCCGGGACCTATACAATGAAATATAAGTCGGGTCCCTCCGCAGGTGGATCATGCGATGTACCTCCAGCTACTTTTGTTGATCTCAATGTTTTGCCAATGGTTTGGCAGACTGCCGCTGAAGCCCACATTTCTAGTGAAGAGTGTGTCGTTTATAGAGTTCCCAATATAAAGACGGGAGTAATCTATACCTTCAAAACTGGTTGCGGGGATGATGCTGACGCCGACTTCGACACCTGGCTGGAGTTATATAATGATTCGGGTACCACAATTACTTATAATGATGACGGATGCGAGAATGGCAAATCGATCCTCACCTGGACAGCTACATACGGAAGCGGGGCTGCTACCGATTATGCTTATCTGAAGGTGCGTGGATATAATGTCGTGAGTGTTGGGGACTTTACACTTGCCTATAACTATTCAGGTTCGAAAGAGATGCTGACAGGTGTAGGAAATCAATCAGCCGGGAATGGCATCAACGTCTATCCTAACCCTGCCGACCAGCTCTTTACCATCGCTTCCAAGGCTCCGGTATCATTCGCCAGGATCATCATCAGCGAGCTTACAGGAAGATCACTTCGCACGTGGACACTGGATACTCCTGCCTCTACTTATCAGATCAACAGTTCCGAATTCTCAGTAGGCATCTATGTGCTCTCTATCGAGACTTCAGAAGGATGGATCAGGAAGAAAATCAGTATCGTGAGATAATATTAAGAGGGATATAAATTTAAAGGGTTGGCAGAATTTCGTGCCAACCCTTTTTTTCACCTGGATATTCATTATATTCGAAGCTTAAAATTAACATTCACCATGAGACAAAACAGAACAATTACATCGTTAGCGATGTTTGTAGTCACAACGGGCCTCCTGACCTATATTTCCTGCAGCAAGACAGATACAACCGTCGCATTTGTGACCACCTCTGATATTATCGCAATCACGAAAACAACTGCAGTCGGAGGGGGAAACGTTACTTCGGGAGGAGGATCCCTTGTTTCGGCCCGGGGAATTTGCTACAGTACCTCCCCTCTCCCAACCACTGCCTCAAATAAAACATCCGACAGTACAGGAACCGGTCTTTTTATCAGCAAGATCTCCGGGTTATCAGAAAATACCACTTATTATGTACGTGCCTATGCTACCAACAGCTCGGGAACCGCTTATGGCGCTGAAAAAACATTTACAACACTGGATGGTGGCGGTGGCACAAGTGATAGTGTGACAGATTTTGATGGGAATGTTTATCATGTTGTAACCATAGGTCAGCAACAGTGGACAGTTGAGAACCTCAAGGTAACTCATTATAGCAAGGGAGAGACCATCTTTTTCGTGTCGGGCGACACGGAATGGGAACAGATGAATAAAGGAGCCTATTGCAACTACGCCAAAAACCCGGCTAATGGAGAAACCTACGGTCATTTGTACAATTGGCATGCAGCATCAGACGCCAAGGGAATTTGTCCTGATGGCTGGCATGTTCCTACCGATTCTGAATGGCAGGATTTACTCAGTTTCGCTGGAGGGGACGACGTTGCAGGCGGGAAGCTAAAGGCTACTGGAACCTTGGGGCAGGGAAATGGTCTGTGGCAGGATCCAAACGCCGAAGCCACCAACGAACATGGGTTCACCGCTCTTCCTGGTGGATACCGGTTGGCCAGTGGCAGTTTTTTGCAACTCTCGAGCAATGCACGTTTCTGGACCTCCTCTCAATTCAATAGCCTTGGCTGGTATCGCGAATTGAGCTACAAATATGGCAACGCTTTCAGGAGCTCAAGCGACGAGAGAGATGGTTATTCCATCCGCTGTATCAAGGACAAATAACAACAGAGAGAAGTCCTTCGTCACTCCTGCCCACGCCGGCGCCGTTGCCGGGAATTCTCGTCGCAATTCTCGCCTTGCCCCTTCCCAACCCGCGGGCATCCAAAGAGATCGCAATAGACATTTGAGAGTGCCTGCCGCTGCTCAGGGTTACAGATGGACCGAATTTGCAAATACTGGTTTGCTGCAAGGCGAGTCATGCGGGTCTGCGTTTTGCCAATTTCTTCAGCTAATTGCATCATATGGAGCGTATCGGGGAGATCACTCTGCAGTTCTTCCATCAGGGCAAGCCTGCTCTCACGCAATTCCGTTACCAATGCAGCAGACGAATCCTTGAAATGATTCAGAATATCGTCCATCTGCTCCTGCTGGTTGGCAGTTAATTCCAGCTCAGTGAAGAGCATCTGACACGATGAGGTGCAACCCGGTTGGGACATAACCTCTTCCGGCTCTGTCCATGTATGGTAGACCATAGAAGCCAGTACCGACAATGTGATGATCAGCAATCCTCCCAGGATCCAGATAATCACTCTATTTCTGAGGAAAAAATTCATAATACCTCCTATTTCATTAGTAATATCTGTTCATCAAACGAACCACTTAGTTCCCTGAAAATTGCTGATGCAGCGTCATCTTCAGCAACAAGTCCCGATGCCGTCCGCTCCCCGGATACTATGGGTGAACTTAATACCCTTCCCAGGGCAATTCCACCGGCTATTCCAATAACTAACACCATTCCAGCAAGAATGGGTCGTAGCCGAAGAGTTGTAATCCCAAGCCAACCATGCTTTGCAGATTGTTCGAACTCATTTTCCAAACGAGCTGTCAGGCGGGAAAAGAACCAGGGATCCTCGGTAATCTTCCGGTCTTTTTGAATGTAATCCAGGGTTTTCTGAACCCTTTCCTGAATCTGATGGTCCATGTTACTTCAGGTTTGAATGATAATAATTGGTCAATCGTTTTTGCAGGTTAAGTTTTGCCCGGTGAATCAACGACTCAACCGATGAAAGTGAGAGGTTCATTACTTCGGCGATCTCTTTGTATGGCAACTCCTCATAGTTATGCAGCGTGAATGCAATCTTCTGGTTTACAGGCAGGCGGTTGATCGCCACATGTAAAGCCTCTTTCAACTCTTTCTCTTCCATCACCGAATCGCCTCCGGCAGATGAATTGAGACCATCGATCTCCTCTTCCTTTGATAAGCCCCCTTTATCCTGAAAAGAAAAAAGTGTAAACGCCTTTCTTCTTCTGGTGCTTTTTAGATGATTCAACGATTTGTTGACAGCAATCCGGTATATCCAGGAAGAGAGTTTAGCTGCTCCGCGGAAGGATGATGCTGATTTCAGAATTTCAATGAACACCTCCTGCGCGAGGTCCTGAGCATCCTCCAGGTCGTGAACCAGCGAGTAACAGGTTCTGATAACAAGTTGCTGGTGATTTTCCACCAGCAACCTGAATGCAGCCTGATCACGTTGGGTGATTCCCTGAAGAAGTTCCCGGTCGGTCATAGAGGCAAGCTAGAGCACAAAAGTACGAAGTAGTGAGATAGCGAATAGCGAATAGCGAATAGCGAATAGCGAATAGCGAAATTACTTCTTCTCGGGTTGTGGAGTGGCTTGCTTCTGGCAGTTTTGCTGGCCGTGACGATGCTGGTGTCCCGTTCCTTTGGCACAGCCGTTGCCTTGATTCATACCTTGACAATTTCCTTTCTGCATCCCTTTTCCGCAACAGTTACCCTGACCGCAGTTTCCGTTTCCTTTACAATTATCGCATACGCCATCACCATTGGCATCAACAAATTTGGCGCAATTAGCCTGTTTTCCCTTTGCCTGATGGTTATCGCAAATGCCGTCACCGTTCTTATCGACAAAATTGCCGGCAGTGGGCTGACTGGTTTGTGTTGTCTCAACCTTGGCTGTTTTATCCTGATTAGATGCTGTTTGAGCGTTAACTGAAGTGGCGAGGAATGCAATTCCTACGATCATCCCTGTGATAAAAGCGAGTTTTTTCATGAAGTTGTTTTGTTTAGTTAGACAATAAGTTTCTCATTAGACAAACCTGCAACCAAAAACTTGCGGTAAATTCAATTTTCAGCAACTTTCTACCCCAGCCCTAAAGGGAGAAGTTGCTGAAAATCAGGCTCCCTTCAGGGCAGGGGTAAAACTGATTTTCAGCAGTTGTTCAGAAAGTTCCCACAATCGTTTTCCATTTTCGGCATCAGCCGCCTTATCATCGATCTCCTGCCGTGACATCAGGAAGAGATAGTCGAACGGTTTTCTTTCAACATCGGATGAGGCAGCCAGATATATTACGGGTTTCGCAGCCTCTTTCGGAGATTTAAAAAACAGGATAAAAATGAGTTTCAGAAGGGGGTGGAAAATTTTAGGCGCTTCCCGGGCAATATTTGAGTTCACAGGTCCGGGACACAAGGCGAAGACGGATGTGTTTACTTTTCCCTCAGAATTTAACCGGCGGGAGAGTTCCCGTGAGAAGGTGACAAGCAATAATTTGTAATAGCCGTAGAGTTCCATGGATTGTTTTATCCCATAGTCTTTATATTTCCCAAATCCATCCCAATCAAACTTTTCAGGGTTGCGGTGGGATTCGGAAGTGACGAAAACGATACGCGATACGCGATGCGCGATGCGGGATCCGGGATCCGTTTTTTGTTTATCGCCTATCTCGTATCGCATATCCCGCATCAGCCCTTGTTCCATGAGGAGTCGGATAAAGATGAATTTTGCAAAATAGTTCACCATGAACATCTCCTCAAGCCCCTGGGGGGTTTTGCGGGATTTCTTGGGAACAATGCCGGCATTTAAAATATAGATATCCGGTTTGTGGTCCAATTTACTGATGCTGGATACTAGATGCTGGATGCTGGATATATCCAACAAGTCAACATGAAGCATGTGGACATCCTGGTTGCCGGATAGCTGCTTCACCTGTTCCCCTTTCCCGGGGATGCCGCTACGACAGGCCATAATCACTTTTGCGCCACGTTTCGCCGTATCAACTGCGATTGCAAACCCCAGTCCTGAGCTGGCTCCGTCAATAAATACTGTTGTCCCATCCAGCCGATCGGTCTCTTTCAACTCACCGCAAACCTCTTTGGTTTTAAACAAATCGCGAATACCTGTTACCACAGCCATTGCTGCGCTATCGTACTTTTTTTTATGAGGTTCTGCCATGAAGCGTCTTAATAAATTGTTGGTAGTGCGAAGTGTGCTTGTCAATATCAGTTGTTGTCATGCTAAAATCAGCCAAATCATAGCGATGAACCCCATGTTTCTGATGCGGGTGTTCCTTCTCGTGCCGGATAAACCGTTTGGTCAGCTCCGGAGTGAGCCCGCCATCCAGCTTGTAAATCTTATCCATCTCTTTCATGCTGTCCTTTACAAGGTCCTTGTAATCGACATCAACAAACAACGAATCATTATTGCCCTGATGCCTGAATTCAATGGTCTTGTCAAGCGCGTAGCCAGTCTTCCTGATCCATCGTTGGGCAATCTTATTCGGATCCACTTCATCGCTGAATATCAGATGGTTGTATGTAAGCATACTGAGAAAAGAAGGGATCGATTCGTAGATCGTTCGATGTGGCCAGATGAATTTGACATCAGGCATCTGGTTTACGATAAGATGAGGAAATTCGAGATGGTGCGGGCTTTTCAGCAGCCAGCGTTTGCCTGGCCGAAGCCATTGAAGAAGCTTTAACAATTTCACATAGTAAGCATATGCAGGTGTCTGATCAATCGACTCAAGCCAGGAAGCATAGGAAGGGACATCCATCATAGCCTCGGTGGTAGTACTCATGAAACTGATATCCAGCAACAAAACATCCTCTTCAGGGAGCACCGGATCGAGTGGATGAACAGCAAAGAATCCCGGAGAGATATATTTCACGGCGTTTACTGAGGTGCGTGCTATTTTGATGCGCTTGTCGCCGGATGCCATTGCCACGGATCCCGAATACTCGGGATCCTCGCAATGACAATCCCCTTGGTTGGTCTTAATTCGTAATTCCTCATTCCTAATTCCTAATTGAATAAGCGGGACTGGGTTTATGGCTTCCCAACTAGGGAGTACCCGATGGTTGGGATCGGAAGAGAGGAGCCGCTGAAGTTTGGTTGTTCCGGTCCTTTGTAATCCTACGATGATCCATGCCGGGTAAAGTTCCTGATCGAGAATCTCAGGGAACCTCCTGAAATATTCTGCTGCTCTCAACCTGATGCTGAGGAGGTTGACCAACCGCTCGCGGGAGATAAACCGTCCGGCCGGACTCAGTTTCGCCTCTTTGTTCATCGAATCAAGCATCCTCTCAAGTGGTTCAGCCCAAAAATCAGTACCCAGATCTTTCAAGCCAGTATTTTTCCTGGCCCGTTGGATTAGATCGTCTTTATCAAGTTTTATTTTTGTCCCTAAAGGATATGTGAATTTCCAGCTTTTGTTCAGTGTTCTATACCACAAAGGTTGGGATTGGAAATTAGAGGAGTTGGTCATTAGGAAATTAGGAAATTAGGAAATTGGGAAATTCGTCATTCGTAATTACTCTACAATTGGGTTCCACCTCCGGTTCCCCTTCCTTCAGCCTGTACCACCTCCAGCACATTGTGCCCTCGGAGTGGCCACAGGTGTTTAACCAGTTGGGGTATCCGGGATCGGCATGGGCAACGATCACCTTCACAGTGCCGTCAGGTTCGTAAACTGCAGTTGCTTTGTTAATACATATCGTAAAATACCTGTAATCGAGTGATTCCATCCAATAGTTGTTGATCTGAAAGTTCCACGAATCGCAATCCGGAGGCTTCACCTCAATGATAAGAGATTCATCCGGACCAAGCTTCCAATAACTGTGATAATAGATGATATTGGGATCGCCGCCTGCAGCATTGCTGGTGTCAGGATTAAACAATGGAAGTTTGTTGGCATGCTGTTGAAATCCTTTCGCCCAGCGGGCAAATAGCAGTGAAGCCCCTCCCACAAATAGCCCGGCCGTTTTGAGGCCTTCATCCACCATGGCTGGGGCAATAGGCTCAGGGGCTTTCCGGCCATCGAGGTTCTCTATTCGGAGCTCGGCAGGAACCTCCTCAAATCTGTTGAGAAATGTTTGCCGAACAATTACCAATCCTGTTTCCTTCTCTGTCTTCAGCCAGTTCCTCCCGCGCTTTTCTTTACTCAAAATCACTTCAAAGCTCCCGTCCGGCTCATAGTCAATGTCGGTATGATCCAACTGTCCGCAAGGAGCCAGTCCGCCTGTAGATCCGTAATCGCCATTCTGTGTAAAAAGCCCGAAATAATGGACAGTATTCCTTTTTCCGGTTATGCGGTATTCGTAGTTGTTACCGTCAATCTGGGCATTGAAATAATAGTTATCCGGATTATCGGCTCCCATTTTCACCGTTTCATGGACCATTCTCCGCAGCGTTGGGAAAGCTGGATCGTTATACTCCACAAATGCTTCCAATCCGGCTCTGGTCAAACGCGACAGGTACCTGACTCCTTCTGCCTGATCGAATGCATCGCGAGGTGTTCCCGGGTACATCAGGGCAGCGCCGGCAGCTTTCAGGTTATCACAGAACTCTTCCCACGCCTTGCCGGAAACGATTCGTTCGGCATGGATATCGGCTTCCGGTTTGCCAGTTATGCGTCGGATCAATCGTTGCCATGATTTGATAGCCTTAAGAAACATGAACAGAAGTTGTCTCATCAGAAATCAATAAATTAGCGCAGTGAAGAATATCATAGAAAATTGTTGCCAAAAATAGGAATAAAATGGATCGGTTCAAGGAAAGGTATGGCAAATGGGCATTGGTTGCAGGAGCGGCAGAGGGAATTGGAGAAGGTTTTTCTGCTCATCTGGCGAGTTTGGGAATGAACATCGTATTGGTTGATAACAATCTGGATGCCATGCAACGGTTATCTACAAAGATCAGTGAAGAGATACAGGTTAAAATCAGGCAGGTTCACCTGGATCTGGCATTGCCGGAAGCATCGGAATTTTTACTCCAGTCAATCAGCGACCTGGACTGCCGGCTTCTGGTCTATGTGGCAGCTTACAGCAGGGTAAAACCGTTCTTATCCACTGATACTGAGGAGCTCGAAAGGTATATTAATGTCAATAACCGTACTCCGATACAGCTTGTCCACGGCTTTGCAAGTCTATTAAAATTAAAAAACAGATCAGGAGGAATTTTGCTGGTCTCTTCCCTGGCCGGACTTCTAGGGCCTCCACTTGTTGCAACGTATGCTGCCACGAAAGGGTTTCTGATCAGGCTGGCCGAGTCCCTTTCAACTGAATTCAAGCCCATTGGCATCGATATCACTGTGTGTTGTGCCGGGTTAACAGCCACCCCAACATACCTGGCAAATACTCCGGAGAAGACCCGAAAAAGGACAAAAGCAATGGATCCTTCAGAAATGGCCGACTATGGCATCAGGAAACTTGGCAAGAAAGCCGTTTGCATCCCCGGATGGAAGAACAGGCTAAACTTCTTTCTCCTGCTCAGGATACTCCCGCGTGCTATCTCACTGAAAATCATGGAGAAGACGATGAGGAAGATGTATGAGATAACGAGGTAGCGA
>CAZXQU010000011.1:0-44240 GCA_964642545.1 uncultured Prolixibacteraceae bacterium | reverse complement strand
ACTGAAAATCATGGAGAAGACGATGAGGAAGATGTATGAGATAACGAGGTAGCGAGGTAGCGAGGTAGCGAAAAGCGAAAAGCGAAACCTGTCATTGCGAGGAACGGAGTGACGCGGCAAAGCGATTTTATTGTACGATAAGTTTCGCTGCTTTTACGCTTGTTCCGCCGATGGCAGTGATAGGGATAATTATGGTATCCATGTCTGGTCGCTTGGAAGTTAAAAATTATTGATATCTTTATCGTATCAATGGTTATGGATTTATCAGGGGATAGTTGAAATGCTTTCGAAAAAGGAAACCAATACTTTAGACAAAGATAGTCCCAGCAGGAGTGTCTTAAAGGCAATCAGTTGGAGGCTCATCGCTTCGGGAGCAACATTCATTATTAGTTTCACCGTTTTTACGCAGGCGACAGAGTCGGCCTTCAGGGATGTTTTAGGAGCTGTTTCACTCATAACATCGATTGATATTGTTGCTAAACTTGTTTTGTATTATTTCCATGAACGGCTTTGGACAAATATCCTGTGGGGGAAATACTGGAAGAGGAAAGCCGCAAGAAAGAGATATAGGAAGATTCAAAAATTTATCAGGGACAAAACCAAAGCGAATCCAGATTAATTTGGGGTATCAGCCGACACATTTTGGAAGCACCTTGTATCATAACAGCCCATAACCTAACCAAATACTATGGTTCGCATCTGGGCATTCAAGATATCTCTTTTAATGTGAATGAAGGGGAGATATTTGGTTTCCTGGGTCCGAATGGAGCCGGGAAAACCACCACCATCCGCATTTTACTTGATCTGCTCAGGCCTGATTCAGGCCAGGTTGAATTACTTGGGCTGGATGTAAGGAGGGAGAGTTTCAATATCAGAAAGCAGATCGGTTATCTGCCCGGGGAATTTTCTGCCCACGAACACCT
Source organism: uncultured Prolixibacteraceae bacterium (assembly GCA_964642545.1). Lineage (GTDB taxonomy): Bacteria > Bacteroidota > Bacteroidia > Bacteroidales > FEN-979 > QYOJ01. Next base: position 43,317 of record CAZXQU010000011.1, on the reverse strand, counting down.
CAGTGGGTTGGCGTTCTTTAAACTCATTTCAACGATCAGAAATGTCTCCTTTGATCAGGATAGTCTTCTGTTTAAGCGTTTTGATCTATCCGGGAAAGAGCTGTCAAAAAAAATAAAAGCCCTCTCACATGGCACCTTGCAGAAAATTGGCATCATACAGGCATTGTTTCATCATCCCAGGCTGTTGATCCTTGATGAACCTACCAGCGGACTTGATCCCCTGATGAAGGAGGTATTTTACGAGATCCTATTTGAAGAACAACGCAAGGGTACAACCATCTTCTTCTCTTCTCATAACCTCTATGAAGTTGAAAAGCTTTGTAACCGGGTAGCCATTATCAGGAAGGGCCGGATTGCAGGGCTTGAAACGTTGGAAGTACTTAAAGACAAAGCCGGCCAGGTACTGGAATTTACCCTGACAGATACTGATAAGGAAATTGAACTCCCCGGGGCAGAACTTATCAGCCATGAGGGAACACAGTATGTTTATAAGCTTAGTGGCGATATCAATACTGTGTTAAAAAATCTTTCGGAAATGGCTGTACGGAATGTGTCCATCAGCAAACCTGATCTTGAAGAACTTTTCATGCAATATTATCATGATGAAAGCGGGAAAGAGGATGACCTATCTTAAGTTGATATGGAAGATCAATAAGGGATTGACCATCTTCAGCATGGTATTCATCAGCCTTTTCCAGTTGCTGATGCTCTACCTGGTGACCACCTTCGACACCCAGGCCATGCTTCATTCCATATTGAATCAGATGCCTGAAAACATGAAAATTTTCCTCAACGATTCCTTTTTCAACATGCTGACTGTTAATGGGGCTGCCGCATTTGGGTTAAATCATCCGATTGTGCTGGCTCTTTTGGCGATGATCGCCATCAGTATTCCTGTCAGGCATATTTCCCGTGAGATAGAGAATGGAAACATGGAGGGAATGCTTGCGTTACCATTCAGGAGGAGATCACTTGTTTTGCAATTGTGGTTTTCAGGCTGCCTGATCCTGGGGGCCATTATCCTTGCTTCATGCATCAGTTCACTGGCTTCGATCCTGATCTTTCATGACCTGACGTGGAATGTATCGTTTCATATCATGGAAATAAGCTTAAACCTGTGGCTGTTGTTTGTCCTGATCATGACATATACAATCTTGATTGCAACACTGTCAAGGGGTGGAGGATCTTCGGGAATTGTGAGTGCCATGATCACCCTGCTTTTTTACCTCCTCTTTTTTACCGGACAATTGTGGGCTGCCTTCAAGATCACACTGCCCTTCAATATTTTCAATTATTATCAGCCCCAGAACATCATGTTCGGAAAAGGGAACCTTCTCGTTGATTGTATCGTGCTGGCCAGCCTGATCGTTATTTTGCTGTATGCAAGTGTGTTTACGTTTGAGAAAAGGGATATACCTTAGATAATACCAGGAATTTATTAAATTTATTTCAACTGATTTTATTGCATGTAAACACACCAACACCCATTAAATTAACTCATTATGAAAACAAGTTTGTTGTTTTTGGTCTTCCTGCTTATTTCAGGGATCACCTATTCACAGAAAGAAAATGCGGTATTGAATTTCAACGCAGAAAACCAGGACAGCATTGTGCTAAGCACGTGCGATGGCACTCCTCAGTATCGCGAAAGTGTTGAGGAATCGTATCGGATTTTACAGTACCGGACCTCAATTTATGGTGATGTGCCGGAATATGGCACAGGGGTGCGGCTTGGTATTTACCAGGTACAAGCCTATAGTGGGAAAGGGGCTAGTGCAAAAAATATGAAGGTGCTGGAAGAGGCAGTCAAACAGGCTAAAAAATATAATGTGCAACTGCTTTCATTTCCTGAATTATTTGTACCCGGTTATACATTGAGTCCGGAGGAAGCCAGAGAAGTATCAGAATATAAAGACGGGCCAAGCATCACTACCGCGCGCAATTATGCCAAAGAATACAATATGGCCCTTCTGGTTCCCTACGCCGAGAAAGTGGATGAACCGGATGGCACTAACTATTACGATGCCATAGCTGTGATCAGCGAAAAAGGGGAATTACTCAATTCCTATCGTAAAACCCATCTTTACGGTCAACAGGAGCGGGACAACTGGTGTTTCGGAACCAGTGAATACCCTGTATATAATATATTTGGGTTTCCTGTGGGAGTACTGAACTGCTACGAATGTGAATTCCCTGAGCTACAACGCATCCTTGCGTTACACGGTGCAAAACTGATTGTGGGTCCCACTGCTGCCGACAACTATTACCGGTTGCCTTCCGGGGAGCGGAGTTCGGTCCCTTATCCCGATGTTTCCACCCTCCTTATCCCCGCTAATGCTTACGCAAACAATGTTTTCTTTGCCTATGCCAACCGTTGTGGGTATGAGGTAAGGGGTAATGATGCGTGGCACTACCGCGGCAACAGCATCATCTGCGGACCTAATGGCGACATCATTGTGGCTGCCAATCATGAACAAAATACCTTGTTGATTGCCGATTGTGTTCCGGCCTATTACGGCATGACCCATCCCGCCCCAAAGTACAACTACCTGAAAGACCGCAGGCCTGATCTGTATACTCCTTTAATCTTGAACAAAGCGAATTTCAACGACCCAAGTAAAGAAACCATAAACCTAAAAACCAATTTCTTCGATGGGGGATATATTTATCCTGAATACAAAGGGTGCAAGGAAATCCCTGCGGAAGAAACAAAATAGCAGTTATTCTCTGGCATTAGGGTGACTTGGATCAGATCACCCCCTGCACCAATATCATTCCGAACACCAGCACCATAAACAGGTTGAACACGATGAAGAGGGGTTTGATCTTCGGAGGTTCTTTCCCGGTATAGAGAAAGATAAAAAAGAAAACCAGGAGGATGACAGCGGCTGTCATCATAGTGATGATCAGCGGCATCGAGGTAATGATGTGAAAGAGTAACAGGAAGAGGGTGCTGAAAGAGGTAGCCGTAACCCATACGAGCAGGATGTAACGGATCACCGGAAAACTGAACCGGGAAGTAATTGAGTAAAACCCTGCTTTCTCATATTCTTCTCCGTACATCATCAGTAACAGCCAGAAATGCGGCACCTGCCAGAGGAAAATGAAAAAAGCGATGAAGAGGATCTTCGGATCAAAGATATCCCCCGCCAGCCGCTACCCAGCCAATTACTGGCGGAAGTGCTCCGTTGATCGCTCCTGCCAGCACAGCAAAGTAGCTTCTGATCTTTAATGGTGTGTAAACCAGGTTGTACCAGAACAGGTTCCCTAATCCAAGCAGGGCAGCCTTTCACACAAACAGAAAACGGGATTTCATCAACGGAAGTACCACCCCGTTGGTATGCGCTGCTTCTCCATTCCCGGCCCTTCAACCCAAATTTCAAGGCCCTCATCACTCCCATAGTCGAAGAACTGCACGTTGATCCGGTGAAGTCCCTGTTCCAGAGCCGCCTGTCCCGATTGCTCCGTGATCTCATGAAGTCCGTCGTTGACCGCAACCTGACGGTCATCAATCGAGATACGGCCTCCATCATCCGAACGGATAAAAAAGGTATAGATCCCCCCTGCCGGAATGTTTACATACCCTTTAAATTCAAGCGCATAGGCATCGGAGGTATCGCGAGCCAAATAGGCATCAATATCATTCACAGCGACGACCTTCACCGGGACAAGAGTATCGAATCCTGGCAGTTTCCTGAAACGGCCTTCGAAATAGCCGCAGAGAAGTCCTTTGTCTACGATGACAAATGGGACGGGGGGGGTGAGGGTGACCTGACTGAAGGTTCCGTAAACCAGATCACTCGCCATGCCGGCCTGATTGAAAGCGGCTGCACTGAGGGAGGTTGTCCCTTTCAGCAGTATAGGCGATCCTTTATAGCGCATGGCATGCAGATCAGGGTAGTCGTCCCCATCGGTATAAAAAATCTCCTGTCCTTCGTATTGCTTCATTCTCACTTCCATCAAATCGAGGAATAGTGATCCGGAAGGTTCCATCAGTGGAGGGAAAACATGCCTATCGCTGTAAAACCAAACATTCATGGGTCCGGCACCCCTGTGACACCAGGCGTAGTAGGGACGAAGGACGAGGGATGAGGGACGAGGGACGACAGGTTGGCTGAAACCGTCGCCCTGAAGTTTGTTGATTGCTCCCGTCAGTATGCCCACCCCGTTTAACAGAGTGGAATCAAACGAATAATTGAAGGAGCCTGAGAGGGGTATTACAAGATTTTTCACTTCTCCGTCGTTGTCAACGCCTTCGGCGCAGAAAACGATCGGCCCGCGTGTCAACGCAACTTTATTCTTATCGTCCGCAACCTGGTTGCTGGCAATTACTTTTCTGACAGCCATCGGAATGGAGAGTTCCACGACGTCACCGCTTTTCCAATCTTTCGTGATGGTGATATATCCTCTGTCGGGATAAATTCGCCGGAGTTTATCGTTCAGAGCCACTCCCACCCCCACGGGGAGGGTATCTGCAAACTGATACAACCCGCCTGGGAGAACGATGTTTTGCGCCCAACCCGGGATCCGAAGTGCGAGGACCATAGAAACCGGGTTTGCAGCATCAATCGAAACAGTGACATTCCCATCCCAGGGATATTCTGTAGTTTGTTTTATTCCGATCGTCTGCCCCTCGATCTGGACACTCCCTTCACTTCCCATGTATAGATTTACAAATAGGGTATCGGCACGGGTTACATAGATGTATCCGGAGATAGAGGGTATGAAGCGGGAAATATTGGAGGGGCAGCAGGAGCAGCCAAACCATTCGGAGCGAGAGTAGTTTCCTTCCGACTCAAGCGGATTGGGATAGAAGAAGGTAGTTCCGCTGAGGGAGACTCCCGAGATAAGTCCATTATAAAGGGTCCGTTCAAGCACATCGATGTATTTACTCTCACCATGCAACAGGAACATCCTGTAGTTCCAGAAAACATTGGCAATCGCCGCGCAGGTCTCATTGTATGCGGTCAGGTTTGGTAATTCGTATCTATCTCCATAGGCTTCACCGGAAGAACGTGAACCGATACCACCTATAAGGTAGATCTTCCCTGATACCACATCGTTCCATATCCGGTCAATTGCGCGGATGTACGCCGAGTCGCCTGTAAGGGCAGCGATATCGGCCATGGCGGAGTACATGTAAGTAGCTCTTACCGTATGGCCTACCGCTTCAGCCTGGTCGATGACAGGCTGATGATCCTGGGTGTAGGTACTTCCACTCTTCTCGCCTTTTCCGCGCTGATCCAGGAAAAACTTTGCCAACTCCAGGTACCTCTTTTCACCGGTAACACGGTACAATTTAGCTAACCCGATTTCGATCTCCTGGTGCCCTGAAGCCATAGCCCTTTTATCCGGACCGAACATCCTGCAGAGCAGGTCGGCATTCTTCAGGGCTACATCCAGCAGCACCCGTTTCCCTGTGGCATCATCGTATGCCACGGCAGCTTCATACATATGTCCCACATTATACAACTCATGGCTGCCATTGTACCGTGTGTTTTTCCACCGCTCCCGGGCCCATGATTTTTCGATGTTGATGGTCGACATGGTATATAGGTAGCCATCGGGTTCCTGTGCGGAAGCGATATCTGAAATCAGGCTGTCGAGGAAACTCTCCAACACCGAATCGGGATTCGTAGCCAGGGAATAGGCTCCCCCTTCAATGATCTTATAGACATCGGAATCGTCATACCCATACTTGCTGCAAAAGCTCCCTGAAGTGATGATACCGGCGTTGACCTCTCCGGCCACCTTGAAGTTCTTCAGCCTTCCGGTCTCTTCCGATTTCTGAAAAGCATATGGAATCGTAACAATCCTGTTGGTATCCTGACGGGGAGTCCAGAAGGCATCCGTGATTTTCACATCTGTGAATTTTACAGGCGTGTAGGGGTAGTCGCCTGTTTGCGCAAACACGATGGATGCTCCAAGGAATATCATGGAGAGAAGGGATATCTTTCTCATAGAGATAGCGGTTTGTTGAGACAAAGATCGGGAAAATAAAACTTCACCGCAAAGGCACGAAGTCACGAAGAACACGAAGATGGTTACATGATCTTCTTCTTCTCCAGCAGCATCTGGAAGCTTTTCTTGTAGCTTTCCCCAACCGGGATGAGTTTGTCGGATACCTTAATCATGTTGCCTTCAATCGATTCGATCTTGTCGATAGCCACGATATAGGATTTATGGACCCGGATGAAGTTGGCTTGGGGAAGTATCTCTTCGATGCCCTTAAACGTCTGCAGGGTCATGATACGGGCCTTAGGCGTGACAATCTTCAGGTAATCTCCCTGTCCTTCTACATAAATAATCTCATCGAAGGTTACCTTGTGCAGCTTGAATCCGCTCTTGATAAAGAAATATTCTATCTTGGGGTTGAAGATCGAGACCTCTTCGCGTGGGCATTTCGAGTTAAGCTGACGACAGAGTCTTTCATGCACCTTATCCACTGCTTTCACAAACCGCTCGAATGAGATCGGCTTCAGTAGGTAATCGGTGACATCAAGCTCATACCCCTGCAGTGCAAACTGGTCGTATGCTGTTGTGAAGATCACTTCAGGTTTTGGTTTGAGTATATTTAACATCTGAACCCCTGTTAACTCTTCCATCTGAATGTCGAGAAACATCAGGTCGATCTTTTGTTGTCGCAGAAAATTCATCGCCTCCAATGCGTTGTCAAAAGATTTGACAAGTTGCAAAAAGGGGATTTTCTGGATATAATCTTCAATAACCTCGAGAGCCAAAGGCTCATCGTCGACGGCAATGCATGTGATTTTCATAATCTTTCTATCATTAAATGGACATGATACTCCTCGCTGTTCTGCTCAATTTCCAGGGAATAGGTTCCCGGATAGATCATATCCAAACGTTTCTTAACATTATCAAGGCCAATTCCTCCCTGTTTATCCTTATTCATTGGAGGCCCAGTAGGGATATAATTCCGGATGTCAAATTCAAGCCTGTTTCCGGCAATCAATAATGTAATGGTAATCCCGGGTAGTTTGTAGTTTTTCCTGCCATGCTTGAAAGCATTCTCCACAAAGGGAACCAGAAGCATGGGTGGAATCATTTTCGACTGTGTATCACCTTCGATATCGAAGGTTACGAACCGTCCCTCTTTCATGCGTAATGTATTGAGCTCGATGAAGCTTTCAAGATATTCTATCTCCTTCTCCATCAATACTTTATCACTATTTGAATCGTAGAGCATATACCGCATGATATCGGAAAGTTTCATCACCATGGAGGGTGCTTCATCGGACTTCTTGTAAACCAACGAATAGAGATTATTCAGGGTGTTGAAGAGAAAGTGTGGATTTATCTGCGTCCTCAGCAGAGCCAGTTCAGAAGTTTTGGTGCGGGCCAGAAGCTCACTTTTCTGCTTCTGTGTATTAAACCAGTCGATCATGAACTTGATCAACAACGCCATCAGTGTAAAAGAGATGGAGTAATAGGTTTCGAGGATGATGTTGTAGAAGCGAATGGTAACCTCCTGGTAATCCATCCCGGCCATGTATACATAGACGATTACCATCATGAACAACCGTAAACAGATAAAAAAGGAGATCGCTCCGATCACTTTCAACAGGTTGGTCACGATCTTCCTGGTGTTCAGGAAATCAATCGAGATCAGGAAATAAACGAGGTAGAAGTTCAGGACATTCAGCAGCTGCGATGAAAGCGTATAATAATAGTAATAGAGAGGGTACTTTTTATCGGGAAATATCATTGGCAGTTCTGGAACCAGGGCAAACAGGATCCAGAATGAGATGTGCAACAGAATGATATATCGTTTACTCATACCTGGTAAATCGTTTGTAAAGATATGAAGAACGCGCTCAAATTGAACCGAGGATTTTGATTTATCGATGAATGGGCATGGCTGATCTGTAAATCAGGTTTTTCATGACAAAATAAGATACATCCCGGCGAATCATCAATAAGCCGAGCCATCTAAAGGGTTGATCCAAATTATTTCTTGAATCACATATATGCATCTATTTTTGGTTCCGGAAGCTGATGTGAATCGATGGTTTTGGTTTAATGAATCCAACAATTTTTAGTGAATAATTCTTATCCATCAGCTTCTTTTTTTACTTTTGTTGCATGATATGACGCAGAAAAAACCTATCCCCGTTACCCTTATCCTGATTTTTCTTGCTTTTTTCCTACCCGGCTCTACCCTACCCTCAAATCGTACAGGGAACAAGCTGGACTCGTTATCTCTCACACGAAAAACAATTGAGGCAAAGAGGATCACCACAGCACCCAAAATCGATGGAGAGCTGAACGAACCTTTTTGGAGCACACTCCCGGTCGCAACCAATTTTGTTGAATATTCTCCCCGCAACGGGATACTGCCTCCCTTTAAAAGTGAGGTGAGATTTGCCTTCGATGATGTGGCATTCTATATCAGTGCTATTATGTTCGATCCCCATCCCGACAGTATTTGTAAAGAACTCGGACGAAGGGATCAGATTGAGTTACTCAATACCGATTATATCTCGTTTGACATCCTGCCCTATAATGACGCCCTCAATATGTTTGAGTTTAAGGTAAGTCCTGCCAACCTTCAAAGCGACACGAAGTACTCGCCTGTCGGGCAGGATGTTTACTGGGATGCCGTTTGGGAGTCAGCTGCCAGGATCACAGATGAGGGATGGATCGTTGAAGTAAAAATCCCCTATTCGGCGCTCCGGTTTCCAAAGGCAGAAGAACAGGTTTGGGGCATCAACATGTGGAGGCATGTCAGGCGGTACCAGGAGTGGTCAACGTGGTGCTTCGTGGACAACAAGGTGAGGGAACTGTTTAACTACTATGGAGAGGTAAAGGGGATCAATAACGTGGATCCGCCTTTGAGGCTCTCCTTCTCGCCTTACGTTACAGGCTATATTGAAAAGAATCCGGAAAATACCACCTGGTCGTGGCTACTCAGGGGTGGGATGGATGTAAAGTTTGGGATCAACGACAGTTATACGCTCGACATGATGCTGATCCCCGACTTTGGCCAGGTTCAGTCGGACGATATCATCCTGAACCTCTCCCCGTTTGAGGTAAGGTATGATGAGAAACGACAATTCTTCACGGAAGGGACAGAGTTATTCGACAAATGTGAAATTTTTTATACCCGACGGGTAGGTGATTTCCCCAAGAATTTTGAAGCAGCCTGGGATAGCCTTGGCCCCAATGAGGATGTGGTAAAAAATCCTGAAGAAACCCGGATTATCAACGCAACCAAGATCTCGGGAAGGAATGCAAAAGGGCTTGGGCTGGGGTTCTTCAATGCTATGACCACCAACACCTGGGCGACAATTGAGGATTCAATTACGGGAGCCACTCGCCGGGTATCCACCCAGCCGTTTACCAATTACAATGTGATGGTTGTTGATCAGAATCTGAAAAACAATTCCTATGTCACCCTCGTCAACACCAACTATTTTACTCCTGATTATCATTATTCGGGCAACGTTACTGGAACCGAAGCCCGTATTTGCAACAAGAGCAATACATTAGCTGTCTTCGGACGCTTGAATGTGAGCCAGGAGTATCAGCTGGGTGACAAGCCCGTCTTTGGTCACAGATACCGCGTCTCAGTCTCTAAACCCAGTGGAAAATTCCAGTATGAGATTTTCCGTGATGCCATGGATAACAAATACAATCCAAACGATATGGGCTTCCTGACAAACAATAATGAGGATCTCAACTATATCAGCCTGGGATACAACACGTTTGACCCTTTCTGGAAGATCAACAGGACTCAAACATACTTCAATGCCATCTATTCCACCCTCAACACCCCGAACAAGTTTATGGACCTGCGACTTGAACTGAACCATTACACACAATTCACCAGTTTCTGGGCCATTTATCTCGAAGGAGGGGTTCACCCGCTTGGAACGCACGACTTCTATGAACCTAGAGTTTGGGGATATACATATAATCGCCAGCTCTCCTATGATTTTACATGGAATGTAGCGACCGACCTACGGAAACCATTCCGGATCCATAGCAGTATTTCTGTCTCCAACTGTCCGGAAAATAAAAATTTCTCCTGGACCATTGGCCTGGTTCCCAGGATTAGGTTCAGCGACAGGTTTACGATAAAGTTGAACTCCACTGTCTCGAAGGATCTGAATGATTTTGGCTGGGTTCAGACCTCTTACGATTCACTTGGGAGTCCCACTATTTTCTTCGGCCGTAGGGATGTCTCTATCGTTAACAACATCCTGGATGCCATGTACATCTTCAACCCAAAGATCTCCCTTTCACTCAGGATACGTCACTATTGGTCGCAGGTTAACTACCTGGATTATTATACACTGGATACAGATGGGAATCTTAAATCAAGCAACTACTGGAATGATCATAACATCAATTTCAATGCATTTTCGGCCGATCTGCAGTTCATCTGGTACTTTGCTCCCGGAAGTGAGTTGAGTGTGGTGTGGAAGAACTACATCATGACAATAGGAGATAAGTTGAACCATGAGTATTTTAACGACCTTGCAGCTACTCTCAGCGCCCCCCAAACAAACAGTTTCTCGATACGGATTCTCTATTACCTCGACTACCTCTACATTAAAAAAGTCTTCACCCGGAAATCCAGCAACCGATCAACTCCTGATATGGGCTAACCTCCTGGAAGAATCCTGATTAGAGGGAGCTCCCTTTCTGGTTGCCCGGTGAGGGGGTTCCTTTACCGACCCGGGCATGTGGTTAGTAGATTTTTATTTCAGGGAAAAACGCAAAGATGTATTTTCGCAGTCTGATTGACCACAATGAGACTCAGATTTATTAACCGGGAGCTGATCCTCCTGTTGGTCCTGGCTTTGTTTGGTTGCGTCCCCGAAGAGGAAAAGCAACATGAGACTGGATATGTAGAATCACTTCAGATGATCCATGCAGATTCTTTTTTTGAAAAGGGTCTCAGAGGGAAAGGTGTCAAGATTGGTGTACTGGATATCGGTTTCGCCGGGATCGGCACCGACACAGCTCTTGCTCACCTGAGGAAGAACAACCAGATAGTTTTTATCAGAGATCTTGTTCCCCAGTATCCGGTCAGTATGTACCGCTATAGTCATGGCACCCAGGTGATAAAATACCTTGCAGGCATCTATCCTGATGATAGTGTTTATGGAGGGAGTTTTGCCCGGGATGCCACATTTTACCTGATCAGACCGGCAGGAGGTGCAGGCGCCAGGGAGGATTGCCGAAACGATGAGATGTATATCGATACCGCCTTTATGATCCTTGACTCATTAGGCGTGAAGCTGGTAAATATGTCGATCGGTTTCTGGAATGAGTATGCCCGGGAAGACGAGAATTACAAAGCCGAACAGATGGACGGTAAAACGACAACTATCTCGCGTATTTGTCAGAAATGGGCTGAAAAGGGGATGATCATCGTCAACAGTGCCGGAAATACAGGGGAGTATTCCTGGCGTGTCATCTGGGCTCCTGCCGATGCTCCGGGTGTAATTGCTGTTGGAGCCGACCGCTTTATCGATAAGGTATTCAAAGCCAGTTATAGTGGCATCGGGAACCCGGATGTTCCATTTATCAAACCCGACCTGATCACTTACACACCCTGGGGGACCTCATTCTCAGCGCCGATCGTAACTGGAATTGTTGCCTGCATGCTCCAAAAAGACAGTACGCTAAGGATGGATGAGGTAATGAAGATATTACACAGGTCGGCATCCCTCTATCCCTATCCCAATAATTTTGTTGGCTACGGGATTCCTGACGCAAACAAGATCCTTACCCTGATGGACAACCAGGATACCACCGTTTCTACCGTGAAAGTTGTCAGGTTTATGGATAACAGATTCACGATTCATACATCGAGTGACAATATTGTTGTGTTTGAAAAAACAAATGCAACAAGAGTCAAACGTCAATCTATCCATGAAGCTTCAGATGACATTTTTGTTTTGCACCGTAAATCAAACGTACCTCGTACAACCATCACCATCGGTTTGGACGAAGTCTGGGAGATTTTCTGGGAGTAGTACAACAGCTGTTGAAGATAACCGGCTGATGACTTCAGATATCGAGAAAACAATGTTATTCGTATAATTTCGATGGGATCAATGACGGTTCCATCTATTTTTGATTAAAAATCTGCTGCTATGCAAAAAACTCTACGAATTTCTCTCATGGTACTCTCCATGTCATTGGCTGGAATGGGAGTTTTTGCTCAGATTCTTGATGATGGTCCTATGGCCACGGGTCAAATAACCCAATACGAATCCCTTTCCAATGATGCCAAAGCCGATCTAAATCCAGTGATCCTGGAGGTGGTTAACGAAATCAATTCCGATAGCATCCGGGCAACAATCCAGCACCTTCAGGATTTTGGAACCCGTTTCCTACTCAAAGACAACCGCAAAGAGATTGCGACCTGGATTGCAAACAAGTTTATCTCCTACGGTTTTACCGATGTCGTAGTTGATTCATTTCTCTGTTATGTGAACTGGAGTGGGATTTTCGTCGACACACTCTGGCAATATAATATCGTTGCCACCCTCACCGGGCAAAGTGCCCCGGATGAAATTTATGTTGTTGGCGGACATTATGATGCGATTGTTCTTGCCTCACTCGACACAACCCCCGGTGCCGATGACAATGGATCGGGGACTGCCGCTACCATGGAGATAGCACGGGCAATGAAGCAGATAAACTATCAGCCGGAATCCACCATCAAGTTCTGTCTCTTTGCAGCAGAAGAGCTGGGGCTTTATGGGTCGAAGTACCAGGCAATGAAAGCGCACCAAACAGGAGAGGATGTTCGGTTCATGCTGAATATGGACATGATAGCGAACAATCCCGACAGTCTTAATCTTGTAACGATCTTTCGGTATCAGTTTTTTGAATGGGCCAGTATTCTCGCTGCTGATGCCATTGAGAACTGCAACATCGATTATTGTGCTGATATCTCACAAGGAGCCTGTGCAATCCTTATGGTTCAGCAGTTCCTTCCTTTTCCTCAGGGAATTGTTGCAACTTCAACAAAAGAACATATCGTGCTATCCTGGGATCCAACTGAGAATGCACTTATTGACGGCTTCAACCTTTACCGGTCCGAAACAATGAACGGAGTGTACGACAAGATCAACCAGGCCTTGATAGCCGACACCTTTTATATGGACGCACCCTCTGAAACAGGTGTAGAGTATTTCTATTATTTAAAGATGGTAAATAACCTTGGAAAAGAGAGTATGGCTTCCGATAAGGTTTGGGGGGCACGGTTCGGATTTACTGATACGTTGCTTGTTGTCGCCACACATAAAGGATCAAATGTCACTCCCGATTCCGTTTATCAGTATTATGCGTCAGTTCTTGATACAACTCCATTCACATGGTTTGATTACAACGAGATTCATCCCATCGATCTGGGGACCCTTGCAAGGTATCGGAATGTACTTTGGCTAACACAGGATTTTATCACCGTTCAGCCTACAGATACTGTGAGATATAACCTGAATTCCTTCTTCCAGAACGGAGGCAACATGTTTGTATCAGGATTTATTCCTACAAAGTTCTGGGCCAATAACACTCATTATCCATTCAAATTTCCTGAGGACTATTTTATCTCACGCATATTTAAGATCGACAGCGTTGACAAACAGATCAATAGCTTCATGTATAAGGCCTATCCATCTGCTGAAGGATACGATACGGTTCATGTGGATCAAGGCAAATCACTTACACCTGAATTTCCCGGGGAGTTGTTTAACATCGAGGTCTTTACCCCAACAGCCGAAGGATCGGTTATCTATCGTTTCGATTCCCGGTGGGATCCTTCCACTTCCCAGGGAAAGATGCAGAACCATCCCGTTCATGATTGACAAGCCGGTACAGACAACTCTTTCGATTTACACCATGCAGGGGACAATGGTAGCAGAACTTGTCAACGGCAAGCTCGAAAAAGGGTATTATAACATTAACTTCTCCTCAAGCTCTCTTCCGTCGGGCCTCTACCAGGTGGTCCTCCAAACAGATCGTTCTTTATCCACACGGAAGATTGTGCTGATTAGATGATGAGGTAGTCTGGTGCACTCAAAGCCGGTCGTCGTCCAGATGGCCGGCTTTTTTTTTTGAATACTCTTATTTGTACATTTGTTCATAAAAGTTTGACTTATGGTCATGTTCAAAAAAGGGATCAAGGAGAGTGGATTCGGGACTGCCCCGGTTTTCTTCACCGCCATTGCAACCATTCTTGGGGCGATCCTCTTTTTGAGGTTCGGATATGCCGTTGGGACACTTGGATTCTGGGGAGTGATCCTGATCATCGTCCTAGGGCATCTTGTGACCATCCCCACAGCTTTAGCGATCTCCGAACTGGCAACCAATAAACGTGTGGAGGGAGGCGGGGAGTATTTTATCATCTCCCGGTCGTTCGGGTTAAACATCGGAGCTACCATCGGGTTTGCCCTATTCCTCTCCCAGGCGATCAGCATCGCTTTTTATGTGATTGCCTTTACGGAAGCCTTTGAACCTCTCTTTACCTGGGTGCATACAAGTTATGGGATTCTGCTCCCCCGACAGGTAATCAGTGTTCCCGTAATGATCTTGCTTTCCTTACTTCTGATCCTAAGAGGAGCTAATATCGGCGTTAAGGCACTCTATGCAGTGGTAGGTATTCTTGCTGTGTCACTGATCATGTTCTTTGCAGGAACTACCGAATATGCAGCAACTACAGGTTTTACCATGGGAAGTGCCGAGGCCAGGAACATGAGTAACTTCTTCTACGTATTTGCCATTGTTTTTCCAGCGTTCACGGGAATGACAGCCGGAGTCGGGCTCTCCGGGGACCTGAAGAACCCCTCCCGTTCGATCCCAATGGGTACGATCGGTGCTACCTTCATCGGCATGATTGTCTATGTCTTTGTAATTTATAAGTTAGCCGATTCATTTACTCCCGAAGACCTGATCAACAATCAACTGATAATGAGTAAAATAGCGATCGGTGGTGCGATCATCATCCCACTCGGACTTGCAGCATCCACCCTCTCTTCGGCCATTGGTTCAGCCATGATCGCCCCACGAACACTACAGGCTCTGGGAGGCGATCATTCGTTTCCCATGAAACGGATGAACAGTTTCCTCTTCCGGGGCCGCCAAAAGGACGGAGAGCCTCAGAATGCCTCTATCATAGCCTGTTCCATTGCCTTGTTGTTTGTTTTATTGGGAAATGTAAATGCAGTAGCAGAGATCATCTCCATGTTTTTCCTCGTCACGTATGGCTCCCTGAACCTCATCTCCTTCCTGAACCATTTTGGCTCCTCCCCCTCCTACCGCCCATCATTTAAATCAAAATGGTACATCTCACTGATCGGGTTCATAGTATCCATTTGGGTTATGTTCAAGATCAATACGCCTTATGCCCTTACAGCCTATGTTATTATGATAGTTATCTATCTGACAATCAACTATTACCATAAAAATCGGAAAGGCCTTGAAGCTATTTTCACCAACTCCATCTTCCAGATGAGCAGAAATCTGCAGGTTTACCTTCAGAAAAGCAGGAAAAGCAGGACCTCTCCCGAATGGCGTCCCAGTGCCATCTGTATCTCCGAACATTCGTTTGAACGCCGGACGGCCTTCAACTTTCTCAACTGGATCTCTTACAAGTATGGATTTGGAACCTACATCCACCGGATCAACGGCTACTTCTCTAGGCAGTCGCATCTCCAGTCGAAACACGAGATGCAACGGTTGCTACGGCTCTTCGATACTGTCAGCAATCATGTATACATCGACACCATCATCTCCCCATCCTACTCCTCCGCTATCGTTAACGCCATCCAGGTGCCCGGGATCGCAGGAATGGAAAATAACATGGTAATCTTTGAGTATGACAAGGAGAACCCGACCAACCTGGCAGATATCGTCGACAATTTTGGACTGGTGAATTCCGGTGAATTTGATATCTGTATCGTGGGCAGTTCGCGAAGGGAAATCAACACCAAAGGTGATATTCACCTGTGGATCCACAGCAGTTTCGAAGAGAATGCAAACCTGATGATCCTCCTGGGATTTATCATTCTGGGACATTCTGACTGGAAGAGTTCCACCATCAAGATCTTTGAGATCTGCAAGCCTGATAAGCTGGAAGAAAACAGGAAAAAGATGGATAATCTGATTCGCACAGGCCGGTTACCCATCACCAAGAAAAATATCGAAATTATCCTGGATACCCCGGATGTGAGCAAGGTAGATTTGATAAACGAGAAATCGGCTGATGCAGGTCTTACCTTTATCGGATTCGGGAAGGAAACCTTAAAGCACAAGGAGACGGAACTATTTACCGGTTATGATAAGCTTGGGACAGTGATATTTATTCATGCCCACGGCCATATGGAGATTGAGTAGACTCGTCGCTGATCACCTTGCCGTCCTCCAGTTTCACTACCCTTCGCGCCTTGTTCACTACCCGCTGGTCGTGTGTGGAAAAGATAAATGTGATCTTCTCTTCCCGGTTCAGCTTCTCCATAATATCGAGCAGATTCTCGGTTGATACGGAATCGAGGTTGGCTGTAGGTTCATCGGCCAGGATGAATTTGGGCCTGGATGCCAGTGCCCGGGCAACCGCCACACGCTGTTGCTGCCCTCCCGAAAGCCTGGATGGTCTGCTGTTGATGCGGTCGCCCAGTCCAACGGCTTCCAGCAATTCAATGGCCCTCTTTTTCCGTTTCTCCTTGCTGTAGCCCTGCAGGCTCATGATGAACTCCACATTTTCGTAAGCAGTCAGCACCGGAATCAGGTTGTACGACTGAAAAACAAACCCGATGTTGTTCAGGCGGAAATTGATCAATTTCCTGCTGGAGAGTTCGCCAACGTTAATCCCATTGATCTGGATAGATCCTTCTGTTGCCACATCCAAACCTCCTACCAGATTTAACAGGGTGGTTTTTCCACTCCCCGAAGGTCCTACAATGGCGGCAAATTCCCCCTCCTGGAACGCCAGGTCAACGCCATTGAGAGCATGTACGGCTACTGCCGAGTCGTTGTAGATCTTCTTCAGATCCTTGATTTCAATGATATTCATAATGGTCTGTTTATTCTGTTCTGATGGCTTCCGCCGGGTTTAACTTTAATGCTTTTCTGGCAGGATAGATAGATGCCACAATACCGATACCTATTACCATGATGGTCAGTGTAATAAAGAATTTCATGTCCAGGTAAGGATAGAGCATGGTGGGGTAGCCTAGTTTCTCAAATCCCTCGGCCATGCTGCTCAGGTCTATTCCAGTCCATGCAGTGTACATGGTGAGAAGATACCCCAGGATCATGCCGGCAACCGCTCCTGTCAATGAGAGGTAGACTGATTCAAGCATGATCATGAGAAAGACCCTTCGTTTGTTCATACCAATGGCCGTAAGCATCCCCAACTCGCGAGTGCGCTCAAGGATCACCATTAGCATCGTGTTGATGATGCCAAATCCGAGGGCAAGCAGGATAATTGCCATAAACATATAGAGATACAGGTCGAGGAAGTCGGCAAGCATTCCGGTGATAGGATCGATCTTTTTCCAGTCCCTTACCAGCAACAGCGGGAACTGATCAGCCAGTTCTTTCTGTACCAAGGCCATCTCATCATCACCTTCCAGGCGAATAGCGATTTCCTGTGACTCTCCGGAATCCATGGCCAGCAGGTCAGCAATATCATGGTTGTTGACGTAAACACACATCTCGTCAAAAACCGAGTTGTTTGTTCGGTAAATCCCGCATATCCGGAACGCGGCTCCTGTAAGGTTTCCGTCAATATCCTGAAATGTGAGGACTACTTTGGAACGAAGCTTGACATTCAGTTTCTTTGCCAGTGCCTGGCCAACAACGATTTGGTTCTTTTTCTCGCCATTAAGGTATGTCCCGCATGAGTCGCAAATCATCGACCAGATCTCAGATACCTGCTTCTCTTTATCTGGGTTTACACCGTACACCATAATACCGGTACTGGCGTTGGCGCTGTTGCCCATAGCCAGGAACTTGATCCGGGCCGACCACGCTTTAATCTGTGGGAGGGAATCGAGTGTGGCCTCCAGCCCTTCCGACTCACCATCGATGATGTATTTAATCTCGTTATCCTCGATATATTTCGGGTTGTGGATCTGCAAGTGCGCCGTTTCACGGCTCACTGCCTCTTTCATGCGTTGTTCGGCCATTCCTTTCATGACCGCAGAGGAGAAAACCCCGCCGAGCAATCCGAAGGTGATTGCAAGGATTACCACAAGGCTTCGAACCTTGTTTCTCCAGATATTCTTCCACGCTATTATCCAAATCATAGTTCAGGTATTATTTTCTTAATGCATTGATAACAGTAAGCCGAGAGATCTTCACTATTGGTAGGATCATCACCACCAACATAATGATGACAACCGTCAGGGACTGACCCACAAAGTAAGAGGCCTCCCAGGCAGCCGGCATGATCGGCTCGAATCCCATCTGGATGGTGGTCTCCGCCATCTCACCGGTGATTGGGATGGGGTTAATATAAAAATAGTAGAGGAGTGGAATTGCTGCAACGATTCCGGCAATCACGCCCAGGAACCCCGTCATGAAAAGCTCTGTCACCACAATGCGGATCAGCTTCAACTTTGGCATCCCGATAGCGATCATCATACCAAACTCCCTGGTTCGCTCACTGAAGAGCATCAGGATGGTGCCAAAGATGCCAAATCCCACGATCATATAGAGAATTGCCAGCATAATCAAACCTGAGACATTGTCGGACTGGATCTGCTGGACCACATCCGGCATCATCTCTTTCCATGTCATTACTTCGTACGTATGGGGATCAAGCTTGTCCTTCAGTTTTGCAGCGACCCCTTCATATTTTTTGATATCAGGAATATTGAAAGAGATGGAGGTAAGTCTGTTGTCTGAGGAAAAGAGATTCTGTGCCGCTGGCAGACTGAGATATACCATCCTGCCGTTCAGGTCGGGAGACGGGAAGTGGACGATTCCCCTCGCCGGGAATATCCCGGCCGCACTCATACCATGGTAACCCTGGCCTATCAGGACAAGGGTGTCGCCCACGTTTATCTTCAGGTATTTTGCCAGCTTCTCGCTCACCAGGGCTCCGTCATCATCAGGAAGTAAGTAGCTCCCTTCCACCAATTTTTTCTGAAGACCTGTCAGCTGCTCCTCCTCTTCCGGCACTATCCCGGTAACCATCACCCCTTTGGTTTGCGTACCGAACGACCCCAGGGCAAAGGATTCCAGGCGCAAAGCATATCCTTCAATTTCAGGGAACTCCTCAATTGCCTGCTGAAGTTCGGTTGTATACTCAAAGGAATTGTTAATGATCTTGTCGTCCCAGTATCCTTTGGCATGAACCTGAAAATAGCCCGAATAGGCATGCACGATGTTGTAAACCATCAGGTCATAGCTTCCAAGCTGAAATCCTCTCATGAGTAGGGCCAGGAAGATGGCAAAAAACACGGAAGCTGAAGTAATCAGTGTCCTTCGTTTATTTCTCCATAGATTTCTCCAGGCTATTTTTATCGTTTCCATCCAGTTCTCTTATTTAACGGTTTTCATGTGGTAATAATTTTAATGTTATTGGTCACATGGAATATCCAATGCCATCATTGACGGTTAGATTTAAGGCTGTTTGTTTGGATATTTCATATTCTGCTGGGAGAAAAAGCTTTCATTGATTTTGATATCAAATTTTGCGTTTTTAATATTCACCAGCGTTTTCTGGTTTGGCTTGTCTTCAGGGATGATCTCAAAGTGTGTCGGAATTTTCCGATCGTACATAAATTTAATATCAGAGAGCAAATGTGTCTTTACCAGGTAATCATCTTCATCATAATATTCGACCTTCAGCTGATATAACTCCTCCTTGCTGATCCACATCAAGATCTTTCCCCAAACAACAGCAGCCTCCTCTTTGGGATCGAGTTGGATGATATAACAATTAAACTCCCCAATAGTTTCATTTCCAATTATTTCATGCGTATAATCCACAATAATGGATGACTCTTTCAGAATATCATCGTTCGAATAATCGGATCCCATCCACCCTTGTGCCATCATGGAAGGTGGGAGTTTGATCATCCGGTTGATTGTAGGATTCCAACTCCACATATCGTTTTTTAGTTTCAAAAACGACTGGCCGCTCTCTTTTGCAGGGGCAGTGATCAGCGTAAGGGAGTAGTCCCGGCCTTTTGCCCAGCTCCTGAAGCTGACAGTCCGTTGCCAAGTTGGCCTTACAACAGTCATCACCATATCTATTTCACTGGATACTCCTTCCATCTTGTCGTTGGCTTTTTTAACGATCTCTGTCGCGTCTTGTGCCATTAGATTCTGAGCCATTAAAAACCCAATACCAAGGAATAGGGCTATTGCAACAATTAAATGTATTGGAACTTTATTCATATTCATTGAAATTCCTCCGGTTTTAAGGTTTACAATATCGGTTAATAATCAGGTCTTTCATCCTGTCAATCGGAAAGTTATCGGGATTGAATACATAATTCATGAAGATACCATCCAGCATAGAGTGAAAAAACCAGGTCTCCAACTCAGGGTCTTCAAAGCCATGATTCCTGAAATAGGCCGAAACGGTCTCCCACATTCCGGATGCCATGATGTCAGATTGCAGCTGGTTCACCAGCTTTTGAGCCGATGGCTGAACAAGGAGCATGTACAGAAACTTCCAGAAATCGATATGAAGTTTCAGCGTTTTAATTTGCTGATCGATAAAATATTGCATCTCCTCGGTGGTGAGAATGCCGTCATGATCAGGATCAAAAAATTCATAAAGGCGATGGATGCTCGTTTTAATGATCTCTTCCAACAATGCCTCCTTGTTGGTAAAGTAATTATAAATCAACCCTTTGGATATTCCGGCAGCTTTTGCAATCTGATCAATTGTTGTATGTGAAATCCCCTGTCGGGCAAACAGTTCGAGGGTAGTTGCAAGGATTAACTCCCGACGGTCCTCCCTTATTTTTGCAAACTGCTCTTTCGTTCTTGGACTCATGAGATTTGGCTTAAAAACTCCATTTTAATCTTAAGGCAGAGATACAGGCCTGAAAATAGAGATTTTCATTCTGTTGTGGGCCCGTATTCGTAAACCTCCCGTTGAAGTATTGCAGAAAGAAGCTCAGATCAATATTCTGTCGAATCGAATAATTTACATTTGGTCCGATGAAATATCCGTTCAGGTTTGGGTAATACATGGCAGCCAGGCTCACATCGAATAGTGGTGTAATGGGATAGGATCCCTGAAGGAATATATTCCATTCCGAAAAAGAGAGTGTTTTAGGGGATGGTGGTGCCTGGTAAACAGAAAGTAAGGTCTCGGGTTGGAAATCAGGGGGCAACTGGTTGTAGAATACCTGAAAGATTAAATAGAGTGAATTTGAAAATGAATAATCGAACCCCATCGTGGCCAGCAGCACTCCACTTGTATCCCTGGCGAGGCTTTTCGGGTAGAAATAGCTTACCTCTCCCCTGAACCCTGCCTGACTGATGTTTCCCGACCATCCAGTACCGATGACCCAATCCTGGTCATTAACCAGTCCTCCCATAAACTGGATATCATACTGACACAGGTTGAAGCGACCGAGGCCCGCAATGGTAATCTGGCCCCGACTGTTCCATTTCACGCCTGCTTCAATGGTGGAGGTGTAGCTAGGATAAAATTGCAGGCGGATGGCATCACTACCAGGACGTTCGGGGTAATCGAAATCGTAGAATGAATATGTGTTGAAAATATCATTGGGATTCCAAACGATTGACTGTCCCCAATTTATCCGTTGCCGCCCAACTGTCAACTGAACTTTTCCGGTAGTTATGGAAAACCAGGCCCGGTCGAATTGGGTTACCAATAAAAAGGATTTGCCTGAAAGGATACTCCAAGTCATGTTAACCATACCTGGGTCGGTGGTGAGAGATCCTTTGTAAGCCGGATTCTGGGTAAAACTCTCGCCAAACAAGAACCGGTTTCGCATTCCTAGTCCCAACCTGAAAACGTTCCCGGGGTACCAGGAGAAGTCGAGACGGTTATGTATTTCATTATCCAGAATCCATGGTTCATCAACCTTTTGGAACTGAACCATCTGAAGATCATTCAGGTATCCTTTTAATTCCCAGCTTTTAGGAGTGCTGGTTTCCTGTGATTGAGAGGATAAAGGGACAATCACAGAGAGGATCAGAAAAACAAGAGTATATTGAACCTTTGACATACCGCCGACTTATGTTGACTAAACGGTCAGTCAAAAATATAATATTACGATGAAGTTATCAAAAAAAAACCGGAAAAAATTCCGGTTTTTATCTTTTAGTAGAAGGTTGGGCACTCAAGAGGTCCATAGCCTTTGGATCGTCCGGTGGGGACAAACCCTCGACCTCCGCTTCCACTGCCATTCCCGCCTCCAAAGAGAGAGAACCCGCCAAGTTCAAGAATGAGGCTAATCTCATGCGCCCCTCCTGTTCCCTGCATCACGCCAGCAATCTGCAGGTCGTAACTGTAGATGAACTTGATGCTCATGTCCTCCATAAAGTTGTAGCGGTATCCTGCCAATAGCGCAATAGCATTATTTGTATTGCCCGTCATGGTCGTCTTATACCATCCACCAACGTATATATTGAACTTCAAAAGGTTTAATCCAACCTCCAGGGAGTTAAGGTTAGCCTGGTTAAGGAAGACAAATCCCGGACTGATCATCAGGGGATCGCTGTTTCCTCCATACATGCTGGAAGAAGATCCAGCCCCAGCTGAAAAAACAGCATCTCCATGAACCACCCACTTTCTGGGATAGGGTGCACTTCCGTCTGAAAGCAACGAAACGTCGGGTTTAAACAGGTGATCTACTGCAAATCCCAAAGATCCTGTGATGTTACCTGGCTCATTTGAGAACTGGAGGATACCGCCGGCAGCAAAGTCGGGTACTACTCTTGAATTGGCATCTGGAGGAATAAATGATGTCTGATAAATCGCACCATATTTTGGATCGAGTTGATCAGCAAAAACCAGATCGTCCCAGTTCACTTTCCGCTGGATGATGGCTGCTTTTACGCCAATCTGAGCTACCATAAAGCTGGTGATGGGAACTCTGACACCAATAGTCAAGGCAGCCTGCAATGTGTTAATCAGTCCTGCTCCTGGTGAATCTGAGTTAATCATGATTCCGATACCGCCGGCTCCCGGAAGATTCCGATCCCCGATATCTGCCGAAAAATAGTAGGATTTAAAATCGATTGGCAGAGAGGGCCATTGATCCCGGAACAAAAACCTGGCGCGCAACCCTGTGTTAATCCCAGTATAAGCCGGGTTATAATAAAGGGGTGAGCTAAAATACTGGGAGTAGTTTACATCCTGCGCCCGGGAGATCTGAGATAACCCCAGAAATCCCAGGATTAATAAGCATGAATATATATAAACCTTTTTCATCTAGGTGTATTTTGCTGATTAACGAATTAATGTGACAGTACCCATTGTATCGAATTCACCCTCCCCAATATCGGAGCCATTCCATGGTGAATCATCAATAAAAGTGGCATTTATTTTCCACATATAGTTGCCCTGAGGGCTTAGATTACCATTAAAGGTACCATCCCATCCTTCAACCGGCCGACCTTGAGGGTCAAGTTTTGTAGACTCCCACATGACATGACCGGACGAATTAAATACCTGAACATGGTATTTCTTCAGATTTATACCTACCGGTATGAAGAGTCGCACAGCCAGGTTTGTATTTCCGGGAGCAAATGCATTTGGCACATAGAGTCCTTTGAAGAGAAGTTCGTACTGGAAGAAAGTGGTATCCGAACATCCGAACTCATTGAGTGAGATCAATTCGATAATGTACGTTCCGTCTTCTGTATAGGATATCACCGGATTCTCTTCGTCTGAATATTTGCCATTACCAAAGTTCCATTCAAATGCATTCGCTCCTGTTGAAAGGTTCTCCATCCTAAGTTTCCCGTTCATCCCATCCACATACTCAGTAATGTTGAAGGCACTGAGTGGTGTAATATTGACAGTAAAGGTCGAATCAATGGTATCCATACATCCATTAAGATCCTGGACAATCATGCGAACAGTATAGGTCCCCAGTGAGTCATAAGTATAACTAGGATCCTGCAAATTAGAGGTATCTTTCTTTGTCCCTGGCACACCAAAGTTCCATCTCCAGATGCCGAATGTTGTATCAGTCGGGGTAGAAAAATCCGTAAATATTGTAGGATCTCCTTGACAAGGAGCTGTACTTTCGAAGTCTGCTATCGGAAGATCGAACACCCTCGTGGTTTTGCGAATTGAATCGATACATCCCCATTGGTTCTCGACGATCATTTGAACATCATAATAGCCTGTATTCATATACTTGTGTAATGGGTTCTCAAACGTTGAGGTATCCAACACACCAGAAGTGGGCTCCCCAAAATTCCAGTACCATGAAGTGTTCGGATCACCGAACATATATGATGTGTCAATGAACAAGGTGCTTTGGTTAAAACAAACTGATCTGTTTGAGAAATAAGCTTCCGGTGTAGGCCGAATGCTTATAATCTGGTAGGAGCTGTCGGTAAATGAAACACCGCTAACAAGGGCATTGATCACGAGCTTCACCACATAATTTCCGGCATTCGTGTACTCATGTGCAATGGTATCAGTAAAGCTGGAATAGGTAGTATCCATTCCATCTCCAAAAATCCATTGCCATTGGGTTATGCTTGTAATAGGGAAAGAGTTGTCAGCAAATAGTATAGGGTTCCTTGCACACATCAAGGAAGTTGTGGTAAAGCTGGCACTGATACACTCATACCTCACTACGGTTTGCGTGATTGAGTCCACACATCCGTTACTGTTTGTTATTATCAGGGTGACATTATAGGTATCCGGGTCTGGATATAGGTGCGTTGTATTCCCAGGTGCCGTCACGATGGTCTGGCTAGTTCCATCTCCAAAAATCCACTCCCAACTTGCTATGGAAGTCCCACCTCCAGTACTCAGATCGGCAAAATCGACGTTGCTATTGCAAGGTTCTGATACAAAACTGAATGCCGGTTCCGGTAAATCGTATACTGTCACCTCCTGGTACACGCTATCTTTACAATTATCGGAATTCCAGGCCTTCAGTTTGACTACATAGGTTCCTGGAGCCGAAAATACGTGAGTTGGATTGTAAAGGAATGAGGTGTTATTTGGCACGGATGCCGGATCCCCGAAATTCCATGCTACAGAGTAAAGAGAGTCACCTGTCGCCAAGTTCTCCGGATGGAAATGTGTCGGATAGCCGAAACAAACCGTATCGTTACTGTAGGTGAACGCAAAACCTGGTTTCACAAAAACACTGTCGATGATTGTGTCCATGCAGCCGTAGTTGTCGGTAACGATCAGTGTGACAGCATAAGTTGTATTTGTTTGAGTAAACGTGTGAATTGGATTGGGTCCTGTTGCCGTATATCCCGGCTCAAAGATCCATATGCGGTCAATGATAGTAGACCCTGCGCCGATTGATATATCCTGGAAATTCACCTGTCCAGCCGGACAGTAGAAATTCATGTAGGAGAAGTTGGCCGTTGGGTTATTTCTTACAATAATCGGCATCACCACTGAGTCGGTGCAGTTATGCAGGTTTGTTATCGTCAGTTGAACGTTGTAAGTTCCTGCAGCAGCGTATGTATAGGTTGGATTCTGAATGGTTGCTGTTCCTGTGCCATCACCAAAGTCCCAGTACCAAGAAATGATAGTGCTTCCCGGTGCAATAGAGAGGTCGGTGAAGACTGTCGGGCTGCCCATACAGGCGGCCGAATATTGGAACATGGCATCGGGAACTGGATAAACCGTGATCGGGAATGTTGTATCATGTTCACAACCGTCTGAGTTTGTAACTGTCAGAACGACATCATAGTTACCGATGTTGGTGAAGGTATGCGATGGATTCTGCAGTGTTGAGGTATTGCTTGAGCCCGATGGCGGATCATCAAAATTCCATAACCATGAAATGATTGTGCCGGATCCTGTTGTTGAGGCATCTGTGAAATTCGTCGGCAGATCGAAGCAGGCTGTATCGGCTGTAAAATCAGCAACAGGTGCATCATTGATTGTTATGGTGTTTGTGAGTGAATCGATACAGCCATTGATATTGGTAACGATAAGGTTTACATCAAAGGTCCCACCTGCTGTAAAAGCATGTGTCGGGTTTTGCAATATAGAGGTGTTGCTGATCCCGGAGGTTGGATCTCCAAAGTCCCAGAGCCATGAAATGATGGCACCTCCTCCGTTTTGCTGAGAGAGGTCGGTAAACTGAAGTCCTTTATTTGCACAACCACCTGTTGCAGCAGAGAAGTTAGCAAGTGGTGTATAGTTGATCGTAACCTGGTTTACATCGTCGTCAGTACAACCGTCGCTGTTCGTCACTGTAAGCGTAACCGGATAGGTTCCTCCATTGGCGTACATGTGTGAAACATTCGGGTTTGCCGGGAAGGTTACTGTAACAGGAGGTGTTCCATCACCGAAATCCCAAGTCCAGTCGGTAATTGAACCGTGAGGTGAATTTGAGAGATCGGTAAACTGAATCGAATCGCCTGCACAAGCTTGAGAGTTGGCGCTAAACGAAGCTGTCAGAGCTGGGTAGACGATAACCTGCTTGGTTGTATCTTTTGCACAGCCAGCAGCTGTTGTAACTGTCAACGTCACTGTATATGTGGCAGGATTTGCATAGAGGTGGGTTGGGTTGGCTAATGTTCCTGTTTGCCCGTCACCAAACTGCCAGAACCAGCTGGTAATTGTTCCGCCGGAAGAGGCATCAACAAAGTTTGTCATGTAGCCCAGACATGCCGTATCAGCAGTAAAGTTGGAAACCGGAAGCGCTCCAACAGTAACAGGGATGATTGTGGTATCCATACACCCATTGCTGTTGGCAACAATCAACCGTACACTGTAAGTTCCGGCACCTGAGAAACTGTGTGCAGGATTCTGTGCATTTGAGTTGTTGTTCACTCCCGATGCCGGATCATCAAAGTTCCATGCCCATTGAACAATGGATCCGCCTCCGTTAGGTTGCGACAGGTCTGTAAATGGAACCAGGGTCCCTTCACAAGCTGTGCCGGGGAAAGTAAAGTTAGCCAAAGGTGAGGGGACACTGGTTACGACATGCTCAATAAACTCGGTACAGCCATTGGCTGTTGTTATTGTCAATGTCACTGAATGAGAAAGGGCAGTACCTGCAAAGGTATGTGATATATTAGGGTTGGCTGGGAAGTTTATTGGCGGAGTGGTAGTTCCATCCCCGAAATCCCAAACCCAGGTCACAATATTATCAATAAAGCCTGGCACAGTTGAGGACTGGTTTGTAAAATCAACCGGTGCACCGAGGCAGTTAGGGATGCTGTAGCTGAACTCAGGAATAGGCAGCGGATAGACCATCACATTTTTAGAGACCGTATGCATACATCCGTTTGAATTGATGATTGTCAGGGTTACCAGGTATGTTCCGTAATTGAGGTAAGTATGCGTTGGTGAAGGTTGAGTGTTTATAGGCGTCCCATCACCGAAGTCCCACGAATAGGAAGTAATGTTAGCTGCATTCGGTAAAGAAAGATCAGTGAATGTAGTTAATGAACCGCGACAGGCAGTATCAGCAGAGAAGTTGGCTTCTGGCGACTGGTTAACCACAACCGTATTCATCACTGTATCGTCACAATTAGTGGCATTGAATGCCGTCAGTGTGACAATATAGCTCCCTTCAGTTGCATAGTTATGAGAGGGGTTTGTTAGTGCAGAGGTATTGTTCATCCCGGATGCCGGATCACCAAAATCCCATAAGTAAGAGGTAATGAGCCCGCCGCCATTTGTCTGACTCTCGTTAGTGAAACTGATAGGCTGTCCAGCACAGTTTGTGGAAGAGAAGGAGAAATTTGCCAGAGGTGCCGCAACAAGAGTCACCGTTTTGGTTACCGGGGTCGTACAACTGTCGCTCGACCAAACCGTCAGTGTC
The DNA here is from genome assembly GCA_964642545.1 of uncultured Prolixibacteraceae bacterium. Classification (GTDB taxonomy): domain Bacteria; phylum Bacteroidota; class Bacteroidia; order Bacteroidales; family FEN-979; genus QYOJ01. The sequence goes on along the minus strand of CAZXQU010000011.1, from coordinate 15,355 downwards.
ACATTGTATGTTGTACTCGAACCTGTATAGGTATGGTATACGTTAGGCGAATTGGGGACCACGATTGTCTGAATAGTTCCATCCCCGAAATTCCATCGCCATTTTGCAACATAGCCTGTAAACCCGGGTGGGATATACGACTGGTTAGTAAAGAGCAATGAATCCCCCTGGCAGGTTGGTGCTATCCAGGTAAAGTTGGCCACAGGTAACGGGTTCACACGCACTGTATGAGAAACTGAATTTGAGCATCCATGAAGATCAACAACTGTCAGCTCTACCGTATAAATTCCAGGGTTTGTATAGAGATGGTTCGTGTTGATCGGATCAGATATAAGAGGCGTACCATCTCCGAAGTTCCAGCTCCAGGCCACGATGGAATCAATGTATGTGATCGAGGCATCAGCCCAGAAAGCTGTCACGTTGTCCTGGCAGGCTGTATCATAGAGAAAATCCACGGGTGGTGAATCTTTTATAAAAATCTGTTTAATAATAGTCGTTTCACAATTGTTATCACTACTGGTCACTGTCAGTCTTACATTAAACGTCGTTTTGATTGGGTCTTTAAAAATGTGGGAACAATTGGCCGTGTAGGCATAGTTACTTGTGCCGGAGGCCGGATCATCAAACTCCCATACCCATTTCCAAATATAGGTACCAATAGGACTGCCTGCCGGAGGAAGGCTTTTATTAAAGAAAAAGACCTCCTGATCTTCACAGCCAGGCAAAGGAGTTCCTCCAACAGGGGGCTGGTTTATATTATTCCATGAGAAATTGGCAATCGCTGTATCGTGAATGGTCACATAATCGGTAAAATCCATGACTGTTGGAGGTGTCCCTGCGAGTGTAATTATATGACGAATGGCTTTAACCCCATAATTTTTAAAGCTATGTGTATCTATTGCAGGCATCGGTATCGGTGGGATAAAGACATGTCTTACAGTATAGGGGGGAGTGACCAGAGGATCGGGTGAAAATCCCTCATCCTGGTACCACCACTCTTCTGATAAAATTACTCCAAGCACCACCGGATTGGGGGTAACTGTGACCACCTCCCCCATGCAGGCATTTGGTGGATCGATTTGAAAAGTTGGGGGCGGAGCATCGAGGAAGATCATCTCAACATATGAATTAGTGCACTCATTAGCACCGGTACAAATCATCTCAACATTATAATTTCCCGGGCTGGTATAATGATGAACCGGGTCCTTCCCAAAACCCGCTTGCCCATCTCCAAAATTCCATTGCAGGTTATTCCCAACCACAGCAGGATCGGTATTGTCGGTAAATTGGATTTCCAGTGGCGATCCAGCATTATCCCAGGTAAATCCAACGTTTGGGTCGGGTGTAAATTCAGGAATTGGATGTACAAAAATATTCTCTGATGTAATATTAGAGCAACCATCCTGATTTGTGACAGTTAGTGTGACCGGATATGTCCCCGAAGTGTTATAAATGTGGGAAGGGCTGGTTCCTGAGCCAGTTCCACCATCCCCAAAATCCCATTCTCTTGAAACGAGCGAACCACCCCCGTTTTCAGTGCTTAAGTCACGAAAGTCAACTGAAGTATTGGCGCAGGCTGCATCGTATTCAAAATCGGCATTTGGAGATTGGGCTACTGTAATATATTCTGATGTAATTTCAGATATGCAATCACTGGAACTGGTCACCTGAAGTTTGACCACCTTACCCCCTGCAGTGAGGTAAGTGTGTTCTATTTGCGACGGAGGGGGTGTTGGTGGGATGGCATTCAGATCGTAAACAGTAATGGTTCCATCATCCCAATCCCATTCCCATCTGGTGATCGATTCACCGGGAACAACCGCACCTGAGAAATCATGGAATAGAGTTGGGAAGTCAATACAAGCAATGTCAACAACAAAGGCAGCGACAGGCAATGTGTTACCAACAATTACAGTCTGAGTTGTGGTACTTTCGCAATTTATGGTGTTTTTAATGACCAATTCGACTGTATAGGATCCAGGTGCTGGAAAGATGAATGGGGTTTCCAGAGGGGGTGGGATCGTCAACCCATCGCCCAAAATAACAGAACCAACCAGTACATTGTTACTATTATAGATGTGCCACTCACAATATTTTATCTTAATCGTTGGGTCCGGATTAAAGGCGGGTTTAGGTAAACTACCCACAGCAGAGAATGTATATGCGTTGTAAGTGCAATTTGGTGTAGGAGCAGTAATAGAGTTTACATTAGCTGTTGGCTTGAATCTATCGGGATCAACATATACATAATCAATGATTTCATCCGATCCTGAAGAATTTGCGATTGTTAGTTTAACTTCAAATGTATGAGGCGGAGGATATGTTATTATGTCAAATGGATGTAAAAACGTAATATCGGTACCTGTTTCCCCATCACCAAAATCCCAGGTATAAGTAGTAACTGGGTCTTCAGAAATTAAATCTTCTGCATGGAAGTTCACACGGTCATAATAACAACCACCAGCAGGGTCAAACTCGTAATAGAAGTAAGCTTGAAGGAGAGGATGAACCGTGATGTCCAAATCATATCTGACTCCTGTGCATCCAGGGTCAGCTGAATTTTCTTCCGTTAGAGATAATATACCAGTGCCAGGGGTCAACCATTCAACAGTACACTCCGACAGATTGGAAGTGCTAGTAATCGTACCAGCTCCTGGAGTGAGTTCCCAGAGGTAAGTATGCCCTGTTATGTTGGCTGAACTATACGTGCATGTCTGACTTATTCTAACAACATCAGGCCCAGTAATAAAGGGCTGAGTGTCTTTGCAGTCAGCCAGGGGGTTATCCTGAGCCCAGGTCTGCTGCAATGCCACAATCAGAAGAGAAGACAAAAAGAGGTAGCGAATGAATCGATATGACATGAGTGTATTATTTATAGATCGTTTCGACCTTTGTTATACTGGTTTTTATAGACAAAAGTTTCAAAATAAGGTTGCACAGGATTAATTAATTCTGTAAGGTTCAACGAAATTTCATTGTGTACAAATGTAAGAAAAAAAAGGCATGAAGTCAGCGACCTAACAAAAATCGGAAAAACTTAACATTGAAGGTGTAAATTCAGAAAGTTTCAGACAACCTTTTTCAACTTGATTGTCTATTGTAAACCGGAGTTGCTGATGAATAATGTGAATATTGTAAGGCAAAGGATTACTATTTTTACGTTGACTCCGATAGGATAAAAAGGTTAGTTTTTATTGTTAGGGTAATTCCAGAACAAAAAAATCGTAATTTAGCAAAGAGAACTTTCAATTAATTGACCAACAACCCCACCTGCTCCGCAAACGGATGGTTTTACCAGTGGAAGGAACAATGAAATTTACAACGAAACAATATAGACTTGTCGGATTACATAAATCAATATGGGAAGGATCCCTTTTATTATTCTTTTTCTTGTTTAACTGCATTATTCTTCACTCCCAGGTAGTTATCACAGGAGATGATGTTGTTTGTCAGGGGGATCGCGCTTCATTGCATGCGGAGGTCAGCGGTGTCAGTATTGGCACTACCAGTTATAATTTTGCATTTATCGATTACGGAACCCATCCTGCTTTTTCTGGAGGGGCAGCAATTGATCAAGACTTTATTAATTGTAATGCTAATTATGATGATTGTTGGGCTGGAGGAACGCCGCCCAATCATGATGGATACGATATTGGATTTACATTTTGTTTTTTCAACCAACTCTACACAAAATTCTATGTCGGATCGAACGGATGGATTGGGTTTACCGACCCAACCGGGCATAGTTGGACAACATATACTGCAACCACAATACCAAACACGTATTATAGCGTTCCCAAGAACTGTATCTTCGCTCCATGGCAGGATTGGTATCCTGGATATCAAGGCATAGGACCTAATGTATTTTATTATAAAACAGGATCAGTTGGTAGCCGAAAATTGGTTGTCTACTGGCTTGATTGTCCGTTATATAACTGCAGAAGTAATAATTCAATACGGGGTACATTTATGATCGTTCTGTATGAAGGGACCAGTGTTATTGAGAATTTCATACAAGCCAAGCCCAATTGTCCCTCATCCAATGAGGGGGCCACTCAAGGTGTTCATAATGCAGAAGGCACCATCGCTTTTACTGCAACCGGCAGAAATTACGATGTATGGGAAGCATTCGATGAGGGTACCCGTTTTGAACCCAGCGGGATAATCTGGTACCAGGACTTATATCCCGGAGGCGCTATCGTTGGCTATGGACCTGATATCGTTGTCAATCCGATCGTTACAACTCAATACTTTGCGGTGGTCGGTACCTGTAATGGAGGGACAGCCCAAGGCACATTCACGGTAAATGTAAGTCCCACGCCCCCTGCTCCTATTATAACAGGTTCAAACGAGGTATGCCAGAATATCTCATATCTGTTTACCGCGCAGCCAGGTATGCAAAACTATCTCTGGAGTTATCCGGGTGCAGTTTTAGTGAGTGGAGGGGGAAATTCAGACGATTTTATTGAACTTAAATGGTTATCGCCCGGAAATAAGACAATTTCGGCCAATTTTAGCAATTCATTTGGATGTACAGCTACCAATCCTACCGAAAAAACCATTTCTGTCAATCCCACTCCCAATGTTGTTCCATCCAGTTCATCTCCCTTGACCATCTGCTCCGGCACCAATGCCCAGGTGGGATTCTCATCTTCTGTTCCAGGTACTACGACCAACACTACCTTTAACTGGACCGCTTCCGGAAATGCCGGTACTATTACACCCAATCCCTCCACTATATCGGGATCAGGCAATATTTTAAAGAATCTTTCCAACTCTGGAAACATCTCCGAACCCGTTGTATTTCATATTTTACCAGCAGCTGCCGGCTGTTCCCCTACCGTGCCTTACGACTTTACATTTAAAGTAAACCCAGTCCCTTTCACCCAACCTTCGCCAGGCACCCAGCAGATCATCTGCAACGGAGCCACTACACTGCCCATAACTTTGCAAACGAACGTCTCCGGCCTTTCACCAACCTATAATTGGACCTCCTTGTGTGATCCCCCAATTACAAACTGCCCACCGGCAAGTGGAAATTCTAATCCTATTTTTTCATTTACACCTGGCAATTCCACCACCTCACAGAAAACCATTACCTTCACTATCGTTGCTTCACTGTCGGCTACTTCCGGTTCTTGTTCTGGGCCGCAAACAGAGTATGCGATTTTGATCAACCCCATGCCTGTTGCAACATTTACTACCTCTACCCCTTCACCAGTATGCCAGGATTTTCCAACACCTTCCTTGTACACCGTTGATCCCGGGGGGCCATCATCAACATACTCCTGGAATGTTTCTCCAGCTGCCAATGCCATCATTGCAAACCCTACTGCCAATCCTGCTTCCATTACATGGAAACTCTCCGGGAGCTCGCCACAAATCGCACAACTTACAGTCACTGCTACAACTTCCGGAACCACGCCCTCATGCAGCTCTACCTCTGTCCCAATGATGATTACCATCAACCCTAAACCACCTACCGAACTGGCCGCTTGTTTTGATCTTGTCACTACACAGGATGCAAAACCCTTCTACCTTAAAGGTGGAACACCCCTCGGAAGTGGTGGAGCCTACTATATTGATGCTACACTTGTTCCAACAGGAAACAAACTTGATCCATCAACTCTGAGTATTGGGAATCATACGATTTCATACTCATACACCAGCACAAATACATGTATTGCTTCTGATGCTCAACAAATTGTAGTCAAAGTCGCCAATCCTCCTTGCGGTTTGTCAATGACCGATTACCGCGATGGAAGCGGTGGAACTGTATACACCACTGCTTTGTTACCTGACGGAAAATGCTGGATGACACAGAACCTTCGGTACGGTACCCTCTCCCCTTCAGTCACACCTCAAACAGACAACTGTACCGTGGAAAAATATTGTCTCTCCACAGATCCCACTTGTGCAAATGGAGGGTTCTACCAGTGGGACCAACTCATTCAGTTTGGCATTACCGATGGCCCTGAATACCAAGGTGTGTGTCCGCCCGGTTGGCATATCCCCACGCAGGTAGAGTGGCAGGATCTCATCAACAACGTGGCCGGGTTTACTCCTGGAGATGGTGTGGCCGGTGGGTACCTCAAAGATCAGAACCAGACCAATGGGTTCAAGGCATTACTCAAAGGAATCTATTATCTCAATGATGCATGGGCATTCACATCAGGAAACAGCCTTACAGCTACCATGTTCTGGACAGGAACACCCAGTTCGGGTGATAGAGCCATTGCTCGTGGAATGAACAATTACAACTACAGCGTTTCTCTCTACGAATCTTTCAAAGAAAATGCATTTCCTGTGAGGTGCGTGAAAGATTAAAAGAAACCTGTTACTTTTGCAACAGAATAATTTCGACCCTATGAAAAAATCAATCTTGATCATACCTGGCATCATGGTAATACTCCTGGTTATTTTCTTTGGGTGCAAAAAGAATACAACCGTTCAACCTTGCGATAACACAGGGAGAATATGCATTACAAACAAACTGGATTCCATTGCAACCATTCAAGTTGTTCAGATGAATCACGTGTTTGATCTTGACCGGGATTATATGGAGTGTTTGGTCGTAACGGGTGATAATCCTTATACTTTCAAGGTATCCTGTAACACCTTTTACCTTGATACGACAATTATGATCCTGTCATGTGATGACATCCAGCTGATCCTGGAGTAACTACCGGTCGAATTTCACTTTATTGATGAAGTAGACCATCCGCTTATCATTTCCCCCTTTCGAGATATCCCTGATCTCCTGGTATCCATAGCAGAGAAAATAATCTGCATACCAATAAACCATCCTGCTTCTAGACTCTGCGAGTAGCTTATCGTTGGTTGACATCAGCTCCAGGTCGGAGAAGGTGCTCTTTTCAACCGTTTCAGAATCCCGGATAATACTGCAAGCAATCTTTCCTTCACTGAGGTAGGTAAGAATGATCTCATCGCCTGAAGGGTAGAGGGTCACTTTTGGTTCAAGGGTAAATGAAAGCAGGTTTCTAATACTCATGGCATTGTCCCATAGCATTTTACCCTCTTTATCGAACGAAGCCATCATGATACCTGTGAACCTGTATCCGTCAAATACTGAATAGGTATTGGTATACGGCCGGCCATAAAAATCATAATCGGTAAAGGATTCTGAGTGGTATTGAGGAGTATACGCTTCGGCAGCTACAATGAACTGGTCATTCCATGGGAAAATATCGTGAAGCAACAGTGAGAAATCAAGTGAGTACTCCTGGTCAGGTCGGTTCTTTTTCATACTTTTCTTCCTGAGACTAAGGATGTCTTCTTCACCTAGAAGCTGTTTTATATTCTTCATATCCAGGAAGTTATAATAATTGATCGATTTCTGGACTCCAGAGGAAAAAGGTGATACCGCAAGGCCGGTCGATTCAACCTTTTTTCCTTTTGACCCAGCCCGGCTTGCAGAATAGGTACCGGCAATCAGGGTTTCAGATTCACCGGCACGAATCTCGGTAACATTGATAAACTCATTCGTTTGGTTATTCGTACCTATTTTAGTCTCAAATTCTTGTGTTCCGGACGGCCGATACCTGCAAAAATAGAGTTCTGCTGTCCGTTTTGACAGAATCTTGGAAATAAGTATGGAAAGATTCATGGTAACCGGATCTGTCGAGCAGTGAAGAAGTGATGTTTTATCATTGGGCATCAAGGGAATTACCGTCGGTTGTCCGGTGGGAAGATCCATAATGAGAACTGAAGATAAATTCGCCTCATTATTCAGCCCGTGAATGGCTTTCCTTCCGATAACTTCAAATGAACTGATATTTCCCTGATCCGGAGTTTTGCCATTATTCAGAATAAACGAACCTGATTGAAGGGCGACGCGCAGAATCTGAAAATTGACATCTCTGTTTTTGTTTTTTTTATCTGATTCGAAACAGAGATAAACTGTGTCTTTCACAACTGTGACATCTTTGTAGTCAAGTGATGATAAGATTGGAGCAGATTTAACCCAGATCTTTTGCAGGTTTTTGTCGTAAAAGATAAAGTACCACTTGTAAGCATTATCAGTAAGCACCTCAAGGGTTTTATAAAAAAGGATCATCCCTGCAGAACCGCAAGGGATGATCCTGTATGTCTCCTTGTCAGACTGAGCCGGAATTTCGATACGCAATGGCTTATCAGCCACTGTAAACGGCTCCTGATGCTGCCCCGAGATCAGGGAAGGGAACCAGAGTAAGAATGCAGCGAGAAGACCATAACGACTCATTCAGAGAAGGTATTACTATTCTTTGATAAGCTTTTTCACGCCTGTTGTCCCACTCGGCCCTGTAACCCTGATAAAATAGACTCCCGGAGGAAGATCGGTACAGGAAATAGAGCAGGAGGTTCCGGTAATACGTTCGTGTTTTACCTCTGAACTAAGGATTGAAAGAATGGTGACTGCTTTTTCATCAGCATCAGTAAATGATAAGGTAACCTGATCCTTGGCTGGATTAGGGAAGAAATGGAAGGAGTAGTCGCTCTTTAGAGGATCAGGAACACCGATTAAAATTTCTCCAATTATCAGAATCTCATCCACTTCCCATGTTTTAGCATCAGAGGTGTTTGATGTGTACACCATTCCCACATAAATACTATTTCCCACTGTACCTGAAACATCGACAGTGCCAGAAGGAGTCCAGCTCCAGCCTCCAGCAGAGAGTGTTGCAGTCAGATCGACCCATTCAAACTCATTCGGATCACTAACGCCGTCATACTCATTGGAGATCTTCAATTCAAGGTCGGGTCCGTCATAGTAGCAGGCTGTTTGAAATGTAAGTTGTTCGTTGACATAGAGATCGAAGTTCATGGCAGGTGAAATCAGCCAGTCTTCATTATCCTGTGCTCCCCCGCCATAACCACTCATTTTTGCACAGGGAGAGCCAGCAATTCCATGGATCGAATCGATGAGCCAGAACTGCTGTGGTCCGATGATATTCTGTGCACTCCATGTGCCCAATGCGAAATCGTTGAAGTTTTCGTAATTGATGATCACGATATTTGGTGTTGTAGCCATTACAGATGGTGGTGTACCATCTGTCTTGTAGTCGATAATCGTTCCGGTGTTTGTATACGGAAAGATCTTGAAATAAAAGGGCTGGTTGCTTGGAAGATCATAAAACGTATAGGTTTCAACCCCATTCAGGATATTCATAACGGCTGTCCCATCACTCAGATCAGGATCGTCAGCAACTGGAGTCCCGTCAACCGGAGAAGTAATATTATCCTGATCGCTCGCCTTAATCAGGTAAGCCGTAGGAATTTGTGCTCCAACAGCATCCATCCAGGTAAGTGTAATTGAAAACGGGAATGCTTCTGCATCGAACTCTGTCGGATAATTGGTTGGCTCTGGCAATGGACCTCCTCCATATGCAGTCCAGGTAACGTTATCGATGGCTACCTGTCCGGACGAAGTGTTTTGTTGTTTGAAATTAAATGAAAAATCTCCGGGAGAGTTCACTACGATTGGCCCGGAGTTCAACACAACACCCGACTGGCCATTACTTGTGACAGTTGCCACAACCAGTCCGTTCACGTAGACGTCGAGGTTCACATTGGTGGAGAATGCCTGCATGTAATCAAAACTGAGGGTCCCGCAACCATTAGTCAGCATTCCCGATATGACTTCAGCTGTCGGTGTGCGGTCTTTCCCTAAACAGGGAGAAGGTGCAGTAACAACTACATCTCCACGGCACTGCCAGTATGTCCAGGTAGATCCATCCTGTCCGATGAAAGTCCCGTCGTGATAGGCATTACCGGTCTCCGGATAATTGGCAAAATTCTCCATTCCCTGAGCAAATAAGAGGATTGAGGAGATAAATAATACAAGTAAAAGGATTAAACGTTTCATAAGCTTCTTATTTTTTTATAAGTGCTCAATAATAATTAAATGCAAGTTATGAAAGTAAACGTTTTATCAGTTCCAGCCAAATCTTTTGATAAATTGTTAAAAAAAAGCCGGCTCACGAAAGAGCCAGCCTTGTGCTAACAGGATACATTCAATTACTTTTTATCGTCTACCTCTTCAAAATCAACATCAGTAACTTCATCGTCAGAAGGTCCCTGGGCTTGTCCGGGGTCACTCTGAGGAGCTCCCTGTTGACCAGGCTGAGGGTCGGCCTGAGATGTATTCTGATACATCTCCTGGCTGGCAGCCTGCCACATGGCATTCAGGTTGGCCATCGCACTGTCGATACCGGTAAAGTTGCGGTTCTTATGAGCCGCTTTAAGTTCCTCAAGGGCTTTTTCAATCTCACCCTTTTTATCAGCAGGAACTTTGTCTCCAAATTCCTTTAACTGTTTTTCTGTTTGGAAAATCAATGAATCAGCGGTATTCAGTTTATCCATCTCCTCCTTCATCTTTTTGTCGGAATCAGCATTGATCTGGGCTTCGTCCTTCATCCGCTTGATCTCATCATCTGAAAGGCCAGAGGATGCTTCGATCCGGATATTCTGTGATTTGTTTGTAGCTTTGTCTTTAGCCGTTACGTTGAGGATCCCATTGGCATCGATGTCAAAAATCACTTCAATTTGAGGGACACCTCTCATAGCAGGTGGGATTCCATCGAGATGGAATCGTCCAATGCTCTTATTCTGATTAGCCATAGGGCGTTCACCTTGTAATATATGGATCTCGACAGATGTCTGGCTATCAGCCGCCGTGGAGAAAACTTCCGATTTCCGTGTAGGGATTGTCGTATTCGATTCAATCAAACGCGTCATAACTCCACCGAGTGTTTCAATCCCCAAGGATAGCGGGGTAACATCAAGCAGCAATACATCTTTGACTTCACCAGTGAGCACACCACCCTGAATCGCAGCTCCGATAGCCACCACTTCATCAGGATTTACGCCCTTTGATGGCTCTTTACCAAAGAAATCCTTTACAATTTTCTGAATTGCCGGGATCCGGGTTGATCCTCCAACGAGGATTACCTCATTGATATCAGAGGCTTTCAGTCCGGCATCTGCCAGTGCTTTGCGGCAGGGCTCAACAGTTGCCTGCATAAGCGGGTCGATCAGTTGTTCCAGTTTTGACCGGCTAAGTTTTTTCACGAGGTGTTTTGGCACTCCATCTACCGGCATAATATAGGGAAGGTTTATCTCTGTCTCCGTTGAACTGGATAATTCAATCTTGGCTTTTTCAGCAGCCTCTTTCAGTCGCTGCAACGCCATCGGGTCTTTACGAAGATCGAGTCCTTCATCTTTCTGGAACTCGTCGGCCAGCCAATTGATGATTTCGTGATCAAAATCGTCTCCCCCAAGGTGGGTATTTCCGTTTGTCGACTTAACTTCAAATACACCGTCGCCCAATTCCAGGATAGAGATATCGAAGGTGCCGCCGCCAAGGTCGTAAACTGCCACTTTAATGTCTTTATGTTTCTTTTCAAGTCCATAAGCAAGAGCCGCAGCAGTAGGCTCGTTGATGATGCGCTTCACATCCAGACCGGCAATCTCTCCAGCCTCTTTAGTTGCCTGACGCTGAGAATCGCTGAAGTATGCGGGGACTGTAATAACAGCCTCTTTGATCTCGGTACCAAGATAATCCTCTGCTGTCTTTTTCATCTTCTGCAGGATCATGGCAGAGATTTCCTGAGGTGAATATTCCTTATCTCCAATCTTGACGCGCGGCGTGTTGTTCTCGCCGCGAACCACGTTATAGGGAACCCGTTTGATCTCTTTGGTAACCTGGTCAAAGGATTCGCCCATGAAACGTTTAATCGAAAATATTGTATTTGTCGGATTGGTGATTGCCTGGCGTTTGGCCGGGTCCCCAACCTTTCGCTCCCCATTATCGGTAAAAGCAACAACGGATGGAGTTGTTCTCCTGCCTTCGCTGTTAGGGATTACAACAGGTTCGCTCCCTTCCATCACAGCAACACATGAGTTCGTAGTTCCTAAGTCAATTCCAATTATTTTTCCCATGATGAATTCAATTATTTTAAAATACTGTTTGGTTTCTGAATTTCCTTCAGCACGTCAATGATTGTGCCAGACCTGGTTTCAATCCTGGAATCTGACAAAACGACAGAAACAGGGAAATTTAGAATCCCAAATCCTTGGTTAGGGAATTGGTGCGAATCTCTGTGATTGTCCGCTGGGATAATTGAATCGAATCGATCATCTGAACAAACCTTGCAGAAAAGAGGCCAATACCATTATCGATATTGGAGAAGGAGGGTTTTTCCTGAATGATCGAATTGGAAGGCTGGGATACTTCAATATAGGTATTGAGGTCATTTGCAGCAACTATAAAATAATATTGTACCATCCGGGCAGCCCGTTCCAGATCAGGATTAACTTCGAGATTGGCGTTCAGGAGAGAGTAAAAGGCATCATTGGAGTAGGCGGCTTCCATATCCTCTCCCCCTTCGTCTGTCCTTGACAGCTTGTTTGGAACTATTACCCAGTCGATCGATTTCTCATAACTCTGAGAAGGGTCTGGAATTGAAGTTTCCTGGTAATAAAAACGAACAATTATCTGGTACCGCTTTCCACCTTCGGCAGAAATCCATTCTACTTTGCTGTTTTTCCCGACATCATATGAGACAGACTGGAATGCAAAGGGTTTTTCAACATGAAAAGTTTTGACCAATGGGGAATGGGCGGTGATAAGTTTTTGTGTTTCAGGATTCTCGATCACCAATTTGTAACTGTATTCGGGGTTCAGGATTGAATCATTGACATAGAGAAGTTGGTTTGGGAAATAGAAAACACCCGAATCTTTATCATTAATCGTTGTTGTATCAAAGGGATATATTGCGACCAGGTTACTCCCACTCCAGGCTTCCAGAGACACATTCATTTTCATGTGATAGTTACTTGAATCGGGAATCTGGGCATATTGGAGTGCATTCCCTGGCCCCAGAAAGGCTTTGGTAACCTTAATATAATGGGCGGAATCAAGCTGATTTAAAATGCCATAAACTATCGTCACATCTTCCCAATCAGCATTCAGGTTAAGTTCTTTCTTACAGGAAAATAAAATAAAACCTGGGATCAGGAATATTGCTATGATTCGGGGAAATCGCATAACCAGTGAGTTCGTTAGTTTTGCAAAAATACAATTTTTTCAATAAAGTCGTAGCTTTGCAAATTAAACTAAATCGGTATGTCCAGTTCATTTTCATTTCGCAATGTTCAGAAAGTAACCACCCATGTGCTTCAGGAGATGAAGCTGAAGGGTGAAAAGATTGCCATGTTGACTGCCTACGATTTCTCTTTTGCAAGAATCCTTGAGAATACGGGTATTGACGTGATCCTTGTTGGAGACTCAGCCTCGAACGTAATGGCTGGTCATACTTCCACCCTGCCTATCACCCTCAATGAGATGATCTACCATGCCTCATCTGTTGTAAGGGCAGTTAAAAGAGCACTTGTTGTTGTAGATCTTCCCTTTGGCACCTACCAGGGAAACTCCAAAGAGGCATTAGCTTCAGCGATACGGATTATGAAAGAGTCGGGAGCCGACGCTGTCAAAATGGAAGGAGGCAAGGAGGTGGTAGAATCGGTTGACCGGATCCTAACTGCGGGAATCCCCGTTATGGGGCATCTGGGATTAACCCCGCAGTCGATTCACAAGTTCGGAACTTACGTCGTTAGAGCCACGACCGATGAAGAGGCTAAAAAACTTATTTCCGATGCACATATTCTTGCCGACTCGGGATGCTTCGCGATCGTTCTGGAGAAGATCCCGGCAAAGCTGGGAGGGCAGGTTGCGAAGGAGGTCAACATACCGGTCATCGGAATCGGAGCGGGGAAAGATGTAGATGGACAGGTTTTGGTGCTGCACGATATGCTTGGGATAACCCAGGAATTCTCTCCCAGATTCCTGCGACGGTATCACAACCTGTCGGAAGAAGTCAAAGGCGCTGTCAACTCCTATATTCATGACGTGAAAAATGTGGATTTCCCAAATGAACGAGAACAGTACTAGACGAAGGAAGAGAGACGAGGGACGAGGGACGAAAGAAATAAAAGATGGTAATCATGGCCGTTGATCCCTCCCGGATTTTGTTTGAAGACAATCATCTGCTGATATACAACAAGCGGCCCGGCGACATTGTTCAGGGTGATAAAACCGGAGATACTCCCCTGAGTGAAGAGATAAAAGACTACATTAAATCAACGTACAACAAACCCGGGGATGTTTACCTGGGAGTAGCGCACCGGATCGACCGACCTGTAAGTGGAGTAATCATTTTTGCGCGTACATCAAAGGCACTCATACGCCTGAACCAGATGCTTAAGGCAGGTGCAATTACAAAAACATACTGGGCTATAACATCGCAGGCTCCTCCAAGCGAAAAGGATCACCTTGTTCATTACATCGTTAGAAATGAAAAACAAAATAAAAGTTATGCACATCTGAAATCCGTTGATAATTCTAAAATGGGTGAACTTGAGTATCAATTAATGTGTATAAGTGACCATTATTACCTTTTGGAGATCAACCTGATGACAGGAAGACATCATCAGATCAGGGCACAGATGGCCCAGCTAGGATGCCCGATTAAAGGAGATCTGAAATATGGGGCTAAACGATCTAACCCGAATGGCTCAATTCATCTTCATGCCCGGACTGTTGAATTCACTCACCCGGTTCGAAAGGAGTTGATAAAGATTGACGCTGACCCACCTGATGATCCTCTCTGGAGCCACTTCAAAAAACAAATTTTAACTCCCGCCAAATAAGTAAGTATGAGAACGAACATCCTGGAAATAACACCAGCTCCTTTGGTTCCCTTTCAGCCCGACTGGGTTTTCTGGATATTTCTGGGGATATTTCTTTTAGCTTCATGGATACAACTTTTTTACGGTCAACGAATGAGAATAATATTCAGAGCCCCATTTACCAAGCGATACCTGCACCAACTTGAGCGTGACGGGGATTTATTTAATGAACGAATATCCATTGCACTCTCGCTGATCTATGTGCTCTCCCTGGCGATGATCATCTTTCAAACCCTTCAGCTCGTCTTTCATCAATCTTCATTTACAATCTCTCCATTTAAGTTATATATACTTCTTGCACTTGCCGTTGCCGGGTTCTGGGCATTTAAGGTTTTTATTATGAATCTGCTTGCACACATTTTCAAAACAGATCAAACCAATAATGCATACAAGTTAAATATAATGTTAACAATCTCATTTCTTGGACTCCTGCTGGTTCCGCTTCTGGTTTTCACAGTGTATCTGAAGTCTGTTTGGTTGCTTTATATCGGTCTAAGTTTGATTGGAAGTTTCTCGCTTTTCAGGGTTATCAAGGGTTTTTTAATTGGAATTTCACTCACCCGATTTTCCTATTTCTTTTTATTTGTCTATCTTTGCACCCTCGAAA
>CAZXQU010000010.1:0-57054 GCA_964642545.1 uncultured Prolixibacteraceae bacterium | reverse complement strand
TGGTATTTTCACAATCCGGATCCGGTTCTCTTAAAGGGAAAATCATTGACAGGCAGACTAAGGAACCAATTCCTTTTGCCAACATTGTGATTGAAACGGGTGGTGTTCAGATTGGTGGTACTACATCGGATTTCGATGGAAATTACCAGATAAAACCAGTACCTGCAGGAAAAGTTGACCTTAAGGCAACCTATGTTGGCTACCGGGATTATACCATGCAAGGGATCATCATCTTTGTTGACAAGATCACATTTCAGGATGTTGATCTGGAGACATCAACAACCACTCTCTCTGAGGTTGAGATAGTTGACTACAAGGTCCCTCTGATCTCAAAAGACCAGACGGTTTCCGGTGGCACGGTCACCCAGGATGAGATTTCCAAAATGGCCAACAAATCGGCCGCATCCGTAGCTACTACAGTTGGTGGTGTTACCACGAACGCCAGTGGTGGTATCTCCTCGATTCGTGGAGCCCGTTCTAACACCGAGGTATATTATATTGATGGGATGCGAGTTGTCGGCAGCGCGTCATTACCGCAAAATGCTATTGAGCAGGTAGAGGTCATCCTGGGAGGTACTCCTGCCGCATATGGTGATGCTGCCGGGGGTATCATCAGCGTAACAACCAGAGGGCCTTCGCGTGACTTTTCTGCAGGGATCGATCTCCAAACATCACAGTTTCTGGATCCATTCGGCTATAACCGTGTGGGGCTGAACTTTACCGGACCACTCTTCTCCAAAAAAGATACGGTTTCTAAAACCAAAGTCCCGATCATGGGTTACTTCATTGCCGGCGACTTTACCTTCAGGAAGGACGGAGCGCCAAGTACAACCGGGTTGTATAAAGGGACTGATGACATCATCAGCTCTCTTACTACCTCCCCGCTTCGACTCAACAATACAGGAGATGGGGTCCTTTTCAATGGTGAATTTCTTACCATGGACGACCTGGAGAAGACCAAATCCACTATGAATACTTCACGGTATGAAGTGCTTGTATCCGGCAAGCTGGATTTCCGTCTTTCATCCACAATCAACCTTTCGTTTGGTGGAACATTCCAGATGTATGACAGAAATAACTTCAGCTATGGAGGATCATTACTGAATTATGCAAATAACAGCCACTCTATGGGATACACCTGGCGTGTAAACGGACGTTTTACCCAGCGGTTCCGTAACCAGGAAAAAGATAAATCTTTTGTTGATAATATCTATTATTCCATCGGAGCCGACTATACCCGCACCTATGACAAAACAGAGGATGCCGAACACAAAGAAAATATCTTTAAATATGGGTACATCGGTAGATTTGAGACAAATACAATCCGTGCCTATACCCCGCAACTTGCCTATGACTCAGTATCCGGCAAGTATGCATATCTTCAGAATGGTTTCCGTGACACTATAGTATTATATACACCTTACGATATCAACCCCGAACTCGCGGCCTGGACATCACAATATTATAACCTCTTTGCTGATGACCCTGAAGGGCACTACAGAAACTCAGATGAACTTATCTCAGGGAAAGCGTTGATCAATGGTATGGAGCCAGATTTGATTTATAGCTTGTGGCAAAACCCGTCAAACAGGACAAATGGATACAATGTCGGGACAGGTTCCCAGCTCTCTGTCAATGCCTCCTTTGCCGCCGACTTTGGGAATCATGAAATTCAGCTCGGATTGCAATATCAGCAGAGGAGTTCATCCGCATATGGGTATAATGCATCTGCCTTATGGACCCTGATGAATGGGTTGACGAATGCTCAACTTGCCGAATTGGATCTTAGCAATCCGCAATTGGTTTACCAGGATGAAGTCTTCATGGACTCAATTTATTATTATCGTCAGTATGTATCACAACTCCAGCGTAATTTTGACGTAAACCTTAGGCAA
The DNA here is from genome assembly GCA_964642545.1 of uncultured Prolixibacteraceae bacterium. GTDB lineage: Bacteria > Bacteroidota > Bacteroidia > Bacteroidales > FEN-979 > QYOJ01. The sequence continues at coordinate 55,159 of CAZXQU010000010.1, read as the reverse complement.
AAACTGGGACTTCCGGTTAACGGAGTTGACTTTATCGACATCAACTCGTTTGATTTCAATTCCAACTCTATCAACTATTACGATGAAAACCAGCAACTCCATACGATTTCCGTTTCTGATCCAATCTTTTCAATCGACATGTTCAGTGTTGACGAATTATTGGATAATGGGGATGCTAAAGTTGGATATCGCGGATATGATTACACGGGGAATAGAATAACCACAAAACCTGCATGGGAAGACTTCTTTACTGCGAAAGACGAAAAGGGCAACTATACCCGACCGATTGCAGCCTATGAGCCAATCTACATCGCTGGGTATATTCAGGATAAGTTTGCTTTTAAAGACCTGATTTTTAACATCGGCTTACGTGTGGACAGGTTTGACGCAAACCAGCCTGTACTGGATGACCCATATCTTTTCTATCCTGCAAAAACTGCCGGAGAGGTTGGCGAACTGAACGGACAGAATGTCGCACACCCTGCTAATATTGGAGACGACTATGTGGTTTATGTTGACAATGTTAACAGCCCTACAGAGATCACAGGTTACAGACTTGGAAGTGACTGGTACAATGCCAAGGGTACTGTTATTACCGACCCAAAAATTCTGGACCGGGGAAACGGGATATCACCTTACCTTGTTAACCCTTCCTTAAACACAATTCAGGCAGATGTCTTCAAGGATTATGAGCCGCAGACCAACTTCATGCCACGTATTTCATTCTCTTTCCCAATCTCTGATGATGCTCTCTTTTATGCACACTACGACATCTTAACCCAGCGTCCTACAGGTGGAAACATTATTGATCCGGTGTCCTACTATTTTATCCGGACATCTGCCGGAGGTACACTGAACAACCCGGCTTTGCAACCATCGAAAACCATAGACTATGAATTGGGATTCCAGCAGAAGATCAACAATGCTTCTTCTTTGAAACTGGCAGTTTTCTATCGCGAAATGCGGGATGAAATTCAGCAGTACCGGCTCACAGGTGCTTATCCCAGAACATATTATTCCTATACAAATATCGACTTTGGAACGGTAAAAGGCCTTACACTTACATATGACCTTCGCCGTACCAACAATGCGCGGGTTCGATTCAATTATACCCTGCAGTTTGCTGACGGAACCGGTTCGGATCCGGATGCAGCAAATGCTATTGTAAGGTCTGAACAGCCGAACCTCAGAACCCTCAACCCACTGAGTTTTGACCGTCGTCACCAGTTTAACATCAGTATCGACTACCGTTGGGGAGTTGGTAAAGATTACAATGGACCGGTTATTCGGCGCAGTAAGAGCGGAAAAGCTCCAGTGCAGATTCTCTCAAACTTCGGAGCGAACTTCACCGTCACCGGTGGATCGGGGACTCCTTACACCAAGTCAGCCAAGGTTATGCCTTACGGTGATATGGGCCCAATCAAAGGATCTATCAATGGCGCTCGTCTGCCCTGGCAGTTTGTAATCAACATGCGAGTGGATAAGGATTTCCTGTTCGATATGGGCAAAAAGAAGAAAGGAGCCAGTATCAACGTATATCTGGATATTCTCAACCTCTTGAATACCCAAAACGTTACCAATGTTTATCCGGCCACTGGAAGTGCTACGGATGATGGTTTCCTCTCGGCTCCCGAATATCAGAATCAGATTAACCAGCAAGTCAATACGGAATCATACCGGGACCTCTATTCTGTATGGATTGCCAATCCATATAACTTCAGCTCCCCCCGTCAAATCAGGTTAGGTTTAATGTTTAATTTCTAATCAAGGGAGGATCAGTCATATGGTGAACAAAAATAGTATCAGTATATTCAAAAATATCAGCACTATGAAAAATATACTTCGTTTCTTATTCGTCTCGCTCTGTTGCCTGCTTGTGCTTCAACCTTCGGCGTTTTCGAGGGAAAAAGGGAAGATCGGTACCAAGAGTACTGTTACGATCAAGGAAACAGCCGCGGGTTGTGAGGCTGGATCGGCCTACAAATACCTTGACCTCAATAATGTCAGAACACTCATCTACTCCTTCGGGAACGGATGGTTCCTGGAAAATGCGGAATATGAAATCCCGAAAGGTTCAAGGAAAATGTCGATGTTCTCTTTCTCTCTATGGATTGGTGGGATTGATGTCAACAACAACCTGAAACTGGCCGCTTACCGATACGGACAGGGACCCAACACTGCCAGTGCTCATACAAAGAATGACTACTGGCCTGGTCCCCTGACCATCGACGGATCGGCCGCTATAGATGCGGATGTTTGCGCCAAGTACGACAAACTTTATCCAATAACTCGTGCAGAGGTTCAGGAGTTTCTTGCCTGGTTTGACGATTCGGAGGCCTATCCCGACTATCAGATCCCTCCATCAATCGTAGATTGGCCAGCTCATGGAGATAGAGCAACCGGACAAGCCTACTACCTGGCACCCTTTTTTGATCAGGGCGGCGACGGAACCTACAATCCAATAGAAGGTGACTACCCCTATTACGATCTGGCAAATAAACTTTGTCCCGCGAATCTGAAACCCGGTGAGCGGGTTGCCAGGGCCCCCCTGAAAAATGGAGAAGCAGGAGATACTTTAGGTATCCTTGTTGACCAGGTGATTAAGGGAGACCAAACGTTGTGGTCAGTATATAACGACAAAGGCAACTACCATTCTGAAACGGAAGGGGAACCCATTGGAATGGAGATCAGGGCACAGTACTTCTCCTTTGCCACAAACGATGAGATCAACGACATGACCTTTTATAGCTATGAAGTTATCAACCGATCGACTTACACCCTCACCGGCACCTATTTCAGTCAGTGGGTGGATCCCGACCTCGGATATGCTCAGGACGACTACGTTGGGTGTGATGTGGCAAGAGGACTGGGATATTGCTATAACGGGACTCCTATTGATGGTACCGGGCAGATTGAAGCCTATGGCGCTCATCCTCCTGCTGTTGGTGTGGACTTTTTCCAGGGACCTTACATGGATCCGGATTTAAGGGATAATCCGAAATTTACAGGTGATTGTTCGATTTTAACCAGTGAATACCCATTAGACCAGATGGCTATAAATGGCGCTGATGGTGGTTATGGTGATGGGATTATTGATAATGAACGGTATGGAATGCGTGCTTTTGTCTACCATAATAACTCTGGTGTGCCCGACTATATGACTGATCCAGACTATGCCTCTCAATATTACTTGTTCCTTCGCGGGATATGGAAGGATGGGACTCAGATGATCTACAGTGGAAATGCACATATCAGTGCAGGGGGTCTCGGACCAGCCTGTACTTTTATGTTCCCTGGCGATTCGGACCCTTGTGACTGGGGAACCAATGGGCAGCCTCCGGTCGGAGATAAATACTGGACAGAGGAAACAGCTGGGAACAATCCTTACGACCGTAGGTTTATGCAGTCAGCCGGACCTTTTACCCTCCTCCCAGGCGCATGTAACTACATTACCGTTGGGATTCCATGGGCAAGAACTATCAGCGGGACACCTTTTGAATCTGTAGAAAAACTGCGTATCCTGGATGACCTTGCCCAGAGTTTGTTTGATAACTGCTTTGCTGTTCTCAATGGTCCGAATGCTCCCGATCTCACTATTCAGGAGTTGGATGGGAAGTTGATCATTTACATTACAAACCGCAAAGTAAATGATGCCGGGAATAACTATCAGGAAAAATATTTGGAGTATGATCCGAAAATTCCTAATCCAGATTCCCTCCCACATAACGGTCGGAATGACTCTCTTTATCGGTTTGAAGGATACCAGGTGTTTCAGTTGAAAGATGCCACAGTCAGCGCAGCTGATATTTACGATGCAACCAAATCGCGACTTGTCTTCCAGTGTGATATCAAGAACAGTATTTCGAAACTGGTTAACTGGAATTTTGATCAAAACCTGGGCGGGAATGTCGGACAGGTAATGGTTGATGGAATCAATACCGGAGTTGTCCACTCCTTTGAATTGACCGAAGACAAGTTTGCTACCGAGGATATCGTCCTAATTAACCATAAGCAATATTATTACATAGCGGTGGCTTATGCGTATAATGAATTTGCTCCCTACAGTCAGACCGCAGTAGGACTTAATGGACAGAAAAAGCCATATCTTGCTGGCCGGAGCAACCTGAAAAGTTATACAGGTATTCCGCACATCCCACTGGATGACGTGCCTAACTCGATGTATGGAGATGGACCTACGATCACCAGAATACAGGGACAGGGGAACGGTGGAAAGATTCTCTTCCTGGATCCTGCCACTGTACAGGAGATTATGAGTAAGCCTCCTGCCAGTGCAACCAATGCCTACGGAAATTCTGATTATCCGATTGCTTATCAGGCGCGGTATATGACAGGTTATGGCCCGCTGAACGTTCAGGTTGTTGACCCACTGAATGTCGCCTCCAGCGAATATATTGTAACATTTGACTCTATGGTTCCCGGACTGGTTAATCCTACATTTACCAATTCGAACATTCGTTTCGGTCACTGGAAGATGGTTGATACCAAGACAGGAATTACCTATAACTCTGATACCACTACGATCTACCCCTATGAACAACTCTTCCTTGATCTGGGAATTGCTCTGGAAATTGCACAGATCCCCAACCCGGGAGATACACTTCCAGGCAGTGTTCATACTGACGATAATGGGTTGATTTCTGCTCCACCGGCCGTTTACGCCGATCCTTCAAAACAATGGCTGGGAGGTGTGCCCGACTGGGATAATCCTCCGGGAATTGATTTGAACTGGATCAGGGCTGGTACATATAAGGCTGGTGGAAACTCGGCTCTATATGACTGGGATATGGCAGGTGATGATCCATGGGATCCGGATAAGAACTTCCAGCAAATCCAGGTGATGTCTGCCTTCCATCCATTCCTTGGGCTTATACAAGGCGGTACCTGGGCACCCTATTCACTTTGTGCTTATACGCAGCAACTTACAGTCGGTCCTGCTTACAGTTCTAACTCCAAGAAATTTAACAAGCTTGATAACCTGGCAAGTGTTGATATCATAATCACTCCTGATAAAAGGTTATGGACACGTGCACCGGTTGTTGAACTTTGTACCGACTCACTAATTTCTGAAGGGCGTGCGCGACTGTTCGACCTGAGGAAAGGGAAATCCGTAAATATTGAGGGTGACACAGGGGTAGTAAGTAGTGACCCGATGTACAATTCAAACTATATTTCGGCATATGGTATGGGTTGGTTTCCTGGCTATGCCATTAACCTCGAAACCGGAGAACGTTTGAATATAATGTTCGGGGAGAACTCCTGGCTGGTAGCTGACAATGGTCGTGATATGCTTTGGAATCCAACTTCCAGGTTGCATGACCAAAGCTTCAACCCGGTATTCGGCGGACAGCATTATGTATACATCATGGCTCACAGGGATTTAACTCTGGATACAATCAACCTGAATTTTCCGGCATATGATGCAGGACAAAAGCTGTTCAGCGTTCTTAATCTGAAGAAACTTGATAACATATACAAGACAAGGGCTTATGCTTCAGCAATGTGGGTAAATATGCCTCTTGCTATTGAGGGCAAAACATGGCTCAGCAATACGGTAGGAATTTACATCAGAGTTGCCAAACCATATCAGCGATACTACTCACAATCTATTCCTGATAGCATTGTTGATACTGCACAAAACAGAGCATGGCCGATGTACTCCTTCAATACGGCAACGATTGCGACATCCAAGAACAACGCATCGAAGATGGAGAGCGATCTTGATATCATCAATGTAGTTCCAAATCCTTACTACGCATATGATGATTATGAGAGGAATCAGTTGGATAACCGTATCAAGATTGTCAATCTTCCGACAAAGTGCACTGTTACAATTTATGACCTTAGCGGTACGATGATCCGACAGTTTAATGTTGATAAAGCTGGCATCGCGCTTCCTAGAGCCTCAAATGACGGTATTAATACCGATGCGAAAACCTCCATTGACTGGGATCTCAAGAATTTCGCCGGGATACCGATTGCGAGTGGAGTTTACCTGATCCATGTGAAAGCCGAAGGGCTTGGTGAACGAACCCTTAAATGGTTCGGAATTCTACGACCTGTTGACTTGAACTCACTGTAATGTAAATGATTATAACATGTTTCAACAACAAAAATACAGCATCATGAAGAACATATATAGCATTTTACTGGCTTTTTTCCTGGTAGTTTTAATTGTGTATCCTGCCAGCCAGGTTACTGCCGGGAACAAAGACCGTTCAGGCCAGGCAGGAGCTTCTGAGTTGCTCATTAATCCATGGGCGAAAAGTTCAGGTTGGGGTGGTGTGGGAACATCCTGCACCCACGGACTGGAAGCCCTTTTTACCAACATCGCCGGAACAGCCTTTACAACAGGTACTGAAATTGTTTTTTCATACACAAACTGGTTACAGGGATCCGGGATCAATATTTACTCATTCGGATTAAGCCAGAAACTGGGTGAAAATAAGGGAGTCCTTACTGCTGCTGTGATGTCGATGAACTTTGGTGAAATTGACATTACTACAACCAATTCTCCTGAAGGTGGTGTTGGTACCTTTAAACCAGCATACATGAACATTAATATTGGTTATGCGAAGGCGTTCTCAAACAGCATCTATGGTGGTATCAATTTCAAGATTATCTCTGAGTCTATTTCTGACGCAAGTGCACTGGGAATTGCAATTGATGCAGGGGTTCAGTATGTAACAGGTGAACGCGACCAGATCAAATTTGGTGTTGCCTTGAAAAACGTGGGTACTCCGTTGAGATTTTCTGGTGATGGACTCTCTTTCCGGGGAATTATTCCGGGACATGGTGATGATAATGACCTCTTTACTGTTTCACAACGGTCGGAGAAATTTGAGCTGCCCGCTACATTGAGGATCGGAGCTTCTTATGATTTCCTGATTGGCGAAATGAACCGAATTACACTTGCCGGAAATTTCAACTCGAACTCATTTACAAAAGACCAGTTTATCCTGGGGCTCGAGTATGCACTCAAATATTACCTTTCGCTCAGGGCTGCTTATACCTATCAACAAGGGATGTTTGAGACAAACGTGCGCGATAGGGGTTCTGTATTTACTGGACTTTCTGCTGGATTTACTGTTTCAGTTCCCTTTAGCAGAGATAAGGAAACCGGAATTGGTATCGATTACTCCTACCGGTCAACCAACCCGTTTGGGGGCGTTCATAGCATAGGAATAACACTTAACTTTTAACACTATTGAAGTTTAGGTTTTTTAACCTAACTTTACATAAAGAAAAAGGGCCCTTGTAAAAGGGTCTTTTTCCTTATTATAATTGCAAGATAAAATTGGAACCATGTCGGAAATTAACTATTTTACCCCGGAAGGATTACAAAAACTGAAGGATGAACTCCGCCAGATGACTATCGTGGAGCGGCCAGGGATTTCAAGACAGATCGCTGAAGCCAGGGATAAAGGAGATTTGTCGGAGAATGCCGAATACAATGCTGCTAAAGAGGCACAATCGATGCTGGAGCTTAGAATCTCAAAACTCCAGGAGACGGTCAGCAGTGCACGGTTAATCGATGAATCTAAGTTGGATAACTCTAAAGTGTTGATATTTTCAACTGTCAAATTGAAAAACCTGAAAACCGGTGCTTTGGTTTGTTATACCCTCGTACCTGAAAACGAAGCCAATGTAAAGAAGTGCAAGATTTCTGTAAATTCACCCATTGCCAAAGGTATCCTTGGAAAGATAATTGGGGAAAAAGTTGACATTGAAATACCTGCTGGAATCATCTCATTCGAGATTCTCGAGATCTCCAGAGAAAATAGTTAGCATGGCAAGCATTTTTTCACGCATTGTAACTGGAGAGATTCCATCCCTTAAGGTGGCAGAAAATGATCGTTTTCTGGCATTTCTAGATATAAGCCCAATTGCATATGGTCACACTCTTGTTATCCCCAAAGAGGAGATCGACTATATCTTTCATATTCCGGATCCCCTGTTGGCAGATCTTATCACATTCTCAAAACAGGTGGCTCTCGCAATAGAAGATGTTATCCCCTGTAAACGAATCGGAATTGCGGTTATCGGGCTTGAAGTACCGCATGCACATATTCATCTGGTGCCTCTTCAGACCATTTACGACATAGATTTTAAAAAGCCAAAGTTGAAATTTTCAATGGAAGAGCTGAAATCAATCGCTGATAACATAGCCGCCTCGTACCTGAAGCACTCCTCCTGATAGTATAACAGGGAATTGTGAATTAATACGCCCTGACGTTCCGGCCTTCAATATAATTGATAAAGGATTTGTTGACTACTTTATTCCCCCCTGGTGTAGGGTAGTTGCCGGTAAAGTACCAGTCGCCAATGTTATCGGGACAGGCATCATGGAGATCCTCAATGGTTTGGTAAATGATCTCAACCCGGGCCTGGCAATTTGGAGGAGTCAGGAGATCAGAAATTTTCTCAGAGATTCGGCTTGCAGAAAATGGTTTATAGATCTCTTTTACATAATTGACGATCTCTTCCTTTGGCCGCATCTCCTGTTCCTTACATCGTTTATAAACATCATTGATAATATGTTCCTGATGTGTATCTTTTAGCAAGGCAATGGCAGCCTTGAAGGCGATAAAATCAGTGAGTTTAGCCATGTCGATCCCGTAACAATCGGGATAACGGATTTGCGGTGCAGAGGAGGCAATAATGATCTTTTTTGGGCCCAACCGGTCCAAAATGCGAAGGATACTCTGCTTTAGGGTGGTTCCTCTTACAATGGAATCGTCAAGAACTACCAAATTATCGCTTCCCGCAATAATACTGCCATACGTTATGTCATACACATGAGCGGCAAGGTCGTCGCGCTGACTGTCCTGGGTGATGAAAGTGCGAAGCTTCATGTCCTTAACAGCCACCTTCTCTGCCCTGGGACGTAATCTTAGTACCTCCTCAACCTGAGCAGGAGAACAGTTGTTCTTCAAGTCCAGCAGCCGGTCACGTTTGATGGTGTCGCAAAAAGTATCAAGCGCTTTGATAAGTCCATAATAGGCATCAATGGCGGTATTCGGTATATAGGCAAAGACCGTGTTCTCAAAATCGTAATCAATAGTTTTCAGGATGGCAGGTGCCAGAAATTCACCAAGTTTCTTTCGTTCCATGTAAATATCCTGATCGGTACCTCTGGAGAAATAGATCCTTTCAAATGAACATGCGATCTTTGGACCCGGGGTTTGATACTGAAGTTCTGCGAATTTCCCATCCCTTTTAATAATCAACGCATGACCGGGCTTCAGTTCCTGAATTTGATCAATGCTGAGGTTGAATGCTGTTTGGATAGCGGGGCGTTCTGAGGCAGCAACTACCACTTCGTCATCTGCATAGTAAAACGCCGGCCTAATTCCGTTCGGATCCCTCATCACAAATGCATCTCCGTGGCCAATCATCCCTGTAATCACAAAACCGCCATCCCAGCTTGCTGAGGCGTTTTCAAGAATCTTCCTGACGTCTAGGTCCCTTGCGATCAAACTTGAGATCTGATGTTTTTCGTACCCTTCCTTTTTAAACTTCTGATATAACGCTTCATTTTCCTCATCCAGGAAATGGCCGATCTTTTCCATGATCGTTATGGTGTCGGAAGTCTCAACCGGACACTGGCCAAGTTCGATCAGCTTTTGGAAAAGTTCGTCGACATTGGTGAGATTAAAATTTCCGGCAAGTACGAGGTTCTTTGTCTTCCAATTATTCTCACGGATGAATGGATGCAGACTTTCCACCGTGTTGGCCCCAAAAGTTCCATAACGAAGATGCCCAAGTAACAGTTCTCCGTACATTTCGAGGTGATGTTTCAACCAATCGGGATCCTTGAGTCTCTGAGGATGGCTCTCTTCAATCTCCTTCACAACATTCCCAATCTGGGAGAAAATATCTTTGATAGGGGTCGCCGAGTTGGAACGGATGCGGTTGATATACCTGTGACCCGGATCAACATCAAACTTAATCGCTGCAACACCTGCCCCATCCTGTCCACGGTTATGTTGCTTCTGCATCAGCAGGTGCAGTTTGTTAAGCCCGTAAAATGAGGTCCCATACCTGGCAAGATAATATTCAGGCGGTTTTCGCAATCTGACAAGGGCTATGCCACATTCATGATGGATAAAGTCACTCATCTTTTTTGGATCAAAGGAAGTGCAAAGATATAAAATACGGTACATTTGTGATAGTTTCCATCGATATCAATTATGCCTGTTACCCTGGATGCAGCAACTTTTCTGGCAGCGAGTGAACCCGATCCTATTGTGGATGTAAGGTCATCTGCTGAATTCCTCCAGGGCCATATTCCGGGAGCGATCAATATTCCCCTGTTTTCTGATGCCGAGAGAGCAGAAGTGGGTACGCTATATGTTCAGGCTGGCCGTGATCATGCCATCATTCGAGGGTTGGATATTATCCTGTCTAAAACTGGGAAGGTACTTAGCGCTATTCGAAAGCTCACAAACGCAAAGAAGTTACGTATGTATTGCTGGCGAGGAGGAATGCGCAGTATGAACATGGCATGGATGTTTGAAACAAACGGTTACAGTGTCTCCCTTCTTACAGGAGGTTACAAGGCTTACAGGAGGTATATCCGCGCAAGTTTGGATAAGAAGGCAAATGTGGTCGTGCTTGGCGGTTTTACCGGGAGTGGAAAAACAGAGGTGCTAAATTTGCTTGCAGAGATTAATGAACAGGTAATAGATCTGGAGGGACTCGCCTCCCATAAGGGATCAGCTTTTGGTGGCATCGGATTGCCCGGTCAGCCATCCAATGAGCAATTCGAAAATGACCTCTTTGAGATCTGGCAAAACCTTGATAAGTCGCGCTTCATCTGGTTGGAGGATGAGAGCAGGATGATTGGGCGGGTAACGTTGCCCGATCCTGTAATCAGGAAGATACATGAAGCGCCCCTGATCATCCTTGAGGTGCCGAAGGAGGTGCGCGTGAACAGACTGGTTGGTGAGTATGCCGGTATTGACGACAGGTTGTTGTGTGAAGCAGTGATGAAGATTGAAGCCCGTTTAGGCAAACCACGGGCCAGGGGCGCTTTAATCTCCATTCAGGAGAAGGACTATGCAGCTGTTGCAGGACAAGTACTTTCCTATTACGATGAATCCTATTCGTTTTCAATACATCGCCGCCAAAATCAGCAACGGTACTTCTACCCTGTCGAGAATTTTAATGCCTCGGAGATTGCTTCAGGATTGTCAGAATTTGCTCACAAACATCTGAAAAATGGATCCGATCTATCTGGATTATAATGCAACTACACCCCTGGATCCACGGGTATCCTATGCGATGAAGCCGTTTCTGGATAGCATGTTTGGTAACCCATCAAGCATCCATGAATTTGGCCGGATTGCTGCGCAGGCTGTGATTCAAGCCAGAAAAGAGGTAGCCACCTTGCTTAACTGCTTCCCCGATGAGATTGTATTCACCGGAGGTGGGACAGAATCAAATAACTATGCAATCAAAGGTGCTGCATATGCCGGGAGGAACCGTGGAAACCATATCATCATCTCTTCGATTGAACATCCGGCCGTTACAGAGGTGTGCAACTACCTGGTAGGGGAGGGTTTTGAGGTCACACAGGTGGGGGTTGATCCATTTGGGATTGTTGATCCTGAGGAGATCCACAGGGCAATCCGGCCTGAGACACTCCTGATTTCCATCATGCATGCAAATAATGAAACCGGTTCAATCCAACCCATTGCTGAAATCAGTCGGATTGCCCGGGAATCCGGAGTTCTATTTCACACCGATGCAGCCCAGAGCATAGGAAAGATTCCTGTGGACGTCAACGAACTTGGCATTGACCTTCTATCCATAGCAGGTCATAAACTATACGCACCCAAAGGTGTTGGAGCCTTATACATCCGGCGCGGGGTTAAACTTACAAAATTCCTTCATGGAGCCGATCACGAAGCCGATCGTCGTGCTGGAACCGAAAATGTTATTGGTATTGTGGGCCTGGGAAAAGCAGCAACATTAATTACGAATGACAAATTACGAATGACGACATTACGTCAGTTAAATGACAAATTATTTGAAGCCATTCGTCATGAGATCCCGGAAATTCGCCTGAATGGTCATCCTGAGAAAAGGCTGCCCAATACATTGAGCCTTGGATTTCCGGGAGTGGAAGCAAATACACTTTTACAGGCGATGAAAGGGATTGCTGCATCTGCCGGAGCTGCTTGCCACGCAGGGGTGGAGGGTGTTTCGGGTGTTCTGACCGCTATGCATGTGCCAACCGAATATGCTATGGGTACAATCCGGTTTTCGGTTGGAAGGTTCACTACGGAGGAGGAGATTAAGATAGCTATTCCGATCATTGTGGAGGCATATAGAGAATTACAACCCCCAAACCCCCATGAACCCCCAAACCCCCTTTTACCCCTAAATCCCCTAAAGGGGACTTACTCCACTCCGTGGGCACCCCCAAACCCCCTAAAGGGGGCTTCCTCCTCCCTTCGGGAGGATAATTCTGCGCAGCAGAGTAAGTCCCCTTTAGGGGATTTAGGGGTAAAGGGGGGGGGAATCCGGCTCACCGAATACACTCATGCCCTTGGTTGCGCCTGCAAGATTAGACCTCAACTTCTTGAACAGGTACTAAAACATCTTCCTCAGGTAACAAATCCAAAGGTTTTGGTTGGACCCGAAACCTCTGATGATGCGGCAGTTTATCAGTTGAATGAAATGCAGGCCCTGGTACAAACAGTCGATGTCATCCCTCCCGTGGTTGACGACCCGTATACCTATGGTATGATTGCAGCGGCTAATGCAATCAGCGATATTTACGCAATGGGAGGAAAACCTCTTTACGCACTAAACATTGTGGGTTTCCCTGATACAAGATTGCCTATGGAGGTGCTGCAGGAAATCCTGAAAGGGGCATCTGACAAAGCGGCAGAGGCAGGAATCGAGATACTGGGAGGGCATAGTGTTGAATTAACAGAACCACTCTTTGGTTTGTCGGTAACAGGTATTGTAGAGCCTTCGGCAGTGATCAGAAACCGCGGTGCGAAAGCAGGCGATGCATTGATTCTAACGAAACCATTGGGAACCGGGATCCTCACAACCGCGTTGAAGCGAGAATTTCTTGATCAGATGCAAATAACGAAGCTGATGGCATGCATGTCGGAACTAAACCGAAAAGCTGCTGAGGTGATGATGCAATTCAGGGTGCATGCCTGCACTGATGTCACCGGCTTTGGATTGCTGGGACATCTGATGGAGATGGTGACCGGTGAAATGGTCAACGTACAAATCGACACATCCGTAATCCCTCTCCTTGAAGGTGTGACGGAGATGGCGGCACAAGGAATCATCCCGGGAGGGACAAAGCACAACCTCGAGCATGTGGAACCGGTTGTAGTATGGGGATCCCGCATATCAGAGATCGAAAAGATGATCCTTTGCGATGCCCAAACCTCCGGAGGGCTGCTGATTGCGGTCTCTGCTAAAGATGCGGGATCACTGGTTGCCGCCCTGAAGGAATCGGGTGTGGTGCATGCGAGCCTGATAGCGAATTTCATCCCCGGGGAGGGTAAAATACTTATCAAAAAATAGAGATTGTGACAGGAACAAAGCGGATGCGATACGCAACTTTCTCCATGCTCTATTTTGCACAGGGCTCTATTCTGGGTTATTTTACTGCACTCAATGCAATCTACCTTCGCTCATTCGGAATCTCCATGAGCCAGATCGGGATCTTCTCTGCTGTTGCCCTGATGCCGCTGATCCTGAAAATTTTTCTGGGGATGCTAAGCGACCGAATTAACCTTTTTGGCATGGGCTACCGGAAGCCCTATATTATTATTGGCTTGCTGATTCAGGCGGGGGGGCAGCTAGTATTTATGCTGATTAGCCCTTCGGAGTCATTTGCCTTGCTTACCCTGGTCGCATTTTTATCCCTTACCGGGATGGCTATGTACGACACCTGCACCGATGGTTTTGCCCTGGATACAACCCCCAAAGAGGATGAGGGGACAGTACAGGGCATCATGGTGGCCGGGCGGGCGCTCGGTATCGTACTCATCTCGGCAACGGTTGGCATTCTCTCGCAGCTTGCCAACTGGGATGCAGTATTTATCTCTCTTGCAGTAATGACCATCATCCCCATTCCCATGGTACTGATCCTGAAAGAGCCTTCGCGCCCGCCCGGCCGAACTTTTGAATGGAGTGCCTTCCGGGCATTTGGAAACAGACAGATTGTTGCGCTGGGACTTTTGGGCATTATTGGTTTTATCGTGGCCAGCGGAACGAACCAGCTAATTAATCCGTTCCTGCAGGAGACATTTGGAATTTCTTACATGATGGCCGGCTTTTACGCAGCAGTATGGGGACTTGGAGTGATTATGGGAGGATTGACAGGAGGTAAATTAACCGATAGAATTGGACATAGAATTTCGGTTAAATGGGCAATCTTTGCTTCACTTGCTACTGTTTTCCTTATTGCCCTAATCACAAACCCCATTCTGGCATGGCCCCTGGTGTTCCTATTCGGACTCTCTTACGGATATTTCGAGACAGTCTATTTCGCCACCTCCATGGGCAAGACCGACATGCGGATTGCAGCCTCTATGTTTGCCATCCTGATGGCGGTAGCCAATATTGGATCGGGTATCGGACTCGCAGGAGGAGGTTTCCTTAGCGATGTGATTGGATACAAGTGGACTTTCATTCTCTTTGCCGGTCTGAATCTGCTGGCACTTCCCTTGCTGCCGGTTATATTTAAGAAAGATGGTGAAATAGTGAAATAGTGAGATAGTGAGATGATGAAAGCGGGTTAGCTGATAAACAGGCTTCTGGATGAAAAATCTGGATCAGAAGTAAGGTTGACTCCTAGTTTTCTGAGGCCTGCTTCGTCACCTGGAGTAGGGATATGCGTCAGGTGCACTTCACAATTCCGTAAATCTTTCAGGCACTCCACAGCCAGCTGGGCAGCAGGATTGGATATAGCGCTGATACTCAGTGCTATCATGGTCTCTTCCACATCAAGACTGATCACTCGGCCAAGGAGGACCTCCTTTTTCAAAAACGTAATCGAGTTGATCACATTTTCGGGGATCAAGTAAATGTTGTCGGGCAATCCGGTGAGGTGTTTTGCGGCATTCAGAATCAGGCTTGATCCGGCATGCATCATCGGAGAATTTTTCCCGGTGATGATGGTTCCGTCTTTTAGCTGGAGTGCAGCACCACAATAAATTCCCTCATTTCCTTTACCGCTTTTTTCAGCATCTTCAGCCGCTTTTCGCGCAGGAATAACAACAGTTCTGTCTTCAGGCTTACCGTTCACCTTTTCCATGATCAATTCGGCACGCTCCAGTATCTCTTTGTCTACAAAGCCCATGGCGTATTCAACAGCGCAACGGAAGTAACGGCGGATAATCTCCTGGTGTGAAGCCTCTTGTACCACGGCATCATCCGTGATGCCAAACCCAACACGGTTCACTCCCATGTCGGTTGGTGACTTGTAGAATGACTCCTCCCCGGTGATCTTTTCTATGATCTTTCTCAACAACGGGAATGCTTCGATGTCCCTGTTGTAATTAACGGTGGTTTCACCATAGGCTTCCAGGTGGTGGGAGTCGATGAGATTGACGTCTTTAAGGTCAACGGTAGCGGCTTCATAAGCGATGTTTACTTTTTTACTGAGAGGGAGATTCCAGATAGGAAAGGTCTCAAACTTTGCATATCCTACCTTGGCTCCTTTACGGTATTCGTGGTAGAGTTGTCCCAGGCAGGTGCCAAGTTTTCCACTACCCGGGCCGGGACCCGTAACGATCACGATCGGTTTATCGGTTGGAATGTATTCGTTTGACCCATACCCTTCGTCGCTGACAATCAGGTCAACATCGGTAGGATACCCTTTGGTGAACTGATGTGTATAGACCTTCACGCCCCGTCGCTCCAGCTTGTTTTTGAATGCCCTGGCCGACGGTTGGCTTGAATAACGCGTGATGACCACGGCGTTTACATCAATTCCCCACTCCTTGAAGTCGTCAATTGTCTTTAGTGAATCGGCATCGTAGGTGATCCCGAAATCGGCCCGCATCTTTTTCCGTTCAATGTCGCCGGCATAGATGCAGAGTATTACATTGATCTTATCCTTTAGCCGCTGCAGAAGGCGCATTTTGACATTGGGGTCAAATCCGGGCAATACCCTGGAGGCATGGTAGTCGAATAGGAGTTTTCCTCCGAACTCAAGATATAACTTGCCCTGAAATCGATCGACCCTCTTGAGGATCTCGGCCGATTGCTCTTCCAAGTATTTCTCATTGTCAAAACCGATCTTTTCTGCCATATGCTTTTTATAAGGTTCAAAAATAATCTAATTTGAGTCAGGTCGTATGCCTTTCCCGAAAGGTTTCAACAATACTAACTTTTTCCTGTGTTGAATACTATCGCCGCAATCACCCCAGGTATCCATCCGCATAGGGTGAGAAGAAAGACCAGCAGGATAGCTCCGCAACCACGGTCAATAACTGCCAGTGGTGGAAAGATGATGCAAAAAATTGCTCGCAGGAGTCCCATTTTTATTCATTTGTGTGGCCTGCCCCAATCAGAATCCTCAGGTAGACCGAAAAGGAGGGCTTCCACTGGGGATATCCTTCGAGGTTGGTAGGATAATATTGGAAGGAGAAGCCAGGTTCCATGCCAAATACATCAGTTAAAGGAATTCCTGCTCCTGCACCAACATAGGTTCCAAACCCAAACGCATTCTGACTGATCTTAAAACTCTGGCTGTTGGAATTGGGTGTGTAACCCTGACTCCCATAAACATTGACAAGGTTAAACTCCTTGCCCTCCACGACAAATATCGACTGGATAACCTGGGTATAGCACATTAACCCTCCTCCATGGAGAAAGAAGTAGATCTTAGATCTCAGCGGGAATGATCGCTGATAACCAAGGTCAATCAAAACCCTTGCCTCCTTTCCTTGGATAGGCTCTGTACGAACATTCTGAAAGGTAGAATAACTTGGCGGATCTACAACAAGGGTGATGGCATCGGTGGCTTTCAATTGGGTATAGTTTGCCTCCAGGAAAATTCCATTCTTCCGGTTAAAATTAAACCTGATAAAAAGGCCTCCTGTAAATGCTACCTGGTAATGCATATCGAGAGGATATCCTGCTACAAACACGGTATCAGAGGCACCAAGCAACTGCTTTATATCCTGGTACCAATATTTATTTGACAAGACATAATTCACAGTATTCACATTCCCGGGGGTATTCGCATCGCCAGGAAATCCATTGTAAAAATTTGCTGAATACTTATCCGGGAAATAGGCGCCTAAATTGATCCCGAAATCCCATCTGTGAATAGAATCCACCTCCTCTTCAAACTCGGCCCATGGGTCGGTTTTAGCTCGTCTCTCTTTGTCGCGGTTGCTTTCCGCTGCAACTTTATCCTGTCCGAAGACAGAAACAGTTGTCGAAAAGATCAGGAAAACAATTATGGAAGAAATCAGAAATCTCATATTAGGGAATTTTCGTTTTTCGCTTTGCCGCGTCACTACGTTCCTCGCAATGACAAGTTTCGCTTCTCGCCACTTACGTCTCACGTCTTACTTCTTTCATTCTATTCTTCCCACCGGATAAACCATCCGTTTGGCATCACGATAGGGGGTATGTTCCAGAAACCAGTTCAGCACCTGCCATTGGTTCTTGATGAAGTTGCTGTCGGCCGCTTTGGCAACTTCAAACTCAGTTCGGAGTTCTGCATCTTCCTCAAGCATCTGTTTTGCCATCGGCTCCAATACGTAAAACTCGAAATACTCCTTTTGCTCGAAGATGGGATTGAAAAAACCCCAGTAGAGAAGAGATCCGTCGCCGTTCGGTTCAAGCAATTGTGCAATGACCCTGGCTGCTGGCTGGGATGTCTCCACAATCATAGAGCCAGCCGGAAAAACTCTCTCTTCTTTAAATGCTGTGTATTCGATATGGGACAAAGGCAGTCTTCCTTCATAGGGGAAAGACCGCCATCGGGGAGAAACAAATTTGTAAGAGGTAACAGGGATGATCGTATCACTCCTAACCTCCTTCATCCTGATGTCGTGAAGGTGAAGGACCGAAATCACATCCTGCCACTCTGCCGGCACAACATAGGCTTCGGGCAAAATAACAGTTTTTGCCGGAACGCAGGTTGAAAAAAGTGGAACTGTAAAAGTTTCTGGAACAGAAGAGTATTTGTACCATAACCCACTTGTTATTTCACTGCGGATAGTGTCATACTTGACCCCTTTGAAGTTCACCATCACGCTGTCGGCATCCGAGAGATTAAACTGCAGCGGGAATGGAATGGTTTTGAACTCTGGTGACTGGACAAAGGAATCTGCATTCTGGATTATTTTTTTCAATTCACGGTACTGTTTGTACAGGATCCTAAGCGTTGCAACCAGGCATTGATAGGATGCTTCGACCCGTTGTTTATAGGGTTTCAGCATGTGGGTCTCTATGAGCAGCCCGGGACGGTTCCGCAATGCAACGTACCCCTGTGAGAGCATTGGAGGTGCCACATCCCGTTCTAACCCGCTTTTCGGGTCATGCCAGTGCCTGAACTGGACATACGGAAAAACAGGGTATCCGGATGTTTCGAGGTCGTTGGTCCAAGTGGGAAGAAAGACCGAATCACACCAGGATGTCAGCCCCTGGTCCATCTGCCCAAGAGTCTCCATCATATAGGTCAGCACATACTGGTAGTCGGCACCATCCGTAGTATGGATATCGATGAAGAAATCAGGATCCCACCGGTTGTATAATGATAGCCATGCTTTCATCTCCGGGGCATCGGCTTTCAGGAAATCACGGTTCAGGTTGAGGTTGGTAGCCGTCACCCTCCAGCCCATCTCTTCGGGGCCATTCTGGTTAATCCGGTTGTATGGACCAAACCTCTCATGCCCGTCAACGTTGAAGATAGGGATGAAGAGGATCGAAACATTGTCAAGAAGATTCGTGATACGCGATCCGTGATCCGCGATGTCATTTTCTGAGCCCAGAGCCCAGAGCCCAGAGCTATTTCTTTCGTCCTTCGTCCCTCGTCCCTCGTCCCTCGTAACCAGATCCCTCACCAACATCAGCCCCGCATCCTTTCCTTCCGACTCACCTGGATGGATGCACGCTTCAATAAAAAGAATGAGTCGTCCGGTTGCCTTTATTTCGTCAGGATTTGTCAGGCCATCTTTATCCACAATTAACAAAGGCAGATCACGCCCTTGCGGACTGACTCCAAATGTGGCATAATGAACCATTGGAGAGGCTTCTGTCAGTTTTTTGCAATATTCAATGGTTTCGTCATACCTTGGTGTGCGCATTCCTCCTGAAAGCTCATAAAAGGTTAGCCAGGTTTGCTGGGCGAACAGGGAAAAAGAGGAGAATGCCAAGAGAAAGAGAAATACTGATCGGTTCATAGAATGACGGTTTCGAAGGCCAAACATACACAAAATGAGGATGTGCACGCAACCATCGCACTAAATTTCCGTACATTTGTATAAACCAACCTATACCAGGTATGAGACATCACTTTTTCCTTTTAGTCTTTTTCTTCATGGCCCCGATGTTCATGATGAGTCAGTATCAGAACGTAATGATCGGTAACCAGTTTTTTCCCGAAGAGCCTTCGATCATGATCAATCCTTACAATACGGATCAGTTGGTGGCTGCGGCAAATACAGCAACATACTACTATTCAGGTGATGGTGGTTCGACCTGGACACAGGGTGTTCTTTCCTCTACCTACGGTGTATGGGGTGATCCCTGTATTATCGTGGATACCAACGGTCACTTTTACTTCCTGCACCTTTCGAATCCTGCCAGCGGAAACTGGATCGACCGGATCGTTTGCCAGAAGACAACAGATGGCGGACAAACATGGAATGATGGAAGCTATATGGGACTGGATGGGACCAAAGCCCAGGATAAAGAGTGGGCCATCGTGGATCCTTCCAACAACAATATATACGTTACCTGGACCCAGTTTGATGATTATGGGAGCACCAATCCTTCCGACAGTTCCATCATTCGTTTCTCACGTTCATTGGATGGGGGAGAGAGTTGGAGTGAAGCGACCCGGATCAATAAAATTGCTGGCGACTGCATTGATGAGGACAACACCGTTGAGGGTGCGGTGCCTGCGCTTGGCCCAAATGGTGAGATTTACGTTTCCTGGGCAGGCCCTCTTGGCCTTGTCTTTACAAAATCCACTGACCAGGGAATTACTTGGCCAGATGAAAATGTATTTGTTACTGATATTCCGGGTGGTTGGGATTATTCGATTCCAGGCATCTCTCGCGCAAATGGGTTGCCAATTACCTGCTGCGATCTCAGCGGAGGAGCATATCATGGGAGAATATACATCAACTGGTCTGATCAACGGAATGGACCGGATGACACAGATGTTTGGATCGTATCTTCTGACGATGGTGGTTTAACCTGGAGCAATATCATCCGTGTCAACGATGATCCGGCAGGGAAACAACAGTTCTTTACCTGGATGGATATTGACCAAACGACGGGATGTATTTATTTTGTTTATTACGACAGACGGAATTACGATAACAATCTTACGGATGTGTACCTCGCCATATCCAAAGATGGTGGAACGACATTTGAGAATATAAAGATCAGTGAATCTCCATTCAATCCGATCTCGTCAGTATTTTTCGGCGACTACACCAACATCTCGGCCCACAACGGGAACATTCGTCCGATCTGGGCGCGGCTTGAGGGTGGTAATTTAAGTGTGTGGACTGCCCTGATCGACTCCCTTAACGTAGGAATCTTTCCGGGACAACAGGTTCCGGATTTACTCACATTGGATCAGAATTACCCGAACCCTGTTCGTGAGTCTACCTATATCCCGTATAAAATTCATGGACCTTCAACGGTAACCTTGAAGATTTATGATATTTATGGGAAGGAAGTTGCTGTAATTGTGGATGATAAATTTCACGCTCCGGGGAAATATATTGAGCAATTTGATGCTGCCTCTTACAATCTGTCTCGTGGATTTTATGTTATTTCACTCACTACCCGCGAACAGTCCCTTAAACGGAAAATGATTGTGGAGTAAGTCAGACCCACAGAAACTTTTTACACATTTATTGTTTCTTCCTCGCCATTTCTTATTAATTTTGTCCAAGCAAAAATTTGGCACTTAATAACACCTATCCTATGGATGCCAGTTTGATTGATGTCTTAGTCCGGGTTAGAGAACTTTTCTTCAAATATGGGGTTCGGAGTGTATCCATGGATGACATTTCCAGGGATCTGGGAATTTCCAAAAAGAAGCTTTACCAGTTTGTCAGGAGCAAGCATGAATTGGTCTCAAGACTATTGGAGTTGGAGCGAAGGAATTTTGAGGTCATCTTTGAAAAATACAATTTCGACGGTGTCAATTCTATTGATGTTTTATTGACGGTTAGTAAGGAGATCAGCGACAGGTTTTGGGATGTGAGTCCTTCGATGACATTCGATTTGAAGAAGTACTATCCTGAGATCTATGTTCAGCATATTGATAACCGTGTGGAATTTATTTTTGCACAGATTCAGCTGAACATCAAGAAGGGAATTCGCGACGGGATGTACAGGGATGACCTGAGTATAGAACTGATTGCCCGTTTGTACATCCGCCGGCTTATAGATATTCATAATCCAGAATATTTTCCGGAAAAATTCTCTTTTCAGACCCTCTTCGATACCATGTTCGATAATTTCATCAGGGGAATTGCAACAAAAGAGGGAATCAACTACTATGACTTGCAAAAAGGCAAGGTGAAATTCAATAAGGATAACAGATGAGAATGAAAAGGACTTGGATGATTGTTGGGTTGGTTGCATTGATGTTCCCGTGCTTGAGATCTGTAGCTCAGGAAGAGATGGCTTTTACGCTGAAACAAGCTCAGGAGTATGCATATGAGCATAGTTATGAGTTGCAGAATGCACGGTACGATGTAGAGATTGCCAAAAAGATTGTCAAGGAGAATACCTCTATCGGTTTACCTCAGATCGATGCTACAGCATCGTACATGGATAATATATTAAGGCCAACCTCCATCATTCCGAATTTTTTTGATACGACAGGAACAGCACCTCCTCTTGAAATTCAATTTGGCACACGGTACAATGCCAGTTTCTCGGCACAACTTACACAGCTCATCTATAGTGGACAGTACCTGGTAGGGCTTCAGACTGCCAAGGCATATCTGGAGACTGAGAAGACGAAGAACCTTAAGTCCCAGATTGACGTAAGGGATATGGTCTCAGAGGCGTATATTGCTTACCTGATTGTTGGTGAGAGCCTGAAGATTCTCGACAGTACCTTTATGACTATTTCACAGATGGTAACTGAAACGGAAGAGTTTTATAAGAATGGACTGATTGAACAGCTGGATGTGGAGCAGATGGAATTGAACAAGGCAACCCTGGAGGCAGAACTTATCACTGCCAGCAGTCAGAAACTTTTAGCTTACAACTACCTGAAATTCCTTATGGGCATTGAAGAGAACCAGAAAATCATTCTGACAGATGATCTGGATTTCTTCCTTCAGCGGATTAACCGGGATTACCTGATGAACACCGATTTTGACTACGGCTTCAATATCAATTACCGGTTATTGAAAAAACAGGAGTATCTGGTGCTGATGCAATATAAGCTGGCTAAAACAGCCTATCAGCCATCGCTTGTTGGGTTCTTTGATATTTCAACGAATGCACAGCGGGAAAGCTGGAATTTCTTTGATTCAAAGCAACAGTGGTTCAGTAGCTCCTACTGGGGGATTCAGCTAAATATACCCATCTGGAGTAGTGGAGGGAGAAAATACGCTGTAGATCAGGCTGCAATTAATGTGGAAAAGATGAAGGTGTTGGATAAACAAACCCGAACATCACTTAATCTTCAGGTAGAGACGGTTCGCAATGATTTCAATACTGCGTATCTTGTGTTTCTGAATAAAAAGAAAAGTTTGCAAACAGCTTCCAAGATCTACGAACAAACCATTATCAAATACCGCCAGGGGTTGGCATCCAGTACCGACCTTAACCAGAAATACAATCAGTTTCTAATGACGGAAGCGGAATATACGCAGGCAATGTTTAGCCTCCTCAAATCTAACATAGCGCTTTCGAAACTGTTGGAGAAAGCCTGACGTTTGCTATTTCCCTAAACTCCGGTGAAACTTCTTCCGTTGCATCCGCAACTTCATCTTGTAGTCTATCAGGTAAAGAGCCGGTAAAAATACAAGTGTAAGGAAGGTCGCAAAACTCAATCCGAAGATGATTGTCCAGGAAAGCGGTCCCCAGAACATTACGTTATCTCCCCCAAAATAAATATGAGGATTGAACTCAGTAAAGAGCGTGATAAAGTTGATATTCATGCCAATAGCTAGTGGAATCAAACCAAGCATCGTAGCTGTGGCTGTCAGGACTACCGGTGTAATTCTCACTTTCCCCGCCTGGATGATGGCATTTTTTGTCTTCAGGCCACGCTCTTTCTGAACATCACAGAATTCCACGATAAGGATCCCGTTTCTGACAACGATTCCTCCAAGTGCTACGATACCTAGTCCGGTCATGATAATCGAAATGGGCATATTGAAAATAATGATCCCAAGAAGAACCCCGATGATGCTGAAAAACACCTCAGAAAGGATTATCAAAGACTTACTCAATGATTTGAACTGGGTGATGAGCACGAAAAAGATTATCCCCAAAGCAATAAACATCGCTTTGATTAAAAAGTCCATTGTCTCGGCCTGATCCTCCCGCTCTCCTGTAAGAGAGATCTCAATCCCTTTTGGCATGGTAAAACCGGGGATAGATGTAGTAATGGTGGCAACTACTTCGTTGGCAGTGTACCCGGAGAGCACTTCCGAACTGAGTGTGATCACTCGTTTCAGATTTTTTCGTTTGATGCCGCCGTAAGTATTCTTATACCCAAGAGTAGCTACAGAGGAGATCGGTATCTGTCTTAGCTTACCGGAATTCATATCGCGGTATGTGATCTTGGCATTGATGATTTTGTTGATATTATCCCGCTGATCCGGAGCATAACGAACCTGGATAGGGTATTCATCTTCATCCTCTTTGTATTTGGATACTTCCCATCCATAAATGGCGGTACGCAACTCATTGCCAATCTGGCCCATAGAGATGCCCTGTCGGTTGGCGCGTTCCCTGTCGATGTCGACGATGATCTCGGGTTTGTCATTCTGAAAATCTGATTTGAGGTGCTCAATACCGGGAACTTCCAGTGAATCCAGGTAATTTTGAAAAGCCTCGGCTGTAGCGATCAGTTCATTTAGGTTTTCTCCTGAGATTTCAATATTGACTGGCTTTCCTGTAGGGGGGCCCATCTTGTTTTTTTCAACCGAGATCTGCGCCCCGGGGATGTTTTTTACGCTCTCACGCAACTTATCCAGATATACAGTCGTAGAGGGTCCCATCCGTACCTTTCGTTCCACAAAGTTCACTGTCACCTTCCCTTTGTTAGATGAGATGCTTTGGTCAAAAAAGCCTGCACCGGCACCAAACCCAACATTGGTAATCACCGATTCTACATCAGGATTTCCTTCTCCCAATACATTGCCGATCCTGTCCTCTATAAGACTGGTAACAGAGTCGGTAACAACCTGATCGGTTCCTTCCGGCATCAGAACATAGACGATGATGCTGTTGGGCTCATTATTTGGGAAAAAGAGGACAGGAGGTTTGACGATTGCTGTCAGAAAGATGGTAAATACAAATATGCCTGTAACCGCGATGACAAGGTAGTAGGGTCTTTGTCCTCGGAGAAAAAAAGCCAGGGTTTGTTCATAAAAATTCATGAACCAGGGCAATGCTACCTCCTGAAATTTATAGATAGCAGGCTTCAGTACGATTCTGTAAAGCGCATTGAGGATGATAGAGATGACAAGCAGGTTACCGATCCAGTAAACCCCTCCGATATAGCCTATTGATGCCGGAACAAGGAGAATAACGGTCGAGATCATGAGCTTTCTCCAGTTTGTTCTATGCTCCTTTATGTCGTACTCATGTTTCATAAACGATACAGCGAAGACCGGATTGATGATGTACGCTACAAATAATGAAGCGAAGAGAGTGACAATCAGGGTAACCGGAAGAAAGTGCATGAATTTCCCAACAACACCAGGCCAGAAAGCAAGGGGCAAGAATGGGGCAAGGGTAGTAAGGGTTCCCGAAAGGATGGGCACAAATACCTCTCCCGTCGCGCTCTTTGCCGCTTTAACTATATTTGGTTCATGCCGATGAATCCGGTGGATGTTCTCAATGACAACGATCGCATCATCAACAATGATTCCAAGCGCGAAGATAAAAGCGAACATGACGATCATATTCATCGTGAAACCCATCCATGGAAAAAGCAGGTAGGCAACGAAAATAGATAAGGGGACCGACATGGCCACAAAGAAGGCGTTATTCAATCCCATGAAGAACATCAGAACCAGGGTGACAAGGATGAACCCGATGATGATCGTATTGTTTAGCTCTTCCAGGGTACTGCGGGTAAATTTTGATTGGTCTCCTGTAATGGTGATATCCAATTCAGGAGGGAATGAGTTTCGTTTTAAATCTTCGAGGATTACTTTGATATTGTCTGAGGCTTTCAGCAGATTCAGTCCGCTTTTTTTAATGACATTCAGTGTAATTACGTTGTTTCCGTCAAAACGTGCAAAACTCTCCTGCTCTTTGAAAGCGTCTTTCACATCGGCAATATCTTTGATATAAATTGTAGCCCCACTCCCCGATTTCAGCATGATATTTCCAATCTCTTCAGGGTTGGTAAACTGTCCGGTTACACGGATGGTGCGTTTTGACCCATAGGTAGAGATAGTTCCTGCCGAAACGGTGATGTTCTCACTGGAGATAGCACGTTGAAGGTCAGAGAATGAAACGCTGGCTGCCTGCATCTTATACATATCCACATCCACCTGTATCTCTCTCTCAAGTGCTCCGACAATATCCACACGTGTGACCTGAGGTAACGCTTCAATCCGGTCCTGAGCTTCTTCAGCATATTTCTTTAGTCGTTGAAGATCATAATTGCCATAGAGGTTAATGTTCATGATCGGAATTTCCGATATATCAAACTCCTGGATATTCGGATCGCTTGGAAGGTTGGTGGGCAGTTTGGACTTGGCTTTGTCAACCGCATCGCGAACCCGCTGTTTAGCTTCAGTAACTTCCAGTCCGGGATTAAATTCGATGACTATCATAGAGAAGTCCTGCACCGAATTGCTGGTGATAGTCTTGACATCTGCAAGTGATTTGGCCTCCTTTTCAATCGGACGTGTCACCAGGTTCTCAATATCTTCAGGAGAGGTGCCGGGATAGGCGGTGTTGACTATGATGGTTGGTATTACAATTTCCGGAAACTGCTCTTTTGGTATGCTGAAATATGAGAGCAGCCCAAGTACAGTAATGATTATAGTCAGAACATAGATACTTGCCTGGTTATCGATAGCCCAGCTTGAGGCAAAAAACTCCTTGATTGAAGTATTTTCTTTCTTTGATTTCATAAGGTGCTGCTATTGCATATAGTCAATGGACTGGCCATCGTAGAGATCTTTATATCCTGCAGTAACAATCAGGTCGCCGTCTTTTAGTCCGCTTTCAATCTCGGTAAGGCCATTGTACGTGATACCTGTTTTTACATTCCGTTTTCTGGCCAGCTTTTTCCCATCCTCTTCAATAGCTACGAAGACATATTGTCCTTCGTCCCGCGACGATTGGATATAGTTTTGCGGGATTGCAATGGTTGCAGGATTGTAGTAATCTTTGATCCTTAACACAGCGATCATATTTGCACGGTAGACCAAATGGTTGGTAGGGAGTTCAACTTCTACTACGAAGGTTCGGTTGGTAGGGTCGATGTATTTGGAAGAGAAAGTCACCTTTTTGTCGAACTCTTCATTGAGGTCGGGCAGGAAAACCTGTACCTGATCCCCTGTATTGATCTTGCTGGTATAAGATTCGCCTACATCAGCTATTGCTTTTGCTTTTGAGAAATTGATGATGCGGAATGCGGGAAACCCTACCGCCGCTAACTGTCCTACCTTAATGGGGATCTCCTCAATGGTCCCATCAATAGGCGAAGTAATATTGGACATCTTGATCTGATCCTTGATTGTAGCAATTTTATTCCCCAGCGACTCTTTGTTGTTTTTGGCGGTAAGGTATTGTACTTCAGACCCGATTTTCTGATCCCATAACGCTTTTTGCTTGTTGTACATATCAGTGGCAAAATCAAGCTGACTCTCAAGTTCAAAAAGAGTTTGTTTTAATACTTCTGCATCAAGTTCTGCAAGCACCTCTCCTTTGGTAACATAATCGCCCTCGCTGACCATGATCTTGTTCACAACACCCGGAGTACGAGGGCTTACACCGATATTTTCATTTCCATCGATACGGCCTTGTACTTCAATATAATGATTGAAAGGCAATTTGTGAAGGGTGTCAATCTTGACTGTCATCAGTTTTATATTTCCTTCGGGATAGATCTCCTTTTCAAGGTTCATGATCTCGATGGAGAGTTTATCCCGTTCCTTTTTCAGCTGCTCCAATTTCGCTTCTTTATCTTCAGATCCGCCGCAGGATACGAGGAATGAAATAATGCTCAGAAATAGAAATAATTTTCTCATCGCTTAACGTTTATGAACGCACAAAGATACAGCAAAAAATAGATCGAAAAAACTTTATATCCGTAAATAGTTTCCTCTGTCTCTTTTTGCACTATATTTGTACCATGGAAAGCAAAGTTCAACAGATTCTCCCAAAGGTTTACAAGCTTTACCAGCGTTATGGGATTAAAAGCGTGACCATGGACGACGTGGCCAAGCATCTTGGAATCTCCAAGAAGACCCTGTATGAATTTTTTGCAGATAAAGAGGATCTCGTGAAGCAAGTGTTATTATGGGATTATGACAGGAAACTTGATTTTTTCCTGCAGATAGAAGCGAAGAAGTTGAATGCGATTGAAGAACTTTTCGAGGTTTATCAAATGATAAAGGAGATGTTCAAGGATTACAACCCTTCTGTTGAATACGACATCCGGAAATATTATCCCTCCCTATTTTCTCAGTTTCGGGAGATCAAGAGAAAAAGGATGTTTGAACTCTCCATAAAGAATTTGAACAAAGGCAAATCGGAGGGATTGTACCGGAGTGACCTGGATACGTCAATCCTGGCAAGGCTACATGTTTTCAGGGTTGAGAATATTCTTGAAAGTGAACTTTTCAGTGTCGAAGAGCTAACCTCCATCCATGTATTTCATGAGATTTTTGTCTACCACTTGAATGGTATTCTCAACGAAACCGGCAAAAAGATCCTGGATGCAAGTCCTAATAAATTTACCAGTCCGAATTAGATAATTGACCTAACACCCAACCTTTTTCTTTTTTTTCAAGTCTTGTTATAAAACAAGTTCTTATATTTACATGAACTACTTATTCGCCAGGAGGTGGATGCTGAAAAGGAACTCATAGCTCGCTGTTTGCAAGGAGACTTGTTGGCTCAGGAGGAATTATATGAGCGGTATAAGCGCCGTATGTATGGGATTTGTTTGCGGTATGCAGGCAATGCTCTGGAGGCGCAGGATATTCTGCAGGAGGGATTTGTACGTGCGTTTCAGCAGCTGAAACAATTTCGGTTCCAGGGTCCTCTGGAAGCGTGGCTTCGAAGAATCTTTATCAACACTGCGATAACTCTTGCAAAAAGAGAGAATAAATTTAATAACAAGGTGGAGTTGACATCAAATTTGCAAGTTGGAAACGATGGTTCTGATATATTTTCGAGCCTGAATCTGCAGGAGATCCTGCAACTGATCCAGAAACTGCCTACAGGATACAGGACAGTATTTAACTTATTTGTAATGGAAGGTTACAAACACAAGGAGATAGGGAAAAAATTGAAAATCTCTGAGAATACATCCAAATCTCAACTCTCTGCGGCAAAAAGACGCCTCAGGGCACAATTAACTGAAAACGGAAATGACACAAGAAGAGAACGATCATAAAACCCCTCAGCACCTCAGGGAGCTTTTCCGTGATTTCGAAGCTGAACCTCCACGGCAATCCTGGAATATGATTCGCACCAGACTTGCCCAGGATATCCAGGACGATAAGGCTCCCTCGACTCTGAGTCATATGCTGGGATGGTTTCGACCCGTGAACCGGCTCTATCCCGCATTGACAATCGTTGGATTGATTTTGATTGCTCTTTTCATCTGGTTAGGGATAAATCCATCCCATCACATTAAGGGAAATGCCTTTGTAGGTGAGGACAAGCTTGACCGGGGAACGGCCTATCTCTTCAGGGTTCAGGACAAAATAACCCCCTTTGACTCGGTTAGGTTCTGGCAGCAGAAGGAACTGGATTCAACCGGTTATTTCGCTTTTCAAAAGGTTCCATCAGGGAACTATCTTCTGCGGATTCATGTTCATCCTCTTTCACCTTACTTTTTTCAGTACAAGCATGGATATTATAGAGACCAGCTTCACTGGAATAATGCAACACTGATTCATACGGATCACCTGCAGGAATCATACCCGGTAAGGGTTCCAAAAATATCATTGAAATAGAGAGCTTTATTCAGCGAACCACTCAGCAAATGATGTGGCCGTTTCACGCAATTTCATGGAATGGAGTTTCACTCCTTCGGGAAGCACCCGTGTGATCCTCTCCGCAAAATCGATCAGGAGGTTCTCGCTGGTGGGCTGATAATCTACAACGATTACCTTGGAGAGGGTCTCACCCATCTTTTTCAGTTCACTGATGTCCAGATCCGAGGGTAAAATCAGTGCATGGTCCATCCGGTCAATCACTTCACTTTTCATGATTTTCTTCAGTTCACTGAAGTCCATGATCATCCCTCTTTTTGGTGATTCGTGACTCGTGACGGGCAAACCAGTAACTGTAACTGAAAGCTGATAGGAGTGGCCATGGATATTACAGCATGGGCCATTATATCCTTTCAATGCATGAGCTGCTTCGAAAGAGAACTCTTTTGTGATACGGATGGAAGTCATAGGATTGAATTAAACTACAAAGGTAGAGGATTTCAACTAAGTTGGCAGTCGGCAGTTGGCAGTTTGCAAGATTTCGCTATTTCGCTATTTGGCTCTGCCGAACTTCGCTTCGCTCCGGTTCACCATTTCACTATTTCACCATATCACCATATCGCCAGATGATCCAGCAAAATTTTTACTCCGATCAGGATCAAGACAATTCCGCCGATTCGTTCAGCCCAGTTAGCTGGAATGAACCGTGTTTTCTCCGCCAGTTTTGCACCCAGAACAGTAATCAGGAAAGTAATAATAAAAATGATGATGGCTGCTTTCAAAATATTCACATTAATGACCCCAAAGCTTAATCCTGTAACCAGTGCATCGATGCTGGTGGCAACAGAGAGGCTTATCAGAATAGGAAATGTTAAATCATGGATCCGTTCTTCATTTTGGTGGCTGAATGATTGAAGAATCATCTTACCGCCAATAAAAGCGAGAAGACCAAAGGCAATCCAATGATCAAAGGCCGCAATCATATCTCTTAGAGACTCGCCAATGAACCAGCCGATCACAGGCATTAATCCCTGGAAAAGTCCAAAGAAAAAGGCCATTGTCAGGATTTTTTTCCAGGATTGTTTATGGCAGGTACAAACTCCCACAGCTACTGCGAAACAGTCCATCGCAAGCCCAAGGGCAATCAGTATCAGTTCAAGGAGGGACAATATAATATGCGATTAATTATTCGCAAAATAAATCAATTATATTGGTGTTCATGAATGCTTCGCATTTCGATTTACGATTTTTTTATACATCATCCGGCATTCGGCATCAGGTGAATATCATCCCAACAATAGTCTCCAGGTTAGCGGCATCCACTTCATCAAATGAATTCAGTTTCTCACTGTCAACGTCGAGAATTCCAACGATGACACCTTTCTTGTCTATTACTGGAACCACAATCTCAGAGTTTGAGCGGGAGTCACAGGCGATATGTCCGGGAAAATGATGGACATCGGGAACAGCGATCGTCTTTTTCTGATTGATCCCGGCCCAACATACGCCTTTATCTTTTTCAAGGATCTGACAGGCAAGGGGACCCTGGTAATTCTTAACGGTTAGTTCGCCGTTTTGGAGAAAATAAAATCCTGTCCAGAAAAAATAGTCAAACTTGTGATGTAGCACCGTAACGATTGTTGCCATGCGCGCATCAGGGTTATCGGTTTTAGTAAGGAGATCGCTGAGCTGATCAATGATCCGCCCATACCTTGCTTTTTTCTTCTCGATACCCATACGTTATCAAATTCGAAAATCTACAATCGTAAATCGTAAATTACACCAGTGGCTCCAATTCCACTGTAAAATGCCTCATGATTGGTGCTTCTCGTGTAATTCGCAAGCCAGATATGATTTCATCTCTCCGATCAAAAACATTCTTCAGCGCAACCGCAACCACATCCATATGATTGTTTGTATATACACGTCGAGGAATAGCCAGCCTAACCATTTCGAGAGCAGGATACCTGTTCTCCCGTGTTACAGGGTCACGATCGGCCATTAGAGCTCCAATTTCAACGCCGCGAACCCCGGCTTCGAGGTAGAGTTGAATCGCAAGTGTTTGCGCAGGAAACTCCTCTTTCGGGATGTGTGGCATAAACAGTTTGGCATCGATAAAGATGGCATGTCCCCCAATAGGTGTTTGCAATGGGATACCATACTCCAGTAACCTGTTCCCAAGGTATTCAACCTGTTTTATGCGCGTCTCAAGGTAATCAAAATCAGTTCCTTCGTATAAACCCTGGGCAAGGGCATTCATGTCCCGTCCCGACATCCCACCGTAGGTGATGTAACCTTCAAACATGATGTTATACATGCTGCACTGCCTGAAAAGTTCCGGATCCCGCATGGCAATGAAGCCGCCCATATTAACGATGGCATCTTTTTTACTGCTCATCGTCATCATGTTGGCACATGAAAACATTTCCCTGGCAATCTGCCTGATGGTTTTATCCTTGTATGCCGGTTCCCGAAGCTTGATGAAATAAGCATTTTCAGCAAACCTGGCGGAATCGAAGAGTATGAGCTTGTTGTATGTATCAGCCAGTTTTTTTACTGCATGCATGTTCTTCAGGGATACCGGCTGGCCACCTGCCGAATTATTTGTCAGGGTGAGGATGATGAACGGGACATTGTCTCCTGATTTTTTCAGCACATCTTCTAACTTCCCGAGGTCGACATTTCCTTTGAAAGGGTGGTAAGCCGTTGTATCAAACGCTTCATCAATTGTACAATCCACAGCAGAGGCCTTTCTGAACTCAATATGACCTTTGGTGGTGTCAAAATGGGAATTGCCCGGAACGATATCGCCCTCTTTTACCAATACGGAAAAAAGAACATTCTCTGCTGCTCTCCCTTGGTGTGTTGGGAGGTAAAGAGGGA
The DNA here is from genome assembly GCA_964642545.1 of uncultured Prolixibacteraceae bacterium. GTDB lineage: Bacteria > Bacteroidota > Bacteroidia > Bacteroidales > FEN-979 > QYOJ01. Next base: position 22,688 of record CAZXQU010000010.1, on the reverse strand, counting down.
ATCCGGTGATATCAAGAATGGCATCCTTGAGTTTATAATAGGATGAAGCACCTGCATAACTTTCATCTCCGGTCATGATAGCACCCCATTGCTTATCGCTCATAGCTCCTGTTCCCGAATCCGTCAACAGATCGATAAAGATCTGGTCGCTTTTTAATTGAAAGAGGTTGAAATGCGCATTTCGGATCCAGTTTGTACGCTGGTCAAGGGTGCTTCGGTGGATGGACTCAACCACTTTTATTTTGTATGATTCGGCGAAAGGTAATTCCATAAATTTCCGATTGGTTTCAGTTTCCAAAAATAGAGTTTTTTTTAATAGAATTTTTACCTAACTGTTTGTTCATCTTGCAAATTTGCAGTAGTTTTGTTAGCTAAATAACAATATAAATTCCTGGAGGAAAAGCAAATGAATCAAGTTGAATACGCACCAGAGAAAGTGCTGACTAAATTATCTGATCTCGAAGAACTTGCAAAACGGTCATCTAAAAAGAAAAGGCTTGTTCTGGCCGTGGCACAGGATGAGCACTCCCTTGGTGCAGTGGCAACCGTGGTAAAAAAGGGAATTATTGAGGCTATTCTGGTTGGATCCGGATCAAAGATACGTGCGATTGCCGATAAACTGAACCTCGATATTTCGGGGATGACTATTGTGGAAGAAGAGGATGACAAACAAGCCGTGAGAACTGCGGTTAAAATGGTTCACGATCATGATGGTGATATCCTGATGAAAGGAAATGTCCCCACGGCAATACTTTTACGTGGCGTCCTGGATAAGGAGTGTGGGTTACGAAAAAGTGACGTACTATCGCATTTTACACTTTTTGAGCTTCCGACCTATCATAAGTTGATAGGCCTCACCGATGCAGCAATGATCATTGCTCCCGATTTAAAAACCAAGGTTGCAATCATCAACAATGCCGTTGATTTCATGAACCGGCTTGGCGTTGCCAAACCTAAGGTAGCAATACTGGGAGCTGTGGAGTTAGTGAATGAATCGATGCCCGCAACCATGGATGCTGCCATCATCGCAAAAATGGGTCAGCGGAAACAGATCAAAAACTGTATCATCGATGGTCCTCTGGCATATGACAACGCTGTAAGTATGGAGAGTGCCCTGCACAAAGGGATTGTGAGTGATGTCGCAGGAGATGCCGATCTGCTTATTGTCCCCGATATCGAAGCCGGGAATATCCTTTACAAAGCCTATGGCTTTTCGTCCAATGCTATCCTGGCAGCAAATGTGTTGGGAGCGGCAGCTCCTATCGTGCTGACCTCCAGATCAGATACTGAAGAAGCAAAGCAGGCCAGTATTATTATGGCGGCTGCAGCAAACTAGGCCTGCATAAGTAAAAAGCCGGGAAGACATTCTCTGCTAGGACGAATCATCTATGAATGATATCAGGGTTATCGCTATCAATCCAGGATCAACATCCACGAAGATTGCTGTATACCAAAATGCAGAAGCGATTTTCCTGAAAACGATCCGCCATTCATCAGATGAACTAGCTCCATTTAAACGAGTTACCGACCAGTTTCAATTTCGAAAAGAGATCATGCTTCAGCAACTTATTGAGGCTGATATCGATATGCATAACGTACGCGCTGTGATGGGTAGGGGAGGTCTTCTCAAACCAATGGAATCGGGCGTTTACGAGGTGAATGAGGCGATGATTCATGATCTTCAACATGCCACTTTCCGGGAACATGCCAGTAATCTAGGCGGGTTAATCGCTCACGACCTGGCTAAAGGAATCCCTGATGCCAAAGCCTATATCGCCGACCCGATCGTGGTGGATGAACTGGACGACATTGCCCGGATTGCCGGTCATCCCCTCTTCCAGCGTATATCTATCTTTCACGCCCTCAACCAGAAAGCTATCGCCCGCGATTTTGCCAAAACGATCCAACGGAAATACGAAGATCTGAACCTGATCGTGGCCCACATGGGCGGAGGGATCACAGTAGGCGCACACCACAGAGGCCACGTAATCGATGTAAACCAAGGGCTGGATGGTGAGGGTCCCTTCAGTCCCGAACGCAGCGGAACCCTTCCTGTCGGGGAGTTGATAACAACCTGTTTTGAAGGACACTTCTCAGAAGAGGAGATCCGTAAAATGGTTACCGGAGCAGGTGGGTTGGTAGCATACCTGGGAACTAACAATGCAACCGATGTGGAGAAGATGGTTGAAGCGGGTGATGCGAACGCGAAGCTTATTTACGAAGCAATGGCTTATCAGGTTTCAAAATATATCGGAGAGATGTTTACCGTTCTGAAAGGCAATGTTGATGCCATCCTTATCACAGGCGGGATTGCTTACGACAAACGCTTTGTCTCATGGATCCAGGAACGGGTCTACCGCCTGGCACCTATCCACATCTTTCCGGGCGAAGACGAAATGCGCGCGCTTGCGATGAACGGGCTGATGGTGATCCGTGGAGAAATAACGCCTAAGGTCTACGTTTAAAACCAGATACCGGAAACATCCCTACATCACCTTCAGCATCTCCCTCACTATATTCGCCGTACCTGCCTCAATCTCGCTGATACTTGCATCGAGCATGTAACAGGGTGTAGTAAAGAGTTTCTTTTGGTGATCGATCACTACTTCACCATGTGTGGTGTGAGTATAATTGTTTCCCGTTTTCTCAATAAACGCACCTGAAGCAGGATCCTGGCCCGTAGTGAGGTTGCTTCCTGTAAATAGTTTTGCCAGGATCACCGGTGCAATGCACATCGCACCAATGGGTTTTCCTGCCGCGAAAGTGGATAGGATTGCTTGTGCCACATCAGGATTTACAGTACAATCATCTCCCTTGAATGCCCAGTCACACAAGTTTTTTGCTGCACCAAATCCTCCAGGAATGATCAGGCCATCATAAGAATCGGGAGTGTAATCACTCAAAGGCAGGATGTTCCCGCGGGAGATTCGTGCCGACTCCTCCAGCACATTCCGGGTTTCGTGGATCTCTTCTCCCTTAAGATGATTAACCACATGAGCCTGTTTGATATCCGGAGCGAAGCACTGATAAGCGGCTCCCTGTTTATCAATAGCCAATAGGGTCAATACGGCTTCATGGATTTCAGCTCCATCGTAGACACCACAGCCAGCTAAAATGACGGCAAATTTTTTCATGATATATCAGGTTTGATCGATTATACGTTACAAAGACCAAAGATAAAAATTTTACCTTTGCAGTAAACTTAGAGTACAATTCCTAGCTAACAGTATTGTGATGAAGAAAATCCAGATGGTCGACCTGCAACAGCAGTACCAGCAGATCAAGCCCGAGATCGATAAAGGCATCCAGGAGGTAATCGATGCCTGTGCTTTTATCAATGGCCCGGCAGTAAAATCGTTCCAAACTGACCTTGAAACATATCTTGGTGTTAAACACGTCATCCCTTGTGCTAATGGCACCGATGCCCTCCAGGTATCGATGATGGCTCTTCGTCTTCAACCAGGTGATGAAGTGATCACTACTTCATTTACCTTTATCGCAACGGCAGAAGTCATTGCTCTGCTCAAACTGACCCCAGTCTTGGTGGATGTGGATCCCAATACGTTCAACATTGACCCGGATGCCATTGTTCGAGCCATTACACCAAAAACACGTGCCATTGTACCTGTACACCTCTTCGGACAAACTGCACCGATGGAAGAGATCATGGAGATTGCGCGCAAGCATAACCTGTTTGTCATTGAAGACAATTGCCAGGCGATAGGCTCCGATTACATCTTCAATGATGGATCTCAAAAAAAAGCAGGCGCCATAGGACATGTTGGTTGTACCTCTTTCTTCCCATCGAAAAATCTGGGATGCTATGGCGACGGCGGAGCGATCTTCACCAACGATGATGAACTGGCCAACCAGTTGCGGATCATTGTAAACCATGGCATGACGGTTCGTTATTACCACGACCTGATCGGCGTGAACTCGCGGCTGGACAGTATCCAGGCTGCTGTGCTAAAAGTAAAACTGAAACGTTTGGATGAGTATGCAGCAAAACGTCGGGCAGCAGCAGATTACTACGACCGTGCTTTCGCCGGGAATCCACATTTGAAGACGCCTGTACGCTACTCAAAATCAACTCATGTATTTCATCAATACACTCTGGTAACGAATGATATCGACAGGAAAGCTTTGCTGGAATTTATGGCATCCAGAGATATCCCTGTCATGATCTATTACCCGGTTCCACTTCATATGCAGAAAGCCTACCTCGATCCACGTTATAAAGAGGGAGATTTCCCTGAAACTGAAGCCCTCTCTGAACATGTGATCTCCCTGCCGATGCATACGGAGCTGGATGAAGAGCAGCTGGCCCATATCACCTCCTCGCTTCTTGAATTCATTAACCGGTAACACTATGGAGAAACCCTATTTCGCACATGAGACCGCTATTATTGACGAGGATTGTGCCATTGGAAAAGGAACCAAAATCTGGCATTTCACCCACATCATGTCCGGGTGCGAAATTGGCGAAAATTGCAATTTCGGCCAAAATGTGGTCGTCTCTCCTGGAGTTAAACTGGGCGATAACGTGAAGGTTCAAAATAACGTTTCGATCTATACCGGCGTTATCTGTGAAGAGGATGTCTTCCTTGGCCCCTCGATGGTATTTACAAACATCACTAACCCCCGGAGTTCAGTCATTCGTCGCGGGCAATACGAGCAAACGCTGGTTAGGAAAGGAGCTTCCATCGGGGCGAACGCCACGGTGGTTTGCGGCCATGAGATCGGTCAGTTTGCTTTTATCGGCGCCGGTGCCGTTGTGACCAAAGATGTTCCGGCATATGCACTGATTGTAGGAAATCCGGGCAAACAAATTGGCTGGATGAGTGAATTTGGACATCGGCTTAAATTTGATACTGATGGAATCGCTATTTGTCCGGAAAGCAATGAACGATATCAACTGCAACATGGGATTGTAACAAAACTACTTGATTGACATGACACCTAATAAAAAATCGCTGAACTTCGCCCTGATTGGGGCTGCCGGGTATATTGCCCCGCGTCACATGAAGGCGATCAAGGAGACAGGAAACAACCTTCTGGCAGCTCTGGACCCCTATGATGGAGTTGGAATCATGGACAGCTTTTTTCCCAATGCCGACTTTTTTATTGAACCTGAGCGGTTCGACCGCCATCTCGACAAACTCAGAAGACTGGCACATGCAAAGAGCAGATTGGCCGACAGGAAGGTGGATTACGTCAGTATATGCTCCCCGAACTATATGCATGATGCCCATATCCGCCTTGCTCTGAGAAACGAAGCACATGCAATCTGTGAAAAGCCGATCGTACTGAACCCATGGAATGTGGATGCATTAAAGACCCTCGAGAAAGAGTCGGGGAAGAAGGTTTTTACTATCCTTCAACTCAGACACCATCCGGCAATTCTGGCGTTGAAAGAGAAAATTGAGAAGGGGCCGAAAAACCGAATTCACGATGTAGACCTGACCTATATCACCTCCCGGGGAAAGTGGTACCATCGTTCATGGAAAGGCAACATCGAGAAGTCGGGGGGCATTGGAACCAACATTGGTGTGCATTTTTTTGATATGCTCTCGTGGATCTTTGGTGATGTGAAGGAAAACCACGTCCATTTGCTTACAGAAAGCAGGGCATCTGGACTACTTGAACTTAACCGGGCACGGGTGAGGTGGTTCCTCAGCCTGAATTCAGAAGATTTGCCTGTCAATTCAAAAAAGAACGGAAAAAGCACTCACCGCTCACTTTCGATCGATGGGGAGAAATTCGAGTTCAGCGATGGATTCACGGACTTGCATACCATAAGCTATCAGAATATATTAGCAGGAAAAGGCTATGGATTGAAGGATGCCAGGTCCAGTATCAATATCGTATACAATATACGAAACTCCAATCCGATAGGACTAAAAGGGAATTATCACCCTGCCCTGAAAGAAATTTCTATTTAAGTATTCTCCTAATAAAAAGCACTAATCAGAATTGAATATGGATCTCTATAAAAGACTGTTGAAGAAAGAGACGAAACTATCTGTTATCGGTCTTGGATATGTAGGTTTGCCTATTGCACTTGAGTTTGCCCGAAAAATACAGGTTGTTGGATTCGATATCAAGGAGGATCGTGTGGAGATGATGCGTCAGCACAAAGATCCGAGCGAAGAGCTTCCAACGGAGTCTTTTGACGGATGTGCTATCACTTTTACCTCCAACCCGGAGGATTTGAGGGAGTGCTCCTTTCATGTGGTCGCCGTTCCTACGCCCATCAACAGCCATAACCTGCCCGATCTTACACCTCTGATCAAGGCCAGCGAGACAGTGGGGAAGATCCTGAAGCCAGGTGACTATGTTGTTTATGAATCAACGGTTTATCCAGGTGCTACGGAAGAGGATTGCGTTCCGATACTGGAGAGGCTTTCCGGATTAAAGATGGGGAAAGACTTCAAAGTGGGTTACTCTCCCGAGCGAATCAATCCGGGCGACAAGGTCAACACCTTGACCACTGTTGTAAAGATCGTTTCGGGATGTGACGAAGAGGCGCTGGATGTCGTGGCGCGAACATATGAGCTGGTAGTTGAGGCAGGCGTTCATAGAGCCCCTACCATAAAGGTTGCAGAAGCGGCAAAGATCATTGAGAACGCTCAGCGGGATATCAATATCGCATTCATGAATGAGTTGTCGGTAATCTTCAACAGGATGAATGTAAACATTTATGACGTGCTTGAAGCTGCCGGCACAAAATGGAATTTTCTGAAGTTTTATCCTGGCCTGGTTGGTGGACATTGCATCGGGATAGATCCATATTACCTCACCTACAAGGCAGAGGAGTTTCGCTACCATGCTCGTGTGATCAATGCCGGACGATACATCAATGATTCAATGGGCTTCTACATTGCCAAGCAAACTGTTAAAAAACTGATTGCTGCCGGAAAAAATGTTCTGCATGCCCGGGTACTGGTTATGGGGACAACTTTTAAGGAGAATGTAAGTGACGTAAGGAACAGCCGGGTTGCCGACCTGGTAAGTGAATTGAAACAGTATGGCGTGGATGTCGACGTGACAGACCCGTTTGCAAATAGCAAGGAGCTGGTAGCGGAATATGGTTATGGGTTGGCTGAAACAATACGCAACGACTACGATGTGGTTATTGTTGCAGTAAGTCATCAGCCTTACCTTGAGTTGAAGGAAGAATACTTCAAAAGTGTTACAAATGATCATGGTATTCTGGTTGATGTGAAAGGAATTTATAGGAATCGGGTGAAAGATTTAGTATATTGGAGCCTGTAATTCTATTACGAATGACGAATTACGAATGACGAATTAAAATTTACTGTCATGAAGATATTGGTAACGGGGGGTACAGGGTACATCGGATCGCATACGGTGGTAGAGCTTCAGCAAAAGGGCTTTGAGGTAGTCATTGTCGACAACCTGTCAAACTCCTCCATTGAGGTGCTCGACAACATTGCAAAAATCACTGGGAAGCGTCCTGGTTTTGAACAGTTTGACCTGACCGATCAGAAAAGAACTGCTGAGTTTTTTGCTGCAAACAGCGACATAGAAGCGATCATTCACTTTGCTGCTTTCAAGGCGGTAGGAGAGTCGGTTGAGAAGCCCTTGATGTATTACCGGAATAACCTTGTTTCGCTGATGAATATCCTACAAGGAATGATCGATAACCGAATCAGAAACATTGTGTTCTCTTCATCCTGCACGGTTTACGGTCAACCTGATACGCTTCCTGTGAGTGAAAACTCTCCGATACAAAAAGCATGGTCACCCTACGGCAATACCAAGCAGATGTCGGAAGAGATCATCCAGTTTACTACAGATGTCAATGATCTTCAGGCCATTCTCTTACGTTACTTTAATCCGATTGGTGCACATGAGTCAGCCCTTATCGGCGAACTTCCAATTGGTGTCCCTAATTGCCTGATGCCATACATTACACAAACGGCAATAGGCATCCGGGAATTTCTTCGGGTTTGGGGCGACGATTATCCCACTCCTGACGGTACTGCCATTAGGGACTACATCCATGTGGTTGACCTGGCAAAAGCTCATGTGATTGCGATTGAACGGATGATTGAGAACCGAAGCAAGAAAAAAGTTGAAATCTTCAACCTGGGAACAGGTAATGGGTTTTCAGTGATGGAAGTAATCAAATCGTTTGAAAAATCAACGGGTGTTAAATTGCAATATTCCATCATGGATCGCAGGTCCGGTGACATCGAACAGGTTTGGGCCGATACGACTTACGCAAATAATGAGTTAGGCTGGAAGGCTGAGAAGACGCTGGATGAGATGACCTTCTCGGCATGGAGGTGGGAGGAAGCGCTCGCGAAGCGCGATACGCGATACACGATACGCGAAATATGATATATGGAAACGAAACCCTTTTCGCGGATCTCGTATCCCGTATCGGTTATCTTGATTTATAAACCTGTTTTAACTTAACTATGAAAACAATATTAATTACCGGTGGAGCTGGCTTCATCGGATCCCATGTTGTTAGGCTCTTTGTGAGCAAGTATCCGAAATACCGGATCATCAACCTGGATAACCTTACTTATGCAGGTAACCTGGAGAATCTTCGTGACATCGAAGATATGCCCAATTACGAGTTTGTGAAAGCAGATATCGTTGAAGGTTTGACCATCATGGAGATCTTCAAGGCTTATCGTCCGGATGGGGTAATTCACCTGGCAGCCGAATCGCATGTTGACCGGTCGATCAGCAGCCCGATGGAATTTGTTTATACCAATATTGTCGGAACAGTCAACCTGTTGAACGCTGCGCGGGATGCCTGGAAAGACAACCCTGAGAACGATAACCGGTTTTATCATATCTCCACTGATGAGGTGTATGGATCGTTGGGCGAAACAGGATTCTTTAAGGAGGCAACTCCATATGACCCGAGAAGCCCTTATTCTGCTTCCAAAGCCAGTTCGGATCACCTGGTACGTGCCTACTTTCACACATTCAGACTTCCTGTCGTGCTCTCCAACTGTTCCAACAATTATGGATCATTCCAGTTTCCTGAAAAGCTGATTCCCCTTTCAATCAACAATATCAAACATAATAACCCAATTCCTGTCTACGGAAAAGGAGAAAACATACGGGATTGGCTCTATGTGGAAGATCATGCCAGTGCCATTGACCTGATTTACCATTGGGGGATTACAGGAGAGACATACAATATAGGCGGCAATAACGAATGGAAGAACATTGATCTGATCAGGCTTTTATGCAGGATCATGGATAAAAAACTGGATCGCGAACAAGGGGCTTCTGAAAAGCTGATAACTTTTGTTAAAGACCGTGCAGGTCACGACCTTCGGTATGCCATTGACTCCTCAAAGATTCAGGAAGAACTTGGATGGAAGCCCTCGCTGAAGTTTGAAGATGGGCTTGAAAAGACCGTTGACTGGTACCTTGCAAATTCTGAGTGGATGGATAATGTTACATCCGGTGGGTATCAGAAATACTACGACGAGCAGTACCTGAAGAGATAGTCTTAAGTTGGCAGTTGGCAGTTGGCAATGATATGCAATGGTGTGCAATCCCTTAGGCCCCTGCTACAGTCACATTATCATCTTTCCCGATCTTTGCAATTAATCCCTGTAGCACGCTTCCGGGTCCGAGCTCGATGAAGGTTCTGGCGCCATCGGCAATCATTTGCTGAACCAACTGGGTCCAAAGTACAGGGGCAGTTAATTGGGCAACTAAGTTCTCCTTTATTACCTGTGGATCGACAACCCGTTGTGCTGTGGCATTCTGATATACCGGACAGATCGGAGAGTTGAACCAGGTGTTGTGAATAGCCAGCGAGAGTTCAACCCGGGCAGGTTCCATGAGTGGTGAATGAAAAGCTCCGCCAACTTTCAGTGGAAGTGCTCTCCGGGCACCTGCAGCTTTAATCTGTTCGCACGCAATGTCTATCCCTTTCAAACTTCCTGATATCACCAATTGCCCGGGACTATTGTAGTTAGCTGGGACCACCACCTCATCAATAGAGGCACAGATCTCTCTAACCTTTTCATCATCCAACCCGATGATGGCAGCCATAGTGGAAGGCTCTCTTTCACAGGCCTTCTGCATCGCCTGTGCACGTGCGGCAACAAGTCGTAAACCATCTTCAAAGGTTAGTGCTTTGTTGGCGACAAGGGCAGAGAATTCACCCAACGAATGTCCGGCAACCATATCGGGTTTAAAATTATCACCCAGGGTTGCAGCCAAAATCACTGAATGGAGAAAAATTGCTGGCTGGGTTACGTTTGTCTGACGCAGGTCCTCATCAGTACCATGAAACATCAGGTCGGTAATCCTGAATTCCAGAATCTCATTTGCCTGCTCAAACATGGCTTTGGCAACGGGAGAGTTCTCATACAGATCTTTCCCCATTCCAACAAACTGCGCTCCCTGTCCGGGAAATATATATGCTTTCATAATCCTTTAATTCGTAATTTGAGATTATCTCCGGTCCCCCAACAACCTAAGCAAAAACAGGAAAAGGTTGATGAAATCAAGATAGAGGGTGAGTGCTCCCATAATGGCCATCTTCCTCGTATTTCCGGCATCCATTGTCTGGCTTCCTATTCGTTTCAATTTCTGCACATCATACGCTGTAAGCCCGGTGAAAACAAGAACGCCAATCACACTGATGAGGTACTCCATTGCGCTTGATTTCAGGAAGAAATTGACTACCATGGCAATGACGATCCCGATCAAGCCCATAAACATGATGGATCCGAACTTTGTCAAATCAGTTTTTGTCGTATAGCCTGTAACCGCCATAATACCAAACATTCCGGCCGTAATAGCGAATGTTTGATATACTGATGAAGCTGTGTATACGATTAGAATAAAGCTGAGGCTCATCCCAATGAGTACTGCAAATGCAATGAAAAGGAGTGTCATTATGGCAGGTGATAGTTTTTGATACCCAAACGACATCAGTAAAACAAATCCCAGTGGAGCCAGCATGACAAACCATCCCAGTGGCGACATACTTCCGGTCTCGAAATTTACAAGTGAACCGATCAGCGCCTGATCCGATGCAAACCAATAGGCTGTTATGGCGGTGATGATCATTGCCAGAGTCATCCAGAGGAAAACACTGGCCATGAAAGTCTTTGCAATTGAACCGGTCTCAACCTGCATTTTCTCGCCGGCTGAAAAAAATCCTTGATTATTCTGTCTAATCATTGTGATTTGGGTATATGTTTCTAATGTAACCTCGTGCTTATCAGATGCAAAAACTCCTGCCGTGTTTTATCCCGTTCAAAGGCTCCAACAAAATCGGAGGTTGTTGTCACGGAGTTTTGCTTCTGGATGCCACGCATCGACATACACAAATGTTGTGCCTCGATGACCACAGCAACACCAAGCGGATGTAATGTCTTGTTTATTGCATCCTTGATCTGGGTAGTAAGCCGTTCCTGAACCTGTAACCGTCTCGAATAGATTTCAACCACCCTGGCTATTTTACTGAGACCTGTGATGAATTTATCAGGGATGTAAGCCACATGCGCTTTGCCAATGAAAGGGATCATGTGATGCTCACAAAGTGAATAGATTTCAATATCCTTTACAATGACCATTTCCCGATAATTTTCCCTGAATTTGGCGGATGAGAGAATCTCTTCGGGATCGAGGGTATATCCCTGGTTGAGAAAGAGCATTGATTTGGCCACTCTTAGGGGAGTCTTGAGAAGGCCTTCACGATCGGGATTCTCTCCCAATAATTTGAGGATCTCTTTATAATGGTAACTTAATTTTTCAATCCGTTCAGGATCAAAATCTTCCGTTTTTTCATAACTTAATTTCTCTTCCTTCATTCTATGTTTTTTATGTTATGTTCCGAAATACTCAACTGAATTATTCTCAGTTTCCTCAATCTTCACTGAGTGCAGGATACCGCCCATGTCATGGATTCCAGATTCGATCTCTTCCCAGATTGCGATCGCAAGATTTTCCGTTGAGGCGAGTCGACCTTTCATGAAATCCACTTCGAGGTTGATGTTTTTATGGTCCAGTTTATCAATAATCCTCTGTTGGATCAATTGACTCAACACTTTCAGATTTACAACAAATCCTGTGTCTGGATTCACATTACCCTTGACTGTAATATATAGGATGTAGTTGTGCCCATGCCAGTTTGGGTTGGAGCATTTTCCGAAAACCGAAAGGTTTTCTGCATCAGAAAAATCGGGTCGGAACAACCGATGGGCGGCGTTGAAGTGTTCGCGGCGCGTAATATATACCATGACTTCTAGGTTGAAGACAAAATTACTGCTTTTTTTTGTTCCACCGTTTGAAGGCATCGAAACGGGTCCCTACCCAGAAACGTATTTGCGTCAGATGATAATGGAAATCATCCTGAACCCTTTGTCCGGGTTGAAAATAGTAAATTGTTGAAAGGAAACTACCCCCGATGAACCACACATCCGAATTATATCCCACAGCAGCCCTTATCGAAAAAGGAAATGAAAACCCTGTTTTTTGGTACGAATCTTCAGTTGTGGAGTAGTTATATGAGCTCCAGTTCATATCCATCTGTCCACAGGCAGTAATGTAGAAATCCTTCCCAAATACAAACGTGTAGATATATCCTGGTCCCAGCCCAAGCGTATAGAAATTGCCCGAGAGAATATTCTCCTGTTTAAGGGAATATATATCCAGGATTTTTTCGGGAATAATTCCGGTATCACTATTCACCCAGTAATAACGAAATGTTGGTTTCACGATCAGGCTGCCAGCGCTTTTCTTCTGACGTTCGTTTTGGGTATATGAGGCTCGGATTGAAAACTTTCCATAATTGTAGATATATGTTCCATCGATTCCAAAAGCGACCATATCCATTCCTGGAATAATGAAAGTCTCCTTGTAGGCACTGGATTTATAATTCATGTAAAACCCTTGGTAGTATTGAAGATAACCCTCTATGGCCATGAATTTTCCATAGGCATTTACACGGAAATCATATGATTTTGTTGTTCCATAGACATCAGAGTTTTTCCTGAAAAGTTTCGTCCCAAATGAGAGGCCAAGGCCGAACCAACTATAAAAAGCTGCAATGCCAAACCGTCCTGTTTCATTTGGTTTGTATTCCATTGTTGCAGAAAGGTCTGGAAAAATTACGAGACTAGTGTTCTGTGCAAGGAGGTAATAACGGGTAGTCAATAGGTGTTTGAAGCTTTCAATATAGGTCGTATCTGTCTCTGTTGGAAAATAATCCAATTCTGATTGAGAAGATCCGTAAATGAGCTGAAACCCGCAGAAAAGTAAGAGCCCGATGGTCAGGCAGCCTCGTCGGAGCTTTCGCATCTATGTCTTATTGGTTGGATTTGGATTGATATAAGATTTCGAATAGTTGACTAGGGAGATCGTTTCAAAGCTGGTATAGCATATGTAGAGGATAAAAAAATTGAGGGAAAAAGAGACCGCATCTTTTCTGAATACCAGGATGTAAGCTACCATGATGATCATGTACCACAGCAACTTTACAGCAGTTGCTGCCATAAAAAGGCTGACAAATTTGCTGAATCTTTTGTGGAGTAACTTCAGCAAGTAGTGATAGGAAATCAGGGAGGTTCCAATATAGAAGGGGAAAAGAAAAGGCAACGCCATACTAAAGTAGCTAACTGGGAGTAAATAACTGAGAACGATGTAAATAATTACAACAATCAGGGAGAAGATCAGTAAATTTTTCAGAAAGTTGATGTAAGGAGCTTTCATGAATTATTTCGTTTTTTTAGTAGGTCTTTGGTCACAATATAGATTGCTAAAACAACTGAAAGCAATGAAAGAATTACTGTAAGGATTGGGGCTGTATTTAACCACATATCTAACTTGTATCCGCCAAAAACCCCGAGAATAATGATTACCACCATTTGAATAGCGATACTGGAATAGCGGGCATAGTTATTTAGACTTCTCTTCGGGTTTGGTATATTCATTATGCTCCATCTGACAACTCCCTGAAAATTTAGCTCCCGGTTCAATAGCCAGTTTATTTGTAATGATATCACCGGAAAACCTGGCCGATTCCTTGAGAGTCAACAATTCAGCAACTTTTACCTTCGCTTTAATGGTCCCTGAAAAATCAGCATTCTGACAAATGATCTCTCCTTCGATGACACCTGAGGTGCCAACGACAACCTTTCCTTTACAATTGATAGTGCCAACAAGTGCGCCGTCGATTCTAAAATCTCCGACGAGTTTAATATCACCTTTCACGGTGGTTCCACTCCCTAATAAATTGAGGGAGGGTATCTCCTGTTCTTTCACTTTTGCCATTATGCAGATGTATTAGGATATAATAAGTAACAAAGGTATAAAAAAATCGAGTGTTCAATTAATCCACTCCGGAGGTATTGTAATTCTTTTCAAAGAATCGTTTATAAAGATTGGTATCTTTATTTTTATAGAAAACGGGATAATTCTCTACTGAAATCACAAAATCGGAGTAATTGCCTACATTCTCCAGTTTGTTGTAAACGTATGGACTCCCCTTAATAGAGAGGTAGTAGTCAACAGCTTTTTGGGCATCATAAAAATTGTTGATTGTAACCATCTCTCGGGTATTATCGAGAAGGAGACTATTTACATGGAGCTCGTCCAGCCGGAAGTATTTATTGTTAAAATCTGAAAGTTTAATCTTCAGTGCATTCACATCCACCCTGCTTCCGTCAACTATAAGGATGAAAAAGTGGATTGAGTTGGGGGAGTAAGTGTAGAGTTTTACACTCGGATCTTCCGGTTGAGTGGGATCCGGAGCAACAGGGTCCCCATTGGCGTTCCGTTGTTTACTCAGGTACTCCAGAATATTCATAGCGAGTGGCTTGACTTCATGGTTTGGATATTTATTGACAATACCTTGAAGTGCAACAACCAATGAATCAACTACCTCAACTTTACCCAATGCCATCGCCCGGAGGTATTCAAATCGTGGAATTAATCCAGTGTCGGATGGGAATTCGGTGAAAGCCAGATCTGCATTGTGAAGGACCATGTAATATTGCTGGTTATTGAATGCCAGCCAGGTCTCCTCATAGAGTTTTGCAGCTTGCGATTTTTGCTTTTGAATCTCTTTGTAGTAATTCGGATTAATCAGCAATTTGGCATAGTCAGATTCAGGAAACTGATTCAGGATGAGATTTCTGTAATAATCGCTCTTAGGCTGATTGTCAAGATCTCTATATAAAATGTGTAATTCATAGCAGGAAGGAGGCTCACGATAGCTTTTTGGGAACCGCGATATCAGGGATTCAAATGATTCAATTGAATTTTTATAATCATTAAGGCCATCAATATAGATAAACCCAGCATTGTAATAAGCATCAATGACTCGCAGGTTGGAGGCCTCCAATTGTTCAGGAGAAAGCGGAATGTCTTTTAGATAATATTCACGTTTTTTAGTATTGGTGATTGCCGTTCCAACTTCATAACGTGCACTATCACTTGACATCGTAGATGTATCGGCGTTCGTCATGTCTTCATCAAAAGACATGATATTCTTATCACTGAGGAACCAAAGGTCTTCCAGCTTCCTTCTTCCCCACTTCCTGGTAAAGTTTGAAAATCCGTTGGAGAGTGCTGTTGTATTATAAAAATACCATTTTCCTTCGCGGGATCCTGCCACTGAAGACATCTCCCTGTCAGGAGTTCCAAAAAGATTCGGATTATCTCTCCGCTCCATCTCCTCCACCTTTTTTCGTTGCTCCTCAAGTACAATCCGGGTAATCATATCATCAATCTTCCTGTTTCGGTCATCCTCGGTCATCAACGCAAGCATTTGCAAGCTGTCTTCCAATTGGATTATTTGAAGGTTGGTAACCAGATCAGTTAGGGTCGATGTTTTGCGCTTGATTTCTTTAAAGTTGGGAAATGTAACGGGAAGAAACTGCATGGTACTATCATAGTACGCTTGAGCAAGTGTATAATTGAGTATGGCAAAATAAATGTCGGCAAGGGCCAGGGATGATATGGCTTTCTGATAATTATTGCCTTTACTTGATGTAACCGATAAAGCCAGGTAGTTGATACCGGCGATAGTATCAAAATCTTTCAGTGAAACCTGAGCAAGAGCATAATAAATCTGATCCAGGACTTCCTTGTTCTTATCATCCTTTAACATCTTTGTTAACTTCTTGATAATAAACTCTTTGTCGCCACTTTGGGTGTCGTAGCACTGGGCTAAATTGATTTTTGCATTAAACTCCATGGCGAAAGAGGGGTTTCGCTTTATCACCGATTTATATTTTTGCGTAGCCTCAGCATAATCCCCGTTTTTTTGGTAAATCTGACCAAGAATAAACAAACACCGTGTCTTCATCTCCTGTCCGGGGTTTAGCTCGATACCACGTTGAAGATAAGGAACGGCTGCATTGTATTTTCCCTGGAGGAGGTTAAACTGTGTGTAGGCAAGGTTTATAGGCATCTCAAATTTCTCAGGAGCCTCCCCCTGTGTGATTTTATTCTGAAGCATGTCAAGCATGGGCTCGGCTCGCTTGAAATCTTTCATCTGAACGTTCGACATTGCCAGCCAGAGCATGGCTTCATACTTGATTTCGTTTTTATTGTAAGTCTTGATGATAAATTCGAAGGTTCGGCGTGCCATGCCGTAATCCTGCTTGTAATAGTAAGATTTACCAATGAGGAAGTAAGAATCGTCAATCCATTTCACATACTCCTTCTGGTTGAATACCATTGAGTGTTTCTGAACGGCTTTTGACGCTTTGGTAATTCCGATATCAGCATATTGTGAAATGGTTCCGCTGGTAGCTTTGTCACCATAATTGTATACCGGAAGAATCAACGCATAATTGTCTATGACAGTACTCTGGTAATCTTTAACACCCTGCCGGAGTTGATCCATCCCATTCCAATAGACATTGTAATGAGAGGTCAAATTGTGATAAGCCCGCCGGGTAAACGTGTTCTTTTTGGTAGAACACCCGCTGAACACAATCAAACCGATCAAAATGAACAGGAGACCTCCCGATAGGTATAATTTCTTCAGATTCACTATGCAATATCGTGTATGGGTATAACTAAAATTTCACAAAAATATTATATTTTGCGATATTTGCAGCTCAAAACATGGTGCAGGAGTGGTGGAATGGCGAAAACTAAAGAGAATATCAAAAAGGTCAAATGGTATAACAAACTGAAATGGAAGTACCGTCTGGTCTTTATGCACGATGAAACGCTGGAAGAAAGACTTACTTTCCGACTAACCCCATTGAATGTTTTTATCGCCCTTGGGATTATTATCATCATACTGATTTTCCTCACTTCAGTTCTAATTGCTTTTACCCCTCTCAGGGAGTACATCCCTGGATATACCAACGTTAGCCTGAAAAAGGATTTATATGAACTTCAGATCAAAACGGATTCTATTGAGAAGGATCTTGTTAGGAAAGATCTTTTTATTGCCAACCTGAAACGTATTGTCAGCGGGGAGGACCTGATTGACGACAGAGCTCTTCCCAGAGACACAACGACAAGCTATAACGATATCAAGTTGACACGATCACAGGAGGATTCGTTATTGAGGGATGAAATTGAGAATCAGAGTAAGTATAGCCTTCATCAGATTGAATCGGCTGAAAAGGGACCCCAGAGGAGGCTCACACTTGGAAATATGCTCTTCTTTACTCCCATCAAAGGAGTTGTTACCAATGAGTTTGATGCTGATAGGCAACATTTCGGAATCGACATCGTTTCCAAGAAGGATGAAGCAATCAAGTCGGTCCTCAATGGAACGGTTATATTCAGTACCTGGACAGTTGAAACAGGCTATGTGATTGGCATTCAACATCAACAAGGGATTGTTTCAATTTACAAACACAACTCTGCATTGCTTAAACAAGCTGGCGATATGGTAAAGGCTGGTGAGGTGATTGCAATCATTGGAGAGACAGGTGAGCTGACAACCGGGCCGCATCTGCATTTTGAATTGTGGAGCCAGGGAACCCCAGTGAACCCACAGGATTATATTTCATTCTAAATGGATTGGACGGAGGATTGAGGAAGCAACTAACCATACTTGGATCGACGGGCTCTATTGGGAAACAAGCGCTGGAGGTGGTTCGGAACCATCCCGAGCGTTTCGGAGTGGAAGTGCTAACCGCCCAGAATAACTGTGATCAGTTAATTGATCAAGCAAAGGAGTTTCAACCGAATGCTGTTGTAATAGGCAATCCGGATTGTTACGTCCGGCTTCGAGATGCACTTAGCCAATACCCCATAAAAGTATTTGCCGGGGGGGATGCCATTTCACAGGTTGTAGAGATGGAAGGTGTCGATATCATTCTGAATGCCCTGGTAGGTTATGCAGGGATGATACCTACATACAAGGCAGTTCTAGCCGGTAAAGTGGTTGCGCTTGCAAATAAGGAATCTCTCGTGATTGCCGGTGAACTGATCATTTCCGAGGCGGTTAAGAACCGGGCAGGAATCATTCCGGTTGACTCCGAACACTCTGCCATTTTTCAGTGTCTCGTTGGCGAGGATGCCAGGAGTGTCGAGAAGATCTTTCTTACAGCCTCGGGAGGCCCATTCAGGGGAATGAGCCGTAGTGAAGTTGAACTGACCGGAATTCAGGAAGCCTTAAACCACCCCAATTGGAGCATGGGGCGTAAAATTACGATCGATTCTGCAACCATGATGAATAAAGGGTTGGAGGTTATTGAGGCACACTGGCTCTTTGGATTACCGGCTGATAGCATTGAAGTGATAGTACACCCTCAATCAGTGATCCACTCTATGGTGCAGTTTACGGATGGCTCCGTGAAAGCACAGATGGGTGTCCCTGACATGCGGCTCCCTATTCTTTATGCGTTGGGCTTTCCTGAACGGGTTCAGGCAGAGACCCCCCGTCTTGATTTTTCAAAATACCCACAACTGACCTTTGAACAACCCGACCTGGAGTTATTTCGTAACTTATCACTTGCTTACCAGGCCCTAAACGCCGGAGGTAACGCTCCTTGTATCCTGAATGCGGCCAATGAAGTGGCAGTGAAGGCGTTTCTGAATCAACAACTACCATTTCTTGCGATGGCTGAAGTTGTTGAAAGATGCCTCGAACTGATGCCCCATTTGGAGAAACCTGGACTGGAAGATTATATTACAACACATCATCAAACTACCGAAAAAGCAACGCAAATTATATCCGATAAATCATGGAAATACTGATCAAGACACTCCAATTTCTTCTTGCTATATCCATCCTGGTAATTTTTCACGAGTTTGGACATTTCATTGCAGCCAGGATATTTAAAACAAGGGTAGAAAAATTCTACCTCTTTTTCAATCCCTGGTTCTCTATCTTTAAATTTAAGCGGGGGGAAACCGAATATGGTATGGGCTGGCTCCCCCTGGGCGGCTATGTCAAGATTTCAGGCATGATCGATGAGTCGATGGACAAGGAGCAGATGAAATTGCCCGCTCAGCCTTATGAGTTCCGTTCCAAACCTGCTTGGCAGCGACTGATCATCATGCTTGCAGGAGTTATCGTTAACCTTATTCTGGCTGTGGTTATTTACATCTTCATGTTGTCTGTTTGGGGCTATGAATACCTGCCTACCACAGAAGTTAAGTTTGGAATTACTGTCGACTCCCTTGGTTACGACATGGGACTTAGAAACGGTGATAAAATCATATCGGTTGACAACGTTGTTGTTGAAGATTTTATAGATATCCCGAAAACCATCATCCTGGAAGAGGCTAAGACCATTCAGGTTCTCCGCAACAACGAACCATTAGAGGTAATCATCCCTGAAGGTTCTATTTCCAAACTTATCAAACATAAAAGTCCGGACTTCATATCTGTCCGTATTCCATTTGTGGTTGGAGCTTTTACACCTGATTCGAAAGGAAAACAGGCAGGTGTCATTGTTGAGGATCAGATCATTGGGCTGAATGACAGCCTGATGACATTCTTTGACCAGTTCAGAGACGAAGTCCAACGCCACAAAAATGAAATGGTTCGTATTACCATTCTTCGCGATAGCGATACGCTGGTAATTCCCGTTGAGGTACCTGCCGGAGGCCTTATTGGTGTTTACCCTAAGTCCCCAGCTGAGTTCCTGACTTTTCATGAAAAAAACTACAACATCATCACTGCGATCCCTGCCGGCGTTGTCAAAGCCTATGAAGGGACAGGCAATTATTTAAAATCGATTAAGTTGCTCTTCTCCCAGGAAAAAGCTTATGAGTCAGTTGGGGGTTTCATTGCGATCGGGAACTTTTTTCCGGCTATCTGGGATTGGCGGGCGTTCTGGTCGATGACAGCATTCCTATCAATCATGCTGGCGGTACTGAATGTGCTTCCTATTCCTGCCCTGGATGGTGGACATGTACTCTTTCTCCTTTATGAAATCGTCTTCCGGCGCAAACCAAGTGATAAATTCCTGGAGTATGCACAGGTTGTTGGAATGGTCTTACTTTTCGGTCTTCTTATATGGGCCAATGCCAACGATATTATCAAATTATTCAGATAAGCTAGTCGGATAATTTTTCTTTCAGTGAACGAAATCCCTCTCCCAGGATCTCTGTGGCATCAAGGACAGTCATGAAAGCATTGGGATCAATTTGATGGATATATTCCTGCAAAAGAGCTAATTCCCTGCGACTTACAACTGTAAAGATGATCTTGCGATCGACCATGTTGTACATGCCTTTCCCATCAATATAGGTGCCTCCCCTGTTCAGGTTGTTGATAATCTTGTCTCGGATCTCTTCATGTTTATCCGAAATAATAAAGAGACTTTTATCGTAGCTTAACCCCTCCATCACCACATCGATAACCTTTCCGGAAATAAAAATCACAATCCACGAATACAAAGGAATTTTCCAGTCCTGAAATACGGCAAGTCCGAACAGCACGATGACCGAGTCCACAAGGATCATCAACTGCCCCAGCGGAATCTTCGTTCGTTTGTTGATAATCATGGCAATGATATCTGACCCGCCGGAAGTAGCTTTTGACTTGAAAATTATCCCCAGCCCCAGGCCGATAAGAACCCCTCCAAAGATCGATGACAGCAATGCATCTCCCTGAACCAGAGGTTCGTAGCCCCAGAAATAAGTAAGGGTATCGGTGAATATTGCAGTGAGAGAGAATCCCAGAACAGTTTTAAAACCGAATCGGGGACCCAATATTTTCAATCCAATCAACGTTAGTGGAATGTCGAAGCACAAAGCCATAAGCCCTACAGGTGTCCCGAAGAGGTAGTGAAGAACGATCGAGATCCCGTAAACTCCCCCTGGAACGATCTTATATGGGGTGATAAAGAGAACAAAACCGGCTGCAAGGATAAATGAACCGATGATGATCAGGCTATAACTCAGAAACCATTTTTTTGAAAACGGTTTCTCCTTGAGAAGAAAGAATGCCATAATTAACTGAATTAAGATGGATGCCAGATGAGCTTAAATCCCGAATCAAGAATCAATTAACAAATTGGGTCTGCAAAGTTATTTTTTTGTAGTAAATTTGAGGATGTCATCAAGGTTCTATTTTTTTTTTAATACTTTTACGTGCTTTTATCTACCCTAACAATCATTGCTCTTGAATCTCGGATACGAAACATATAAAGGCAAACAAATATCATTACTCCCACTCAAGCGAGCTTTTATCTCCTTGCTTCTAACCTTTCTTTTCTCCTTTCCCACGGTTATGGCTCAACAGCTTCCTGTTTTGACTCAATATATGTTCAATCAAATGGCTTTTAATCCGGGTTATGCGGGAAGCAATGGCGGAATCTGTGTCAATGGATTGATCAGGGAACAATGGCTCGGATTTAAAGATAATGATGGAAATAAAATTGCCCCTGAAACAATATTTCTAACAATTGACTCTCCTATCAAGTTCCTTCATGGAGCTCTGGGGGGGAGTATCATGTCGGAAAGACTAGGGTTTTTCAATAACATTGGTGTTAAAATTGGGTATGCTTTCAGAATGGATGTGGGAGCAGGTGAATTCTCGGCCGGGCTCCAGGCAAACATCATGAATTATCAGATTGACTTTTCAAAATTCACAGGACATATCATCGATGAAGGTGACCCTGTCTTCGATGACCCTAATAAAATGAACGACCTTACGATTGATGCCGACCTGGGTATTTATTATGAGGTGCCGGATAAATATTATATCGGATTATCTGCCGCCCAGCTGTTTCAATCCAAAGCCAAGAACTCATATTATCAGCAACGCAGAACCTATTTTCTGACGGGTGGGTACAACTGGATGGTGCCAGGTCATCCTAATTTTGAGATCAAACCTTCTGTTCTTTTCGTTTATGATGGAGCTGCTTTTACCTTTAATATTGCAGCACTTGTGGCATATCAAAAGAAATTTTGGGGAGGATTGGAATATCGCTTTCAGGATGCGATTGCAATTCTGGCAGGTGCGAACATCAAGAGTTTTCGCATAGGGATATCCTATGATGTCAATGTATCGGCTTTAAGCAGGTACAATAGCGGTAGCATTGAAGTGATGTTGGGATACTGCTTCAAAATTGAGACTGAGAAATACAGGAGACGATACAAAAACACCCGTTTTCTATAATGAAATTGTATATCTTTGCCGTTTTGTTTGGACTTTTACGAGAAAATAAATACTAAAACCCAACACACAGCGTTATTTTTCATCATTTAATCAGCCAAAAAATGAAAAGACTGCTCATCTA
>CAZXQU010000009.1:0-57673 GCA_964642545.1 uncultured Prolixibacteraceae bacterium | reverse complement strand
TTGCGGAGAGACAGGGATTCGAACCCTGGGACCCGCAAGCGGGTCAACGGTTTTCGAGACCGCCCCAATCGACCACTCTGGCATCTCTCCAGCACAGGATTCTAGAATCTGGATGCTGTAAACTGGATAAAAACTTATCCTTCCAAGATCTAGAATCAAATTTGCAGCACAAAAATACAAACCTTTAGGTTGTAAAAAAAACATCCGTTTATCCATGAAAGTTCTTTATTCGTCCATTATTGTTTTTTTTGTTGTTGTTTCAAAATACCTTTGTCCCGATTAAAAACTAACTGGATATGAAAAAGTACATGATAATTATATTTCTGGTTATGGTGAGTGGCATTACCTCTGTTACAGGAGGAAATCTAAGGGCCTACCTTACCTATTCCACTTTCTACTCCCCCGATGGCCCCTATATTGAGACTTACCTCACAATTGACGCAAATAGTGTCGAATATACAAAAATCAGTAATGGGAAATTTCAGGGAACCGTCAACATTCTCATGACCTTCAAACAAAACAGCGAAATCAAAGCCTTCAAAAAATATGAACTAAAGAGTCCGGCTATTGCCGACACCAGTAAACTCGACTTCCATTTTATTGACCAGCAACGATTCCTCCTTCCAAATGGCACCTATGAATTTGAGGTGCAGCTCTCCGACCAGAATTTAAAAGCCGAAGTAACACCTTATTCTCAAACCGTTACCATCAATTATCCGAAGGACAAACCTGCAATCTCGGGAATTGAATTGATAAAGAGTTATACACATAGCGATACAGAGTCCGAAATCAACAAATCGGGTTTCGACCTCGTCCCTTATGTTTATAGTTTCTACCCTCAAACGGAAAATAAAATCATTTTCTATTGTGAGCTATACAACATGAACAAGCAGGTAGGAGAAGGAAATAAATACCTTCTCAATTACTATGTGGAGACCCTGGAAAATGGTCAGCGGGTAAAAGACCTGGAGAAAGTAAAGAAAGAGATGGCCAAAGATGTGACGGTCGTTCTGGCAGATTTAAACATTGTTAACCTGCCAACCGGTAACTACAATTTAATTGTAGAAGCCAGGGATCAGCAAAACCAGATAATGGCATCCAGAAAACTTTTTTTCCAGCGCAGCAACCCCTACGCCAAACTTACCATCGATGACATGGCAACAGTTAACCCCATCAACTCCTTTGTGGAGAGGTACACCAACATCGACACCTTGAGGGAGTACGTCAACTCAACCTATCCAATCTCATCGGCATTGGAGAAGAATTTTCTTAAGGGAAACCTGCAAACTGCCACCCTTCCTGTCCTGCAACAATACTTCCTTGGGTTTTGGCAGCGCCGGGATGCAAACAATCCAGAGAAGGCCTGGATGTCATATAAATACCTGATAGAAATCGTAGAACATAATTTCGGAACACCTGTAAAGAGAGGTTACCAGACCGATCGCGGAAGAGTTTTCCTGCAGTACGGAGCACCCAATGTTCGCGCAGAACGATACAACGAACCCAGCAACTATCCCTACGAGATCTGGCAATATTACACACTGACGAACCAGAGCAACCGGAAATTTGTTTTTTATTCGCCCGATATGGTTACCAGCGACTTTTTCCTGCTCCACTCCGATGCTATCGGTGAGATCCACAATGCCCGATGGCAGGTTGATCTTCGCAGCCGAATGTATCAGACTATTGATATCACAGATACCCAGGTAATCAATTCGTGGGGAGATATGCAGGAGGACTACTGGACCTTACCCAATTAAGAATTACGAATTAAGAATTAAGAATTAAGGAGCAGATTTCTTTATCTTTGTGATTTACTTTCATAAAGAATTTCGAACATCGGATTCTTCCGTCCGGGAATTCATAATTCTTAATTCGTAATTCGTAATTCTCTGATGCCTAAGGTTGCTGTCGTTATTCTCAATTGGAACGGGAAAAAATTCCTCGGGAAATTCCTTCCTCCTTTAATCGATCATACCGATGCCGATATTGAGATCATTGTGGCCGACAATGCCTCGACAGATGGTTCGGTCGATTTCATTCAGCATCACTTTCCACGTATACGAATTATACAAAACACTAAGAACGAAGGATTTGCCAGAGGGTACAACGTAGCCCTGAAACAAGTAAAAGCAGACTATTATATCTTAATAAATTCTGATGTCGAAGTAACATCCGGCTGGATCCACCCAATTATCTCTCTGATGGAAAGTGATTCCCTGATTGGTGCCTGTCAGCCTAAAATCAGGTCATACCACCAACGCGACGCATTCGAATATGCCGGAGCCGCTGGTGGATACATCGATGAATATGGTTATCCATTCTGCAGGGGCAGGTTATTTCTTACCATTGAAAAAGATACCGGACAATACGACGATCAGGTTGAGATCTCTTGGGCTACCGGGGCCTGCCTCTTCCTTAGAAGTGATTTATTTATCCAGCTTGGAGGATTCGATGATGACTTTTTTGCTCATATGGAGGAGATCGATTACTGCTGGAGACTCCACAATTATGGCTACCGGGTGATGTATTGCCCCGATTCAACCGTTTACCATATCGGCGGTGGGACCCTCCCAAAGGCTTCATGGAGAAAAACCTACCTGAATTTCCGTAACAATTTTATGCTTCTATACAAAAACCTGCCTTCAAGACTTCTATTTAAAGTTTTTGCCATCCGGCTATTACTGGATGGTGTTGCTGCTTTCAAGTTCCTGATCCAGGCTGGGTTTAAGGATTTCTGGGCTGTGGCACACGCCCATATCAGTTTCTACGCATCTCTCCCTTCTCTTTACAGGAAACGGAAACAACTCAAACACGGGAGCATGAAGATGATGTATAAAAAAAATGTGGTGGTTGAGTACTACCTCCGTGGGAAGAAACATTTCTCGCAATTAGACCCCAACAAGTTTTTCCAATCTTAAACCAGAAAACTCTCAACCGCCAGCCGGTATGAATCTAGTCCAAAACCGGTGATTATCCCTTTCACATAAGGCGAAATAATGGAGATGTGACGAAATGACTCCCTAGCAAAAATGTTGGAAATGTGAACTTCGATTACAGGGGAACTGATCGATTTAACTGCATCGGCAATGGCCACCGAAGTGTGAGTATAGCCTCCTGCATTTAAAATGATGCCATCGTAAAGGAATCCAACCTTCTGCAATGCATTGATGATCTCCCCTTCCACGTTTGACTGGAAATATTCTATTGTTACTAGTGGAAACCTTTTTCGCAGCTTCTTGAGGAAAACCTCGAAACTTTCAGACCCATATATAGCGGGCTCTCTCTTCCCTAGCAGATTCAGGTTCGGTCCGTTGATGATGATCAGTTTCATTAGCGATAAACTTGATACAAAAATAACTAATTGCTTGATAACAGATGCCAGATTTCGTACCTTTGCTTCACTATCAATTAGGGGTGCCTTACAAAAAGGGCTGAGATCATACTCTTTGAACCTGATCCGGATAATGCCGGCGGAGGGAGACCGTTACACAAATCATCGTACTCCTCAATTGATCGGTTTACCGTTTATTCTATTCATTAAACTGAATCAACCATGCAAAGAATTCTGGGAATCCTCGCATCTCTTCTTTTGATGACAACTGTGCAGTCACAGATTGTAATCCAAGGAAAAGTAACCGATCGGTCCAACAACAAACCAATGCCCGAAGCACATATCCGTATACAGAATACATATAATACGGCTATTGCAGATAGCGCCGGTAACTACGTGCTTTCCGGAATCCGAAAAGGAAGCTACTCACTAACCTGCTCCTTTGTTGGCTTCAAACCGATCACAATCTCATCGAGGATTAACACGGATACAACCATCCGCTTTGAGATGGAAGAGAGTGCAATCCTTGGAGAAGAGGTCAACATACTCGCTACCCGTGCTGGGGAGAACTACCCTACGGCCTATACGACACTAAGTGGCGCTAAGATCGAGGAAGCAAACCTGGGTCGTGACCTCCCCTATGTTATCCAATCCACTCCTTCGGTGATCGTCACATCTGATGCCGGCAACGGGATCGGTTATACGGGATTGAACATCCGGGGAAGTGACCTTACACGAATCAATGTCACAATCAATGGCATCCCTCTTAATGATGCCGAATCGCAGGGCGTTTGGTTCGTCGACCTCCCCGACCTGGCTTCCTCTACGGAAAATATCCAAATCCAACGGGGCGTTGGAACATCTACCAATGGGGCCGGGGCTTTTGGCGCAACAATAAATATACTCACCACTGAGATGAATCAAGACTCCTACGGAGAACTGGCAGCATCCTTCGGATCTTTCAACTCCTATAAAACAACATTGAAGTTCGGAACAGGCCTCCTGAAGTCGGGACTTGCAGTCGACGGGCGCTTATCCTATATATCATCAGATGGATATATCGACAGGGCATTTTCAAAACTCAAGTCGTTCTATGTCAGCGGAGGGTACTACGGGAAAAAGACCACCCTTAAATTGGTTACCTTCTCAGGACATGAGCGAACCTACCAGGCATGGGAAGGAGTGCCTCTGGATTCCCTGAGCACCAACCGTACCTACAATCCCGCCGGAGAATATGTTGATTCCACTGGTCAGATTCAATATTATACTAATCAAACCGACAACTACCAACAAGACCACTACCAATTGATATTCTCTCAAAAACCTGGAATTAGGTGGAATATCAACACGGCTCTTTTTCTCACGAAAGGGAAAGGTTATTACGAAAACTATAAACCTGACGAAACTTTTGCAGAATACGGGCTGGATAATGTAATCATTGGCAATGACACCCTTCTTTCGACAAACCTCGTTAATCGAAAATGGCTGGACAACAGCTACTATGGATTAACTTTCTCCACCGGATACACCATTCCAGATAAATTGAAACTAATCTTTGGTGGTGGAATCTCACAATATTACGGCATGCACTATGGCCATATGATTTGGGCACAATATGCATCGAACGGCGATAACCAGCGAAACTGGTATGAGAACACCGGGTTGAAAAATGATATCAACATCTTCACCAAAGCCAGCTGGGAGGTGATGAAAATGATAACACTCTTCGCCGACCTCCAATACCGCTATGTATATTACCGGATGGAGGGTGAATTGGATGACCTTCGACCCATCAACCAAACCCATACCTTCAATTTTTTCAACCCAAAAACCGGAATTTTCTTCGATTTCACGAAGCATCTCAATGGTTACCTCTCATTTGGGATTGGAAACCGGGAACCCAGCAGGAATAATTATAAGGATGCCGATACCAATCGAACCCCAACCTCCGAAAGGCTTTATGACTATGAACTTGGGATTACTTACAAACGTACTTCATGGATGGCAGGAGTCAACGTCTATTATATGGATTATAGGGATCAGCTGGTTCTTACGGGCGAAATTAACAATGTAGGGGAAGCGATCATGATTAACGTTCCCCATAGTTACAGGACAGGAATTGAGGTTAGTGCAGGGGTCAACCTGTGGAAGAAACTTCAGTGGGATGTTACGGGTACATTTAGTCTCAACAAGATCAAAAATTTCACGGAATATGTTGATGATTATGATTCCACATGGGCATTTACCGGACAAACTGATACGTTTCTAGGAACCACCAAGCTCTCCTTCTCCCCCGGCATAATACTGGGAAGTATCCTTACTTACAAACCATTCAAAGGTGCGACCGTCTCACTTCATTCAAGGTATATCGGCAAACAGTACATTGACAATACCTCCAATGAAGACCGAACCCTTCACCCCTATTTTGTCAATAACCTGGTATTGGGATATCAATTCAGGCTCAAACCCTTTTCTGAAATTGGGATCAGCCTTATGATCAATAATCTGTTCAGCAATCATTATGAAACCAATGCCTGGATTTACCGCTACAACCATGACGGCCGACAATACAATGTTAACGGATATTTCCCTCAGGCATTGATCAATTATATGGTTGGTATTACGCTAAAAATTTAATAATCTTGCATATTATTCCATTTCCATCTTTAACATTTCATGATATGAAACGCTTTTTCTATTCAATAGCACTCACAATGTTGCTGATTATCCCTGCAAGCTGGGGTTTCGGTCAGAATACATCCATTGATTATTCCTATACTCTGCCAGTTGATCCGGCAGTAAGAATGGGAAAGCTTGACAACGGCCTTGTTTATTACATACGCCAAAACAGCAAACCCGAAAAACGGGTTGAGTTAAGGCTGGCCGTCAATGCGGGATCCATCCTTGAAAATGATAATCAACAGGGGCTGGCTCATTTCACAGAGCACATGTGTTTCAATGGAACCAAAACATTCCCCAAGAATGAACTCATCAATTTCCTGCAAAAGACCGGAGTGCAATTTGGTGCGGATATCAACGCCTATACCAGTTTTGACGAAACAGTTTACATGCTCCAGTTGCCCACCGATGAACCGGGATTGGTAGATAAGGGGTTTCAGGTACTGGAGGACTGGGCACATAATGTTACATTCGATGGCAAAGAGATCGACAAAGAACGGGGTGTGATTGTGGAAGAGTGGCGGCTTGGTTTGGGAGCCCAGGACAGGATGATGAAGAAGTTTCTTCCGGTGATACTGAAAGGGTCACAATACGCTGAACGGGTTCCTATCGGGAAGGTTGAAGTTCTGGAAAGTTTCAAGCACGAGACCCTGCGGAGCTTTTACCATGACTGGTACAGACCAAACCTTCAGGCGATCGTGGTTGTTGGAGATATTGATCCTGATTCGGCAGAGCAGCAGATTATTGCACATTTTTCATTGCTAAAGAATCCCGATAATAGCAGAGAACGGATTATATATAATCTTCCCGGAAATGAAGCACCCCTGATCGCTATCACTACCGATCCTGAGTCAACCCAAAATATGATCCTCATGTTCTGGAAACATCCGGTATTGGATATAAAGAACCTGGGCGACCTGAAAAAGAAAATCGCAGGTGAGCTTTTTACAAGCATGCTGAACCAGCGTTTTTCTGAACTCTCCCAGAAACCAGATTGTCCTTTTGTATTTGCGAATGCAGGATATGGAGAATTCCTTACGAGGGCTAACGATGCCTACCTTCTGGCAACTATGCCGAAAGAGAATCAAATTGACCAGGCCCTTGCTGTGCTTCTTGCAGAAAATCAGAGAGTTAAGCAGTTCGGCTTCACAGCAACAGAATATGCTCGACAGAAAGAGGATATGCTGAGTAAGTATGAGAAAGCTGCAAACGAATTTGACAAAACTGAATCAGCCCAACTTGCCGGAGAATATGTAGCAAATTATCTGACTGGAGATCCCATCCCGGGCATACAGAAGGAGTTTATCTTCGTCTCAAAACTGCTCCCCGAAATCACCCTTGAAGAAGTAAACAACCTGGCGAAACAATGGATCACCGAAAACAACCTTGCCATGGTGATCATGGGTCCGGAAAAAGAGGGATTGAAGATCCCGACAGAAGTTGAAGTGCTAGCTGTAATTGAAAAATCGAGGACAGAAGAACTTGAACCATACATAGATACTTATGTGGAGGCCCCGCTTGTTCAGGGCGTGTTGACCGGAGCCAAGATCGTTGATAAAAAATACAATACTGAGCTTGCGTTTACTGAACTTTCTCTTTCCAATGGAGTAAAAGTCATCCTGAAGCCTACAGCGTTCAAAAACGATGAGATCATCATTTCAGCATTCAGTCCGGGAGGAAACTCTCTCTACCCGGATGATCTCTTCCTTTCCGCCAACTTTGCAGCGTCAATCATTGATCAGAGCGGCGCTGGTGAATTCGATAACATTGAGCTCCAAAAGAAGTTGAAAGGTAAAAACCTTTCCATTTCTCCCTATATCTCAGATGTAAAGGAGGGCTTTAATGGAAGTACGACCCCAAAAGATCTTGAAACACTGATGGAGTTGATCTACCTCTATTTTGATGCCCCACGAAAAGACACATCGGCATTTGAGGCATTTATCTCCCAGATGGAGAACCAGATGAAATTCATGAAAGGAAATCCGGTCATGACATTTTACGACACCCTCTTTAAAACTGCCTTCCCGGGAACCAAACGCCTCATCATCTTTCCTTCTGAAGATCAGTTAAAAAGCATCAGACTTGACGATGTAACTACGATCTATAACGACCGTTTTGCTGATGCATCGGATTTCACATTTGCCCTTGTCGGGAATTTCGACACCGATTCCATTACCCCAGTGATCGTGAAATACCTAGGTAGTTTGCCATCCACAGGCAGGAAAGAGAGCTGGCAAGATAAAGCCCCGGTATTTGCATCAGGAATCACCGACATCACATTTAAAAAAGGAACAGACCCTCAGGCCATGGTGGGAATTGGTCTTTCTGAACCACTCGAATGGACAGAAGAGAATGTGCTCTATATCAACATGCTCAAAGAGATACTCCAGATCAAACTTATTGAAGTGATTCGGGAGAAGCTGAGTGGTGTTTACTCTCCGCAAATCATGCTGAACCTGGATAAATACCCGAAGCCGGAGTTCATGATGGGCATCCTGTTTGGTTGTTCTCCTAAAACGACCAATAAACTGACAAAAGCTGTTTTTGGTGAGATAAAAACGATACTAAAAAAAGGTCCAACTACTGAAGACCTTACCAAGGCAAAGGAGGCATTAATCCGGAGCAGAGAGACAGATCTGGAAAAGAATAGTTTTTGGGCCAGTAAAATAGAGTCGATCTATTTCCAGGATGCAAATCCAGTCAGCGTGTTGAATTTCAGGGAACGAGTGAATGCCGTGACAGTAGATGATCTGAGAAATGCTGCCATTAGGTTCTTTAAGACCGATCATTATGTTCGGGTTGTCTTGATGCCGGATGAAGTGTCGAAAAAATAGGGCATGGCTAGTGAAATAACGATAAGGAACAAAAGAGCACGATTCGAGTATTTCCTGGAACAGGAAGTTACTGCGGGGATCCAGCTGACCGGCACAGAGATTAAATCGATCCGTTCAGGGAAAGCTTCTATTGCAGATGCCTACTGTACTTTTTCGGGAGAAGAGCTCTTTGTTCGTGCTATGCATATTGCCGAATACACCTACGGCACACACTATAATCACGAACCAAAACGCGACCGGAAACTTCTCCTGAATAAGAGGGAGCTGAAAAAACTGATGACCAAAGTTAATGAACGCGGGTTCACCATTATTCCTGTTGTGCTCTTCATCAACGAGAATGGGTTGGCCAAACTCACCATAGCTCTGGCAAAAGGAAAACACGCCTATGACAAACGAGAGACGTTGAAGCAAAAAGATATCAAGCGGGAGATTGACCGAGACGCACAACATTGATTTAACATTTGTTAACGCAACAAACACAACTACAAACCGTTTTTCTCAACGAATCTATCTAATTTTGCAAAAACAGTCATATGCAAAGAAGAACATATCTATCACTACTCCCACTTTGCTTTCTCTTTTTTTCACTGCAAACGTTAGCCCAGGAAGCTGTATCGGCAAAACCGGAAGCTCCTGCCCAGAAAATCAAATGGATGTCGTTTGAACAAGCTTATGAGTTGAATAAGAAAAAACCGAAAAAGATCTTTATTGACATGTATACCGACTGGTGTGGGTGGTGTAAACGGATGGATGCCACGACTTTCGCCGATCCGGTGGTTGTTGAATACATGAACAAAAACTTCTACAATGTAAAGATGAATGCAGAGCGGAAAGATACCGTGGTGATCGATGGGACTACATTTGTCAACCCAAATCCTGCGAGCAATAGATCCTCACACCAGCTCGCCATCGAACTTCTGCGGGGAAAAATGTCCTATCCCTCCTTTGTATTTCTCAATGAGAAAAGCCAGTTACTTACTGTTGTCGCCGGTTATCAACCGGCCAAAGAGTTTGAGCCTATCATTCACTATTTTGCCGACAATGCCTTCACCGATCAGCAGTGGGAGGAGTACAAGGCGAAATTTAAGGGAAGTGTGGAATAGTGGCCAGGTACAAGCAGAATGAATTCTACTACTATAAAAACCTGGTTAACTATAAGCATCAAGGATATTGAAGCACTGGGCTATGCAAATTTGAACTAAGGACTTAGTACTGAAGACTGCCAACTGCAAACTAAAAAAGACTTTCCAGGTTATGAAAACCTGGAAAGTCTTTTTGGGTGGAAGATGGGATTCGAACCCACGACCCTCAGAACCACAATCTGATGCTCTAACCGACTGAGCTACAACCACCATTTTGAGGGAGCAAAATTAATACATTTTTTGAAATTTTAAAGGCTATATTTGCTTTTGAATAATCAATTTCTTTCTTTGTTGTTTCTCCGCAAAAAAACATACATCTCCTCCTCCTCTCTCTCTTCCCTTGCCTGGAATCGATTCCGGCACGACAAGCTGGGCTTTGGATCCCTGATCTTTATCGGCATCGTACTCATGGTCGCTCTTCTCGGATACTTAATCACACCGGATCCAACCCCGTTTGCCAACGACCAGTGTTTGGAGATGGGATTGAAGAAACCTGGTTATACGGCTGAATTTATATTGGTACCGAAAGAACCACCTGTTGAACGGAGCAACATTCTGCACCGAATGATTTGGGGGCAGAAGAGTTGGGATAACGCTTACCCTATAATCGATGGTTTTGTTGATATTTACACTCAGGATGGGAGCTATGCAAGGATCTCCCCTACTGAGTACCTCTCCACCCATCGGGAAGCAAGACAAGTTTCAAGGACTTACTGGCTGGGAACCGACCGGTTTGGCCGCGACATCCTCAGCATGCTGATCATTGGCGCCAGGATCTCTCTTTCGGTAGGCTTCATATCCGTTTTTATCTCCCTGGTTTTAGGGATTTTTATCGGTTCAATCGGAGGTTATTTCAGGGGTTGGGTCGACAATGTGATCGTGTGGTTTATCAACGTCGTATGGTCTATTCCAACATTGTTGCTGGTTATTGCGATCACGTTCGCCCTGGGCAAAGGATTCTGGCAGGTTTTTATCGCCGTTGGCCTTACCATGTGGGTAGAGGTTGCCCGAGTGGTTCGCGGTCAGATCCTCAGTCTGCGTGAGAAGGAGTTCGTGGAGGCTGGAAAAGCCCTCGGATTTTCCTCCTTCCGCATCATCACCCGCCACCTGCTTCCAAATGTCATGGGTGTGGTTATTGTCATCTCAGCTGCCAATTTTGCTTCAGCCATATTGATCGAAGCCGGATTAAGCTTCCTTGGAATAGGTGTCCAGCCTCCTGTTCCTTCATGGGGCTCGATGATCAAAGAAAACTATGGCTACATCATTCTCGATCACGCTTACCTGGCCATCATGCCCGGTATTGCTATCATGCTGCTGGTACTGGCTTTTATGCTGATCGGAAATGCCCTGCGGGATGCCCTGGATGTAAAATCCTTATAACTTTGTTGGTTTGAAATTATCGTATGCAGGACAAGTACCTGACTTACGCCGTCCACAGACCCCCTTTTCCAAAGGAATTTTAATCGAAAAGTAGAGATCCATTCCATTGAAGTTACTCAATCCAAGAAATGGGCCAAGTTTCTCAGTACCAATCGTTAACATATAGAACCGAAACGCCAGGCCCATCCGCATCTGGTACCAGTTATAGAGTGAAATCGGGAGGCTGGCATCAAACCACCTCGATTCATACCTGGGTGTAACGGCAAGGAGAGCCGGACGAGCCAGGGAGATCTTGCTAAGCTGGAATGGAAAGATTAGTGCAGCATTCACATACCAGTTATTTTGGTAGTGGTAATCAAACTGGACACTCAGCGCTGAAGGTAGCCAGAGGGTGAACTTTTCATCAACATACGTCGCATTGGGATCCCCGTAAAACTGGTAGGAGATCGTATCCATCAACTGGTCTACAGTTTGAAAATCAAACTGTTTAAGGTTCTTCCAAAATGAAGGGCGGTTGTCAATGGCATATGTCTGGGCACGATGCTTGAATTTGACGCCTCCGATGTCAATCAGGGCAACTCCAACCCGGTAGAGGTAATCCTCATATTGCTGTTCACACAAACGGTCGATATATTGTATCTGATGCGACCTTTTCAATCGGGTATAGGTTATTCCCAGGTCAAATCCCCAGCCGCCCCCGGCTACAAGCGGATCGGTACTGGTCCCCACGCTGTTGCTTGTATAATCGATGGGCTGTGAAAAGCCATAACTAGCAGTCAGGTTATTGACCTGAAGGGTAGAATCATCCAGCACCATGTAATCCATGTTGTCAATAATGCTATAGAGTGCGGTCAAACCGAAAAGTTTTCTGACAGATAATCCTGCATCCAAGCGGTTGAAACCCTTACCATAAAATTTATAGGCATAGCTTACTCCTACCTCAAACCATGTCATTTGGGTCATACCAAACCGTTTGTCAGTTTTATAATTGATATTTTGCTGAGGTTTGTAATTCATTCCCAGGTATAAAAAATTAGCCAGATCATAAGGTAATTTCCTGATTGAACTTTCCATCCTTACAGCCGAGTGAATTCCAAATGCATGGTCCTTCCAGATCACCATAGCTCCAGGTCCATTTATCCTCAGGCTGAGATAAAACTGCTTCAGGTTGGGGTTATCGTAACGGTAAAAATTTCGCACTCCCGTGCCGTATTCCTCGTCGTGAGAAGGAAGGACAAATCCGGACTTGAAGATATCCCAGATCACAAACTCCTCCTTTGAAAGATACATATAGTTGTTCTGCAGGGAAATACCAGCACCAACAAACTGTATGTCAAGCCATTGTCTGGAGCCAAGCATTGCTGATGGATTTAGCTGTACAGAGTTGATGCCCGCATAGTTCCCAATTGTGGTTCCAAGCATCTCCTGTGAATGCACCGTGTTGGCGAAACAACAAACAATCAGGGTCAGTATGAGGATATTACGTTTCAACACGAATGAATCTCAGAATAATGCGGTTTTAAATTTACGAATTAATATTACAAAAAGAGTCCTCTATATTAATAAACCAATCTTTGCCTCTTAGGTTGCATCCCTCCATCCCTTCATCTCCAAAATCCATATATACAATTCCCTAAATGTATTAACGCCTGATAATCGAAAATTATTTCATCAAAATATGTATCTTTGCAGTCCTTTTTCAGGATCCGCGGATGTGGCGTAATTGGTAGCCGCGCAAGACTTAGGATCTTGTGCCTTCGGGCGTGGGGGTTCGAGTCCCTTCATCCGCACCAGAAAAGATATTGCAAAGCCTTTCAGCTCATTGCACACGATTTTATTTCACCGTTTTACTAGTTTACCATTTTACATTTAGCAAAGAATGAACATTTCAAGAGAGAGTACCGGAGAACTAACAGCCACGATCAGAATGGAGATTACTCCGGAAGATTACCAGGAGGCAGTGACCAAGAACCTAAAAGATTACCAGAGAAAAGCCAACATTCCCGGATTCCGGCCTGGGAAAGTACCATTCGGTATGGTAAAAAAAATGTATGGAAAAGCCGTGATGGCCGATGAGGTGAATAAAATCCTGAGCGATCAGCTCGCCACATATATGACGGACGAAAAGCTGGATGTTCTTGGAAACCCACTACCCAACAAAGAGAAGACAAAAACGGCTCTTTTTGAAGATGGAGAGATCTTTGAATTTTATTTTGACCTTGGTCTTGCTCCTGAATTCAAGCTGAATCTTGGCCCGGAAATGGAGATTGAGAATTACCAGATCCAGATTGATGACAAGATGGTAGATGGCTACATAGAAGATACCCGGAAACGAAATGGAAACTTCACCCACCCTGACGTAGCAGGTGAGGCTGACATGCTCTCAGGCGGCGCTACAAAACTGGGTGCTGACAGAATGCCTGCCGAAGGATTTGAACAGAAAAAAATCTTTCTTTCGCTTGATCAGATTCAGGATAAGGAGGTGAAAGGGAAGCTGATTGCTTTGAAAAAAGAGAATCTCCTCTTTTTTAAACCCCTGGAATTTTTTCCAACGATTGAAGAGGCATCGAAACAACTCAACCTCCCGGCAGATACATTATCAGATCCTGAGATTTCTTTCTCATTTAAACTGGACGAGATCACTCATGTTGAACCTGCTGAACTGAATAGTGAGTTCTTTGCCCAGGTTTATCCGGGAGAGACCATTGAGACCGAAGAGGATTTTCGGGCACGAGTTCGGAAAGATGCTGCCGCAAGCTTCTCCGGCGAAACCGACAAGCTTCTCTTCCAGGATATTACAAAAACCCTGATTGACTCGACAGAGATGCAGCTTCCGGATGAATTTTTAAAGCGTTGGCTCTATGAGCATGACGAAAACAAACTGTCGCTGGATGAGATAGAACAGCAATTTCCCGCTTTCGCCAAATCCATGAAATGGCAACTGATCGAAAATAAAGTCATCAAAGAACATAACCTTGAAGTGACAGAGGATGAAATCAGGGGATATATTCGCTCCTACATGCTTAGGCAGGTTTCTCAGGAGTTTGTTGACCCCGAGATGGCAAGGAAATACGAAAGTATTGTTGATGCTTTTATGCAAAACAAGGAGCAGGTACAGAAAATCAAGGACCAGCTTTTCGATGCCAAACTCATGGGCCTCTTCAAAGAGAAGGTAACGCTGAAACCTGTTGAAATCGGTTATGAGGAGTTTATAGCGTTGGTCTCTTCAAGACACGAACACGATCATGATCACGAGCATGAGCACGAGCATGAGCATGAGCATTAATAACCAAGCAGCAATAAACAAATAACAAATAATTTTCAAGCAACAAATTTCAATCGCTATTCGCTATTCGCTAATCCCTCATCCCTAATCCCTAATCACTAATCCCTAATCGCTGAGAAAGTTGTAACAAAAAACTGTACTTTTACGTTTAACGAAATATAAACCGAAATCATGGACGAATTCTCAAAATATGCTACACGTCATAAAGGGATAAGCAGTATGTCCCTTGACAAATACAAATCAGTTACAGCGAACTACATTTCGCCTACAATCATTGAAGAGCGGCAACTGAACATTGCAACCATGGATGTCTTCTCCAGGTTGATGATGGATCGCATCATCTTTTTGGGAGTTCCTATTGATGACTATGTTGCCAACATCATTCAGGCTCAGCTACTCTTTTTAGAATCCGTGGATTCAAGAAAAGACATCCAAATCTACCTCAATACACCGGGTGGTTCTGTGTATGCCGGATTAGGCATCTATGATACTATGCAGTATATTTCTCCCGATATCGCAACCATCTGTACCGGGATGGCCGCTTCGATGGGAGCTATCCTGCTGTGCGCCGGTGCCAAAGGAAAACGAACAGCTTTGAAACACTCCCGTGTCCTGATCCATCAGCCAATGGGATCAGCGGAAGGACAAGCATCAGATATTGAAATTACTGCCAGGGAGATCCAAAAACTCAAGAAAGAGCTGTATGAGATCATTGCCCTCAACAGTGGACAAACCTACAATAAGATACTTAAAGATGCCGACCGCGACTACTGGATGACATCTCAGGAAGCGCTGGATTATGGGATGATTGATGAGATCCTTGTAAAATCCAAATCAGATAAATAACCGTCACCTATGACAAAAAGCAACGAACGGTGCTCCTTTTGTGGTCGTGAACGTCGGGAAACTCAGATCCTGATTGCGGGACTTAACGCGCACATTTGCGACCACTGTATCCAGCAGGCAAAGGTGATTATGGATGAAGAGTCGACTGCCGATAAAACAAAATCTGTTCCCGATTTCAAATTACTTAA
Organism: uncultured Prolixibacteraceae bacterium; assembly: GCA_964642545.1. Classification (GTDB taxonomy): domain Bacteria; phylum Bacteroidota; class Bacteroidia; order Bacteroidales; family FEN-979; genus QYOJ01. The sequence continues at coordinate 41,984 of CAZXQU010000009.1, read as the reverse complement.
GCCGAAAGAGATCAAGAGTTACCTCGATCAGTATGTGATCGGACAAGACGAGGCAAAACGAATTGTCTCTGTTGCCGTGTACAATCACTATAAACGCATCTTTTATGCAAAAAAAGCAAAAGAGGATGATGTAGAGATTGAAAAATCCAATATCGTTGTTGTTGGAGAGACCGGAACCGGTAAAACCCTGTTGGCGAGAAGCGTAGCAAAGATGCTCAATGTACCGTTCTGTATCGCAGACGCAACAGCCCTTACAGAGGCTGGCTATGTGGGCGAAGATGTGGAGAGTATTCTTGCAAGGCTGCTTCAGGTTGCCGACTACAACGTGGCTGCTGCCGAGAGAGGAATTGTTTTTATCGATGAGATTGACAAGATCGCCAGGAAAAGTGACAACCCTTCTATCACCCGCGACGTATCGGGAGAAGGGGTGCAACAGGCTCTCCTTAAAATGCTGGAAGGGGCTATCGTGAATGTCCCCCCTCAGGGTGGCAGGAAACATCCCGAACAGAAGATGATCCAGGTCAATACCCAAAATATTTTATTCATTACGGGAGGTGCCTTTGACGGGATCGAAAAGAAAATTGCTAACAGATTACAGACCAATGTGATAGGATTTAAATCCACTAAGAAGGAGTCTGTAGATAAAGAAAACCTCCTACAATACATATCACCTGTAGATTTGAAAAGTTATGGATTGATCCCCGAATTGGTGGGAAGACTTCCCATTGTCACGTTTATGCACTCTCTCGACAAGGAGACGCTCAGGCGAATCCTCCTCGAACCGAAGAATTCACTTACCAAGCAATATATCAAACTCCTTGAGATGGATAACATTAAACTCAGTTTTGATGGTGATGCCCTTGACTATATCGTCGACAAATCGATTGAATTCAAGCTGGGAGCCCGTGGACTGCGATCTATCCTTGAGGCGATCATGACGGATGAGATGTTTGAACTTCCTTCGAAAGGGAATGCTAAATCATTGCGGGTAACACTGGCGTTTGTGGAAAAAAGTTTCCGCAAAACCAGCATGGCCAGGTTGCGTGTTGCCTGACAATAAACCTGGATTATCAGGCGTTTTGATGCTGATGAACAGATTTACTCTATTCTTATTTCTTCTTCTTATCTCCTCTTCCGGACTTCAGGCCCAAGAACCTGATACATTGCCCAAAGTTGTCCCGGGCAAGATTCTTGATGGCGATACGGTTCCTCTCGTTGAAATAAAATCAGTGTTTGTCTACCCACCATTTGAGTTTAAAAACCGACGCCAGGAACATCGTTACAGCCGACTGGTATACAACATCCAAAAAGTCTATCCATATGCCAAACTGGCCGGTCAGAAATTAGATGAATTTCAGCTCATTTTTGATACAATTACCAATGAGAGGGAGAGAAAGAAATTTGCAAAAGAGGCTGAAAAACAGTTAGAAGATCAGTTTGGTGACGACCTCAGGGATCTTACTTTTTCGCAAGGGAAAATTCTTTTAAAACTAATTTATAGACAAACCGGCAACTCCTCTTTTGAGATAGTACAAGAGCTCAGGGGAAAGTTCACAGCCTTTGTCTGGCAAACCCTTGCGACGATCTTTGGATACGATTTGAAGATCGGTTATGATCCTACTGGAGAAGATCGTCAAATAGAAGAGATTATTATATTGATCGATCAAGGGTATTTTTAATAATTTTACAATCCGATTCTCTATTAGGAATGAAGTTATCCATCGTCATAGTCAACTACAACGTTAAGTACTTCGTCGAACAGTGCATTCATTCTATCCAGAAAGCGGTGAATGGACTGGAGGCTGAAGTATTCGTAGTAGACAACAACTCTGTTGATGGATCAGTGCGTACAATTCGTGAAAAATTTCCAGAGGTTCATCTTATTGAAAATAAGGACAATAAAGGATTTTCCAAAGCGAATAATCAAGCTATCAGGAAAGCAAAAGGTGAGTACATTCTGATCCTTAATCCCGATACTATTCTGGAAGATGACACCCTTCAGAAATGTGTGAATTTCATGGATGAGCATCCCGATGCTGGTGGGCTGGGTGTAAAAATGATCGATGGAAAAGGTAAATTTCTTCCCGAATCGAAACGAGGTCTTCCTTCGCCATCAGTAGCTTTTTTTAAAATATTCGGATTTTCTTCCCTTTTTCCCAAATCGAAATTCTTCAACAAATACCACCTGGGCTATCTGGATAAAAACAAGACACATGAAGTTGATGTTCTTGCAGGGGCTTTCATGATGGTTCGAAAAACTGTTCTCGATGAGATCGGGCTTCTGGATGAAGAATTTTTCATGTATGGAGAGGATATTGACTTAAGCTACCGGATTACTCAGGCAGGATATAAGAACTACTATTTCCCTGGCACCCGAATTATTCACTACAAAGGAGAGAGCACGAAAAAGAGTAGTGTCAATTATGTCTTCTTCTTCTACAATGCCATGATTGTTTTTGCCCGCAAGCATTTCTCAAAGAAGAATGCCCGGATGTACTCTGCTCTGATCAACTTTGCCATTTACCTCAGGGCGACCATCTCAATCATCACCCGGTTCCTTACCCGGATCGCACTCCCATTCACAGATTCAGTCCTGATCTTCGGAGGGATCTGGTTCATCAAGGAGTACTGGGAGAAACACTTCATTTTTCAGTCGGGAGGACATTACCCGATGCTATTTACCTATGTTGCGGTTCCGGTTTATATCCTGATATGGCTCCTGACTGTTTACCTGAGTGGAGGATACGACAGGCCGATCCGATTGCGAAAGGTCTCGCAGGGAATGGTAGTTGGAACAGTAATCATTCTTGTTCTCTACAGTCTGCTCCCCGAATCATACCGGTTCTCCAGAGCCTTGATCATTCTTGGTGCCATTTGGGGCGTAATTTCCATGCTGGTTACACGATTCTTTCTACATATCCTGAATCTGAAAGAGTTCCAGATCAATGAGGATAAAAACAAGCGGTTTGTCATTATCGGTGAGAAGGATGAAGCGGAGCGGGTTTCCGAGCTCCTGCAAAAGACAATTATCACTCCCGGATATATCGGTCTGGTAAGCTACCAACCACACCGGAATAATACAAACGGCTTCATCGGACACCTCGGCCAGATTCGCGAGATCATCTGGATCCATAACATTGATGAAGTGATTTTTTGTGCCAAAGATGTCCCCTCCCAAGTGATTATGGACCAGATGTCGGAGTTAAAAGACCAGCAGGTAGATTATAAGATCGCCCCTCCCGAAAGTCTCAGCATTATTGGAAGTAACTCAATAAACACTTCAGGCGATCTCTATGTGATCGATATCAACTCGATCACAAAGATGGACAACCGAAGGAACAAAAGACTCATCGATGTTTTGACAAGTTTCATACTTCTGGCTCTTTATCCCCTGGTCTTCTTCCTGGTTAGAAACCCTATTGGTTTGTTCTTGAACATTTTTCTTGTACTGTTGAACCTTCGATCCTGGGTTGGCTATTCGGAGATGAGCGAAACAGAAGCCCACCGACTTCCTGAGATAAAAAAAGGCATTCTCAATCCGTTTGATGCATTCCATGACAACCCTGTTCCGGGGGAGGCTATTTCACGCCTCAACCTCCTTTATGCCAGGGATTATAAAATCACCAATGATGTCAATATCTTGCTGAAAGGCTTCCGGGATCTCGGTCGCAGATAACTTCTTATTTTGAATCCATATAAATAAGAAAATGACTATCTTTGTGCTTTAATCCTCAATCCGATTACTATGGCAAATTACGATATCGTCCTTCCCCGCCTTGGAGAGGCAGTTATTGAAGCAACTCTTACACGGTGGCTTAAGAAAGAGGGAGATTCGGTGAACGAAGAGGATCCGATTGCTGAGATCGCGACTGATAAAGTCGATACAGAGGTAACATCACCCGTTACAGGAATCTTTAAGAAACGAATGGCAGAGGAGGGAGATGTTGTGCCTGTGGGAAAGATTATTGCTGTCGTTGAGATGGAGGGGGAAGGGACGAAGGACGAAGGACGAGGGACGAAAGACGAAGGACGAGGGACGAAAGATGAGGATGAGTCGAAGGTCGGGCTGCCGGCGGTTGAACCTTCAAAAGAGGCGTCTGAAGATGCCGATGCCTGTAAGGTCTCTGACACCGAGGAGATGCCACATGAACCGGGAGAAGGCGGTACACGCTTTTACTCACCACTGGTTCGAAGCATTGCCATGCAGGAAAATATCACTTTCCAGGAGCTGGGTGAAATCCCCGGATCAGGCAAGAACGACCGCCTCACCAAGCAGGACCTTCTCAGTTATCTTGAGAAAAGGAAAGCCTCCCCTGCTCCACTTCCGGCTCAACCTACTGTTACACAAGGGATGGCAGTGGCTGCAGCTACCGACCAGGTGATCGAGATGGATCGGGTACGCCAGCTGATCTCTACCCACATGGTTAAATCTTTGCAAACGTCGCCGCATGTTACCTCTTTCATTGAGGTTGACATGACAGCCATCGTAAAATGGAGGGAGAAATACAAAGAGACTTTCCTCAAACGGGAAGGGATAAAACTCACCTACACCCCGATTCTTATCGAGGCGATTGCCAAATCTGTCAGGGATGTCCCGATGATCAATGTGTCGGTTGATGGAACACATATTCTGGTACATAAACGAATCAACGTTGGCATAGCCGTTGCCCTTCCGAGTTCAAACCTCATCGTTCCCGTGATTCGGGATGCAGACCAGAAAAGCCTTCTAGGAATCACTAAACAGGTGAACGACCTTGCCGAAAGGGCGAGACAAAACAAACTGGTTCCCGACGAAATTACCGGAGGGACAATATCTCTGACAAACCTTGGCTCCTTCGGAACGCTCATGGGAACCCCAATCATCAACCAGCCACAGGCTGCAATTGTTGCCGTTGGCTCAATCACAAAACGCCCTGTAGTTATCGAAACCCCTGAAGGTGACACCATTGGAATCCGTCAGATGATGTTCCTCTCCGTCACATTCGACCACAGGGTAGTAGATGGTGCTATGGCCGGAGAGTTTCTCAACAAAATGGTTGGGCATCTCGAATCCTTTGACACCCACCAAACCTTATAACATGGAATTGAACCTTTCCCAGCCTATGGCCTTCATCGACCTCGAAACAACAGGTATCAAAGTGGCTACCGACCGCATTGTTGAAATCTGTATTCTACGGGCCCAACCCGATGGATCTACCAACATCAAAACCCTCCGCATCAATCCTGAAATGGATATTCCGTGGGAGTCGACTGAGATTCATGGAATCACCAATGAAGATGTGAAGGATTGCCCTACTTTTAAAGAGGTTGCTCAAGATCTTGTAGGATTTCTCGACTCCTGCGACCTATCAGGATATAACTCGAACCATTTTGACATCCCTTTACTCGTGGAGGAGTTCCTTCGTGTAGATGTGGATTTCGATTTGAAGGGGAGGCGCCTTGTGGATGTTCAGAACATCTTTCACAAGATGGAACCCCGAAACCTTGCCGCCGCTTATCAATTTTACTGCGGCAAAGAGCTGATCAATGCCCATAGTGCCGAAGCAGATACGATCGCCACATATGAGATCCTCAAAGCTCAACTGGACAAGTATAAAGACCAGGAGTTTAAAGACAAAGAAGGCATAATCTCTACTCCGGTTGTAAATGATATCAGAGCCTTAAGCGAATTTTCCCACAAAACGAACAATGTCGATCTGATTGGACATATCGTTTTCAATCCCAAACAGGTGGAGGTTTTCAATTTCGGAAAACACAAAGGAAAACCAGTTGCGGAAGTATTCAAAACAGAACCTTCCTATTACGATTGGATCATGAAGAGCGAATTCCCACGCTCAACAAAAAAAGTGGTTACTTTAATAAAACTGAGGGAGAAATTCACTCCCAATAATGACGGAAAACTTAAACTTTTCGAATAGAGACTATGAAAATCATTTGTATTGGCCGCAATTATCATGCACATATCAAAGAGCTCGGGAATGAGGTCCCGGCCGAACCGGTCTTCTTTATCAAACCCGACACTTCCCTGCTCATCCGTAACAGACCATTTTATTACCCCGATTTCTCCTCCGACATTCACTTTGAGGCAGAACTGGTCCTGAAGATCTGTAAGGTGGGAAAGAATATTCAGCCGCAGTTCGCACATACCTATTACGACAAAATCGGGATAGGAATCGATTTCACTGCGCGTGACATCCAGGATCGCGCAAAAAAAGCGGGTCTGCCATGGTTCACAGCCAAAGGGTTCGACCAATCAGCGCCCATCAGCCAGTTTGTACCCAAATCTGATTTCACTGATCTGAAAAACATCAGCTTCAGTCTCCATCTCAACAGAGAAGTTGTTCAAAAAGGCAACACTTCCCTCATGATCCATCCGTTTGACGACATTATCGTCCAGGCGTCAAGGTTTATAACATTACGTACAGGCGACCTTATCTTCACCGGAACTCCGGCAGGTGTTGGGCCTGTTAAGATTGGAGATCTGTTGGAGGGATATATTGAGGAGAGTCAGATGTTGAAATGCCTGATCAAATAAATAGCGAAATAGCGAAATGTTATTCTTGCAGTTTACCGAATAACGACATCAGTAATTACTTCAGCTTTCGCTTCTTTGTTTAGTACGTCCCGGATCTTTTCCCGGGCATAGCTTAGTTCACTTCGCAGGGCGGCTGAATCCACTTTCACGTAAAGCTTTTTATTCCGAATATAGATATCTGTCGTATGGTTACTCACCATCTTCCCCATCACCGCACCCCATGATCCTATGACTTTCCGTTCCTCTATTTTTTCATCAAGGCGGTATGTATTCAGGAACTCGTGAATGGCCTCACGCAGACTATAATCATTGGATCTTCTCATTCGTTACTTATCATTAATCCTGAAAATCTCGTGTTCGATGGCAAGTGGATCGAAGATCTTCAGGATATTCTCCTCTTGCGTATCAGTGATAAATACCTGCCCGAAACTGTTCTCACTTACCAGACTGATCACCTGCTGCACCCGGTAATCATCCAGCTTATCAAAGATATCGTCCAGCAGCAAGATCGGTTTAAACCCATTGACCTTACGTGTATATTCAAATTGTGCCAGTTTAATTGCAATCACATAGGATTTTTGCTGGCCCTGGGATCCATAGCGTTTCAATGGATAGCCGTCCAGAAGGAACTCCAGATCGTCTTTATGGGTTCCTATAGTTGAGTAGAGGGCAGCGCGATCCCGTTCAACAGCCTTCTTCATCAATTCTCCGATTGACCCGGCAAGCAGCTGACTCTGGTAGATCATATCCACCTGCTCCTTGCCTCCGCTGATAAAGCTGAAATAGTGCTGAAAAAGAGGGATGAACTCTCCCAGGAAACTCTGTCGGCGATGGAAAATTGTTGTTCCAAGTTTCTCCATCTGCTCATTCCATATCTCGAGTGATTCCAGATCGAAATAACGTCTCTCGGCAAAAGACTTCAGGAGTGCATTTCTTTGATTGAGCGCTTTGTTGTAGTTGATCAGGTCGTCGAGGTATAGTTTGTCGAACTGGGATATGACACTGTCGATATATCTCCTGCGCACCTCGCTGCCTTCATTGATGAGATCGCGGTCCGATGGGGAAATCATCACCAATGGGAACTTGCCGATATGGTCGGCCAGTCTCTCATACTCCTTTTTGTTGTATAAAAACTTCTTGCGTTGGTTCCTTTTTTGGATGCACTGAAGCTGTTCAACGGTGTCATTCTGGCGAAAGTAGTTCCCATGGATGGCAAAAAAATCGGCCTCATGACGGATATTCTGTACATCAATGGGATTGAAATAACTCTTACAAAACGAGAGGTAATGGATGGCATCCAACAGGTTTGTCTTTCCCACTCCATTATTTCCGACAAAACAGTTAATCTTCTCATTGAAGACAAACTCAGCTTCCGGATAGCTTTTAAAGTTATGGAGGGTGATTTTATGAAGATGCATCGGATATATTAATTTCTCTGATCTCTTGTCCAACAGCTTCCATCAACCACATTGGTGTGGAAGTAGCCCCACAAACTCCAACGGTGTGGCATCCATCAAACCATTGTTTCCGGAGTTCCCCTTTCTCAGAAACCAGGTAAGTGTTTGGATTCACATCTTTGCACACCTGATACAAGACAATCCCATTTGAGCTTTTCAACCCGCTTACGAAGATAATTACTTCATGCTTCGAAGCAAACTCCTTCAGCAAGCTAGAACGGTTCGATACCTGTCGGCAGATACTGTCATTCCATTTGAAGTCAACATCTGCCGTAGGGTTAGCTGTCCTCATCCTGGATTCAATTATCTGAACGATTTTCCTGAATCCATCAACACTTTTCGTCGTTTGGGAATAAAGTCGCATCGGCCTGCCAAAATCAATTTTATCCAGATCCCTCTCATCTCCGATCACAATCGCTTTCCCATTCGTTTGTCCCTTCAATCCATTCACCTCAGCATGTCCCTCTTTTCCATAAATTACAATCTGTCCGTTACGAGCTATCATGTCCTCATATCCGTATCTTACCTCCTGCTGAAGGTTAAGTACGATAGGACACGATGCATCGACCAGGTGAATATTATTCTGCAAAGCGATTTGATACGTTTCAGGGGGTTCTCCATGAGCCCGGATCATCACTTTGCAGTCGTGTAGCTTTGACAGATCAGAGTGGTCAATGATCACGAGGCCCATCTCTTTCAGGCGATTTACCTCCATATTATTGTGAACGATGTCTCCCAGGCAGTAGAGTTTTCCAGATTCGGCCAACTCACGTTCGGCCACCTGGATTGCATAAACCACACCAAAGCAGAAGCCGCTGTTAGGATCAATCGTTACGTGCATTGAGGATGGTAATTTGGCACTAAATTACGAAAAATTGCGGAAAAGAGGGATGAAGGAGATGGCGATCACTTCTTCTTCGAGAACTTCTGAAGATTCACCGCAATCGTCACGTAGTTGGGATTGGGGCTGCCGGCCTGGTATGTGGCATGGGTGTAACTGAAGTTGAACATCTTGACCCGGAAGCCTACGCCATACGTAAAGCCGCTAAGCCCGGTACGTTCATATAGTTTGAGCTCCTGCCTGCGCTGGTAATTATATCCAAGCCTTATGGAGAAAACTTTGGCAATGGTGAACTCACCGCCAAACACAATATGACGCATGAAATTATCAGCAAATTTACTGATACCACTCTTTTCATCAATCTCACCTGTGTAGGGATCAACCTGATTCTTCGGGTCATTGGGATCGGTGTAACTCAAATCCCATTTCTGAAGGTTTGTAAAGAGTAAAAAGAACCGTAATGGCAGATATTTCAAACCCGCTGATAGGCCCAGCTGAAGTTCAAATGGAAGCGACTCATATTGGCCTGCACGGTAAGGGACTATCTGGGATCCAATGTTGCGGGCCATGATGGAAGCTACAAAAAGCTTGTCTTTGGTAAAGTAGGATCCGGCAACATCAACAGCAATGCCAAAAGAATTGTAAACGTCGAGATGCGAATAAATGAGTTTTGCATTTGCACCGACAGAGAAATGGTTTGTCAACGTGCGGCCCCAACCGATAGAAAAAGCATACTCAGAGGCACTTATATTACCGGTCTTATTCCCGGCGGCATCAGCTCCCTGGATTTTACCATAATCATTAAACTGGATAGCCCCAACAAAACTTCCTGCCTTGTTGAATGTACGTGAATACATTGCAAAGCCAACATTGTTCCCGGTAAAATAGTTTACATAACTCAATGCCATCTGGTTATGCATGTCAGCAGTGATCAGGGAAGGGTTAGCAATGGAGAGAGTAATATCATTATCCATTACAGCGAGTGCATTTCCTCCTAATCCTGCAATGCGGGCCGAATTACTCAGAGTAAGGAATGTGTAGGTATGATCACCTCCAATCTGTGCTGAGACCGGGATGCAAAAAGCCACGCTTAGGAAACCGAGAAAAAATTTTGAGAGTAGTTTTGCCACGATAGGTTCTCTGTTTATATCTCTTTAAAACGTGAAGCTTATTTCTTTAGTATGAAAGGAGGAAAATTAGTTGATTAACCCGCGCCCGCTCTTGTGTATCCGGTCCTCTTCGATAAAATCAGAAACCAGCTTATCCAGGATACCATTAATAAATAGCTTACTCTTTGCCGTACTGAAATGCTTCGACAATTCGATGTATTCATTCAACGTTACCTTGACCGGAATTGTAGGAAAGAAGAGGAACTCGGCGAGTGCCATCTTAATCAGAATGATATCGGTAAGTGCTATTCTGTCCAATTCCCAATTTTTGAGACGCCCTTTGATCATCTCCTCAAATTCATCGCTGTGGATGATTGTTTTCCTGAAGAGTTCGACAATAAACTCATGCTCCTCTTTCACATCAAATTCCGGATCTTTGATAAGCAAAGAGAGCAATGGTGTAGTGGTTGAGAATTCGGGAGTGAGAAGCCGTATCGTCTTCAGCACAAACGCGGCAGCTACTTCAAAATCGTCGATCCAGTGAATCGACCTCTCTTCACAGAAATTTTGTAGTTCGGGGGACCTTAAGATATACTTCTTCAACATCCGAACAACAAACTCCTGGTCCTCCCTGAAAGAGTTGTCTCCCGAGTATAGATAGTCTCTGTGTTCTTTGGCTTCACGAAGACGATGATGGACTTTTCTTACATTATCCTGCTCCTCAGTCCAGCTGATCTTATATTTTTTAACCTCAGAAATAAGGTCCTCGTTTTCACGGAGCATCTCAACAACTTTGTTTGTTACAAATTTGGAAACAGGATTGAGCTCCTCGTAGGTTGGATAAAATTTGGTCTTGACTTCCTCCATCCTGCGGACATAGAAGTCGATAACTTCAAGAAAGAAAGAGAACTGGATAAAATAGAGTTCAGTGAGTTTGTCAATACTTGTCAAGAGTTGCTTCTCCGCGTTTTCCATTCGGGGTTCCCCACCTTGAAAATAAGCATATAATCCCTGAAGGACTTTTGTTCGGAAATGTCTCCTACCTAACATAATCGACCATGATAAAGAACATCATTATACCTCACGTGAATTGGCCTGCAAAGCTAAGCTTTTCATTGAAATAAACTTTTTGTTTCAAATAATATTTTTATTTTTGCGTTTTAACAAAAACTCGTTTACAAAAATGGAAGAGAACGAAAAGAAAGACAGGGAGAGAGGCGAAATCTTTTCGAAGTCTGTCAGGGCTGGGAAACGCACCTACTTTTTTGATGTAAAAGCAACGATTTCTGACGAGTATTACCTTACCATCACCGAAAGCAAGCGACGGTTCAATAATGACCAAGGGAAATTCTTCTACGAAAAGCATAAATTGTTTCTTTATAAGGAAGATTTCGGGAAGTTCTCTGAGGGTCTCACGGAGGTCATCGATTATATTAAGCGTGAACAAACTATGCCTGAGCCTCGTGAAGAGATCTCAAGAGAGTCGTTCTCGGAAGAGAGTGTGGCCAAGAACAAACACACGGATATCCGTTTTGAGGATCTCACGTCAGACACTGACGACGAGTAACCCCGGCAACAGGGTAAAGACCTTCAAGCTGTCCGGTGGACAGCTTGTTTTGTTTACCGAAAACTTATCAACATCTTTGAGGGTCTCGTCTTTATAATGTATTTTTGCGCTTATGGGGAAAGTCATTGCCATTGCCAATCAAAAAGGAGGAGTCGGTAAAACCACATCAGCCATTAACCTGGCTGCAGGTCTTGCGGTGCTGGAGTATAAAACTCTGATCATAGACGCCGATCCTCAGGCAAATGCCACTTCCGGAGTAGGTTTCAACCCAAGAAACATTAAAACCAGTATTTACGAGTGCATCATGGATGATGTGGATCCACGCAATATCATCCTCAATACATCTACTCCCTATCTCGACCTGCTACCAGCCCATATTGACCTGGTAGGTGCCGAAATCGAGATGATCAATATGCCAAACAGGGAGAGAATGATGCGCAAAGTGATCGCTTCAATCAAAGAGGATTACAGTTTTATCCTGATCGATTGTTCCCCTTCACTCGGCCTGATCACTGTGAATGCACTTACTGCAGCCGATTCGGTCATCATACCTGTTCAGTGTGAATATTTCGCCCTTGAAGGACTAGGTAAGCTACTGAATACAATTAAAATAGTGCAATCCAGGCTGAATCCGGATCTGGATATTGAAGGCATTCTCCTTACAATGTACGATGGTCGCCTTAACCTCTCCAAGCAGGTAGTTGAGGAGGTACAGACCCATTTTCATCAACTCGTTTTCGAGACTTTGATCCAAAGAAATATAAAGCTGAGTGAGGCTCCCAGTTTCGGCGACACGATCATGGTTCATGATATCAACAGTACCGGTGCCACCAATTACCTCAACCTGGCTCGTGAAATTCTGCAAAAAAACGAACTTACCCGGATCTCCAATTCGGAAAAACAACTAGAGGTCTAATATGTCTGGAAAGAAAAGAGCGCTTGGGAGGGGATTAAGTGCACTGCTTGAAGGGAGTGACCTTGAGCAGGCCCCCAGGGAGGTACAAGTAAATCAATTGGTTGGATATGTCGCCATGATCAGGATAGATGACATCGAGTCCAATCCATTTCAACCCCGAACTGATTTTGACCGGGCCGAACTGGCAGACCTGGCGATGTCCATCCAGCATCAGGGCATCATTCAGCCAGTCACTTTGCGCAAACTTAGCAATGACCGGTTCCAGTTAATTGCCGGCGAACGACGATTAAAAGCTGCACGGGTGGCCGGACTTACAGAGATCCCTGCGTACATCCGCGTTGCCAATGATGAGCAGATGCTTGAAATGGCACTCGTAGAGAACATTCAGCGGGAAGATCTTAATCCAATCGAAGTGGGTATCAGCTTCCAGAGATTGATGGAAGAGTGCCAGATCCGACAGGAAGACCTCAGTCAACGTGTTGGGAAGGACAGGTCAACGATATCCAACTATGTTCGTCTGCTCAAACTGCCGGCAGAGATTCAGATAGCTATCAGAGAGAAAAAGATCACAATGGGCCATGCCCGGGCTTTGATAACTCTCGAGAACAACTCGCTGCAAATCCGTATTTTCAAGCAGGTACTAAGCAAAAATCTATCAGTTAGAGAGGTTGAATCATTGGTCAGGGAGAACGGCAATCGTACCTCACCACTTTCCAAGAGATCAATTGGTGAATCGGATCCGAAACTGATGAAAATAGAGGGAGACCTGAATGCCCGGCTCAATACCAAAGTAAAGTTGCAGATGAACAAGAAAGGAGCAGGCACTATTACCATCCCATTTACTTCAGAAGTGGAGTTGAATAAGATCATAGAACTCCTTGAGTCATAAATCATATAGGCAACCCCCCATGGGGCGTCCATTAGTTCAGATCCTGCTTGTTTTATGCATGTTCTCCGGAATATGGTTTGTGGATTCTGCTACAGCACAAGCAATCTCCGATACCATCCCCGTTGCAGACTCAGTTTTGATGAAAAAACATAGTCCCAGAAAAGCAACAATGTATTCTACTCTGGTCCCTGGTCTTGGTCAAATCTACAACAGGAAATACTGGAAACTTCCAATCCTTTACGCAGGTTTTGGAGTAATGACATATTTCATCGTTACAAATACCGACAGTTACCTTGATTACAGGTGTGCTTATATTGAGAGTGTAAATGGAAATTATAACGGAAATTACTCTGAACTGGTAAATAGATACAGTGAAGCTGAACTACTAAGTGCTACTGATTATTACCGCAGAAACCTGGAACTTAGTATCCTTATTACAGCATTGTGGTATGTCTTGAATATTATTGATGCCACCGTCGATGCACATCTTTATACGTATAATATCAACGAAAATCTATCGCTTCGTGTGGCTCCCGATCTGCTTCCACCAGCGAATGCATTCAAGATTCAGCCAGGGCTAAAACTTAGCTTTCGATTTTAATAAGAACCTCCTCTATGAAACTTGCACTGATTGGTTATGGAAAGATGGGACGGGAGATAGAGAAACTTTCCAGAGAGAAAGGTCATGAAATCGTCCTGACTATTGACAATCCGGAAGAGTGGGAATTCAATCTCGGCGAATTGTATAAAGCTGATGTAGCAATTGATTTCTCCACTCCTTCCAGTGTAATCGATAACATCCATTTTTGTTTTGATGCCGGAGTTCCCATTGTTGTTGGAACCACAGGGTGGCATGAACAGATGGAAGAGATCAGAACCGAATGTATGGTCAGGGCACAAAGTATTTTTTGGGCCCCCAACTTTAGCATCGGCATCAATATCTTTTTCGAACTAAACCGAAAACTGGCTTCCCTGATGTCAAACTGGCCCGATTATGAAATATCAATGGAAGAGACGCATCACGTTCAAAAGCTCGATGCTCCCAGTGGCACGGCCATCCATCTGGCCAATGACATCATCCGGCATCATGGGAAAAAAGATAAATGGGTAAAAGAAATCAGTGAGAATCCCTCCGACCTGGGGATTCGTTCACACCGTATTGAAGAGGTGACCGGTACACACAAAGTTGTTTACGACTCTCCGGAAGACCTAATTGAAATCATCCATACAGCGAAAAGTAGAAGAGGGTTTGCCCAGGGATCTATTTTGGCTGCAGAGTGGCTGGTTGGAAAAAGAGGGTTCTTTGAGATGAAGGATATGTTGAAAATGAAAGAAGAAATAAGAAGTACGAAATAAGAAATCGAAGCACGAAGCACGAAATAAGATCTGCAAAATATCGTTTGATATTCAATAAAATTCAGCAAAATGAATATATACCTGATCCTCTCCATTCTTTTTTTTATCCTCTCAATTGTTGGGCTGTGGGCTATCTTTGTAAAAGCCGGACAGAAGGGCTGGGCAACCATTATCCCATTCTACAACTTGTATATCTGGCTGAAAATCATTAAGAAACCCCTTTGGTGGTACATTTTCCTTCTGATCCCTTTCATCAATGTTTTTGTAATCCTCCTGATGATCGTTGAAGTTGCCAAATGCTTTGGCAAATATGGATTAGGGCCCCAGGCATTAGCCGTTCTATTTCCCTTTGCCTACCTCCCCTACCTCGGCTTTTCACCCAAAGAACATTATACTGACCCTGATGATGCTACACCCCCGAGAAAGGGTTTTGTCAGAGAATGGGTTGATGCCATCATCTTTGCTGTGATCGCAGCCAGCATCATTCGTATCTTTTTGGTTGAAGCATATACCATTCCAACTTCTTCGATGGAGAAGAGCCTGCTCATCGGAGATTATCTCTTTGTGAGCAAGATCAACATCGGAGCCAGAGTGCCCAACACACCGCTGTCGTTTCCCTTCGTTCACCATACGATGCCTCTGAGTGAAAGCTCAAAATCCTACCTCGAATGGATTGAACTTCCATACAAAAGGTTCCCCGGGTGGTCTACCATCGACAACATGGATATAATCGTTTTCAATTATCCCGATGGGGACACCCTGTCAACCAAATTTCAGAGCAATGCAAGTTATTACCAATTGGTTCGGCAGTTCGGAAGAGATAACGTCTGGAAAAACAAACAATATTTTGGTAATATCATCGCACGCCCTGTCGACAAACGTGAGAACTTCATCAAACGATGTATCGGTATCGCAGGCGATACGATCAAGATCATCAACAGAGTTGTTTTCATCAATGGAAAAGAGGAACAAAATCCTGGCAAACGGCAGTTCAAATACCTTGTTAGGACCGATGGATCTTCCATAAATACAAAGAACCTGGAAAGGCTGGGAATCACAGAACAGATCTCTACCGATAACCAAGGGAACTACGAGATGACCCTGACAGAGGAGGCTGTTGCAAAACTGAAAAACTTCAACAATGTAAAGCTGATTGAACCTATGATCATTCCTGCAGGATACGGGGACCCCAATATTTTTCCCCACGACTCAGCATACCATTGGAACGTAGACAACTATGGCCCTATCATTGTTCCTAAAAAAGGAGCAACAGTGTCTCTAACCATGGAGAACCTCCCCATCTACAAACGCGTTATTGATGTGTTTGAAAACAACGATCTGGATGTTCGCGACAACACAATCTTCATCAATGGCAAGAAAACCGATAGTTATACCTTCAAAATGGACTATTTCTGGATGATGGGAGACAACCGTCATAACTCAGCCGATTCGCGCTACTGGGGATTTGTTCCGGAAGACCACGTGGTTGGAGAAGCCATATTTGTGTGGCTTTCCCTTGATGAAAAGAAAGGATTGTTCGACGGAAAAATCCGGTGGAACAAACTCATGAGAATCGTAAAATAACTACATTTGTAAAAAACCTCAAAATCAAATCAATCCTGTTATGAAACAAATTGAATATCTCCGAATTACCATCATGTCCGTTTTATTGGTGATGGTTGTTTCTACTTTTGCCGGCCCAAAACCGTTCGAAGGTATTATTACTTTTAAGATAGCCTATCCTGACAATAAATTCTCGGAAAGCCAGATGGCAATGTTCCCGAAAGTAATGACAATAACAATCAAGGGAGATAAGACCAAATCAGAGATTCAAACTCCGATGGGTGCCCAGATTGAGATTACAAATTACAGTGATAAAAGCAAAGTTGCTCTGATAAACATGATGGGACAGAAATATGCGATCCCTGAAACTACTGAGGAGATCAAGGAGGAAATGAGCAAGGAGCCCACTCCTGAAGTGCAGATCACAACCGAAACCAAGACCATCGCAGGCTATACATGTAAAAAAGCGATCGTAACGGTTAATGAGAATGGATCAATAACCACGTATGATGTATGGTTCAGTGAAGATTTCGGTTCTGTGAATCCGAATTTTGACAATTCTATCTACAAGGATATCAATGGCGTTTTACTTGAGTTTTCAATGATTACCCCACAATTTACCATGGTATTTTCTGCCATCTCCGTTGAAAAGAAGAGCATATCCAGTAAAGAATTTGAAGTCCCTGCCGATTATTCAATAACAACAAAAGAGGAACTTCAATCCAAGATGGGTGGTGGAATGTAATGCAACGAAATGGCTAGACAGGCGAAACCGAAGAAGGAACCTAAGAGCACGAAAAAAGAGCTGACGAAAGAGGAGCTTGCAAAAAGGGATCAGAAATTCAGAGTCCTTGGTCTGTTTCTCCTTATTTTCGGCCTGTTTCTGCTATTTTCCTTTCTCTCATGGTTTCAGTCGTGGAAAGTCGATTACAATTTTGCTGACACCATCTTTAAACACTTCTCTTTCGGCTATTTTTTTGACAAGAGTATCCATGTTGAAAATTGGATGGGCAAGACCGGAGCGATTGTCTCCTACCTGTTCATCACCAAATGGTTTGGGATAGCCTCTCTTTTTATTGTTCTTATCATCCTCATTACCGGAGTCAGGTTGTTCTTTCATTACAGCAAGATTCCTCTCTTTACTACCATAAAATACTCTTTCTTTGGTATTCTCTGGCTGCCTGTATTCCTCGGGCTGTTGTTTCCATCAAAGGATATACTAAGCGGTGTTTTTGGTTACCAGATGAATCTATGGTTTTTGGAATACCTTGGTTTCTCTGGATTGATCTTGTTGCTGATCTTCACCGGCCTTAGCTTCTCCATTCTGGCCTTCAACATCCCTTTCCGATGGATCCATCCCTCAGCTCCAAAGAAAGTCAAGGTGGAAGAGGATTTAACATCAGAAAAAATCATTGACACCAAAGAATCTGAAATCGATAAAATTATTGATCTCCCGGTAAATAAAATGAATGAGGATCTTCCTTTGCCGGTTGCTATTGATGACAGCTTTTTACCAACAATTCCTCATGCCAATATCGAGCTCCAAATAGAGCACCCAACGGGTGAATCTGATGAACCCACCATTGAGGGTAAACATTACGGTATTGACACACTCTACGACCCAACCCTCGAACTGAAAAACTA
This sequence comes from uncultured Prolixibacteraceae bacterium, assembly GCA_964642545.1. Classification (GTDB taxonomy): domain Bacteria; phylum Bacteroidota; class Bacteroidia; order Bacteroidales; family FEN-979; genus QYOJ01. The sequence goes on along the minus strand of CAZXQU010000009.1, from coordinate 24,107 downwards.
CAAATTCCCTCCGCTGAAGCTTCTTAGTGACTACAGTAGTGATGCACTGAATGTGAACAAAGATGAGCTTGAGGCAAATAAGGACCGGATCGTTGAGACGCTAAGCAACTACGATATCCGGATCCAGAAGATAAAAGCCACCATTGGTCCTGCTGTTACCTTATACGAGATTGTCCCTGAAGCCGGTATCCGAATCTCCAGAATCAAGAACCTGGAGGATGATATCGCACTCGGCCTTGCTGCCTTGGGTATCCGTATCATTGCTCCGATCCCTGGAAGAGGCACAATCGGGATTGAAGTTCCAAACCAGAACCCCGAAATTGTCTCTATCAAGTCACTCCTGGCTTCCGAAAAGTTCAGAAACTCACCATTTGAACTACCCTTTGTTCTCGGAAAAACCATTTCCAACGAAACCTTCATAGCCGACCTCACCAGAATGCCTCACCTTCTGATGGCCGGAGCTACCGGACAAGGAAAATCAGTTGGATTGAACGCTATTATTACATCATTCCTCTACAAGAAACATCCTGCGACGGTCAAGTTTGTTTTGATCGATCCGAAAAAGGTGGAGCTCACACTTTACTCAAAAATAGAGCGGCATTATCTGGCCAAACTCCCTGATTCGGAGGATGCAATCATCACCGACACCAAAAAGGTAATCCGCACACTCAACTCCCTGAATATTGAGATGGATTCGCGATACGATCTGTTACGGGACGCACAGGTAAGAAACGTGAAAGAGTACAATGAAAAGTTCCTTACCCGGAAGCTAAATCCCAATGAGGGACACAAATTTTTACCCTATATCGTTGTCATAATCGATGAGTTTGCCGACCTGATCATGACTGCAGGACGGGAGATTGAAACCCCGTTGACAAGGTTGGCTCAACTGGCACGTGCTACAGGAATTCACCTGATTATTGCAACCCAACGACCTTCTGTAAATATCATTACAGGGACAATCAAAGCCAATTTCCCGGCCCGCATTGCTTTCCGAGTGATTTCGAAAATCGACAGCCGAACAATCCTGGATAGCAGCGGAGCCGATCAACTCATTGGCCGGGGTGATATGCTTCTCTCCACCGGCAGCGATCTGATCAGGTTACAGTGTGCTTTCGTAGACACTCCTGAAGTAGATCAAGTGACTGAATACATTGGATCACAACGCGGCTACCCGGATGCGTTCCACCTTCCCGAGTATTATGATGAGGAGAATGGAAGCGGGAAAGATTTTAATCCGAACGAACGGGATGAACTCTTTGCTGAAGCCGCCCGTCTGGTAACTCAACATCAGCATGGATCTACATCTCTCATCCAGAGGAAATTAAAATTGGGTTACAACCGTGCCGGAAGGATCATAGATCAACTGGAATCAGCAGGTATTGTAGGGCACTTTGAAGGTAGTAAGGCCCGGGAGGTCAAATTTAAAGACCTTGGGGCACTTGAGGATTATTTGAACAACATGACAGAAAATTAATATCTAACAACAATGAAACAATTACTCGGATTTATTCTTATTATCAGCTGCCTGAATGGGTTTGCTCAGAAGGATGACAAAGCCTCAACACTTTTAGAAGAGGTCAGTAGCAAAACTAAAACTTACTCATCTATCAAAGCCGATTTTACCTACTCCATGGATAACAAAACAGCCAGGATCCATGAAACAAAAAGCGGCACACTGCTTGTTGCCGGCGAAAAATACATCGTGAATATCGCCGGGCAAGAGGTTTTTTGTAACGGGAAACAGGTGTGGACTTATATCGGTGAATCAAATGAAGTGCAGATCAATGAGATGGATACACGGAAGGAGGCTATCACACCAACAAACATACTTACTTCCTACAACACCAATTATCAGTCGCGAATCATTCAGGATAGCGATGCCTCAGATCCAAATCTGGAAGCAATTGAACTGATCCCTTATACCCAGGGAAATTATGAGAAAGTGATCGTCCTCATCGATAAAAAACTGAAACAGATTAAATCATTTAAAATTTTCGACAGGAACGGTAACATCTTTACATATAAAGTCAATCGTTTTCAAACAGATGTACCGGTAAAAGATTCCGATTTTGTCTTCAATGAAGCCGATCATACTGATGTAGAAGTGATTGACATGAGGTAATTATGATTCATCCCAAGGTGCTTGATCCCCTCTTATTAAAGGAGATCTCCACAGAGATTCGTAAATCGGTTATTACTACTCTTTCCATTGCAGGATCTGGTCACCTTGGTGCATCATTGGGATTAGCCGATCTTTTCACATGCCTCTATTTCGCCATCCTGAACCATGATCCCGATGATCCCCTTTACCAGGATCGGGACCGGCTGATTCTTTCCATCGGACATGTAGCACCTATCCTTTATACTACTCTTGCCAGAGTGGGTTATTTCCCTGAAGCTGAGATGGCTACACTTCGCAAACTAGGGAGTCGGCTTCAGGGACATCCTGGACGTGAACATGGGTTACCCGGGTTGGAGCTTTCTGCTGGTTCATTGGGGCAAGGTCTCTCGGTTTCAGTTGGGCGCGCCATCGCAGCAAAGATGGACAATGAGAGTTGGAGGGTCTTTTGTATCCTTGGAGATGGCGAACTCCAGGAGGGGTCGGTTTGGGAAGCAGCTATGGCAGCCTCGCACTTGAAACTTAACAACCTGGTTGCGATTGTCGACAGAAACGGGGTTCAGATTGACGGAAAGACGGAAAATGTGATGGCATTGGAACCGTTGAAAGAGAAGTGGAAAGCTTTTGGCTGGGAAGTAATAGAGTGTGATGGGAACAACCACCAGGATCTGCTGTCAAGTTTACAGATGACTAACCAATTCGTCGAGAAACCGGTTGTTATTCTTGCCTATACAAAAATGGGGAAAGGGGTACCCATGATAGAAGGTGATTATCACTGGCATGGAAAAGCACCTTCCAAACACGAAGCATCGCTGTTTCTGAAACAACTGAAGGAGGAGACGGGATGAGCAGAAAGTATATCAACCGGGGAGACAGACCTACCAAAGAAGGTTTCGGAGAAGGGCTACTGGCATCTGGCAGCCGGCATCCGGAAGTGATTACCCTTGGAGCAGATATTACCACATCTGTTGGTGTAAACCTTTTTGCCGACAGGTTCCCTAGACAGTTTATCTCACTGGGAATTGCTGAACAAAATTGCGTTGGTGTTGCTGCCGGGCTCGCCCTGGAAGGAAAGATACCTGTTTTTGCTACTTATGCCGTTTTTGCAGCATTGAGAACGACCGACCAGATCCGCGTTTCAGTTTGTTATAACAACCTTCATGTGGTGATTGGCGGAGCCCATGCCGGGCTCTCCGTTGGACCCGATGGTGCAACACACCAGGCGCTGGAAGACCTAGCAGTGATGCGAGTGTTACCAAACATGACCGTTCTGTCGCCCTGTGACGCTACCCAGACGAAAATAGCCACCATACAAGCCATTCATGAAGTAAAAGGACCTGTCTATATCCGTTTCGGGAGGGCTGCGATGCCTGATTTCACCAGCGAAAAACAGCTGTTTGAGGTTGGAAAAGGCCAACTCCTTCATCCGGGAGACGACATGACCATTATTGCAACAGGACATATGGTATGGGAAGCCTTGCAGGCAGCATATCTCCTGAAGAAAGACGGCATCCATGCCAGGGTCATTAATATTCATACGATCAAACCGATCGACAGGGAGATCATTGTCACTGCAGCACAGGAAACGGGAGCCATTATCACTGCCGAGGAACACCAGGTGGCAGGCGGATTGGGAAGCGCCGTGGCAGAGGTTCTGGCTGCAGCGTTTCCGGTGCCGATAAAATTTATCGGGGTCCTTGATCACTTTGGGGAATCGGGTGAACCAAAGGAATTGATGAAAAAGTATGGACTTACCGACCTTGCTATTGTCAAGGCTGCAAAAAAGATATTCACATTAAAACCAAATTTATGAGAAACCTAATTATCTATCTTATTTGTTTCTGTTTTTCGGCTCAGATCCTTCAGGCACAAGAGTGCCTGGCACCGGTAAAGTCCGGAAAAACGTGGGGATATGTAAATCCTGCCGGTCAGTTGGCCATTACCCCACAATTCGCTCAAGCCTGGCAATTCTCAGAAGGACTGGCCAGCGCAAGAACAAGTAACCTCTACGGCTATATAGATAAAACCGGAACATTCAAGATCCAGGAGCAGTTTGTCCGGGCAGAGAAGTTCAGCGAGGGGTTAGCAAGAGTGAGACCTGATGGGAAGGATAATCCATGGGGTTATATCAACAAATCTGGAGAGATGGTTATCGCTCCACAATTTGATGGTGCCAAAGACTTTAGTGAAGGAGTTGCCGTAGTAAAAGTGGGAAAACTTTGGGGCTACATAGACCAGTTTGGCAAATGGCTGATTGAACCAAAATATGAGCATGCAGAGCCTTTCAATGATGGGTTAGCACGGGTTAAAATTGGTAAGAAAGTTGGATTTATCAACCAGGATGGTAAATTGGTAATTGAAGCAAAATTCGACAACGCAAGGGATTTCTCCGATGAGCGTGCCCGTGTTAAAATTGATAAATCATGGGGATTCGTTGACCAGTCGGGGGTTATAATAATCCAACCGACATTTGATGATGCCGGTTTTTTCTCGGAAGGGCTTGCCTGTGTGAGGCAGGGTGATAAATGGGGATATATCAACACCCATGGAGACTGGATTATTGAGCCAACCATTCAAAAAGTATCTGATATCGCAGAATGGAGTAATAACAGGTATGCATCGGAAATGATGATAGCGGCTACCTCTCCGGATAAAAAATGGGGATTCATGAATCTTTTCGGAAATGTTGTTATCCCCTATCAATGGGTAAAAGTGGAGCCAATCCAATGTGGGCTTGCTGCTGTTTATAATGGCACATTATGGGGGTTTATTGATAAAAAGGGAAATCTGGTGATTCCATACCAGTTCGAGAATATCAGGAGTTTCTCGAAGTAAATAAATGACATGAACACAGATATCACAGATACTACTGATCTAAACAGATCAATCAGTGTCAACCTTGATTAATCAGTGTCATCAGTTCCATAACTAATTATTCAGGATATTCAATTGCCACCAGGAATAACCCTGCAGCCGGTACAGATTCTCCTGCGTCGGAACGATTTTTCCCGGCTACGATTTGACGGAATTCGTCGAAGGTGAGTTTCCCGGTTCCAAGTCCCAAGAGTGTTCCCACGATTGCACGAACCATATTTCTCAGGAACCGATCTGCCCGGATGGTAAAAACAAGGTTCTTCCCATGTTGCTCCCACATTGCGTAAATGACCCGGCAGATGTTGGTTTTTGTATCGGTTTTCACCTTGGAGAAGGAGGTAAAATCACTGACGGACAACAGGAAATCAGCACCTTGATTCATCAGATCAACATCCAGATTTCCAGAAAGAAAGTATGCGAAATCAACCTGAAAAGGATCTTTGTATCGGGAGATGACATACTGGTATGTTCGGGAAGTTGCACTGAACCGTGCATGAACCCTCGGCTTTACCGGGAATATGTCGTACACGACAATGTCGCTATCCAGAAAGCCATTCAGCTGATATACCAGTTTTCGGCAATCATTCATATCAAGCAGCCGTTCGCTTTCAAAATGAGCGTAAAACTCTCGGGCATGCACACCTGCATCGGTCCGCCCACAGCCGGTTAATTTTACAGGTTCCCTCAGAATCATCGAACAGGCGTCGATAAGTACCTGTTGTACCGTCCGCGCATTTCGCTGGATCTGCCAACCATGATAGTGGGTTCCATCAAATGCTAATTTCATGAAGTATCGTTGATTCATGTTTTAGGTTTCAGGTGTAAAAAGTCTGTTTGGGACAATGTTTTAAATGCAATCTTTTGGTAAAAGTACAAAATGGGAAGAAGAGGAACTGAATAAAATGTTTTACTTTTTCTGTTTATTATTTCACAATAAATGGATTTTCTTTAAAGAAAATTAGACAAAAAGGCGTTCTGTTATATATATTTTACCTAATTTTGCCCCCAGTTGTTAGTTTATTAACAAACGAAAATTTCATAAACATGACAAATGAACATCTAATCAGAGATTTAGTTGAAAAACACGGTAGAAGTCGGACAGCGTTGATGCCTATTCTGCAGGGTGTAGAGGAGGTTAGAAATTATATCTCCGACTCCGATATGATTGAGATTGCCAAAGAGTTGGACCTCTCAGCTGCCCAGGTATTTGGAACGGCAACATTTTACTCGTTTCTATCTACCAAACCATTAGGCAAAAACGTGATTCGTGTCTGTAAAACAATCACGTGTGATATGCATGGTAAAAAGCAGATTATACAAACGATAGAAGAGATGCTCAAGATTAAGGTTGGCGAGACAACACCAAACAAGATGTTTTCTCTTTTGGAAACCAACTGTCTGGGTTGGTGCCATGAAGGACCGGCAATGCTTATCAATGAGAAACCATTCACCGGGCTTACACCCGAACGGGTTCACGACATCATCAGTGACTATATCAACAATTCATAACACGCATTTAAAACGATAAACCATGTCAGAATCAAAACTGAAAAGAGTTGATCTCATTTTCGGCGAATATTCAAGCGCAAAATACAAAGTACTGGTCGACACATTAAAGCGGTCGAACGAAGATATCCTTGAAGACCTGATGGAATCGGGACTCAAAGGTCGAGGGGGAGCAGGTTTCCCTACAGCCATGAAATGGAAACTTGCTGCCGATGCCCAATCAGATGAGAAATACGTTATCTGCAATGCCGATGAAGGGGAGCCTGGAACATTTAAAGATCGTGAGATTCTCACACGCGTTCCAAGAAAGGTGTTCTCTGGAATGGCTATTTGCGGAAAGGTGATCGGTGCACAACGAGGATATATCTACCTGCGGGGAGAGTACAGTTTTCTTCTTCCTGAACTGAATCGCGAACTTGAACAGTACAATGAACACCTCGCCAAGATGGGTTTTGACTTCCCGATTGAGATTAAACTTGGTAGTGGTGCCTATATATGTGGAGAAGAGAGTGCTCTTTTCGAGTCAATGGAAGGATTTCGTGGTGAACCCCGAAACAAACCTCCCTACCCTACTACACATGGTTTCATGGGAAAACCCACAGTGATCAACAATGTGGAGACCTTTGTCAATGTAGTGATGATCATGCGATTGGGACCGGTTCAGTTCAAATTACTGGGAACCACCGATTCACGTGGATCCAAAGTTTTCTCCGTTTCCGGCGATACCCCTATCGCAGGAATCTATGAACTGGAGTTGGGAATGCCCCTGGAACAATTTGTAGAGGAGTTTGGCGATGGCGATACGAAAGCTGTCCAGGTTGGAGGTGCGTCCGGATTCTGTGTGCCAAGAAAAAAATTCAAGGAGACTGTTATCGGATTTGAAGGTGTACCTACGGGAGGATCTATGATGCTGTTTAATAGTTCCCGTTCCATGTATAACGTTCTTCACAACTACCTCGATTTCTTTGAAGAAGAATCATGTGGCCAATGTACTCCATGTCGTGTTGGTTGCCAGCAGCTTCTCAAAGGAATCGTTGCTGTAAAAAAAGGCGAAAAGAAAGCACTCTATCTCGAACAGTTACTGAAACTTTCGGAAAGCATGAGGATCACGGCGAAATGCGGTCTGGGACAATCGGTGGCCAACTCATTCTCCTCCATTGTCAATAACTTCAGAGAAGAGATGATCTACTAGCCAATTATTAACCTGAAAATACGGAAATAAGATATGTCTAAGAAAGTAAATTTAACCATCGACGGAATTGCGGTTACGGTTGATGCAGGCACCACCATCCTGGCTGCTGCCAGTAAGCTCAACATCCATATTCCCACACTGTGTTACCATGAAGACCTCTGTGTAGCTGGAAACTGCCGGGTATGTGTAGTTGAACAGGAGAATTCAAGAACCCTTCCAGCAGCTTGCGCTATGCCCGTATCAGAAGGGATGGTGATCCATACTAACAGTGGGAAAGTTCGTGTTGCAAGAAAACATATTGTAGAGCTCCTGCTATCTGAACACAATGCTGACTGTACCAAATGTTATAAAAACGGAAATTGCGAACTGCAATCACTTGCATCTCAAATGCTTACAGGAGATCACATGTTCCTCGACCTGGTTCCTGACAAGCACTATACCATCGATATGTTCAACTCGGCTATCATCAAGGATGACAGCCGTTGCATCCGTTGCCAGCGTTGTGTAAGGACATGTGAAGAGTTGCAAAGCGTAAGTGCCCTGAGTGTTGCCTATCGTGGAAACAAGATGAAGATCTCAACGTTCTTCGAACACCCGCTCTTTGAAGTCGTTTGCACCAATTGCGGCCAGTGTGTGAACCGTTGTCCGACCGGAGCTCTGATTGAACGGAACTATGTTGACCAAGTGTGGGATGCTATCTACGATCCAACGAAACATGTCGTGGTACAAACTGCTCCGGCCGTCCGTGTCGCCCTCGGCGAAGCATTGGGGATGCCTCCCGGCATGATTGTGACAGGGAAGATGGTTACTGCACTGAAACGCCTGGGATTCGATGCAGTGCTGGATACCGATTTTACTGCCGATCTCACTATCATTGAAGAGGGGCATGAACTTATTGAAAGACTTAAACGGGTCCTCGTGGATAAAGACCCTAAGGTCGCATTGCCTATGGCTACTTCCTGTTCCCCGGCCTGGATAAAATTCCTCGAACATACCTTCCCGGATCTGTTGCCAAATCTCTCTACCTGTAAATCACCCCAACAGATGTTTGGTGCACTGGTGAAGACCTATTATGCACAAAAGAAGAAGCTGGATCCGAAAAACCTGGTCTCTGTCTCCATTATGCCCTGCACGGCAAAAAAATTTGAAGCCGATCGCCCGGAGATGCGTTCCAGCGGATACAAAGACGTAGACTATGTCCTCACCACACGCGAACTGGGGATCATGATCACCCAGGCTGGGATGGAATTTGATAAACTCCCCGAAAGCCATTTTGATAATATTATGGGTATGTCCACCGGAGCAGCCGTGATCTTCGGTACAACAGGAGGTGTGATGGAAGCTGCAATCAGAACCGTTTATGAAGTGGTAACCGGGCGGGAAGTCCCGTTTGAAAACCTCAATATCACACCTGTCCGGGGAACCGAAGGTGAAGTTCGGGAAGCCAGCCTGCTGATTACTAAAACGAAACCGGAGTTTAAGTTTCTGGAAGGTGTGGAGTTAAAATGTGTCGTAGCAAACGGTTTAGCCTATGCCAAAGAGGTGATGCAAAAAGTAAAAGATGGAACAGCCAATTACCATTTCATTGAGATCATGGCATGCCCTGGTGGATGCTTAGGTGGTGGTGGGCAACCAATCCCGACAAATAAAGAGATCCGTTCCAAACGGAAAGAGGCTATTTACCGAGAAGATATGGGTATGCCTCTCAGAAAATCTCATGAGAACCCCGATGTGCAAGAAATCTACAAGGAGTTTCTTGTAAAACCACTCGGACACAAATCCCACGAACTCCTCCATACTCACTATACTCCGCGAAAGCGATACTAAGTTTTGTTAGGGCGATACATGTGGCCCCTAGCAACATCCACCTCCTGAGGCCGCCTTTTTTCAGGCGGCCTCATTTATTTAGTATCTTTACAACCATTGATCCACACTGGTTCTTCATGAAGCTACCACCTATCGCCATCTACTGTTCCTCGGGAAGCTGGGGTGGCCTCGAAATGAATACTGTACGACTGGCACGCTGGATGTGTGAAAGACATCATCAGGTGACACTTTTTTGCCTCGAAAATTCTCCCCTTGCTAAACACGCTTCTGCAGAGGGTGTTCCCTTAAGGTTTATTTTCAGGAATAAACGCTACTTTGACATCCTTGAGGCAATTGTTGTTAAACGAAAACTGGACCGTTTAAACATCCGGATTGTTATCCTGGTTGACAACCGGGACCTCGACTTCGGTGGACTAGTGAAACTGTTGTACCGCAATAAGATCCGGCTGGTATACCAACAACACATGCGACTGGGAACCCAAAAAAAGGATCCAATCCACACGTTTCGATTCCGGCAACTGGATGCCTGGATCACCTTACTCCCCTATATGAAAGAGGAGATCCTTACCAGGACAAGTTTCCCTAAAGAGCGAATCCACCTGATTCCTCTTGGTTTGGAAGTAGATCGCCTTCAAGCATCTCTTCCTTCAAAACAGATTGCCAGACAACAACTCAGGCTACCAACTCATGGATTTATACTCGGCATCTTGGGACGTCTCGATCCTCAGAAAGGACAACATCTTGTTATCGAAGCGGTAAAGTTATTAAAAGCTCAAGGTGTAGATTGCCTTCTTTTGATCATGGGTGAGACGACCAAGGGCGAAGGAGATAACTACCTCCAACAACTTCAAGATCTTGTTGATGAAAACGGAATGCAGAATGATGTTTTCTTTCGGGGATACCAGGATGATATCGCAGGGTTCTATGCCGCAATCGATCTTTTTGTACTTGGTTCCTTTGAGGAGACTTATGGGATGGTTACCATTGAGGCGATGTTATGCGGAATTCCGGTAATAGGTTCAAGGGCAGGAGGTACAACAGAACTATTAGGCAATGGCAAATTCGGATGGCTTTATCGCGCAAAAAATCCCCTTGACCTGGCAGCTACGATCAACCTGGCAATAAGCAACCCGGAAAAACTGAAACAGGTCTCTTTCGCTGCAATGGAACATGCAACAACAAATTATTCACATCTCGAAGAGTGTACAAAAGTTGAACAGCTACTAAAAAACCTCGACGATCTTCGTTGATCATTGAGGCTATTCTGGTTTCTCCTCTTTTTCAATATTCTTCTCGATAAAGATTTTCCTTTTCATTTTGGGAGAAGGAGGAGGAGGAGGAGGAGATGGAACATCCCCTGTCCAGATCAAGATATCCTCGTCCAGATCATCCATCGCATCATCAGAAACCTCAATGGTTATCCGTTTGCCGTTCTTCGTTTCCTTTATCTTATAGCTTGTAACGGCACTCATAGGAATGTCTCCAAGTACATCGGAAAGAGACTCACCTCTCTTTGGGGGCCTTACCCGAACCATTTCACGGTGAATATCCGGTTTCCCATAAAAAAACATATTCCTCTGCTTTTGGTATTGATCCATACGATGAGGGGCCCTCATCCCCCGGCAATAGGCCCTCATCGGGGGACTGTCACGATAAACATCGCGCAGTGAAATCTCTATCTCCTGCATCGCTTTCTCCAGGTCCTCTCCTTGGAGTTCCAGTTCCATCTCTTTCAGGCACTTTCCCATATCCATCACCTGCACTTCATATTCCTTCATGGCTTCCTTAAACTCGTCCATGTCGAAATTTTCATCAATAACAATTGTTGTATCAATGGTATAAGACTCACCATCTTCATCCATATCTAATTTAATAGTAATAACTTTTTGCGGTTTCTTCTCGAGTGTATCCTGTGCAAGAAGTACTACGGAAAAAAGAGAGGTCATTGCCACTGCCAAACATGCAAATACAACCGGTTTTAAAATTCGAATTGATTTTTTCATAATTCTAACAATTAAGAATTTACAAAACTACTGAATTATCATTCTTGGAAAGCACAAAACTATTCCCGATATCAATGAATAACTGTTAATGAGGCGTTAAAATTGGTTAATGAAACGTTAATTATCTAATTACGACCCATTTGATTTACTACTTTTGGTTCATGGATAAAAAATGGCTCTCCCTTATCATCCTTTTTATCTGCCTTTCACTTGCAGGGATTATGGTGGTCCAATACCTATGGATAAGGAATGCTATTGAGATCCGTGAAGCGCAATTCAATCAACGAGTGAATGATGCACTGGGGAATGCTATAGCCAGGATGGAGACGAGTGAAAACATATCCCTCCTGAGTTCCAGGCTCATCTCTGACAGCATTCTCAACCTTATTCAAAGCTATGTAAGTGACACCTTATCACTAGCTCAGGATCAAATTGATGCCGACCTCATTCACGATGCATTGAATGGGATCTCATACTATGTAACTGAAGAACGAATTATTCGTGCTGATCCGAAAGGAAGCAAAAGAGCCGCAGACCAATCACGAAAGAACTATGAAGAATTTATACGGGACCAGTCATTAAATAAACGACAACAGATTGATATCGACTCCCTCATGAACCAGCTGCAAACCAGTATCATTCTGGAAAATGAGTGGGTGAACATCCAGTTTGAATGGCAGGCGCACCAACTGGAGAAGCTTGACTCCGTTTGGGTTATTCAGGAGAGATATATTCAACAGCAGGATGTGCATGAAAAGAGACTGGAACGTACCTACAGCCAAAATCCGGAATTGTATTATTATCAAGCCCCGGGAGCTCCCAGATTGGAAATAAGTTCTGAAGGAGATGAAGCCGGCATGAAAGGGAACTTTTTTATTAGTAGTTATACCTCCACTCCCGTTGTTGTTAGACCACCCCTGCCACCAGAACCACCTTTAAAAAAGTCAACAAAAATACTTGAAGACAAGATCAGAAAACTGGATAGGCGTGCATCTCAATTGCAGGATTTGATCCAACGGATGGCTGTGGAGTTTGAGGAAATCCCAAAAACTGTGGAATCCAGGATTGATAAATTCCATCTTGAAAGTACGTTAAAATCATCACTTTCAGACAAAGATGTTACGATACCTTTTGAGTTCGCTGTCTTTTCCCCGTTGAATGATAGCAATCCAATGCCGATCCGTTCAGCAGGATACCTTGACCCACACGAGGCGATGGATCATCTGGTTTCGCTTTTTCCCAATGATGTAATTGAAAAACCCTATCAGCTCTTAGTCTACTTTCCCCGACAAAAGAGTCATATCCTGAAATCTCTCTCCGTCCTGATGTTTGGATCTATCCTCTTTACTATAATCATTGTGTTATCCTCGGGGTTGAGCATTTTCGTAATCATCAGACAAAAGAAGATTTCGGATATTAAAACCGACTTCATCAACAATATGACACATGAGTTCAAAACTCCTATTGCCACAATTTCCATAGCTACCGATTCAATAAACAATGCAAAAGTGATTAACTCTCCCGACCGAATCAAATCGTACACACAGATTATCAAAGAGGAGAACAGCAGAATGAATACGCGGGTTGAACAGGTTCTCCAGATGTCGCTGCTCGACAGCCGTGATTTCAAACTCCACATGGAGCCACTGAACCTTCATGACTTGATCAGCCGTACTGTAGGTCATTTCAGGTTGATCGTGGAGAAGCGCGGAGGGAGAATTGAGACACAGTTTGACGCATCGAATGCCACTGTACTTGCTGATGAAGGACATCTGCGAAACGTATTGATGAACCTCCTGGATAATGCCAACAAATACTCTATTTCCCATCCCGAGATTACAATTAAGACAGGGATCAGGTCAGGATATTTCTTCTTCAGAGTCGAGGATAAAGGAATGGGAATGAGCCAGGAAGTTCAAAAAAGAGTATTTGATAAATTTTACCGGGTAACAACTGGTAACGTTCATAATATCAAAGGTTTCGGCCTTGGATTAAGTTATGTAAAGGCCATCGTAATGGCTCATCAGGGAGAGATAAAACTCTCCAGTGCCTCGGATAAAGGGAGCCAGTTTGAGATATCCCTGCCTATTGAAACGAAGGATGTAAGACGTGAGATGTGAGATGTGAGACGTAAAATGTAAGAAAAAAGAAGCGATGAACAATAACGTTAAAGTACTCCTTGTAGAGGACGATCCTAATTTCGGTTCGATTATGAAGTCGTATCTTGAACTGAATGATTACGTCGTAGTCCTGAGGACTGATGGCAAGCAAGGGTTGGAAACAGTGCAAGAGGATTCGTTTGATATCTGCATCCTTGATGTAATGATGCCGGTGATGGATGGGTTCACATTAGCAAAGGAGATTAAAAAGCTTCATCCCGATCTTCCATTTATTTTTCTGACAGCCAAATCACTGAAAACAGATATGCTGCAAGGATTCAAGACAGGTGCCGATGACTATATCACAAAACCGTTTGATTCCGAAGTTCTCCTGTACAAATTAAAAGCCATCCTGAAGCGTCACTTGCAACCAGTGGAAGACGAGAGCAAATTGCTTGATTTCCAGGTTGGAATATTTACATTTAATTTCACTCTGAGAACTCTGGCTCATTTGGAGAAAATTCAGACGTTATCACCCAAAGAGGCAAAACTATTGCGCATGCTTTGCGAAGTACAAGATGGAATCCTGTTACGGAAACAGGCTCTTGAGAAAATCTGGGGTGACGACAACTACTTCAATGGTCGCAGTATGGATGTCTTTCTCGCTCGTCTCAGAAAATATCTAAAACCAGATCGCAACATAGAGATTGTCAATATTCATGGACACGGTTTCCGCTTGATAATTGGGAAATAGGCTGTTGTTATTCAAACAAAAAGACATTCATTGCCCAGTACGTTGCAGCGCCTGCGAAGTAACCAGCAAGCGCCCATACCGAGATCTTCCGAACATACCAGATAAAATCGATCTTCTCCATCCCCATCACAGCGACACCTGCTGCCGATCCAATGATCAGGATGCTTCCGCCGGTACCGGCACAATAGGCGAGCATTTCCCAGAAATAGTGATCGACTGCAAATACCGATTCATACATTCCCATGGCGCCTGCCACTAAAGGAACATTGTCGACAATGGCTGACAAGATACCAATGACCACGTTTATCAGGTAAAGATTGCCTACGTGTTCGTCGAGGGCTGTCGCTAATAACCTCAGATGACCTGCACTCTGCAATGCAGCAACGGCTAAAAGTATCCCCAGGAAAAACAACACGCTTGGCGTATCGACTCGCCGGAGTATTCCTACAACGGTGAGCATGGGCTTGTGCTCTTCGTTCTTTGATTTATGAAGGATTTCTGTCGTTACCCATAGTATCCCTAGACCCATCAGCATGCCCAAATAGGGAGGCAGATGTGTTATTGTCTTAAAAACAGGCACCATCAACAAGGCACCAATCCCCATAAAAAAGATAATGTTTCGTTCAAACGATGAGGTGGAGTTTTCGTGGATCTCCTTAACCACATGTGCAGGTCGACGGACGACGCCTTTCATCAGAAAAGATAGAAATACCAATGGGAATAACATCGAGATCAAACTGGGAACAAATGTTTTTGCAATGATATTTAACGTAGTAACGTGCCCTCCAATCCATAACATAATAGTTGTAACATCACCGATAGGACTCCAGGCTCCGCCACTATTCGCGGCAATAATTACCATCCCGGCAAAAAACCAACGGTCTTTTTTATCTGCAATCAGTTTTCTAAGCAAAGCAACCATGACAATAGAGGTAGTAAGGTTGTCAAGAGCGGCAGACATAAAAAAGGTGAGAATACTTAAAATCCATAACAACTTTACCTTGTTGGTGGTTTTGATTTTGTCTGTAATAATCCTGAACCCCTCGTGTGAATCAATTAGCTCGACTATTGTCATAGCCCCGAGGAGGAAGAACAGAATCTCTGAGATCTCTCCCAGGTGATTTAGTAGTTCATGGTGAGAGACCCAACCCTGAAAATTTCCATTGGTGAACTCTTCCAGATATTTGTGAAAACTATCTGTATTGACCAATATGTGTTCGCCGCCAAAAATAAACAATACCCACATTAGTACGGCAAGTATCAATGCAGTCGCAGATTTATTGACCTTTAACGGATGTTCCAGGGCAATTGCCGCATAGCCCAGAATGAAAACAATGATCATCAAATAAAACATAGGAATGTGATTAAAATAGGTTATAGATTCCAAATTTGGGGGCAAATCTACACAATTCCAATGAAACAGAAATTAGTTATCTAATTAACAGTATATTGTTAATTTTTCAACAATTATTAATGAGATGTAATATTTTTATCTACTTTTATCTACGAATCTAAACATATCGACATGTATTTAAAAAACCTTCCACACAAAACGGTAGAGCGTCTGAGTCAGTACAGAAGGGCGCTTCTCTTGACTTTATCGAAGGAAAAAACACATGTTTTTTCACATGAGATTGCCCTTATGCTCCATATTACGCCGGTACAAGTTCGCCGCGATTTGATGCTGATTGGCTATTCAGGGAACCTTAGAAAAGGATATGACATCAAGGAGTTGATCGAATTGATCGGACGAATCGTGGATACTGAAAAGGGGCAGAGGGTAGCCGTTATAGGACTGGGGAACTTGGGAAAAGCGATGATAAGTTACTTCAAGGGAAAACGTTCGAAACTTTCCATTATCGCGGCTTTCGATGTAAACCCAGAGAAGATCAACAGGGGCTATGACGGCGTTACAGTATACCACATCAACAGCCTGAATGAAGTGATAAAGAAACACAACATCTCAATTGGGATTATCACTGTTCCAGCTGATCAGGCCCCCGACATTGCCGAAGCTCTTGTAGAGTCTGGCATCAAAGGGATTCTGAACTATTCTCCCAAACCCCTCAATGTGCCGCCTTATGTCTACCTGGAAGAGTATGACATGATCACTTCACTGGAGAAAGTTGCATTTTTCGCCAAGAAAAACGACGAACGGTTCAAGTAAGAGGGAAAAATTGAAGATCTATTACGACTTCGAACATCTTGAAGAGATCAGGAATGCAGTTGTATCGACTGGCTCTTTTGATGGTGTACATTCTGGGCATAAAGCCATCCTTGAAAGGCTTAAAAAACTGGCTTTTGATATTGAGGGGGAGACTGTCCTGATCACATTCCATCCCCATCCCCGAAAAGTTCTGTACCCGGATACTTACGGTAAAGGTCTCCGGCTGATAGCTTCTCCACGCGAAAAAATAGAACTTTTATCCCGGGCCGGACTGGATCACTTAATTATTGTGAATTTTACCAAAGAGTTCTCTGAGATCTCATCGGTTAGTTTTGTCAAGGATATTTTATTGAAAAAACTACATGCCCGAAAGATCATTACAGGTTACAACCACCATTTTGGACACAATCGTGAAGGCGACACAGATTTGATGGCACAACTGGGCAAACAATTTAATTTTGATGTAGAGGAGATTCCCGAACAGGAGGTCCAACAAGAGTCTGTCAGCTCCGTTTACATCCGGAAAGCCATTCAGGAAGGAGACATTCGTCGTGCAAACCGATACCTGGATCACAATTATATCATCACTGGCAAGTGTTCCTCACTGAAGCCACCTTCGGTTGACTTCCCCTATTTCCACTACTCAATCCAACTCGAAGAAGAGGCAAAACTGCTGCCTCCTGATGGAAGATACCCAGTGATCATCATTGATGATGATGACAAATATCAGGGGCACTGTTTTATATCGAACAACCAGGAAACCCCACTGAAGACATCGATTACCTTCGAGACAAAAGAACCTGTTAACTGCCTGTCGGAGATTATTACCCTCCTTTTCCAGGATTACACCCCGAATCACAATGCATATTGATATTCTGACCATATTCCCCGAGATGTTTGAAGGGCCGTTCCATCAGTCAATCATCAAAAGAGCCCAGGAAAAGGAGCTTGTCACTATTCAATTGCATAACTTCAGGGAATATGCAACAAACAAGCATAAAAACGTAGATGACTACCCTTATGGGGGAGGGGCAGGAATGGTGATGATGGCGGAACCCATCGTACATTGCATCGAAACATTATCTGCGCAGAGATCCTATGATGACATCATCTATCTGAGTCCCGACGGTGAATTGCTGACGCAAAAATTGGCGAACCACATCTCCGTAAAAGGAAACCTGATCCTTCTTTGTGGTCACTACAAAGGAATTGATGAGAGGATTCGGGAACTTGTGATAACCCGTGAGATCTCTGTTGGAGATTATGTACTCTCTGGAGGTGAGCTGGCGGCTGCACTACTTGTTGACAGCATTGTCAGATTGATCCCTGGTGTACTTGGGGATGAGACATCGGCTCTATCCGACTCGTTCCAGGACAACCTTCTCTCTCCACCAGTCTATACCCGCCCATACAACTTCCGGGATATGAACGTACCAGATATACTCCTTTCGGGCAACGATAAAGAGATTGCCAACTGGAGACACGAGCAATCAATAGAGCGTACCCGAAACCGCCGTCCCGGGCTCTACGACGACAAATGAGTTTCACTTCGAGCAGATTTTCCGGAAAATTATCCTCTTTCCCGTTTTGCGAAAAGAAAAAATGTCTATATTTGCACTCCCTTTTCAAAATAAACTTCTAACGGAGAAACAGGATGAACAAAGCTGAAATCATGAATTATGTTGTGGAGAATGTTGTTGAGAAGCATGAGCTTCCCGCATTCAAGGCAGGTGATACGATTACCGTTCATTATAAGATCAAGGAAGGTAACAAGGAGCGTATCCAGAGTTTTCAGGGCGTTGTTCTTCAACGTGCCGGGAAAGGTCATACAGGGACATTTACAGTAAGGAAAATTTCAGGCAACATCGGTGTTGAGCGGATTTTTCCTATAGCTTCCCCATTTATTGAAAAGATAGATGTGAACAAACGGGGTGTTGTAAGAAGGGCAAGAATCTTCTATCTTAGGGAGTTGCAAGGCAAGAAGGCAAGGATCAAAGAGAAGAGAAAATAGAGCTAAAGAATATAAAGCGAAAGGGCAGCCAGTGGCTGCCCTTTCTTTTTAGTTCATCACCAGAAACATGGTGCCGGTTTGATGTGTTTGACAAGTAGACAAGGACTTCGAGTAATTCAGTATGTTCTTGATCACATATTCCCTGGGAGAAACATTCTTGTTGTTTTCCTGCAGATCATCGGGGCTTGACTTCCCTTCCGACACAGAATTTCCAAATAAAATTGTAAAGCTTCGCTTCATAGGCATGATTAGTTATTTTACGATTATTCATACCAGTGAAACGGAGTAATTATAAGGATATTTTAATTGTTTAAAAAAATAGATTTATACCGAAAGGATTACCTCTTTCTCCTTGACCAGTTTCCTGAGGTTGATCAACGCGTAACGCATCCGTCCGAGGGCTGTATTGATACTGACGTTGGTCACTTCAGCGATATCCTTGAAGCTCATATCAGCATAATGGCGCATCATCAATACCTCCTTCTGCTCTTTTGGAAGGTATTCGATCAACCGTTTCACATCTTTGTGTATCTGCTCGGTGATCATCATCTCTTCAACGGACACAACAGGTAGACGAACCCTGTCGAAGACGTCGTATTCGTCCCGATTTTCGATGATCGGGATTCGTTTGGCTTTCCTGAAATAGTCAATGATGAGGTTGTGAGCAATACGCATTGCCCATTGGATAAATTTCCCCTCTTCTTTATATTGACCTGAACGTATGGTATTGATCACCTTTATGAATGTATCCTGAAACAAGTCTTCAGCAAGCTCTTTATCCTTAACTACCATAAGAATATAAGCAAAGACACGATTTTTATGACGTCGGACTAGTATTTCGAGGGCGGATTCTTGACCGGCTAAATACCTGCCTATCAGTTCTTGATCACTGATTGCATGGTTGCTCATGGGACCTCCTTTTTAGAGAAAAAAGAGTAGAGTTTTAGCCGATAATATCCCTCCTATGCGTTAAGCGCGAATGCGCGGTGATGTTTATTCTAATACGCCCTTTTTTGTGAAAGGTTGCAGCAAAAATAGTGAAAAAAAAAAGAAAAGCAAATTTTCTTGCTATTTTCGCAGTTTCTGCGGGATCGACAACATGAGACGGAATGAACACCCAAACCCGAACGAGCACATTGTTATCAAAGGTGCCCGGGTCAACAACCTGAAGAATATCAGCCTGGCTATCCCCCGGAACAAGTTTGTGGTAATCACAGGACTTTCTGGTTCCGGAAAATCGTCACTGGCATTTGATACGCTTTATGCCGAAGGACAGCGACGGTATGTCGAGAGCCTGAGCGCTTATGCCCGGCAATTCCTTGGAAGGATGACCAAACCTGAGGTTGACTCTATCCAGGGCATCGCTCCGGCTATTGCCATTGAACAGCGGGTCAACACTATGAACCCCAGGTCAACCGTAGGAACATCGACCGAGGTTTATGAATACATCAAACTACTCTACGCCAGGATTGGCAAAACCTTCAGCCCTGAATCGGGCAAATTGGTCAAACGTGATAGCGTATCCGACGTGGTAGATTTTCTGCTCTCTGCCGAAAACGGGTCGAAAGCAACAATCTTTGCTCCACTGAATGGTATCGCACAAAATGGCGACCTGAAGTCGAAATGCAAGGTACTTCTTCAGCAAGGATTTAACAGAGTGATGATAGATAGGGAGATCATTCGGATTGAGGAAGCTCTTGAAAAAGATACATGTAATTACAAAGAGTTACTCCTTGTAGTTGACCGGGTGACTATTAATTCTGACGATGAGGATAATAGAAACCGGCTGGCAGATTCAGTTCAAACGGCTTTTTTTGAAAGCCACGGATACTGTATTGCCGAAATATCAGGAGTGGAGACAAAACGGCATCAGTTCTCCAATCGGTTCGAAGCCGACAGTATCATATTTGAAGAGCCATCCGAAAATTTTTTCAGTTTTAACAACCCATTTGGTGCTTGCAATCACTGTGAAGGGTTTGGAAGTGTGATCGGGATCGATGAGGACCTCGTGGTGCCTAATAAAAGCCTCTCTATCTATGAAGATGCAATGGCATGCTGGCGTGGAGAGAAGATGAGTGAATGGAAGAATGAATTGGTTATGCATGCCTATAAGTTTGATTTTCCGATTCATAAGCCCTTTTACGAATTGACGTCCCAACAACGGTCCCTCCTCTGGAAAGGAAACAGGTATTTCAAAGGACTCAACAAATTTTTTGAATTTGTTGAGAGTCAGAACTACAAGGTTCAGTACCGGGTTATGATGTCACGCTATCGGGGAAAGACTGTATGCCCCGAATGTAAAGGGACCCGGCTAAGAAAAGATGCCTCCTACGTAAAGGTTGGAGGAATGTCAATCAACGATATAGTTCTCAAGCCGATTGATGAATTGAGAGATTTTTTTGGAAAACTAAAACTAACCGAATTCGAAAAGGGCGTTGGGAAAAGACTTCTTACCGAAATCAACAACAGGCTGGAAGCCCTCATCGATGTAGGACTGGGCTACCTGACCCTCAACCGGCTCTCGTCTACCCTTTCGGGCGGTGAATCGCAGCGGATCAACCTCTCGACTGCTCTTGGCAGCAGCCTGGTTGGGTCCATGTATATCCTGGATGAGCCAAGTATTGGTTTGCATCCCCGCGATACGCAACGCCTGATCAAGGTGTTGAACAAATTGCGTGACCTGGGTAACACCGTTATTGTGGTGGAACACGACGAAGAGATCATCAGGGCAGCCGATGAGATTATCGACATTGGACCTCTTGCCGGTCAGCATGGCGGAGAGGTCGTATTCCAGGGGAAAGTAAATGAGATGATCACCTGTGAGAGAAGTCTGACCGGCCAGTACCTGGGTGGCAAACTCTCCATTGGACTGCCCGAAAGGCGTCGAAGCTGGAAGGAGTTCATCAGTATCAAAGGGGCCCGGGAGAACAACCTTAAAATGATTAATGTTGAATTTCCGCTCCACATTTTCACAGTAGTTACCGGTGTGAGCGGTTCGGGCAAGACCTCTCTGGTGAAGCGAATTCTCTTCACGGCGTTAAAAAAGATGCATGGAGGTTGGGCTGAAAAGACCGGAAAATTTGATCACCTGGAAGGAGACTTCAACCGTATCGGATCTGTCGAACTCGTAGATCAAAACCCGATAGGACGCTCCTCACGATCGAACCCTGCCACCTATATAAAAGCATTCGATGAGATTCGCCACCTCTTTTCAGACCAGAAGTTGTCGGTTGTCAGAGGTTACAAACCAGGCTTCTTTTCATTTAACATCGCTGGTGGCCGTTGTGAAGAGTGCGAAGGTGATGGCGTGCAGAAAATTGCAATGCAATTCATGGCTGATATCTACCTCACTTGCGATGCCTGCAATGGGAAACGGTTCAAGGAGGAGGTACTGGATGTAAAATACCGTGAGAAAACGGTTGTGGACATCCTGGAGATGACAGTTGACGAGGCAATTGAGTTTTTCTCGCACGACAGCAAGCCCTCAACCACTGAAAAGAGAATCCTGTTAAGACTCCTATCACTTCAGGATGTGGGGCTCGGTTATCTGAAACTGGGTCAGTCCTCCTCAACCTTGTCGGGAGGTGAAGCACAACGGATTAAACTGGCTTTTTTCCTCTCCAAAGGAAATACAGAGAAACCTACACTCTTTATCTTTGATGAACCCACTACCGGACTC
This sequence comes from uncultured Prolixibacteraceae bacterium, assembly GCA_964642545.1. Classification (GTDB taxonomy): domain Bacteria; phylum Bacteroidota; class Bacteroidia; order Bacteroidales; family FEN-979; genus QYOJ01. Next base: position 1,873 of record CAZXQU010000009.1, on the reverse strand, counting down.
CACTTTCACGACATTCACAAGCTGCTGATTGCGTTTGACTCTTTAATCCAGATTGGCCATTCGGTTCTGGTAGTTGAACACAATCCGGAAGTCATCAAATCGGCCGACTGGGTGATCGATCTGGGCAAGGAAGGCGGAGAAGAGGGAGGAAATCTCGTATTTTCAGGCACACCTGAGGATCTTGTGAAGTGCAAGGAGTCGTATACGGGGTATTATTTGAGAGAGAAGGTCATGGGGTCATGAGGTCATGAATTGCCGTCTGCTATAGCTGACGGGTTATAGGAAATCGAACTTTCAGGGCTTTAGTCCTATCATTTCAGGCCGAAGCGAAAAGCGAAAAGCGAAATGCAAAGTATTCATGAGCACTATTGGAATGGATAATTTAGCGAATAAATATCATGAAAAGCATCAATCCTGCAACCAACAAAATTATCAAAGAGTACCGTGAACACTCGACCGAAGAGGTTATTGAGATCATCAACCTTTCCAATAAGGAGTGGCTTCAATGGAAAACTACTCCCGTCTCCCTTCGTCGTGAGTTAATGTTGAAAGCTGCCGACTTGCTTCGAACTCGTAAGACAGAGTTGGCACAACTCATGACCCTTGAGATGGGAAAAATCATCCGGGAGTCGGAAGCCGAAGTAGAGAAGTGCGCATGGGTTTGCGAATATTATGCTGAGAATGCGCAATCCTTTCTTCAGGATGAAGTGATCGAAACAGATGCTTCCAAAAGCTTCGTTGCATACCAGCCTTTGGGAATTGTTCTGGCGGTGATGCCCTGGAACTTCCCTCTGTGGCAGGTCTTCCGCTTTGCTGCTCCTGCCCTGATGGCCGGGAATGGTGGACTGTTGAAGCACGCTTCCAACGTGCCTGGATGTGCACTGGCTATTGAGGATATTTTCCGTGAAGCCGGTTTCCCAAAAAATCTTTTCCGTTCCCTGATGATCCCTTCCAGCATGGTGGATCCGGTAATTGACCATCCTGCAGTTGTCGCTGTAACATTAACCGGCAGTGAATATGCCGGAAGCCAGGTAGCTTCCGCTGCAGGCCGGCAGATCAAAAAAAGTCTGCTGGAACTGGGCGGATCAGATCCCTTCATCATACTGGATGATGCGGATCTGGATTTGGCTGTTCCTGCTGCTGTCACTGCCCGTCTCATCAATCAGGGCCAGAGTTGCATTGCAGCTAAGCGATTTATTGTTCAGGAGAAGGTGCTGGAAGAGTTTACTCATCGGATCCACGAAGCATTTAAAGGGCTGAAAGTTGGGGATCCAATGGATCCTGAAACTAACATCGGCCCTATGGCCCGCCTCGACCTGGTGGACGATATCGAACGTCAGGTGCAGGAGTCAATCCGGATGGGAGCAGTTCTGATCGCGGGAGGTGCCCGATACGAACGAGAAGGGTGTTACTATCAGCCTACCATCCTTACAAATGTCAAACCAGGCATGCCAGCCTATTCAGAAGAGACTTTCGGGCCGTTGCTTGCCATTATCCCTGTTTCTACCGAAGCAGAGGCTGTGAGCGTAGCTAACGACTCTGTATTCGGACTGGGAGGTTGTGTTTGGACTAATGACATCAAACAAGGGGAACATATCGCGCGACAGGTGGAAAGCGGTGCCGTATTTGTCAATGGCATGACCAAATCCGACCCACGGCTTCCGTTCGGAGGAATCAAGAAATCGGGATACGGCCGGGAACTTGGGAGCCACGGCATCAGGGAGTTCGTGAATGTGAAGACGATTGTGGTTGCCTGATGTATGATTTCACTTTTTCTTTGATCGTAAATCTGAATCGATTACCTTTACACCCGCAAAACTGGCGTGGTAGCTCAGTTGGTTAGAGCGTCGGATTCATAACCCGGAGGTCACGA
>CAZXQU010000008.1:55881-58859 GCA_964642545.1 uncultured Prolixibacteraceae bacterium | reverse complement strand
GGCAACGTCGCCAACAATCAGGACAAAACTTTGAGCTTCATAACCGGTTGGGGGATTGTTGTAGAAATCCTCCAGGTAGTTACTGATCGAAGAAGTGGTTGTTCCCACAGCCGGATCATCTGTATAGGCCTCAACAACTTTAAATCCTTTTCTTGTTTTCCAGTCGATGAAAGGCTGAAGGGCATCTTCAAACATCGGGGCGGAGACAATGATGTAAGTAACCGGAGTCGAAGTGATCAGCTCATCGGTGAGCGGCTTATAATTGACTAACTGGTTATATGCATTTTCAAAAAAGGGCGAGTAAAGTGACTGCTTCCTTGCAATACTGGCCTGTTCACTCCCATTGGTGAAAGTGACTATTGCTTCTATTGTCTGATAGATACGCAGAATTCCTGTAACGGGGTTGTATTGGACCGGGGCCACATCAAGGCTAGCCAATGTCACCGCACGCATGGTTCCGGCAGGAGAAAGAGAAACCAGCGGGGATCCAAAGAATTGATTCTCCAGGTAAGATTCGGCATTGATCACAAATGGGATCTCGTCGGGATCGGTGATTGCTTTACTCACTGAGGCTTGGAGTGGAATGACCTGATAGTCGATTCCCAGCTCTGCCAGTGAATAATCGGTATATTCAGCATGGGTGACAAGAATCTCTGGTGTGGCATTCACTGGGATCTCAATCAGTTTTCGTGCGACCGGAAGTTTGGGATCTCCAATGTCAGTGCCATAGCCATATCCGGGGATATAAAGTTCAGTGAAATCGCCCAGCTTTGTCTGGATATCCCGAAAAAGCATGGAGGAGATATCGCTTGTGAAGGTTAGCTGCTGGTAGTTGTTGGTTGTGATTCGTAGTTCGGTCTTCCCATTCGAAAACTGTATCTCCCCTGCCATCATCAAGCCAGGAAAGCAAAAAAGGAAGATTGAGATAGAAACATGTGTGAATAGAGATTTCATCATTGTGAAAGATTTTGTGAGTTTTTACAACGAACAAATTTACTAAAAAGCATTCAATTAATTGAAATTCCTACAGGACTTTTATCAACGGTAGTGAGTTAGCAAGAAAAATGGATCAATCGAGCCTGACTAGTGTGGTGTTAATTTTGCGGATATTAAAGACAGGATACCATGCAGCCATATAGCCGATCAGCATCACAGTAGAAAAGACAATCAGGAAGTCAAAGGGTTGCATGTGAACAGGGTAGCTGTCGACAACAAATGTGCTATTGGGACCACCCATCCTGATCACGCCGTAGGTTTGCTGGGTCCAGCAAACGGCACCACCCAGGATCATGCCTGTCACAGCGCCGATAAAGGAGATCAGCATCCCCTCGGTCATAAAAATCCGTTTGATCAGTTTCATGGTTGCACCCATGCTCCGGAGAACGGCGATGTCTTTCTTTTTGTCGAGGATCAACATGGAGAGTGAGCCAACCACATTGAAAGTTGCCAGCAGAAGGATAAATGTCAGGATCAGGAAGATGGCATATTTTTCCGATTTCATGATGTTGTAAAGGAGCTCCTGCTGCTGAAACCGGTTTTTCACCTTGAATTTATCCCCTACAGCCGCTTCGATCTGTTTCTGGATCTTTCGCTGATCTGTCCCATCAGCCAGTTTGACTTCGATAGATGTCACCTCAATGGAATAATCCAGCAGTTTTCTGACAAAGCGAATCGGCATCAGGGCATATTTAACATCGAATTCCTGCTGGATGGAAAAATATCCGGTGGGAAAGATGATCTCCTGACTGAAAGCCTGATCAAGTGCCCCTCCAATCTTTCCTGTTCGGCTGGGAACAAAAATAGTAATGGGATTTATATAATCATTCAGACTGGCATTCAGGTAATATGCCACCCCATAGCCAAGCACAGCAAAATTTTTCTCGCCACTCTGCAGGAGGAACCTTCCTTCGGCCATCATGGTATCGACACCAGTCATCCGCTGATACTCCTCTCCAACTCCCTTAAGTGTTACGATTGCCTGCTTGTCCTTATATTTCATCAGGGCATTCTCTTCAAGCACCTCAGTCAGATAAAGTACCCCCGGCATTTCTCTGAGTAACTCCTGCGGGATATCGGTTGCTGGAAAATTCTTGCCTTCACAAAGGGTGATCTCTAAGTCGGGATTAAACGAGTTGAAAAGAGAGACAACAAGCTGCTCAAACCCGTTGAATACTGAGAGAACAACGATCAGAGCCATGGTGCCAACCGTGACTCCTGCCACTGAAATCATCGAAATGATATTGATGACATTGTGGGACTTCTTGGACTTGAAGTAACGACGGGCTATATAAAAGGAAATGTTCAATTAAGAATTACGAATTATGAATGATAAAATTTCGCTACTTCCATGCCTTGACAATAAGGCCGGTGCCTGTCTTGTGTTTTCCCCACACATCCATTGCATTGAACAACAAAGCAAACGGAAAAGTAATCAGATAGTAAAACGGGAGTATGATGAAGAACAATTTACTGGCATTAAGCATCTTGATCGGGTATTTCATAGATAGTTTCCAGCCGAGCTGACCAGGTTTCCCGTAGGTATAATGAGCTTCACTCTTTCCGAATCCGGCTCGTTTCAGTTTTTCCTGGATCTCCTGAATGTTATACCCGTCCCTTACATGTTCGTCAATGAACGACTCCTCTTCACCATGGTCATGAACATCCGATCCACCCTGGTCGGAAGGAGTGGAAACCAGTACCATGCCTCCGGGCTTCAGGGATTGATGAAAGTTCCTGAAAACAGCTTCATCTTCCAGGATATGTTCCATCACATCGACCGAGAGGATAAGGTCATAGTTGTCGGGCTTAGAGAATGTTGTGAGGTCGGCAACCGCGAATTGCACGTTTGATCTCCCAATCGAATGAAAGAAGCTGTTGCAGTCGGCAATCTGCTCCTCTTTTAGATCCACGGCATCAATCATCAGGTTGCCCTTCATGCCGGAGAGAAAGTAACTGTATTGTCCGAACCCTGAGCCGGC
>CAZXQU010000008.1:0-55781 GCA_964642545.1 uncultured Prolixibacteraceae bacterium | reverse complement strand
CCGGGATATTGGACGTTGCTTCCCTCATCGCGTATCTCGTATCTCGTATCCAACCATTCAGGGCATTTTTCACATGCCATGTACGAAGCAGCAGAAGGTCGAGCAGGTGGTAAAAAAGAATCCGCAGCCAGGGTTTCCTGTTGAATATGTTGCCGAGGGAGCGTTTTATAGGGTCGTATCGCATTTAGATCCGTCTTTACGATCAGGTTTCATCTCCATCATTATGCAACAAATGATCAATATTCTCAATGTAATCGAGGGAATCATCCTCCAGGAAATGGAGCTCGGGCACAATCCGGAGCTGATGTTTGGTTCGTTGTGCAAGAAGGTGACGCATCTCCCGAACATGATGCTGGACTTTTTCCATGAGGGCTGCTTTGTCCTTTGTAGCAAACAGGCTGAGAAAGACTCTGGCTACTGAAAGATCTTTGGAAACGTAGACCTTGGTAACCGTGATCATGGCTCCACCAAATAAATCTTTTCCCAGCTGTTGGAAAAGGATTCCGAGATCTTTTTGAATAAGTCTGGCAATTTTTTGCTGACGTGTAGATTCCATCACGCAAAGTTACGTTATGTTACTGAGTTATCCATCAAATATTCTAACTTTGCGACAATGAAAAGCCTTGTTAAGATCTTCCACTACATTCGCAATTACTGGCTCTTTGCAGCTCTGAACGCGTTGTTCAATATCCTCTCTATTTTATTTTCGCTTGTCTCCTTCGCGCTCTTCATCCCGATCCTCCAGATGCTGTTTAAAACGGCCGAGATTCCTGAAACAGCCGGTCCGCTGATCTGGACCAACATGGACTCCCTCAAAGAGAACTTCTACCATTTCTTCGGTCAGCTTATCCGTAATTATGGTGAGGATGAAGTTCTGCTTTACATAGGTGTTGCCATTATCGTACTTTTCTTCTTCAGAAATCTATTCCGTTACCTGGCGATGTTTTTTCTGGCAGTGGTTCGTAATGGCGTTGTAAAAGACCTGCGCGACGACCTGTACAAGAAGATCCTGATCCTCCCACTCGGCTACTATTCCGAACAACGGAAAGGAGATATCATTTCACGGATGACTGCCGATGTGCAGGAGGTTGAGATTTCGATCATGAGCTCCCTGGAGATGATTTTTCGTGACCCGATCCAGATTATCGTTTTTGTGGTAACGCTATTTGTGATCAGTCCGCAACTGACCATCTTTGTCATGATCCTTCTACCGGTTAGCGGACTTTTAATCGGCCGTATCGGGAAAAGCCTGAAACGCACCTCTGCCAAAGGGCAGAAAAAGATGGGGGAATTGCTAGCCGTGATCGAAGAGACCATCTCCGGACTTCGAATCATCAAGGCTTTCAGTGCCATAAACTTTGCCGACAACCGCTTCAAAGAGACCAACAACAACTTCTTCAGGATCATGGTAAAGCTCTACCGGAAACGAGATCTTGCTTCACCATTGAGCGAGTTCCTCAGTGCAGTTGTACTTACGATCCTTCTGTGGTACGGTGGGCGGCTGGTGCTGGCCCCTGAGCATAGCCTGGATGCTGCTGTATTTCTGGTTTACATCACCATTTTCTCACAGGTAATTCCGCCCGCAAAATCTATCACACAAGCCTATTACAATGTTCAAAAAGGGGCTGCTTCTATGGACAGGATCAAACAGGTGTTGGATGAGCCTGAGATCATTGAAGAGAAAGTGAACGCGGTTCCAAAGAAAGAGTTCACTGACCGGATTGAATATGCCGATGTCTCTTTCCGTTATGCCGCCGAACCAGTGCTGACCAACATCAATATGGTCATTGAAAAGGGAAAGACCATTGCCGTTGTGGGCCCCTCAGGAGGTGGCAAGTCTACCCTTGTGGATCTTCTACCCCGGTTTTACGACATCGCGAAAGGCGAACTTCGTATCGACGGAATCCCGATCCGCGACATGGTGATCGACGATCTGCGAGGGTTGATGGGAATTGTTTCTCAGGAGACCATCCTGTTCAACGATACGGTCTTTAACAACATCGCTTTCGGGAAAGAGAGCACCAGCGAGGAGGAGGTCATTTCAGCAGCCAAAGTAGCTAATGCCCATGAATTTATCATCCGGATGCCGGAAGGTTATTACACCAACATCGGTGACCGTGGTATTAAACTCTCGGGCGGACAACGTCAGCGGCTGAGCATTGCCCGGGCTGTTCTGAAAAATCCCCCCATCCTGATCCTCGATGAGGCCACCTCAGCGCTTGATACCGAATCGGAGCGGCTTGTTCAGCAAGCCCTGGAAAACCTGATGAAGAATCGCACCTCCATTGTGATCGCCCACCGGCTCTCCACCATCCAGCACGCCCACGAGATCATCGTCCTTCAGAGTGGCAACCTGGTAGAGCGGGGATCACATGCCGAGCTTCACGCACTAAATGGCATATACAGGAAGCTTTACGATTTGCAGACATTTGTGTGAGAAAAATTTGTTTAATTAAATCTATCGTCTGATGTTGTCTCGTTTGGGTAGCCAGTTATATTATTAATCCAACCACTCTTTTCAATATTATGAATATCAAAGTGAGATATATAAGGTTTAATATCCAAAAGAACTGTTCCATCAAGCATGTCAACGTTCTCAATTTCTAGTATGTTGTCTTTTATGCTTATAAGTTTGACAACTGAGATGCCTATCGAATTTGGTCTTCTTGGTGCTCTAGTTGCGAAGATGCCGTGTGGTTTATCATCTAAAAATGGTATTACCTGTAAATCAAAGCCTTTGGACTTATGAAAATGATAGATAAGATATATATGAGAGAACTTTTCAAGATCAAACAAGCCGTCTACATATTCTCTTTTTAATTCAATAGTGGCTTTTATTCCTTTCGATCCACTTGACTGAATTGGCATACCTTCTTTTCTTTTGAAAGGAGTATGGATGGTGCCTATTGATTTGAAACAGATACTCATTTTGGATGTTGATTTACAATTTTTGCTATATTGCTTGTTACGTGCTGATTTTTCATTCAATTATTCTTAATCGAAGTCCTTCAAATTGCATGGTTTGCCAATAGCCAATCCCTGTATCTCATATCTATCAGTACTTAAAAATCTGCCATTACCGAACATGCTTGCTTTTTTTGATGCAATCGTGAAAATCATATATCCACTGGGCATCAATTGATTATAGCAATTTTGTATAGATATTAAAATCAAGTCCATTTTCTGACTTTGCAAGTTCAATCGCAATTTTTGATATTTCAATGCTATCAACTTTCATCCCATTATCGTGAAAAATCTTTGCATTTCTGCCATATCCAATTCCCGGTATCAAGATGTTTTTGACCTTTTTTAAAAGAAAGAAGTCTTTTGTCAGAATTGCAGAATCAGAAGGATTGAATCCCCAATTTGTTTTTTCTTCTTTAAATATTTTATCCCAGAAATCACGCATTATCAATCTTGTATCAATTAATGTAGATTGTTACCAACCGTATTTCTTTAATATCCATGTTTTTCTAAAAATTCACTACTAATCTTTGAAACCTCTTTACCATACCGCCCCCACCAAATAAAGTGACCAGCTCCTTCTAATGGTTGAAATTCAATATCATTTCCTTCAAACCTCATCTTAAAACGAATAGTATTGATGGATTTCCGGAAAGATAGAGAAGGACCTTTCATAGGGATGAATTGGTGAGTAAATGTAGAGGTATTTATCTTATGTGTACTGAACTGGAAAGAAATATTAATGCGCCAAGGGTCGGGTGAGACAAGTCAAAAAAGTGTCGCCGATTTCTTCAGTATCTTTCTGTAATAGGAGAGCATGTTGGAGCGGGAGATAAAGCCGACATATTTTCCATGATCAACTACCGGGATATTCCATAGATCCGAATTTTCAAACTTCATCAGGGCTGATGCCACATCCTCCCTTACATCAAGAGTCATGATCTCCTTATTGGTGACCTCATAGATGGTTACTTCATCGTAAAGTTCCGTTTGGAACATCAACTTCTTGACTTCAGCCAGATGAACGACTCCGATGAAGTGGTTATTTTCGTCCACAACCGGAAAGATATTCCGCTGGCTCTCTGTAAATGCATCGATCAATGTTCCAAGTTTATCATACGGTTTAAGGGTGACAAATCCTGTTTCAATCATGTCATCGAGATGAAGTTGGTTCAGGATGTTCTTGTCTTTGCTATCGGCCATCAGGTACCCTTTATTGGTCAGATTCTTGGTGTAGATTGAATAGGGTTCAAAATAGCGGCTGATGAAAAAGGAGATGGCAGCCACGATCATCAGTGGGACAAAGAGCATGTATCCCCCGGTGATCTCTGCAATGAGGAAGATGGCAGTTAGTGGAGCATGAACCACTCCGGCCATGATACCAGCCATCCCTACTGCCACAAAATTTGTAACCTGTAACCGGGTCATCCCAAGAGTATTCACTGCAAAGGAAAGGGTGAAGCCGGTCATGGCACCGGTAAACAGTGAAGGAGCGAATATTCCGCCATTCCCACCTGCTCCAAGAGTAAAGGCAGTGGCGATTACTTTTATAAGGATGATTGTGCCTCCCAGTGCAATCAGGAGCCAGGGGGATTCGGCCCAGGAGAAAAGGAAACTTGCGTCAGCAATATCAGTGTAGCTTCCTTCCAAAAGACTTGTAATTGTGGTGTATCCTTCTCCATAAAGAGGTGGGAAAAGAAAGATCATCAGGCTAAGCGCCAGGCCTCCCATAACGGCTTTCGTCCAGGTCTGTTTCCGGGCCTCAAACCATCCTTCGATGTGAAGTGTTGTTCGCGTCATATAGACCGATACAAAGCCACATAGAACTCCCAGAAGGATATAGTATGGCAATGCAGGCACAAACCATTCGGAAGTGACAAGGTGGAATATCTGTCCGGAGTAAAGCAACTTGGAGATGATGGTAGCTGTAGCTGTGGAAATCAGCAGGGGGATGAAGAGGGGGACCGACAGATCAATCAGCAATACTTCAACCGCGAAAATCACACCCGCAATGGGGCTGTTGAAGATGGCTGCAATTCCGGAAGCAGCCCCGCAGGCAAGCAGCAGCGTTCGCTCTTTATATCCCAGGCGAAAAGTCTGTGCAATATTAGCTCCTATGGCAGATGCACTGGCCACAATTGGTGCCTCCAGTCCGGCAGAGCCACCCAATCCAACAGTAATTCCACTGGTGATGATGGGGGTATACATTTTACTGCGTTCCACGTAGGACGACTTTCGAAGAATGGAGAAGATGATACTTCCCAAACCCCTTTCCAGTTTTCCCTTTAAAAAGATCCGTACAAATAGTACGGTAAGAAGAATGCCTACCAACGGAAAAAGGAGGTATAGAAAGGGAGTGTGGTCAATTTTCAGGAAATAATCCGGAACTCCGTGCATGAACCGAACGAAGATTTTAAGAACAACTGCTGCCAAAGCAGAGATAATACCCACTACAATGCTGGCCAGGATCAGAAAGGTATTGTTTCCCAGTTTTGCGATTATCCACTCGGGGAACCGGCTGAACCAGGTTTTTGATATGGCAACAAGTCCGGGTAATATCATTCACTCTCCCTTATAACTTGATCATCTCAACAAGGACACCATCCATCAATTTCTTCAACGTGGAGTTTCGGCAGGTGTAATTGTTTACAATGATAGCAAAAATGAGCTTACGCCCCGAAATGGTCGATGCATAACCTGTGAGTGTTTTAACGGAAGCCAGTGTGCCTGTCTTCGCCCTGATCTTTCCTTCGGCAATAGTTCCGTTAAGTGTGTGACGCAAAGTACCGGAGATTCCTGCTAGAGGAAGGGAGCTGTAGAATGTGCCAAACGTAGGCGCCGAAGTTTGGTAGTAGAGGATATCAACCAACTGGCGTGCCGTGAGGAAATTATCATACCTGCGGCCGCTTCCGTCGGCCATCTGGGCGCCTGCCATATCCACCCCTTTTGATCTCCAAAAATTGAGTACCGCCCTGATGCCGTTTGAATAGGATCGGGTACCGTAAACTTCTTTGCCGATATTCATTAATAATTTATTTGCAAGACCGTTATGACTTTGGAGATTACAAATGTGGACATCCCTTTTTGCCTTATCTCCCAGAATCTCCAGGGCTGCTCCCGTGACCAGAATTTTTTGAACCGAAGCCGGAATCAGTAGTTGGTTAGGATGAAACTCAGCCAAAATCACAGGATTTTCCTCAGTATCGTCGATAATCAGGTAGCTGGTGGTACTGGAATCGATACTGCGTTTTGATAATAAATAATTTAGTTCATGGAGGAGGGGAGCCAGGAGGATAGAATCTTCATTTGGCTGATGAAGCGAATCCCAAAAGTTGACAGCCACCCGTTGTGGTTCGGTTTCATGACAGGAATAATTTGCCAGAAACAGGACAATGATAGAAGTGAGAAGGACAAATCGACGAAACATATGATATTATAGGTATGTTTAACAGGGGCAAAAGTAAAAAAACGTAATTTCGTTTGGTTAATTATCCCAAAGTTTTAGTTAACAATTGCGTGCAACTTTTCACCAGGTTGATTTGTCTTAACTTAATACAAGGACTTTTATACCCCGATCGATATGACCCTTTCTACATTTAGACGCTCGATTTGCATGTTAGCAGGATTGATGGTGATCCATGCCACGTCGCTTATTTCACAGAACCTTCCTTCCAAGGTAGAATATTACTCTCCTTATCCGGGACAGCGGTTATTCGACTCCATTACAGCTTCCCATATTCCCATTCTAACGGTTCCTGCTGATGCTTTGCTTCAATCACTGCCTGATTCGCTCGACAATTCAAACTATATGTGGTTCCCTGGCATCCTCAACCAGGAAGGATATTTTACCTGCCAGCAATACTGCGGCTCAGCCTATACTTTTGCCTATGAGATGAACCGCCTTCGGAATGTTGATGGGAAAGCGCTTGAAAACAAGTATCCTCCTCATTACATGTGGCATTTTTTCAATGAGGGAGAGCGATATGTCGGGGTCAACTTCCTGCATAGCTTTCATGCCATGATGGAACAGGGACATATGACTAATGCTGACTATGGTGCCGATACCGCCCAGATGTCGGTAGGATGGATTACAGGCTATGACAAATACTACCGAGCCATAAAGAACCGCATCAGGAACATTTACGCCATCCCGATCAATTCGGCCGAAGGGATTCAAACCGTCAAACAGTATCTTTTTGATCACCTCGATGGCTCCTCCACTGGGGGAGTCGCCTGTTTCACAGCCTCAAGCCCACAGGGTTACAGTGGACCCTACCTGCCTGAGAATACACCTGAGGCAGGGAAATTTGTTCAGGTGGGCTGGTGGCCTTATCCTACTCATGGGATGACGATTGTAGGGTATCACGATTCCATCCGCTACGACCTGAACCAGGATGGCCAATACACCAACGACATCGACATCAACGGAGATAGTACAGTGGATGCACGCGACTGGGAAATCGGTGGTTTCAGACTCGCCAATTCCTATGGCACATGGTGGGCTGACCAAGGCTATTTTTATGTGCTTTATCAAACTATGGCATCAAACTTTGAAGAAGGGGGTGTTTGGAACAACCGGGTGTATATTGTTGAACCCGACCCCGACTATACCCCGCTTCTTACAGTGAAGGTAGATTTGGAACATAACCGGCGCAATCAGTTAAACATCATAGCCGGTGTGAGCCTCGACCTGCAGGCAGCGTTTCCCGATCACATTTATCAGCCCCCAATTTTCTCTGATCAGGGTGGACCTTTGTACATGCAAGGATTTGAATCGATCCAGGAGCAGAAAAGACTGGAATTCGGACTGGATGTCACACCGCTTCTTAGTTATCTTGAGCCAGGTGTCCCGGCCAAATTCTTTCTAATCATTGAGGAGCGTGACCCAACGAATATGGGGCAGGGGATTGTGCATGAAGCCTCCTTTATCCATTATGGATCATCCACAAACATTTTCCCCTGTAGCAATATAGAAACTCCTCTGAACAACCATGGAATCACCATTCTATCAGCTTCAGGATCTGCAGATTACGACTTCCCTATTATCCTGAATGAGGAGTTACCGCCATTTTCCTCATCCGGAAATTTATCATTACAGTTTCAGGCCCAGGGGGGGGGGGCGCCCTATATATGGGGACTGCATCTGCCGTTTCAACAATTTACAGGAGGTGCAGCATACGATACCTTTGACGATCAACAGCTTACTCCGCAGAGCTCAGGGAAACCCTATGCCACTGTGGCGTTACCCTTTTTGTTTCCCTTTTTTGGAAACTCCTTTGATACCGTTTATGTGAACGCGTACGGTATGATCCAGTTTACCGACGAGCACCTTCCCTATCCCTATCTATGCAGTGCCACGGATATGTTCAATTACATTTCCACTATTACGCCGGCATTTTCGTGGGACTTTGTGATCCAGTCGTCAGATGGAGACGGAATGTGGATGAGTTCATCTCCAGATTCGGTGAGGTTTCGCTGGCAACTCTCTCTTCTTGGCCATGAGCAACAGACGCGGGTTGAGTTTGGTGTCACTCTCTTCCCCAATGGTGAAGTGTCGTTCTGCTACGGACCTGCCATGTTGGAACCAAACAGCCTGATTACCTGGGAAGGAATCTCTTCAGGAGAGAAGCAAAACACCCTGATCATCCCCATTTTCGATCTAGCTGCTGAATCCGGAAATTCCCATACTTGGGTGCCTTCGGCAACACCAGACGCAGTGAACCTTTCGAAAGAGGGTCTTCTTACAATCTCCGGAGCGGATACCAATGCCATCTATGATATACCTGTCAGGGTTACCGATGCACAAGGGATCAGTACCAACAAGAATTTTCAGCTTTCCTCAGGCTTGATTATCCGGTATGAGTTGACCAGCAATTCAGGTCATTTGCAGCATGCTGAACCAGCATCCCTGGATGTTGAAGTGACTAATATCACCCCGAATCAACTTGAAGAAATTACCCTGAAATTTTTCTGCGATAAGCCTGAACTGACAATTGCCGACAGTGTAGCTTCCACCGGTTCTGTTGAGGCTGGGCAATCCGTTGATTTGTCAGGCGTTTTCAGCTTTACGCTTCAATCTGAGCTTCCTGATCAAACCATATTACCTTGCAGGATCATTGCTACATCTGCCGGCAGAAGCTGGGAATATCAATTTCCCCTTTTTGTGTCGGATGTAAACATTCAGGTAACCAGCATGGAACTGCAGGATGGTGTCAACGCCCTGTTGGATGTAGGTGAGACTGCCGACCTGGTATTTCTGGTTTCCAACCTGGGAAGCCTGCCTGCCGAGAATTTAACGATCACTCTCTCCTCGGAGGATGATTTTTTTGAGATCCTCTCCTCTTCCTCCCTTTCAGCAGGTGAAATAGGTCAAAAGGAGATGTATCAAGGAGTTTTTCAGGTACGATCTTCACGGAATACCCAACCAGGGCATCAGGCCGATCTGGAGCTTGTGATTACCAACGGAACGAATATCGATATCATTCACTCCTGCTCAATCATCCTGGGAACCCGTCCTGTCGCTCTAATAAATCTAACCCCTTCATCAACGACAGTACCTCTGATGGCACATCTGATGGACAGTCTGCAACTGGGATATGACCAATACACCTCCTTACCGGAAACTATGAACATTTATCCTGCTGCTTTCATTATCCTGGGCACTTCATATCCCGGCTCATCTGCTCTATCCACGGATGAGACCAATCAACTGATCAACTACCTGAACAACGGTGGGAACGTCTATATGGAGAGTTACGCATCCTGGTATTATGGAACCGCCAAAATGCTTGAAGATGTGTTTCAATTTTCAACCGAACGGGTGAGTGTTTACTTTTTCAACGAAATGGAAGGAGTAGATGGAACAATGACAGAAGGGATGGAATACATCTACCCGGGCTCCTCACCCTATGCCATTTTTGAAGTCACCCCGAAAGGAGAGGGGTTTTCCCTGATGAACAATATGGACAACCCACCCAAGTGTCTTGAATTTGCCTATCCCGGAGATGAGTACAAAACCATTGGGACGTTCCAGGAATTCGGGCAACTGATTGACGGTGATCCACCTTCAAAAAAATCGACCCTATTCAAACGATATCTTGATTTTCTGGAGGTAAATATCGATGGACCCTTCCCATTTTTCCATGCCGACACCTCCCATATCTGCCAGTGGCACAGCGTTCAGTTCATCGACGACTCGTTCGACAATGTAACATCCTGGCAATGGGAGTTCCCCGGAGGGGTGCCTGCAACATCGCAGGAACAGAACCCCAGCGTTCAATATCCTGTTTCAGGACTTTACGATGTCATCCTTACTATTTCCGACGGCATACATACTCAAAGCATGCATAAAAAAAAGTATATCCGTGTAAATGTGTGTGCCGGAATTGAAGAGGGCTCTGCCACAGCCGAAGGAATCCATATTTTCCCCAATCCCGCTACAGGTTATGTTTCCATTGTTTTCCCGGAAAATCTGGATGGCAATGTAACTATTGATCTGGTTGATCTGCGCGGTACAGTTGTCATGCATAAGACACTGCCTCACCTTTCCTTCAACAGTGTGGGTCAATTGGATATTTCGGCTCTCGTACCGGGAATATACATTGTAAGAGTGATCGGAGAGAAAGCTGCCTTCTCTGAAAAGCTTGTAGTCTACTAATGTGGACTTATATAACTTCCTATACCCCCTTTTTATCAGAATAATCTTCACACACCTCCATCAATCGATCCACTCCTTTGACATCATTCATAAAAGGGCAGTGCCGCTTTTCCCGATGTTCAAAATAGTGACCGGTTTTTCCCTCTGCTTCGGTAGATGTCGCGAGCCAAACCGGTGTATCTGCTCCTTGTTCGGGGGTTTCACTGCCTCCATAGCCAAGATCGCTACTCACTTTGGAGACTACATCGCCCGGATGGCATGCATTGACAGTGATTCCAGAGTTCTTCAACTTCAAAGCGAACCCTGCTGAGAGCATCCGGTTTGCCTGTTTCGATTGGCGGTAAGCATCATCATTGTCGTAATACCGTGTCCTGAATTCAAGATCATTGAAGTTTAAACCTCCTGCCCAGTAACTGGCTACATTCACAATCCGGGCATCCTTTTGTTCCATCATATGGGAGTGAAGATACCGGATCATCCAGTAATATCCCAGGACATTTGTTGCCCACTGCATTTCAATGCCTTCGAGAGTCTCTGTACGTGCCCGCGGACAACTGGCCGCATTGTTTACCAGTACCTGAAACCCACCTTTCCAGGCTTCGGCGAAAGCCCGTATTTCCTGCTCATGCGACAGATCCACGGCAGCAAATCCCAAAGCGGCATCAGGAAATATCTTTCTGACCTCTTGAACAGTATGTTTTAATTTTGGTTCATCCCGGCCCACCAGAATGACCTCCATCCCATATTGAGCGATACCTTTCACGATGGCTTTACCTATCGCGCCGTATGCGCCGGTGACAATTGCGATTCTGCTCATAGGTTTAATGTTTTTACTGCCGCCTCGATGCCTTTTGCGTCGAATCCACACTCCGCCATAAGTTCGTCGGGAGAACCCTGGCTTACAAAACGGTCGGGAATACCAAGCCGTTTCACCCTGGCGGAATAATCATGCTCATTGATAAATTCAATCACAGCACTGCCCAGACCGCCCACAATGGTTCCATCTTCAACAGTTACAATCGTTTTATACGTTTTTAAAACTGTATGTAAAAGGTCTTCATCCAGCGGCTTCAGAAAACGCATATCAACATGTCCCACGGATATTCCTTCCTTTTCAAGCACTTCAGAAGCTTTGATCACTTCATTTCCGACAGGACCGATCGAGATGATCGCAATCTCTTTCCCTTCCCTGATCATCCTCCCTTCACCGGGTTTCACAGCCTTAAAATCAGTTTTCCAATCAGGCATCACACCTCTTCCCCGGGGATATCGGATAGCGAAAGGTCCCATGCCATCATGCTGCGCTGTGAACATCAGGTTTCGAAGCTCCTCTTCATTCATCGGCGATGAAACGACAAGGTTGGGGATGCAACGCAAATAGGCAAGGTCAAAAGCCCCATGATGCGTAGGGCCATCTTCTCCAACAAGTCCGCCCCTATCGAGACAGAAAACAACATGCAGTTTTTGGAGGGCTACATCGTGGATTACCTGATCATAAGCCCGCTGCATAAACGTACTGTAAATATTACAGAATGGGATATACCCCTCGGTGGCCAATCCGGCCGAAAAAGTAACTGCATGCTGCTCGGCAATACCAACATCAAAAGCCCGTTCGGGCATTTTATTCATCATGATACTGAGGGAGCAACCTGTGGACATCGCAGGGGTTATTCCGACAATTTTGGGGTTATTCTCCGCCAGTTCGATGATGGTCCGTCCGAAAACAGTCTGGTATTTTGGCGCCAGTCCGTGACATTTATCCTCCTTGATTACTCCTGTATTCCTGTCAAAGACTCCAGGTGCATGATAACTGGTTTGGTCCTTTTCGGCTTTTTCGAATCCTTTACCTTTTACAGTGCTCAGGTGTAACAATTTCGGGCCATGGATGATCTTGAGGTCCGATAGCAGCTTTACGAGTCGGATGACATCGTTTCCGTCGACCGGTCCGAAATAGCGAAAGTTGAATGCTTCAAACAGGTTACTGCGGATGAGAATGGAGGATTTTACCGCGTTCCCCAACTGTTTGACCACAGCCCTGGAATTTTTCCCATATTTTGTTCCTCCTCCCATAAGGAGCCAAATCTTATCACGTAGTTTGTTGTAGGTCCGGCTGGTCACAATATCTGCCAGATAATCCTTGATGGCGCCAACATTTTTATCAATTGCTATCTGATTATCATTGAGAATAACCAGTAAGTTGGCATTGGATACTCCTGCATTGTTGAGAGCCTCCATTGCCATTCCTCCTGTCATGGCTCCATCGCCAATCACTGCTACCTGGTGCTGGGTGTTATTTCCACTTAGTTTTGCAGCTACACCCATCCCGAGAGCCGCTGAAATGGAAGTAGAGGAGTGGCCAACGCCAAAGGCATCGTACTCACTTTCCGAAATCTTGGGAAACCCGCTGATCCCCTTGTACTTCCTGATTGTATGAAAGAGATCTTTTCGGCCTGTTAGAATCTTATGTGCATATGCCTGATGCCCCACATCCCATATCACCTTGTCGTTAGGGGTGTCAAATACATAATGAAGGGCAACGGCCAGTTCAACTGTCCCCAAACTTGCTCCCAGATGACCCTGGTTGACCGAGATCACATCAATGATCAGTGACCTTATCTCCTCACACAATTGCGGTAACTGCTCAACGGATAATTGTTTAAGATCGTTGGGTGTATTGATGTTTTCTAATAATGGACCGATTGCCGGGGTCATGTGGCAGCGTTTTTAGGTAAACAAAGGTATAAAAAAAGTTATGAAGTCATGAAGTCATGAGGTGATGAGGTCATGGGGTGATGGGACCCCGAAACCCGAAGCTATAGCATTCCCAGTTCGAGTTTTGCTTCGTCGGTCAATTTATCCATATCCCATGGGGGTTCGAATGTCAATTCTACATTCACTTTCCCGATGCCTTCAATCAGCTGGATTTCATTTTTTACGATCCCCGGCATGTCTTCTGCAACCGGACAGTTTGGGGTTGTAAGCGTCATCAGGACATTCACATTATTTTGATCGTCTATTCTCAGATTGTAGATCAGGCCGAGGTCATAAATATTGACAGGAATTTCGGGATCAAAAACCATGCGAAGAGCAGATATGACTTTGTTCTCAATTTCGAATTTCTTCAGGTCCATGGGTGATTCTTTCTGCAAAATTAACCATTTTACCGACGATTTACGGCATCTCGTCGAAAGGGCTGTTTGTCGGTTTATGGATTCGGTTTATCTTCGTGATGTAAACCAAAATTATAAACACAATGACTGAACAAGTAAAAAAATTGTACCGCTCAACGAAAGACAGAGTAATTGGAGGCGTTTGTGGTGGGTTAGGAAATTACCTGAACATAGATCCAGTGCTGTTACGGGTTCTCTGGGCAGTATTTTTCTTCATCGGTGGCATGGGACTCCTTGCCTATATCATCGCCTGGATCATCATGCCGGAAGAGCCGGTGAGTTTGTGAACAAGAATAAGTAGGGGCGGAACCCGCCCCTACCGTTACATTGCGATTTCATCACATGGTCACCCATTCCCATACTTCTGCTGAAACACCACAGCGTAAAGCTTCATCTGTTTAATCATGGAGTTAAGGCCGTTGGAGCGGGTTGGTGACAAGTGTTCCCGCAGTCCGATCTGGTCAATAAATGATAACCCGGCATTGACAATATCTGCTGCGGACTGATCCGAAAAAACCCGTATCAAAAGGTTAACGATTCCTTTCGTAATAATAGCATCGCTGTCGGCCTTGTAAAACACCTTCCCTTCCCTGTATGCTGCATGCAACCATACCTGTGACTGACAACCCGAAATGAGGTACTGTTCCGTCTTGTATTTGGGATCAATGACTGGCAACGATTTTCCCAGTTCAATCAGGTAATTGTATTTATCCATCCAATCCTCAAACAACGAGAATTCAGAGACGATTTCGGCTTCAATTTCAGGAATGATCATAGGCTACAACATTTTAGGGTGTAAATATACAACTTTTGCGATACGATACGGGATTCGCGATAGGCGATGATTTTCTTACCCCTAAATCCCCTGAAGGGGACTTACTCCCCCTTTAGGGGGTTGGGGGGTAATTTGTAATTCAAACAAGTGGAACCCCCATTCGGGAAGGTCAACATAGAGTCCGTGTTGATTTAGTTCAGTTCCGTCGCGATGATAAATGCTATCCCCGAATATCTCCTTCAGAGAGACTGTCTGTCCTACTATCTCGACGAAAGGAAGGTGAACCAAAGCTTGTCCCTGGAAGGAGGAATAGTTGACGATCGCCACAATCGTTGAATCCAGATATTCCCATGAGAATGCAATGAAATTATAACTGGTAGGATTGTTATCCCAGGCAGGCAAGGACTCTAACAGTTGCCACTCCCCTTCATGGAAAAGAGGTCGTTTTAAAAGCGTGAAGAGTTGCGCATAGAATGCCTCAGTTATCACGTTTGGTTTTTCAATAGGTCCGCGTCCCAGGTGAGGAGAGACCTTCACCCTCTTCCCCAGCGACTCCCCATCATGAAAAAACTTCAGTCCGGGTGTAAGAAAAGTCAGGATCGCTGCAGCTTGGTGGGCTTGCCAGGGGAAAACAGATGCGGCCCGCTGCTCATCGTGATTCTCCAGAAACCGTGCCAATTTTTCCTGGTAATCAACACTGGCTTTGAGGTGGTCATGAATGGGGGGGGCTTCCCATGTACGCAACCTGTCATATAGTCGCTTGTCGTAGGTGAAATCAAACCCATGCTGCTGCATTTCATACTCCAGATCCCAGTAAACTTCACCCATCATTACAAAACCAGGATCATTCTGTTTCACCCGTTGGATTGCTTCTGGCCAGAATGCATCGATGCCTATTCCCCAGGTTCGTCTGAAAACCTCCGGAAGGAGTAACATAGCCATATCACATCGAAGACCATCACATTGCCCCGAAACCTGCAGGAGCTGCTCCTTCATGGCCTCCTGAAGATGTGGATTTCCGTAGTTCAACTGAATGGTATCAGGCCATCCTGAGAAGTAGGGATCGCGGCCATAAGCCAGAATCAGTTCATCGTGCTTCCGTCGTATCCAGGTATAGTTCTCCGGAGAATGGGCGAGATCTCTTTCGTTGCCCCGGATGAAATAATCGGGATGACCCTGCACCCATGGATGGTCGGGAGCCATGTGGTTGGGCACAAAATCGAGCATCAGCTTCATCCCCAATCCAGCAATCCGTTGCCTGAATCTTTTCAGGGCTTCAGCCCCTCCCAGTGAATCGGCTACTTCATATTCCGTAATCGCAAAACCCGAACCGATGATGTCGGATTCCTCCAGATCGTCGAGGGTCTCTTCAAATTCTCTCCTCCATTGGGGATTGGCCCGTGAAATTTGCCGGCCTGCCTCACCTGTTTGCCAGACGCTAAGCAGGTAAATCCAATCGAAGCCTGCATTCCACCAGTTTTCGATCTCTGCATCAGGAATATCGTCCAGGGTAACCTTACATTTCAACTTCCTCGAGAGCTCAGAGAGCAGAACACGGGTGTTGACCTGGAGCAGGGTGGGATTTTGCCGTTCGCTATTCGCCTTTCGCATTTCGCTGTTCGCAATTCGTAATTAAAGTAGCATCTCCTTTGCCGTCACCACTGCCTCCACCAATCGGTCGATCTCCTCTTTCGTGTTATAATAAGCAAAGGAAGCACGTATGGTCCCGGGAATTTGCAGGTATTCCATCAGGGGCATGGCGCAATGGTGACCGGTTCGTACCGCCACACTCATCTTATCGATGATCATGCCGGCATCGTAAGGATGGACATTATGCAGGAGAAAAGAGATAAGGCTGGCTTTGTGTTTCGAGGTACCGTAAATCTTCAACCCATCTATTCCCAGAAGTCTTTGGGTAGCATAGTCGAGAAGCTCCTTCTCATAAACTTCGATCTGATCCATTCCAATTTCATGGAGGTAACGAATCGCTGCATGCAAACCCAGCACACCTTCCACGTTGGGAGTCCCGGCTTCAAATTTAAATGGAAGTTCGTTAAATGTTGTATGTGTAAAAAAAACATCCCTGATCATCTCCCCTCCCATCTGGTATGGAGGTAACTCTTCCAGCCACTTCTCCTTCCCATAGAGGACGCCTATTCCCATCGGGGCATACATCTTATGCCCGCTGAAACAGTAAAAATCAGCATCCAGATCCTGCACGTCAATGGTCATATGAGCCACGCTTTGCGCTCCGTCAATCAATACCGGAATAGTGTGCTGATGGGCCAAGGCAATGATCTCCTTCACCGGATTTATTGTTCCCAGTACATTGGAGATGTGTGTTAATGCCACCAGCCGGGTTTTTTCGGTGATCATATCCTGGAATGCATTGATATCAAGAGATCCATCCTCAAGGAGAGGGATAAATTTCAGTGTAGCTTTTCGCTGCAGGCACATCTGCTGCCAGGGGACAAAATTGGAGTGATGCTCCATAACCGAAGTGATCACTTCATCGCCCTCAGTAATAAATTTTTTGCCGAACGAATCTGCGACAAGGTTTATAGCTTCTGTGGTCCCTCTTGTAAATATAATTTCATGAGAATGTTTTGCGTGAATAAAATTGCGTATCGCATTCCGCGCATCCTCATAAGCTTCAGTAGCCTTAACGCTCAGAAAATGAACTCCGCGGTGGATATTACAGTTCTCTTTCTCATAATAATTGGTAATTGCCCGGATGACTTGTACGGGCTTCTGGGTAGTGGCGGCATTGTCGAAATAGACAAGAGGTTTGTTATAGATCTTCGTCTGCAGGATCGGGAAATCAGCTCTGATTTTTTCTATTGGAAACATTATTTCGCTACCTCGCTATTTCACTTCTCGCTTCTATATCTTACTTACGTCTATCTTAAATTCCACAGGATTTTCAGGCGTGCTGCAATGCAAAACACATTGTTCGCAGATCTGAAGCTCTCCTTGAAGGCGCTTTTTCACCATATCCTCAATCCGGTAACGCAGGGGTTCGATGGCGATTTTGCTCACCACCTCATCCGCGAAGGCGAACATCAGCAACATACGGGCATTATCCTCTCCAATGCCTCGCTGGCGTAGGTAGAACATGGCTGTTTCGTCGAGTTGTCCGGTAGTTGACCCATGAGAACATTTGACGTCGTCGTTGTAGATCTCCAGGAAAGGTTTTGAGTTGATCTTTGCTGTATCGGTAAGAAGCAGGTTCCGGTTATTCTGAGAGGCATTTGTCCTCTGAGCATCACGTTGCACCAAAATATGCCCGTTAAATACTCCTGTGGCATGTTCATCCAAAATTCCTTTAAAAAGTTCACTGCTTACACAATCGGGGGAGGCATGATCGACAGCCACATAATTATCGATGTGCTGCTTATTGTCCATCAGGTAGAGACCATAGATATTTGCGCTCCCATAGGGGCCATTGAATCTGGCGTATGTGTTGTTCCGGATCAGGGCGCCATTAAGGGAGAGGTAATGAGATTCGAGCTTCGCTTCCTGCTCAAGATGGAACCAGGTAGAGCTCACCAACGTAGAGTTGTTGTTCAGGTTCTGGAGTTTATAGTGATCCAGGAAGGCCCCCTCACCCACCACAATCTCTGTCACTACATTCGAGAAAGAGGGTTGGTGATCGTACGAGTCATCGCAATGAACAACGGTCAGTTTGGATCCTTTGCCCAGTATAATCAGGTTTCTCGACTGGATGAAGATATTCTCCCGATGCTGGATCACGTTGACAAGTTGCACAGCTTTTTCACTCTTTACACCATCCGGGATATAGATAAATGTCCCGTCGGTGGCAAAGGCGGCATTGAGCGCAGCAAAGCCATTGGACTCTGTATTCGCATAATTTCCTAGATGAGGGTCAACCAGTTGAGGATATTTTTTCATCGCTTCAGCCAAACTACCGATGATGATGCCATTACCCAACTCCATCAGGGGGACATCTTTCGATACAAACCATCCGTTCAACTGTCCGATAACAGCAGTATCCAGGTGCGGAATGTTACAACGGAAAACCTTTTGCATATCATCTTCTAACGCTGGAAGAAGAGGATAATCATACCCGATTTCGAAGGTCCCTGAAAGGTCGGTGTTCCTCCAATCCTCCATTTTCTTATCCGGGAAGCCGAGTTTATTAAAAGAGGCTATGGCCTTTTCACGATTTGCTCGAACTGCAGGAGTGTCATCAGCAATGAGCTGTTCATGATTCAGCTGATAGAGATTCAGCAATCGTTCCTTCGTGATCGGATTGATGGTTTTGGTCTCCATTATAGTTGCTGTTTGATCCAGTCGTATCCTTTCTCCTCCAGTTCAAGTGCCAGATCCTTTCCGCCAGATTTTACGATACGTCCTTCAAACAGGACATGCACAAAATCGGGAATGATGTAGTCAAGAAGCCTCTGGTAATGGGTAATCACGACAAATCCATTCTCCGGGGTTCTGAGCTTGTTCACCCCATTTGCAACCACCCTGAGGGCGTCGATATCCAAACCCGAATCGGTTTCATCAAGGATGGCCAGTGTAGGTTCAAGCATCGCCATCTGGAAGATCTCATTGCGTTTCTTTTCACCTCCCGAGAAGCCTTCATTCACACTACGGTTGGTGAGGTTCGAGGTGATCTCCACTAACTTCTTCTTCTCCTCCATCATCTTCAGAAACTCTCCGGCCGACATCGGGTCCAATCCGCGGTATTTGCGAATCTCGTTGACGGCGGTTCGCATAAAATTTGTGATGCTTACTCCCGGAATTTCAACCGGATATTGAAAGCCCATGAAGATTCCCTCCCTTGCCCGCTCTTCCACCGAGAGGGTTAACAGGTTTTTTGCATTGTAGAGTATCTCTCCCTCGGTTACGTCAAACACATCCCGTCCGACAATCACCGATGCCAGAGTAGATTTGCCTGTTCCGTTCGGACCCATGATGGCGTGTACTTCTCCTTGATTCACCTCCAGGTTGATTCCCTTGAGGATCTCTTTTCCTTTGATGGAGGCATGGAGGTTGATGATTTTCAATAACATAAACGATTGATTCTTATATTCTTAATTCCTAATTCCTAATTCTTAATTCTATCCTACACTTCCCTCCAGGCTGATGGAGAGTAGTTTTTGTGCTTCCACGGCGAACTCCATGGGCAGCTGTTTCAGTACCTCTTTTGCGTAGCCGTTGACGATGAGACCAACGGCGCTCTCCGTATCGATTCCCCGCTGCTGGCAGTAGAAAAGCTGGTCTTCCGATATCTTGGAGGTTGTGGCTTCATGTTCCACGATGGAAGATTTATTCTCGGTTTGTATATATGGAAACGTATGTGCACCGCATTTGTCTCCAAGCAACAAGGAATCGCACTGACTGTAATTCCTCGAATTAACCGCGTTTTTTGTGATTCTCACCAATCCCCGGTAAGAGTTGTTACTTCGGCCTGCCGAGATGCCTTTGGAGATGATCGTACTCTTCGTATTGCGGCCAAGGTGCAGCATCTTGGTTCCCGTATCGGCCTGCTGGTAGTTATTGGTCACTGCCACCGAATAGAACTCCCCAACCGAATTATCACCCAGCAGGATGCAGCTCGGGTATTTCCAGGTTATAGCAGATCCTGTCTCTACCTGTGTCCATGAGATCTTGGAATTGCTCCCTTTGCAGATTCCCCGTTTGGTAACAAAGTTGTAGATCCCTCCTTTACCATTTTTATCACCCGGATACCAATTCTGAACTGTCGAGTATTTTACCTCGGCATCCTTCATTGTCACAATCTCAACTACAGCTGCATGTAGTTGATTTTCATCACGTTGAGGAGCAGTACATCCTTCCATATAACTCACATAGGCTCCTTCATCGGCTACGATAAGTGTCCGTTCAAACTGCCCGGTATTCGCAGCGTTAATCCTGAAATAGGTAGAGAGCTCAATGGGGCAGCGAACCCCTTTCGGAATATAACAGAATGAACCATCACTGAAGACCGCAGAATTTAGAGCAGAGAAAAAATTATCCGTATAGGGAACTATTGACCCCATATATTTTTTCACCAGATCGGGATGGTTTTTAACCGCTTCACTGAAGGAGCAGAAAATAATTCCATATTTCGAAAGTGTTTCAGAAAAAGTGGTCTTGACGGAGACACTGTCGATCACCGCATCCACTGCAACACCCGAAAGTTTTTTCTGCTCCTCGAGAGAGATTCCTAGTTTATTAAATGTTGCCAGCAGTTCAGGGTCCACTTCATCCAGACTGCCCAGCTCTTTCTTTTTCTTGGGAGCGGCGTAATAGATGATATTCTGGAAGTCGATGGGAGGAATCTCCAGGTGCGGCCAGGTTGGCATCTTCATGGTAAGCCAGTGTCGATACGCTTTTAGCCGGTATTCTAGCATAAACACAGGTTCCTCTTTTCGGGCCGAAATGTATCGTACTGTATCCTCATTCAGCCCCACAGGAGCATATTCAGTCTCGATGTCGGAATGGAAGCCGTATTTGTATTCACCAGATGTGTAAGCGTCAAGAATATTATTGTTATCAGATCCCATAAATTAACAATTTGGAGCAAATCTATTCATTTTACCTAGGACTTCTATGGGGGAATCAATCATGTTGCAAAGATAAGATTAATTAGGTATTCCAATACCTTTTTGTGGAAATATTTCTTCCGGTTAATAACGATTATAGGAGCGGATCTCCTCGATCGGTTTCCGGATTTTCTTCCGCAGTTCATCCTTTGCCGGATATCCAACAGAGATGATTAATTCTGCTCGTTTTTTACCTGGGATTCCCAGAAGTTCTTTCACCTTTTTTTCGTCGAACCAGCCCATGATGCAGGTTCCAAGCCCTTCGGATGTGGCCTGAAGGCAGAAGTGCTCCACCGCAATCCCGATATCCATCAAAGGATAGGGTTTATCTTTTAACAGGGTTCCCAACTTGGAAGTGAGGTTGGCTGATTCCCTGACGACGACAACCAGAACAGGAGCATCTTTGGTAAAATGGTTAAATCCGAGAAGCCTGGCGTCGGCTGCAATGGCAACATTCCTTTTCAGCTCTGGTTCATCAACCACGATAAACTTCCATGGCTGGGCGTTGCAGGCCGAAGGAGCCAGCCTGACGGCCTCGATGCATCGTTCGATCTTCTCTTTCTCTACCGGCCGGGCTGGATCATAGGCTCGGCAACTCTGGCGTTTGTTTACTAGTTCGAGGAAATTCATGGTACAAAGATAAACCTACGACAGCTTTTTTTTGCTATTCACCGAAATCAATTTTTCAATCTCATCGATACATTGCAATTTTGCGCTACTTTTTCACTTCCAAAAACCCTGATTTACCATGCAGATAGAAACTGATCCAATGAGAGAAAAAAGTCAACACGTTTGTCCGATCGAGCTGGCCGGTAGCCTTGACAACAGGGCAAGAAGGTGGCTTCAGAATCCATTGAAAATACTTGCCCCTTATATTAATCCAGGAATGACCATTCTGGATATCGGATGTGGGCCAGGTTTCTTCACCCTGGAAATGGCCCGGCTTGTTGGCCCAGATGGAAACGTTGTGGCTGCGGACCTACAACAGGGAATGCTCAAAAAAATCAGGCAAAAAATCACAGGGACGACATTGAACGATTTGATAACCCTGCATAGATGTAAGGAAGATGAAATCGGTCTTTCAGCCAGTTTTGACTTTATCCTGGCCTTCTACATGGTTCATGAAGTTCCCGACCAGAAAAAATTTCTTGAAGAATTGTATTCCCTTTTGAAACCAGGAGGCTCTCTGCTGATCATTGAACCCAGGTTCCATGTTACAGAAAGATCGTTTGAAAAGACAATCGAAACTCTCAGCCAATGTGGGTTCACGATAATTAGACAAAAGTCGTTCATGATAAACAGAGAAGTGCTGGCCACCCGAAACAATCTTGCCTAGAATGGACTGACCTGCATCAGGCTAAAGATAAATTTTTCCGACCTTTGTAAAAAATCAAGAAGATGTTTGAGAAAAAAGGAAAGAAGTCTGAAGAGCCTGTCCATAAGCTTACTTCACTTGAAGATTTAGGAGAATTCGGGTTGATCAACCGGCTGACTGAAAAGTTCAAAACAATGAACCCATCTACCATCAAAGGTGTGGGTGATGATGCCGCGGTGATCGATATGGGCATTGCGAGCAACCCCGGTATGGGCGAGGCAAGCCTCGCCCATACGGCATGCCTTGTCTCCACCGACCTCCTGGTGGAGGGAATCCATTTCGACATGACCTACACCCCCCTCCGGCATCTTGGATATAAGGCTGTTGCTGTCAATGCTTCAGATATTGCCGCCATGAACGGAACTCCTCGGCAAATCACAGTCTCCATGGCCATCTCCAGCCGCTTTTCAGCCGAAGCACTGGATGAGATCTATGAAGGGATCCGCCTCGCCTGTGAGAAGTACAGCATCGATCTGGTGGGAGGCGATACTAGTTCAAACATAAGCGGATTGGTAATCTCGGTGACGGTAATCGGGTCGGCCAGACTGGAAGATGTTGTTTACCGTAGCAGAGCTAAACCCGGCGACCTGCTTTGCGTTACAGGTGATCTTGGATCTGCATACATTGGCCTCCTTCTACTCGAAAGGGAGAAGAAGGTATTCCAGGCAAACCCCAGCATGCAGCCCGAACTTTCAGGATTTGATTATCAGATTGGCCGGATGCTGAAACCGGAAGCGAGAACCGATATCACGTTATTGCTGGAAGGGATCGGAGTAAAGCCTACCTCAATGATTGATATCTCGGATGGCTTGGCTTCTGAGACGCTTCACCTGTGCAAGATGTCAGATACCGGATGCCGGATTTATGAAGATAAAATTCCTATTGATCCGCAAACGAAAGAGATTGCCATGGAATTCAAGATCATTCCTACGGTGGCAGCACTTAGTGGTGGGGAGGATTATGAGTTGCTTTTCACTATCCCTCAGGCAGACTATGAGAAAATCAAGGATGTTGCAGGAATCTCCATCATCGGCCACATGACTGACCGGGCAGAAGGGAAGTTCATGATAACTCCTGATGGGAAAGAGGTGGAGATCACCGCACAGGGGTGGAAAGCCTTTTAAAATAAAGAATTACGAATGAAGAATTACGAATTCCATGGCCTCTTCACGTGAACGTTATTTCTCCCATCTCGACGGCACTGTTAAGTCCCTTCCGCACAAACCTGGCGTTTACCAGTTTCTCGACGATAAAAACAAGATCATCTATGTAGGGAAAGCCAAAGACCTGAAGAAGCGGGTAAGCTCCTACTTTTCAAAGATCAACTCCATCAGTGGAAAAGTGCAGATGCTTGTTCGGAAGATCGCCGACATCAAGTTCATCGTGGTGAGCACCGAACAGGATGCCCTGCTTCTGGAAAACAACCTGATCAAAAAGTACCGTCCACGATACAATGTGGCCCTCAAGGACGACAAGACCTTCCCCTGGATCTGTATCAAGAACGAACCTTTCCCGCGGCTCTTCCACACCCGCAATCCCGTTCGTGACGGGTCCCAATATTTTGGCCCCTATGCAAATGTTCGACTGATGCATACCCTGCTGGAATTAATCCGTCAATTATACCCTCTCAGGAACTGTAACCTGAAGCTGACGGATAAAAACATTAAGGCCGAAAAATTCAAGGTGTGTCTCGAATATCACCTTGGAAATTGCAAAGGACCCTGTGTAGGCCTGCAGGATGAAGAGGACTACAACAACTCCATCCAGGGCATTCGGGATATCATCAAAGGAAATGTACACTCTGTAGCACGTCAGCTGAAAGAGCTGATGATGGCGTATGCCGAAAAAGAGGATTTTGAAAAAGCTCATCTCGTAAAAGAGAAATACCATGCACTCGAGAAATATCAGAGTAAATCTACTGTTGTCAATCCCACCATCAATGATGTAGATGTATTTTCGATCGCTTCCGATGCGACTACTGCCTACGTCAATTTTATGAAGGTGATGAACGGAGCCATCATCCAGGTGCATACTGTAGAAATTCAGAAGAAGCTTGACGAAACCGATGAAGAGCTCCTTCCAATCGCCATTACAGAGATCAGGGAGCGCTTTGAAAGTATCTCTCCGGAAGCCATTGTTCCATTTGATCCGGGTTATAAACTTGCACAGGTTACCTTCACCGTTCCGAAGATTGGTGACAAGAAAAAGTTACTCGACCTGTCGCAGCGTAATGTTCGCTATTTTCAGCTTGAGAAGGAGAAACAAAAGGAGCTTGTTGATCCGGAACACAAGAGTCGGCGTACCATGGAAACCATGATGAAGGACCTGCGCATGACAGAACTCCCCGAACATATTGAGTGCTTCGACAATTCCAACATCCAGGGTGATTTCCCGGTTGCCGCAATGGTTTGTTTCAAAAAAGCAAAACCGGATAAGAGTGAATACCGTCATTTCAACATCAAGACCGTTGAAGGATCCAACGATTATGCCTCGATGGAGGAAATCATCTACCGGCGTTATAAACGGCTTCAGGAAGAGAAAAAGGAACTTCCGCAACTGATCATCGTTGATGGTGGAAAAGGTCAGCTCAGCGCAGCCCTGAGCAGTTTGAAAAAACTGGATCTTTCTGGAAAAATGACAGTAATTGGTATTGCAAAAAAGCTGGAGGAGATCTATTACCCCAATGATCCGTTACCGATGTACCTCGATAAAAAATCCGAAACGCTTCGCATCATCCAGCAAATGAGGGATGAGGCCCACCGTTTTGGGATCACGCACCACCGGAAACGCAGGGAAAAGGGGACAGTTAAATCGGTCCTTACTGATATTCCTGGTATCGGATTCTCCAACACCCAGCAACTGCTGTGGAAATTCAAGTCGGTAAAACAAATCCGTGAAGCCAGCCTTGAAGAGATTCAAGCAGTAATAGGGAAAGCGAAAGGGAAAGTGGTGTTCGATTTTTTTAAAGAACACTGATGACACTGATGCCTGCGGTATTCACTAATATAAACCCACAAAGCACTCAACCATGTTCGCAATGAAATCCCAGAAAGAGGGTTAGCTCTCTATGAGCTCCTTGTACTGTGCAGGATTTATAAGGCCATCCAGTTCTGCAGGATCAGCAACTTTGATTCGCACAACCCATCCCTGATCATAAGGATCCTTGTTGATAAGTTCCGGGGTAGCCGAAAGCTCCTCATTGAATTCAAGCACCTCGCCACTGACAGGCATAAACATATCGGATACAGTTTTCACTGCTTCGATAGTTCCGAAAGCCTCTTCCATTGCCAAGCTCTCTCCTACTGTTTCGACCTCAATAAATACGATGTCGCCAAGTTCATGCTGGGCATAGTCCGTAATGCCAATAAAGGCAAATTCACCATCGATTTTCAGCCATTCATGGTCTTTTGTGTACTTCAGATTGTCGGGAACGTTCATGGGTTTTTACTATTTAATATTTTGGTAAAAATAATCTTTTTTTCATTATTGTGAAAGGGTAAACCGAAGGGCTAACCCACCCTGGGTATTGGAAGTACGGTACTGGTTAGAGACATATGGAGTCATGATATCTTTATCGAAATAAAACCGAATATTGAAGCGTGCGCTCAGGTTGTAATCAGCCGAGAAATTGATGGCAAGACGTTGTTGCCCCGAGGAGACCTGGTTGATATCTTCATCCACTCGCCTGAGAACAGTTTTGTTTTGCCGGAGCGAAAAATCCAGTTTCAGGTTCAGGTCACTTGTAGTACGAGACTTTTTGCCTCCTCCGAAGAGTCCGGAAAAGTTTAACCGGAGGTTTTTAAACCGGTATCCGATCCCTGCAACATATTCGGTGCTTCTGATTTCCGTTAGCTGATTGTTGACAAAGCTGAAACTCAGGTTTCGTGTTTTACGGATCTCAAAGGTAGTGATAAGGCTGTTGATCCATCCCATATCAAACCTGATCAAAGGGCTGAACTGTTCGGTAAGTGTAACAACATTCATTTCACGTGCAGGAATAAAATTACCAGCCGCATTGAACTCAGTGGGGAAACCATCCTGCTCCCTGTAAGCGATATTGGATACATACCCACCTACTGAATAGGTTGAAATGTAGGAATGTGAAAGCGTAAGGTTTCTGAGGAACTTGCGGAAAAATTTTAGTTTAGATAATCCGTCATAGGTAATTCTCCAGTTTGGCAATGGGATCTTTGGGAATCCTGTAAGGCTTATTTTTGACGGATCCTGTCCTTTATAAGCTGCCAGAAATGCCACAGAAAGCACCTCCAGGTTATTGGGTCCGTAACCAATCGGGTATCCGGTTGAATCCAAACCGGTCGACCATGGATTTTCTGCGGCATACCGTTGAGCAATCAGCAGTCGAGATTCTTTGAGGTTCTCAAACAGAATGGAAATATTTTCATCACTTTCTTTGGTAAATGAGGTGCCAATGATGATATAGGACATGGTGTAACTTCCGTTGAGTTGTTGGGAATACGAATCAAAATTCCCGTTACGGTCGGCTTTAAAATACTCCTGTCGGAAAGATCCCTGCTGCTTGTTCATGGTGATTTCAATCCTGATATCCCGAAGGGGTTCCACACTGCCAGAGATACTCAGGTTTTCGTTGAACTTAACGCTATATGCCGAATTGAGCAGCGTGTCCATGGTCATCCAGTTCCGCTCTACGGCTTTTGGACGGATATCTTTCTGCTCGCCGAAGACAAATCCAAGCCCGGGTGCATTCTGGTTAAGGTTGATCCCCATGAAATCGGGTTGAGGTGTAAATCCGGGGAGCATGATCCCATGTCCCTGGGTATACTGAAATTTGGCATTTCTAACGCTCATCAGTATCCTGACAAATCCCTCCAAAAAGAACTTCCCTGCGTTGAATTTAGGCTTATTCAACAGAAGGCTGTCGGGAGCATTCGTCTGTGCCTGAGTGGCCTTTTTCCCTCCAGGTTGCCCAGGTAGCATTGAGCGCTGAGTCAGCGGCTGATTCTTCCCGGCATTGATCCTTTTCAGGTAAGGAACTTTGTTGTATAAATTGACCAGGTTCGCACCGCCATTAAGGGCGTAAGTTGCATTATTTTCGATCATGTTTCCAAGCCTGTTCTGAACCGAAACCGGGCTTGCCGACCAGCGGTAGCCCGACTGATACCCGGCAGTGAGGGTGATCCAGTTTAACAGGGGGATTTTAGAGAAGGGGACCTCCCAGGTGATGGAAGCCTGCTGACTATAGCTGTTCATCGTTCCGATGGAAAAGATCTCATGCCAGATCTCATCACGGGTCGACTTATCAACTTGCCCCGGAGGTTCATTGATAAAAGAGGAGGCGTTTGCTGCCCAGGAAAGACGTAATGATTTACTGAAGTCATACTTCAGATCATAAAGCCTTGTCCAATCCCATTGCTTGATGTAGAAGGTCTCCATCGGGACGATCCCCCTGCTTTTATTTCTGAACTTCCGCTGATCATATTGCCGAATCATATCTGTGCGGAAAGAGAAGGACTTTGGCAGATAATAGAAGTTGAAGTCTTTGATTAACTGGAATACCTTGTTACGGGATAGGAATTTTGATTTGTCAAATGGTTTTACATTCTTGGGTGAAATGCTGAAATTATAGCCTAACCCTCCTGAATACCTCTTTTTTAATTCATATTCAATATCAGCACTCCGGTGATAAATCTCTGAATAGGAATAGCTCACATTAAAGTTCTCGATATCGTAAGGCCTGACTTTCTTATCCGTGGTACGATCTTTCCTGACATTCATCAGGTTGAAATTCCTTCGTTCGGTATAATCGATGGCCCGGCTTCGAATCGAGTCCTTCTCGTTTTTGGTCTCCATTAAATCGATCACTGAGTTGAGGTACAAGTCGGGATTAAGTGGATCATAAAGTGGCGTGATCTTTTGCAGTGAATAGTCGAAATGCATGGGGATCCTGATCCCTGTGCGTTCAGGGAAGAATTTCCCCAATTCGATATCGGTGTCAAACCCAAGTAAGGTTTTAGCCTCCATTGGACGTTCCGTGGTTTTTTGCTCGATAGAGCCGAACCCGGCACTACTGTAACTTCCAGTAAGTTGAATGCGTCCCAGGTCGGCCAGGTCGGCTGCTACCCGGGCAATTGCCGCCCATCCCCCCTTTTTATTGAAATCGCTGAGACGCAACTCATCTACCCAGATCTCGGCACATTTGGCCTGTCCGTCATCATCCTGGGAGTTTGTTGTTTTCTTTGGGTTTCGAACCCCGATCATGATGGTACGTACATCGCTAATAGTGGGTGAGCCCACGACGGTAATCCTGTTGGCTCCATCATACTGTGAATACGGCATTGAAAGCGTTAGCGTGCTCCCTGGTTTCCGCATCTCAACAATACGTTCATATTTCACCTGAATCAGTTGTTCGAGATCGATATCAAACGCATTGGATTCCGGCCAAATGGCATCCGGGTCATTGATAGTGGTCCCCCAGGGAGTAAAAGTTAGAGGGATTTCATACTCGTAGTAGTTCTCCGTGAAGTCACTGCCCACACGCATGAATATTGTCATGTCGCCATTCTTCAGCTCCTGGCTCTGAATGGACTGTTCAGCATGTACGAACATCTTCAGCCGCTTGAACTGACGAAAGTCAAACTCAACAGTCTTATAGGCAGCCCTTGCATCACCGTCAACCAGGTTACAAACATTGATTGCCATCGATTGTTCATTCAGCTGCTGGAAGTTGGTGGAGGCCCAATTCGTTTCACGTTCTATCCCGGGAGGCATCACATAGGGAATCGGCTCCTTGCTGCCATTCTCTTCAATGCTTACCGTGCTGATATCGAATATAGTCTGGTTCTGATATTCATCGGGGATGTATTCTCCTGGTGCAAGCAGGCTAAAGTCATAACGCCGCCACTCACCGCGGGTGAGTTCGAGGGTAGCAAAACGACATACCACCTCTTTCTCAAATCCTTTGAAGAAGACACGCATGAAACGGATCGACGTAAATCCCTGGATATCTCCAACCACCTTGTCAGGAGTTCGGATAGGGATCTTGAACTGATACCATTTGACCCTCCCGCGGGAACCGTCGGCCAGTGGGATATCAGTCGCTTCATACACGTTGGTGATGTAATTCATCCCCGGCAGCATCTTATCCGGATGAAGTTTTACCTTGTACTGGTAGTAGCGCTCGGATTCGCTGAGTGTGTTGTCTTTATTGATGTCTTCCACATTGGGCAATGTGGTAGCCTGTGTTGGATAGTTTTCGGTTGAGTTCTCGGCGGCAGGGGAGTTTCCCTCCGTGTTATTGTATTTCTTGTACCGTTCGAGCACACTCTCATACTTCGGGTCATTATCGTAATCGGTCCCGCGGAAGTAATGATAATCATCGGCCGATGGGTCGATCGCTGCCTGTTGGTAAGCTTGCGAGCCCGGTCCGAAGGTATTGTTTAGTTTCACGATGTAGGTCGTATCGAAGAACGATAGCTCGTCGAGATCGCTCAAACCGTCGTAACCAACGTCTTGATAAGGGCGTGAGGCCGGGTTGTTGTCGAATGCCTCTACCAGAGATTGTATCGTTGGTACACGCCCCCAAATGGTGGTATCAACATTGGTTATAACTCCATCAACAGGAAGTCCGTTCTCAAAGCTCTTCCTGCCATCCTGAAGGATATCTTCACTGATATCACCGAGGTTGAAATAGAGCTCTCCGGTGTTTAAGGAGTCATAAACAAATGGATCCATCATCCAGAATTCGATGTACTGGATGTTGGCAGCATCAAAATCGGATGATTCGATCCTGCGCATAATACCACCCCACCGTGTATTGGGATCAATCAGTAAACCGTCCGCTCCGATACCACGGGAGTAACCAGTAGAAAGCACATCAAAGTTGTTACTTCCGCGTTCGGAGGGGTAAAATGCCATGTTGAGCACAGCCAGATTTACTGGAACTCCGTTGAGAGGTTCTTTGTTTGGAAAAACCTCCGACTCCCATATCTGCCTTACATACTGGTTAGAGAGCTCGGCCGTGTTTACATTTGGTGGAACCAGGCTTGAGTTGCGGTCATAAAAGAGAGGATCAACAACATACCAGCACATCTTTGAACGGTTATATCCGTAGGCCAATCCGGCACCGGGGGTTGATTCGGGGAACATCGTGATATCTGTTTGCCCCTGAGGCGTACTTGCCATAAACCAATTTCCAACATTCCTCAGGTCAATAGTTGATTTGGCACCTTCAAAATCGTCAATATAGGTGGTTCCATATTTCCCAATAGCTTTGGAGTGGCCCGGGATGAATTGTGCAAACTCACCGTCGATTGCAATATTTGAAGGCGCCTTTGTGGATATCAGGGGAAGGGCATCAATCAACCGGGTGAGCAGCCGTGACTGGGTGCGATACATCAGGTTTACCCCCCAGATTGTATTGGAGATTGGCTCATCACCGTAATTTACCTTTTGCGTCAAGGGTCGCTCGTTGAGGTTCATGACAGTGGCTCCTATCTGCAAATTCTTGTTCATCTTGAAGTCAATATTTGCACCCATCAGCCTTTTTGTCTGGATGTTGAACAACTCGTTGCTTTCGAGAGAAATATTGATCGGTGTTCCGGAATTCAGAATCCCTTCGTTGATGATCCGTACACGACCCAAGGTGTAATCGACCGTATAGTCAACGTTTTCGGTCAGGAGGATACCTCCGGCATAAACACGAACGGAGCCCTGCGGAACGTTGAGTGCATTCAAGGATATCTCAGACCCTGTTGTGGATTTATAAAAACCTTCGAGCACGAACTTGTTCTTGTCGGGATACTGCCTGGCCATCGTTTTTGTCACCGTATAGAGAGAGTCGAAGCAGTATTTGTCGGCAAGTTCCAGAGACCCTTTCGGATTAGCCGGATCGAAAATTGAATCACGCAGATCCTTCCCGAAAGGTTCAAGGACTGTAAAGAATACACGTCCGTTTGATGCCTGGATGGTACCGCCCTGGGTAGTAGCATTATTAACGAAGTCAAATAGTCCGTCGCCAGGAGGATTGAGTTGCTGGTTCAGGTTATCCCAGTTAAGAATACGGATCAGTGGAATTCCTTTGACACGCGTCTCTTCAAGGTATGCAGTAGGGACACCGTTCGCATTTCCGGAATAGAGGATATTGAGAGTGAAATCGTTAGGTTGAACCTGGTATGCTCCCAGCGGATAGACATTTTTCATCATCAGCTTCCAGAGAGGAATACGTGTGTTGAGAGCGGTACTTTTGAGTAATTTTATAATCAGTGCCTGAGGTGTAATAATCCCTCCA
The DNA here is from genome assembly GCA_964642545.1 of uncultured Prolixibacteraceae bacterium. GTDB lineage: Bacteria > Bacteroidota > Bacteroidia > Bacteroidales > FEN-979 > QYOJ01. Next base: position 23,997 of record CAZXQU010000008.1, on the reverse strand, counting down.
TCGGAAAACTCCCCAACCTGATAAACATTTGTATCACCAACAAGCTGGTATTGATATGCAACCCCCAATATCTGATCCGGGTTTAGGGAGGTGTTGAGTGATATAAATCCCAGCTTGGGGTTAAAGGAATATTCTGTTGGCAACAACTTCCTGGCGCTCTCCACCTTTTCAAAATCAGTCCCCGAGGAGAGGAAAAACGGACCTCCTGTAAGGTATTCCGAAACAAAATTGATATTTCTTACTTTAGCCGAATCCGCAGGAGTTGGCATGATTCGGTTGTAGAGGGTGTTGGAGTAATTATCCGGATAGACCCGGCCCGGGATGCCCTGGAAGTTCATCGTATTGTAAGGATTGTTCTCCCCCAGATCCTGGAATGCTACGATATTCCTGTTTTCTGTCACAGCGGCACCGATGTTGGTCACCCACACCTCAATTTTCAGGATGTTGACATTGGTGCTGATGATTGGTATTGTTTTGAGCGACTGTGTATAGGTGTTGCGGAAATTCTGGGACAGGAAAAAGTGGCGATTCTCTTCGTATTCATCGGCACGGATACTGAATTCGGTCCGCTGAGCTGCCCCTTCAACCGTAATATTCTTGGTCTCGCTCTTTTGTTGAGAGTAAAGTGCTGTAACTGTCGTGCGGCCGAACCGTAACTTCGTCTTGATACCAAAAAGGGCTTCTGTTCCCCGGATAAGGGTGCTGGATAGGGGCATGTTGACATCCCCGGCTTCAATCAGCTGAATGATCTCATCTTCTTTCCCTTCGTATTTCAACTTCAGTTTGTTCTCGAAATCAAAGGTGGCTTCTGTGTTGTAACTGACTTTGAACTCAATTTTATCTCCGATCTTGGCGATAACGTTCATCTGAATCCGCTCATCGAAGTCGAAGTTAGTCTGTCTCCGTTGACGCGTATTGAGAGCCGGATCATCACGTTTGTTTGATACGATGCCAAACTTGATCTCTGCAGAGCCCTGTGGCCGTATGTCAACCGTATTGTTTCCAAAGATCGTTTCAAAGACCTTTCCCGGAATGTGAATTTTTGGGATCAGGCCACCGCTGTTGTCGATGCTGGCAGCTTCGGCACGCTCTTTCCAGTAGCTCTGGATCATCAAATCCATATCCTCTTCCTGGTAATCATCAAAAGTGAGGGTTGTTGGAATCTGGTAGACCTGGTCTCCGATTTTGTACTGTTTGACATACTGGCGTGTCTCCGGATCATAGACGATCTCTGTCGTAATGTTGGAGGGGTTCTGCATGTACAAGGGGTGGACTCCCGGGTTGGAAGGGTCTACCATTTCAGGCGTGAAAGGGTAGGTCAAAGTTGTATCGATACCGGTAGTATCGGGAAGGAACGTACCTGTCTCAAACATACTACCTTCACCAGCTGATGCCTGAAACCAGGGTAGGCAGCTGAAAACCAGTAAAAGAAGTAAGTAGACAGAACGGTATTTAATTAATTCAGTATAGTTCCTCACAAATTAAAGCATTTGGAGCGCCAGTTTTATCAGCTCTTCCACCGTTAAGTCTGTCCCTTCCTTTTCGATGATCTTGTTCAGTGTTTTTTCTGCAAGCATCTTCGGAAAGCCCAGTATTATTAATCCAGATAACGCTTCATCCTTTTTAGTATTGTGCAGGAAACCCAATTTTTCTTGGGATACAAGTCCTTTACCAACTTTGTCCTTCAAATCCACCACAATCCGTTGAGCCGTTTTAGCACCGATTCCTTTAACTTTTTGTAAAAGAGGAACATCGGCCAGCCCAATTGCTTGAATCACCTCCTGTGGTGAAAGTGAAGAGAGAATGATACGAGCAGTATTTGCTCCCACACCCGACACACTAATAAGCTGTCTGAAGAGCTCTCGCTCCTCCTGGTCGGCAAATCCAAACAAGATCATCGCATCTTCCCGCACCACCAGATGTACATACAGGAGACATGCTTCCACCTCCCCGATTCGGGTGTAGGTGTTTAACGAAATGTTGAGAAGATAACCTACACCGTTGCAATCCACAACAGCATATGCTGGGTTCCGTTCGGTGAGTTTTCCTTTGATGTAATTAAACATGAAGGGGTTGATTTTAAAAGGAGGCAAAGATAGGAAATAAAGTAAGAAGTTAGAAGTACGAAGTACGAACGCAAGTATGAAGTTGAAAGTTGGATCTACAAAGTTTTCTTAATTTAGGATATAACCTTAGAGATGTTTTCCTGATTAAGGAATAAAATCAGCTATGAAACCACAAGACTTAAAAGAACGAACATTGAATTTTACTGTCCTCATTATGAACTTCATTGAAACGCTACCAAATACAAGGTCAGTGGGAATAATCTCAGATCAAATCCTACGTGCCTCTTCATCTGTGGGTGCAAACTACAGAGCAGCCCGCAGAGCAAAATCAGGACGCGATTTTATCAACAAATTGAAGATTGTCGAGGAGGAGACTGATGAGACCCTTTATTGGCTTGAGGTCTTGGAAAGAAGAAAGTTAGGGCCCCCTAATGCTTTAAACGGATTAATCCAAGAAGCCCATGAACTATTGGCGATTTTTGTGACTAGTATTAATACGGCAAAATCAAACCAGGGACTTCAAAATCAGAAGAAATAGCTCGTACTTCGTCCTTCTAACTTTGTACTTACATTCTAACTTCTAACTTTGTACTTTGTACTTAATTTTTTTCGATGAAAAAAATTGTTGTTCTCTCCGGTGCCGGCATCAGTGCTGAGAGTGGGATTAAGACGTTCCGTGATGCCGATGGGTTGTGGAACAATTACCGTATTGAAGAGGTTGCCAGTCCGGTAGCCTGGGCTCGCAACCCGCAGTTGGTCCTTGATTTCTACAACATTCGCCGGAAACAGTTGTATGACGTGGAACCCAATGCTGCCCATTATGCCCTGGCGAAGTTGGAAAAAGATTTCGATGTTGAGATTATCACACAGAATGTAGATGACCTTCACGAACGTGCAGGATCTTCAAAGGTTCTGCATCTTCATGGGGAGTTGAAAAAAGTCCGTTCAACCGTTGATCCTTCATTGGTTCATACCCTAGACGGGTGGGAACTGAAAATCGGGGATTTCTGTGAAAAAGGGTCGCAACTGCGACCACATATCGTTTGGTTCGGGGAAGAGGTGAACAATATCATAATAGCCGGATCTATCGTTCGAAAGGCTGATATCCTGGTAGTCATCGGAACCTCCTTGCAGGTCTATCCGGCAGCCGGACTTCTGCATCACGCTTTCCGTAATATCCCAAAATTTTTAATCGATCCGAATGCCGAGCCCGATCGTTCTGTTCAGAACCTGACGGTTATAAGGGAGAAGGCGACTGTGGGGGTGCCGCAACTGGTGAACCAGTTGAGAAGCTAGAGCAACCCCTGCTGCCTCAATGCCACCTCCAGCTCGCGATAGCTGATCGGTTTGGCTACGATCTTTTTGTCTCGGTCAAGCAGGAACATCGTAGGGGTGGCGTAAATGTTATAGAGATCGGCCGACTTGCCGTCAAACCCTTTCAGCTCCGAAGCATTGATCCAGTTCAGCTTCTCTTCGTTTACAACCTGCATCCATTCTGCCCGGCTAGTGTCGATCGAGACTGCCACAATCTCATACCTTTTTGGCTTCTGCGCGTCATAGAGTGCCTTCGCTTTGGGCAGCATCTGGGTACAATGGCCGCATTCGCTCGACCAGAAAATCAACAGGGTATATTCGGCGTCGATTCCCGAAAGTTTCACCAGCTGACCTTTCGTGTCGGGGATCTCAAATTCGGGAGCCGACTGTCCGATAGCAATCTTTTTAAAGGTATCCAACTTCTTCTGGAGAGCCGATTTCTTCTCCTGGTCTTCACAGGAGTATGGATCCTGGAAATTCTCAGCCAGATATGTGATCACATCTTCAAAATGGTACTTGTCAAAACCACTAACAAGGTAATCGAGCAGGAATTTGAATATCTCAGGATTTTCACCGGCATCACTGAGTATCACCGTGACCGCTTTGATAAATTCTGCCTCCAGCTGTTTCTGCGACAGCCGGTTGCTGCTGTAGAGTGCGAGATAGGAAATCGCTTTGTTGGACCATACATTGGATCGCAGCAGGGAGGTGTCGTTATAATCTACATGGTCAAAATAGTGCTGTTTCAGAAATGTGAGGCGGATATTGGGAGGAAGAGAAGCAGACAGGAATGGCGTGCTGTAGTGCGTTAAGATTTTCACTGAGTAAGAGTCCGGAAAGGTTCTCTTCAGCGAATCCAGAATTTCCTCCTGATGTCGCTGCACTTGCTCATAGTTTGCAATAGCATTGAAGTAAAAGGAATCCTGATCGGGGTAATAATCCACAACAGGCTGGAGCAGTTCAAGCTTCGTCTGACTGATCCTGTCGACAACCATGAAATCATAAAATATCTTGTTTTCAACAGATTGGATGATAACAAGGCTGTCGGAAGCATGACCTGCATTGGTACGGAAGCTGATATTTTCACGGTTGAATATCAGGTCTATATATTTCTCCTGACCCCAGCTTACACGGTACAAACCTGGTGCAAGAGTTGCCGGCATCAGGAAGGAAAAACTACCGGCGCCATCACTTCTGGTAGAATCAAGAAGTGCATTTTTTTCACCATAGAAATTCAAGAGATAAACTGGCTGGTTTGAAAGTCCATCTAGTTGTCCGTGAAGCGTGTATGTTGATTGGGCCATCCCGAGAAATGGCCCAATCAACATGAGTAATAACATGACTCTTCTCATGTCAGGTGATTTGATTAACGGTTATTTTTTTGCTCCAAAGAGCTCTTCCAGCTTTTTCAGCAGATCTTGGCCACGCAGGTTGCGACCAATGATAATCCCATCCTGGTTCAGGAGTATATTGGAAGGAATTGAGCGAACACCATACAGATTGGATACTTCATTGTTCCAATACTGAAGGTCCGAAACCTGATACCAGGTAAGACCATCCGCCTTGATCGCTTCCAGCCATTTGTCACGGTTCTTGTCGAGGGAGACTCCAAGAATATCGAAACCTTTGTCATGATACTTCTTCCATGCTTCAACAACATTCGGATTCTCAGCCCTGCAAGGGCCACACCATGAAGCCCAGAAATCAATCAACAGAACATTCCCTTTCAGAGATGATAGGGTCAGCGGATTCCCTGCCGTATCAGCCTGAGTGAAATCAGGAGCAGGTTGTCCTATCTCAACAGCTTTCAGGATAGCAACCTGTTTGTTGAGTTCCATTAGGTATGTTGAGTTGTTCAGTGCAGTATCCATCGCAAGTGCTGCCTCTTCCAACGCAGGAAGGTCAAACATATAGGCATTACGGAAGATCAGATAGGGAGCCACCACGCTGCTGTTATTCTCCTTTGCAAAGACAAGGATCTGCTCTTTCTGACGAGCTTCAACAACTTCATACATCGAGTCAGCTGCAGCAATGGCCACTTCGTCACCTGCTGCGCTGGCATTCTTGTAATCATTGTAGATCGCATTCATCTCATCTTCGATGGGTTTCATCTGTTTCAGGTAATCTTCATAAACACCCTGGGAGAGTGATCCTTTGATCACCGTTCCATCGAGGCTGTCGGCCAGAATGTCGACTGTAATGGTTGAATTCTCAACAAATAACGGAACATAAACTCTGGCATCTTTAACGCTCAAATACCATAATTCCGGACTTTCAATTGTGCCTTTAAGATTGAATTTTCCGGAAACGAGCTCGGAAGAGTCAATGACTTTCCACTCTCCGGCATCACGCTTTTGAAGGTAAACAAGACCAGAATCGATTCCGGTAATGGAGCCGACGATCTTGTATTGGTTTTTAGGTCCACAGGATGTAAAGCCTACAATAACCAAGGTTACTACTATCAGTAAGTTTCTCATATGTATTTCTCTTTTTGGGTTGGTAATAGGTTGATTTGGCCTGCAAAGGTCGCAAACTTTCTCGTATCTCATTCCCAAGTGATTGAAAAAATCAAGACTTTGCAGAATTCACTATATTTGTCAAGCTGAAAATAACCCTATTCCCTATCTATGAAAAAAAGATTAACCATTTGTTGGCTAGCGATTTTCACTCTCATTAACCTCTCTGGATATGCGCAGGAAGCATATCCTCACAAATATGATCTCTCCCGCACTCCTGTGCTCTACACCGTTGGGTATGCCCATCTGGATACCGAATGGCGGTGGGACTATGAGGAGACTATCAACGATTTTCTGAAAGCCACGATGGACGAGAATTTCGACCGTTTCGAAAAGTATCCCGAATATGTTTTCACCTTTAGTGGGGCTCGCCGCTACCGGATGATGAAAGAGTACTATCCGGATAGGTATAAGGAGCTGAAAAAATGGATTATCCGCGACCGATGGTTTGTTGGAGGATCTTCCGTTGACGAGTGCGATCCGAATGTCCCCTCTCCCGAGTCGATCATCCGCCAGGTACTTTACGGGAACAACTACTTCAGGTCTGAGTTCGGGAAAGAGAGTGTGGATTTTCTGCTTCCCGATTGTTTCGGATTCCAGGCGCATTTTCCAAGTGTATTGAATCACTGCGGATTGAAAGGATTCTCTACACAAAAATTATCCTGGGGATCGGCCAACGGAATCCCATTTGCACTTGGAACATGGATAGGCCCTGATGGAGAGGGTATTGTCTCAGCGCTCAATGCAACCTCCTACAACGGTGGAGTTCAGGAGCGCCTCGACACATCAGCATACTGGGCAGGGCGTGTCTTTGAAAATGGCAAAAAATATGGCGTCTTCGCCGATTTCCGCTACTATGGTGTAGGGGATGTTGGAGGCGCTCCCCGCGAGGAAGATGTACAGCATGCCGTGGGCAGTTTGAACCATCCCGACAGTAAAATCCACGTTTACCTCTCCTCCAGTGACCAGCTTTTTCGCGACCTGACGCCAGAGCAGGCAGCAAAACTTCCCTCCTATTCGGGCGACCTGCTACTGACCGAACACTCGTCGGGGTCGATCACCTCACAAGCCTATATGAAACGCTGGAATCGGAAAAATGAATTACTTGCCCAGGCCACCGAACCACTGGCAGTGATAGCCGACTACCTGGGGGCTATCCCCTATCCGAAAGAACGGCTCAATGAAGCATGGTGGCTGGTTTTGGGTTGCCAGATGCACGATATCCTGCCAGGAACCTCCATCCCATCAGCCTATGGATATGCCTGGAATGACGAAGTTCTTGCCATGAATCTGTTTGCATCGATGCTGGAGAGTTCTGCCGGGGCAGTGATACGGGCGATGGAGACTACCTCGGAAGGAATCCCTCTGGTGGTCTACAACCCGCTCTCCATTGCGCGAGAGGATATAGTCGAGGCAACAATTGACTATCCCGACGGTGTTCCTGACTTCATCCGGGTAGTTGGCCCTGATGGGGAAGAAGTTCTGAGCCAGGTTACAAACCAAACCAAAAGTTCTGTTCAACTTCTTTTCCTGGCACATGTCCCTTCGCTGGGATTGGCCTGTTATGATGTGAGAGCCTCCAAACAACCTTCTCCGCTCATTTCCACACTCAGGGCAGGGCGGCTCAGCCTGGAGAACGATTCGTACCGTATCCTGATCAATACGGAGGGTAACATCCACAGCATTCTGGATAAAAATCTCGACAAAGAGTTGCTTTCCGGAAATATGAAGCTGGAGTTCCTGAAAGAACACCCAAGGTACTGGCCTGCCTGGAACATGGATTGGAAAGACCGGAAAAAGCCCCCTGTCGGTTTCGTGGAAGGTCCGGCCAAGACCACCCTTGTAGAAGACGGGCCTGTTAGAAAAACCTATAAAATTGAACGCCAATCCAGGAATTCGTATTTCACCCAGTGGGTCAGGCTGACTGCCGGTGAGGCCGGGACACGAATCACCATTGACAATGAAGTCGCGTGGCAATCGAAGGGAGTGAGCCTGAAGGCATCTTTCCCGCTAACAGCAGCCAATAACCAGGCAACGTATAACCTGGGCCTTGGTACGATAGAGCGACCTGTAAACCATGATAAGAAGTATGAAGTCCCATCCCGCGAATGGTTCGACCTTACCGACCGATCAGGAGGCTTCGGGGTTACTATCCTGGAAGATTGCAAATTCGGTTCCGATATGCCCAACGACTCTACCCTACGACTCACTTTACTCTATACACCAAGTTCCAACGAATACCATGACCAGGCTACCCAGGATTGGGGAACTCACGCATTTAGTTATGGCATATACGGACATGCAGGCGACTGGAGAAAAGGTCTTTCCGAATGGCAAGGACGGGCGGTCAACCAGCCATTCATTGCATTCCAAACCACATCTCATTCTGGCTTCCTGGGGAGGGAGGTCTCCCTTGCATCACTGGATACTTCGCAGGTGGCCATCAGGGCTATGAAACTAAAGGAAGATGGCCTCAGCATCATCATCCGGGTACAGGAACTCTTTGGAGAGACTATCTCCGATGTCGGACTATCGATGCACGGAATGATTGTTTCTGCTAATGAAGTTGACGGACAAGAGAGGGTTTTGGCAGCACTATCCCCAAAAAAAGGCATCCTGCATTTCTCCCTTGCCCCGTTTGAGATGAAGAGTTTTTCTGTTACCCTGGAGAATCCTCCCGACACCCTTGTGCAGCCGTCGTCAATGCCTGTCGCTTTTTATTATGATCAGGCCGTCGTCTCTCATGATTCTACGCGTGTCAACTACAGCTTTGGCTCATCAAAGTTTTCAATTCCAGCTGAACTCTTCCCCGAAGAGATCTCGGTGGATGGCATCCGGTTTACCCTCGGAGGTACTGCCAATTGGCAACTGAATGCCCTTGCCTGTAACGGGCAAAAAATCGAGATCCCAAAAACCGGTCAGTTTAACAAGCTCTATATCCTGGCTTCTGCCGAAAAGGATACTGTTGCGACATTCAGAAACGGCCGATTGAAAGAGGAAATCCTTATCCAGGGCTTTACGGGAAACATCGGTCAATATGATACACGGATCTGGGACCAGCATGGCCAGGTGAGCCATGTTGAGCCCGGGTTTATCAAACGTGATGAAGTAGCCTGGTTTGCCCCTCACCTGCACAACAACACCTCAAACATACCATACAGGTATGGCTACATCTATAAATATGAACTGAATGTTGACCCCACTACCGGCTCGATACAGCTTCCCACAGACCCATCGGTGAAGATCTTCTCCATGACCCTGGCCAACAACCCGTTTGATGATATCCAACCGGTTCAGCCTCTCTTCGATGACTTCACGGATCGGAAAACCCTCCAGTTGAATATGGAGCAGAGGTATGTAACGGAAAAGATGGCACAAAAGGCTTCAGTACAAATGACACGCCGAAAAACGGCCGATGAGTTGCCGGTGAAGGTAACCACAAAAGATTATGCCAGTGTACTGAAGCCGAATGGCGTTACGGTAACCTATCTGGGAAGCGAGTCCGACGATCCGAAACGCTCTCCCTGGGCCCCAATTCCAGTATCGGTCATCAACGATGGCATGTTCGACCTGATGCCGGGTGATTCGGCCCGTGATATATGGTTTGATAAGGGTGAAGGACGGTTGGTGATAGACCTGCAGAAATCCATCGACATCGACAGCCTGCATATCTTCTCCTCCCTCGATCTCGCCCGGGGTGCACAATCCTTCTCGGTTTGGGGTTATCCCGACAAACCAAATCCCTCTTTCATCGGGAATCCATCCAAAGCAGGATGGAACTTCATCGTGATGGCAAAACCCATCGACCTCTGGGGGGGCGGCAAAGCTGTGTATCAACTTCTGATGGACCCTCCGAACAACTATCGTTACCTGATGTTTGTGAGTGAAAGCGGGGGGCACGGGCCGGTGTTTTTCAGGGAGGTTGACGTTTTTGAGAAACAGAAATAATGACACTCTACACCAAACTCACCAGGTATGCCGCATACCAGGATCGTTGCAGCCGGGATGTGGAGCTGAAAATGGCCGGGTGGAAGATCCCAAAGACATCGAAGGAGAAGCTGATAAAGCAGCTAAAGGATGAAGGATTTATTGATGACCAGCGGTTTGCACGCTCCTTTGTGCAGGGTAAATTCAGGGTCAACAAATGGGGCCGGATCCGGATCGCACACGAACTTCGGACAAGGAGACTCCCTGATACAATGATTGCTGATGCCCTTATGGAGATTGATGAGGAGTCCTACATGGAAACAATCCGGGCGTTGGTTATCCGTAAGGGTGGGGAAATAAATCCGGAGAAAACATTGAATAAACGGGAGAAAATCATCAATTTTGTTGTGGGGAAAGGGTTCGAGACAGACCTGGTCCTCCGAATAATGAAAGAAATAAAAATCTGATATGACTGATAAGGAAGATATTAAAGATTTAGGTAAAAGGGTGGACGCTCTGAGGAGGTTCCTTTGACATCGATAAGAAGATTGCCGAAATAGAGGAAGAGGAGAAGTTAACTCAGGAAGCATCATTTTGGGGCAACCCAAAAGAGGCTGAGAAGATGATGAAAGCCATCCGGAATAAAAAATTCTGGACGGATACCTTTGAGAAAGCGAACCAGAGTTTAGAAGACCTCAAGGTGATTTATGAGTTCTTTGAAGAGGGGGAAGGGAGTGAACAGGATGTAGACAGCCACTACAAGAAAGCCCTGAAAGTGATTGAGGACCTGGAGTTCCGTAACATGCTCAGTGGTGAGGAAGACAGACTCAATGCTATCGTTCAAATCAACTCGGGCGCTGGCGGTACAGAGAGCCAGGATTGGGCCCAGATGCTTATGCGGATGTATATCCGGTGGGGCGAACTGAATGGCTACTCTGTGAAAGAGCTTGACTTCCAGGAGGGAGATGTGGCAGGGATCAAGCAGGTTACCCTCGAGTTTGAGGGGGACTATGCATATGGATACCTGAAGGGGGAGAATGGTGTTCACCGATTGGTGAGGTTGTCTCCGTTCGATGCCAACCACAAGCGGCATACTTCCTTTGCTTCGGTATATGCCTATCCTGAGATCGATGATGACATTGAGATCGAGCTCAACCCGGCGGAGATCACCTTTGATACGTTCAGGTCGAGTGGGCCGGGCGGACAGAATGTGAACAAAGTAGAGACTGCCGTGCGGCTCAAACACGAACCTACCGGCATCGTGGTTGAATGCCAGGAAACACGGTCGCAGGGACAAAACAGGGAGAAGGCGCTACGGATGTTGAAATCTCAGCTTTACGAGATTGAGCTTCGTAAGAAACGGGAGAAGATCGCCGAGATCGAAAGCACTAAAAAGCGAATCGAATGGGGCAGCCAGATAAGAAATTACGTGATGCACCCATATAAGATGGTGAAAGACCTGCGCACCGACTACGAAACCTCAAACGTACAAGCTGTCATGGACGGCGATCTGAATGATTTCATCAAGGCCTACCTCATGGAATTTGGCAGTAAATAGCAGCCCGGGGTGAAGCCCCGGGAATATAATATGATCCGAATCTATCACAACCCCAGATGCCAGAAATCGAGAGCCGGACTGCAGTATCTGCAGGACAAGGGAATTGATTTTACCCTTGTTGAATACCTGAAAACCCCCTTCACAGAGAAAAAGATTGAGACGCTTCTGGTAAAACTAAACCTGAAGCCGGAGGAGATCGTCAGGAAACAGGAAGAGTACTACAAAAAGAACCTGAAAGGGAAGCAATTCAACGATCATGAATGGATCCGTATCCTGGTTGAAAATCCCAAGCTGATCATGCGGCCGGTCATTGAACGAGAATATAAAGCCGTGATAGGCGATCCGGTAGATAATATTGAAACTTTTCTAAGAAATAAATAGATAAACAAACAAACGATAACACCATGAAAGTACGCATTGAAGCTGATACGATGGGACAAGTAGAGGTCCCTGCCGACAAATACTGGGGAGCCCAAACCCAGCGTTCAGTTGGAAATTTCAAGATCGGGGATTCCGGATCCATGCCCAAAGAGGTAATCCGCGGGATGGCCATTCTAAAGAAGGCCGCCGCTATTGTAAACGCCGAATTGGGAGTTCTTCCTCAAGAGAAGAAAAACCTGATTGTGCAGGCCTGCGATGAGATCCTGGAAGGCAAACTGGACGACCAGTTTCCCCTGGTCATCTGGCAAACCGGATCGGGAACCCAAACAAACATGAACCTCAACGAAGTGATTTCCAACAGGTCGCACGTAATCAACGGCGGAGAGCTGGGAGTTGGAAAGTCTCCCATTCACCCCAACGACGATGTGAACAAAAGCCAATCATCGAACGACACATTCCCAACTGCCATGAGTATTTCCGCTTATACGATGGTGGAAAAAACCACCATACCCGGATTGGAAAAGCTGCGGGATGCACTGAAAGGCAAGGAGAAGGAATTTGCCGATATTGTCAAGACCGGCCGTACTCACCTGATGGATGCCACACCCCTTACCCTCGGACAGGAGTTCTCGGGATACATTTCACAGATTGATCACGGGATCAACGCACTGAAGAACACCCTGCCGCACCTTGCAGAGTTGGCTCTTGGCGGTACCGCTGTTGGAACCGGACTGAATGCACCAAAAGGATACGATGTACTGGTTGCCAAAGAGATCGCCAACCTCACCGGACTACCCTTTGTTACGGCTTTCAATAAATTTGAATCGTTGTCGGCACACGATGCCATGGTAGAGACTTCCGGTGCGCTGAAAACCGTCGCCGTTAGTCTGATGCACATCGCCAGCAACATCCGGCTTCTGGCATCCGGCCCCCGCTGCGGAATTGGCGAAATCAGGCTGCCCGAAAATGAACCCGGATCATCGATCATGCCCGGCAAGGTGAACCCAACACAGCCTGAAGCCATGACCATGGTTTGCGCACAGGTTCTTGGCAACGATGTTGCCGTAAACATAGGAGGCATCAGTGGCCATTTCCAGCTCAATGTGTTCAAACCGGTTATGATAAAGAATGTGCTGGAATCAGCCCGCCTGATTGGGGATGCAGCGGTTTCGTTCACCGACAACTGCGTGGTTGGAATCGAAACCAACATGCCTGCAATCAACAGAAACCTTCAGAACTCCCTGATGCTTGTTACCTCACTGAATCCGCATATCGGGTACGACAACGCTGCCAAAATCGCCAAGAAAGCGCATCACGAAAACCTGACACTGAAAGAGTCAGCGATGGCACTCGGACTGCTGACCGAAGAGGAGTTCGATAAGATTGTGGATCCAAGCAAGATGACAGGCCCGAAATAAGTGTGAGAGTAGGAACAATTCTCAGTTCTCAACTGCTTCCTGTGGAATTACCATATTCTTCTGAAGGCTGTCGAGCATCCGCAGTTCACGTTTGACCTCTTTTTCGCGATCAAGCATCTTCTGGGACTCCTGAATGATCATCACTTCTATGCTCACCTTCTCTTCTTTTGCCTTTTTCCGCAGGATCCGGATCCATTCGGGACTCGTCCGGATCTGTCTTTGAAACAGGAGAAGGCGCTCTATTTCAGGATTGACCTCCTCCTCGGCATCCGAAGGGACAAACTCCATCTCCTCTTTCAATCCGATCATTCGGTAAATGTATGCCTCCCGCACTAGTTCATTCCCTCGCAGAATACGGATTGTATCTGACGGCTGGATCACGGTAAAAAGATCTCCGTATAGCTGTTGCGGATCTTCGTAATCATCGCTGAGGGCAATGTAGTAGACATCCATTCCAATGGGAATATTCCCTCTTTCCTGATTGATCCAGTAATATTTATGAATCCTGTCAAGGGTGCCAAGGGCATACACCCGGTTTCCTGTTTTCCGGCCAATATAATAATCATAGTTTGCTGCCGGAAACCACCGATAGCAAAAGATAGGCGCCTGGGCATCGATCAGAAGCAGTTCACGGTCAAATTCGGCGATGGGTGCGAATTTTTTCCCCAATTGCTTCCATCCATACATATCGTGTGTAAAGTCCCTGGCTCCCCATTTTGATAAGGGAATCCATCCGAATCGAATCTGTCCGATTGCCAAGACGATCAGAGTCAGCATAAGAAGAGTAGATGCCAGGATTGGTTTTGGGAAAAGTTTCCATCGGTACCTCGTTTTACTCCGCTCCGATAACCATGCTGCGGCAATCAGAATAAAGCCGAAATAAGCAGGACCTGTCCAATGAGGCAATGTCCGGGCGAAAAGAGCGAATAAAAGAAAGGTTGCTACCAGTGGCAGACTGATCCATAGGATAAGGCGCGTGTACTCTTTCTTTATAAATGCGCCATCCCGTTTCAATGTGATAAGCGACATGATGATCAGGACAACATTGACAGGGTTGTTGTATAAAAACTGACCCAGGATCTCCACGAAAAGAAACTCCGGATGGAGCCACACGCCTCCTTCTGTGGTGGTTCTGGCCCCGTGGAAAGTGAAGCTGATGAATTCGTTATCCATGTTCCACAGGATTACAGGAATAAAGCTCAGAATCGCAAGGAGAAATGCGTACCATGTCTCCTTAATCGTGAACCATTTCCGGTTGTAAAGCAGAATGTAAAAGAAGGCTCCACTAATCAGGAAGACCGAATGATACTTCGTAAGGAGAGCCAGTCCGGCAGTGATTCCGGCAAAGAAAAGAAAATTTCGGCTGGAGCGGCTGCAGGTAGTGTCGGGTAAAGAACGGAGCAAAAACCACAAGGTAAGTAACCAGAAAAGGCTTTGAGGCCCATCGGGCATGATGAAAAGTCCGCAGATGATAAAGGCATAAAAGGAGGAGGAGTACAGAAAAGCTGCATACAGTCCTGTCCGCTGATCTTTGATGAATGATCCGATCTTATAGATGATCCATGTATTCAGCGTTCCAAAGACAACAGAAGCAAGCCGGATAAAAAATTCATGATCGAGCCAAAGGTCCAGAGTAAAGAGCTGAATCATCCATCCCAGCATCGGGGGGTGATCAAAATGGCTCAGGTCAGGATAAAGCGCATAGGTCCAATAATATACTTCATCAAATCCGAATTCAATAAAACCAGCAACAAAACCTCTGATGATTGCAGAAACAACCAACAGGGCAATCAGGATCCGCTGGATATTTCGTTCCTCGTTCATGAGTCGGAGGGCTTAGAATACCGTTTTCTCCACCGATATCTAAAAATCAACCACAATCCAACTGCCAGCGAGCCGAACATCATGACCCTGAATATCCACGTTCGCTCCCAGTTTATGGTTGCAGTGAGTCTATTTGATGGGGTTTCCCCATTATAACGAAATACGGGATTGAGATAGAAGATTGTGCCAGGATGCTTATACTGACTGAAGAAGACAATTTCGGTTCGAATATAGGTATCTTCAGGTTGTAGCTTATACCAGGCGGCATCTGTAAGGTATTGATCTTTTCTGGCTTTCCCTTCTTGCCCGATAAATGTAAACTTCATCGCCATGGTATCTGTTTTAACCCACAGCGTATCCTGTCGGATCTGTATATCAGTAATATTAGGGATCATCTTCGCATACACCTCCTTCTCATCAAACGGTTCGTATTCCCGCATATAGATATCGGCTCCAAACGCATTACCGGATTTGAGGTTTTGTATCAGGTCTTTGGCATTACGAGTTGGCGAGTTGATATAGGTACACCGTCTGCCAACTACATAAGGATCATAGATATTGTGACCGTCATCATCTCCCTCGATGAACACCGGTCGTCCCGCCGAAAGCGCTGCATCCCACTGTTTAAAAGAGTTCCAGTTGTTATCAAGCACTTCAACCAGGTCGTAATTAGAGAGGTATTTCATATCCTCCAGGGAATATCCATCTTCCCAGTCGGGATGGGCAATAGAAACGATCTCATTATCATCACGGAGAAGATTGATAATGTGCTGTTTGTGGTTAATATTTTGAATAATGGAATAGTCGAACCAAAGGACATCCTTCGCCCCAATCAGCATCTGGTGTTTCTTCCGGATGCCAAAACCGTGTTCATAAACAGGAATGTAATAGACAGAATCTTTATGAAATTCGGTGATGTACTGGTAGTGTGAGAGTGCTGTCATGGTATATCCCAGATCCCTGTACTGCTCATAACACTCCTCTTCAGTCCCATGCCCCGAAGTGATTCCTCCCCAACGATGTGTATGAAAGTGGAAGTTGATTCTATGCCAGTTATTGGTGTCTATGTCGTGATACGGATTGTACCACAATTCGCCGGAGAATGGTTCAGGTTCCTTAAAATCATAGATCGGGGCAAGAAAATAGATTACCATCTCGATTAGCAGGATAACTACCAATACCCGTAACAGCCATTTCAGGCACCATTTTATAACTTTCCAAAGAGATCGCCCCATTAAAGAAGATTGTAGTTTGAGAATTCAAAGGTAATATTTTTAACCGACAGGTATTTCGCTACCTCGCTATTTCGCTTCTAATCTAGAACCAGAACCCCAAGTTTAAGAATAGCATCGGTCCCGGATTGATATTGGAACCCATCAGGGTGAGTTCAATGGGCCCGATGAAGCTGTTGTAGCTGTATGTAACCCCATACCCTACCATAAAACTCCGCGACTGGAACAACTCATCAACAGTCCCCTCACTTCCGCCGACATCCGTGCGGAGTGTGATGTAATTCTTTTTGAAGAGGTTATACTGCAATTTGAGTCGCCCAATCAGTGAATAGCTGCCATAATTCTGAACAAATTGTGCTCCGGTAAAATCCAGAAAGGTCTCAACATAGTTCCTGTTATTCAATCCCCCCAGGGCAAAGAGATGCTGCACAGGGGGTGAATCGGATTGCTTCAGAGTCCCTCCGGCAAAAATCCCCAGCCTTAGCGTGAATTTCTTCGAGAGTGGAATACTCTGTATATAATTCAGGTAAATGATGGCAGAATTAGTAAAGATCTGTTTTACCCAGTTTCCGGATAAGGGCATCACGTATTCTGCTCTCAATGTCCCGATGAATCCCCTTGTCGGGAAATAAGCATCATCCCGGGTATCGGCATTGATGGAGATAAACGGAGTTCCGTAACTCCTGAAATTTTGGTACTTCGTGATGGTGGTATCAACCTGCAGATCCTGCCTGAAGCGGAAATATTCATAATCGAAACCAGCTCTGATGTTGTACATGTTCAGGAACATGGAGTTAAAAAAGACAGAAGCTTTATTGTTGATAAATGTAAGCTGGTCAACCTTCGAAGACTTATCATAAATATTGAACTTGAACGAATAAAGATCCACCGAGACTCCAAGTCCTGCCTTTCCGCTCCATCCAACCAGGTAGAGGAGTTTTACTCGGGGATTGACTCCCAGGATGAGGTTGGCAAACAGTTTGGTGTTTTTGCCGAGTAAATTGCGGAAGGCTCCGTTCAGAATGATACTGCCATTGTAATCGTTATCGAAATGAATGCCGGCAGAGAGGATGCCGGGAGCCGCCTCCACCACATCAATGATCAGGTCGGGAGGTGATTTGGTGTTATCCATTTCGTAAGAGGCCCTTTCAAAATAGTTGGACCCGTATATATAATTGATGATGGTCTCCAGATCCCTGATCGCAATCAGGTGCCCTTTGATATCCTTAAAAAAAGTATAGAAATACTTCGCCGGCGTCCGGGTGTTCCCCTGAATAAGAATCTTCCCAAACTGCAAAGAGTCAAGCGGTTGCGCATCATAGCTCTTGAGAGGCCGGTACTCCAATGCGTTCAGGGAGTCGGTCAGTGCTTTGATCTCAGCATAATGTGCCCGGGCAACCCGCTCACCCTTTGCAATGATCGAATCGTAGTCGTCAAAATCCATCATCCCGTAATTGAGTTTGATCCGGACAGAAATGTTTGTCAGACTGTCGGCCACCTGATTGGCCTCAATGGCCGGGAAGGAGGTGATCTGGTCTAGGATGGCCGTAATGGTGTTCAGCTGTTTCTTTGTGGTATACAATCCCTGCTGAACATCTCCGCCGATGATGATCTCGGCCCCCATTTCTTTCACCTGCTTCACCGGATAGTTGTTGACCACACCTCCATCCACCAGGTAATAGCCCATATAGTCGGTTGGGGCGAAATACCCGGGGATCGACATGCTTGCCCTGATAGCCTTAGGGAGGTATCCTTTGTCCAGTACAATGGCATCACCCGTATAGAGATCTGTCCCCATGCATAAAAACGGAGTTTGGAAGTCGGAGAAAGAGTAGGTCCTATAAGCTGGTGAGAAGTAATGGTTCAGCAGCATGTCAACCTGTTGTCCCTGGTAGAAGGCGTTACTCAGGCCGATCTTCTTGTTCCGGATGTAAACCGAAAGGATTGTCTTCTCCCCAAACTCCTTTTCATCGTAAGCGACATACTTCCGGGCCGTTCCGTCGGAGAGCAGGCTGGTCCAGTTCTGGATCCGTATCATTTTTGCAATCGAATCGGGATGGTATCCGATGGCGTAGAGCCCTCCCATGATACTTCCGATGCTGGATCCCCCGATATAATCCACCTGGAGACCGGTCTCCTGCAGCACCTTCAGCAAGCCGATATAAGCAAAGCCTTTGGCGCCACCGCCACTGAGGACAAGCCCCACAGTTGGACGCTTTGACTTTTCAACTTCCTGAGGCGGATCTTCAGCATAAGTTTGCATCTGAAGGAATAGCATAGCAAGAGCTGCCAGCATCAGGATGATTTTCCGTGGAATAACTTGGTATAACAGGTTCATAACGGATCTGTTAAGGAGATTCGTGGTTCAGTGGGATTTTGAGTAGCAAATATAGGCTATAATTACTCCAATTTGAAGGCATTTTTATGGCAATGGTCGCAAATTGCGACCGGTTAAAGCTATTGAAGCATAGATGAAATCAGAGAGTTGGATACAAAATCAAGGGAGGGTGAGAAGTTTTATATCTTGTGTCCCCGCTTCTGCTCCGCTACCCATGGATTTAACCTTCCTCATTCGTTCCTGAAGCTGATCTTCCGGTTCAACGCACTTCCGGGATCTGATCTATTTCTGGTTAACACAAGAGCCGGAATGAAGATCTCGAAACTATTTATTCCAGGACTGAGCGGATTGGCGCAGATTCTCCCTGCATTAATTCTCTGGCTGAAGGGTTATCAAGTAAAAGCCATGCGACCAGTTGACCTCCCTTCTAACTGGATTTCGATTCATCCGGGCCTGAAGAAAAAGGTTGTTGATTCGATGGTTGACCACTGGAAACTGAAGATCGACCGCTTTGCTGAAGGATTATTCCAAGGGAAGCGAACCTACTGGCCTGCATTCATCTCCCTGCCCATAGATCTTCTAATCAGTCCTGTCGCCGTGGGATATTACTTCGTCGGACGCTTTTTCATCGCAAAGACATTTTTCGCCACCGATAAATGCAACGATTGCCCTGTTCACAGGGACCTATTACGCCATCCATTACATGATGCACTTCCGCTTCTTCTGGAAGCTGATGCGCTGGACAACATTAACTCAGTTTCGGTTCTGGAGGAGGTACAGGATTCCTGATAGAAGGCCTAACGGTTTGATCGTATAAGTTGACTTCTTACTTCAACCGTTTCGCCAATCTGCCAATTGTCAATCCCTGTACTAAAATTGAAAAACAAACGATGACATAGGTGATTGTCACCCAAATCTCACGGTCAAAAGATGGGTGGATGGAGAGAGCAAGCGCTATGGAGATCCCTCCCCGCAGTCCTCCCCAGGTCAAAATAATCATCGTTCTCCGTGTAATCTTTTCTTTTTGCCTGATAGCTAAGGAAGGTATCCATACGGAAATGTACCTTGTTAGCAAGGCAATCGCAATCAGCATCATTGAAACCTCAAGGATTCTTTGATCTGTTTGGATCACCAGCAATTCCAAACCAATCAGCACAAACAGTATAGCATTCAGAATTTCATCAATCAACTCCCAGAATTTGTCAATGTATTCGGCTGTGATGACCGACATGCCAAAATTCTTGCTATGGTTTCCTGTAATTAATCCTGCGGCCACCATGGCTAGCGGTCATAAATATCACTACTGCAACCCCATCATTAAAGAGGGATTCACCTGCAATTTTCGTTTCCAGTGATTTTGAGATTCCGGCGCGTTTCAATATACTCAATACAGAAATCGGGTCGGTTGGAGAGATCAATGCGCCAAAAAGGAGGGAATGAATCAGTTTAACATGTAATCCGAAAACGTTTAACAGGTAGAATGATGCGAACCCGATAATAAAGGTGCTAAGGATTACACTGATAGTGGACAGAAGAATGATGGTGAGTTTTTCATTTTTCAAATCCTGATATTTGATTTGAATGGCACCAGCGAAAAGCATAAAACTTAACATTCCTTCCAGAAGAAGTTCGCTGAAATTAATACTGTTCATCTGAAAGGCAACCAGATTTTTGAAGGCAGGAAAGAAATATCCGGCAAGCAGTATCAGGAATGAAAATATTAACGAAACCAGCATCAACCCGATTACATTCGGCAACTTCAATATCCGGTAATTGATGTAGGCAAACCCCGCCGATAATACAATAAGTACCGAAAGTAAATGAAAAATATCCATATCATTTCACTATTTCACCATTTCACCATCTCACTATTTATCAACTACTCCACTGCCCCATTTTCAAACTCAAACTTCGGGGTTTTCTCCTTTTTCTCGTTGGTGCCGAAGTTAAAAACAAAACCGACGTAAAATACGCGTCCAACCCGACGTCGTGTCGATTCCTGTACCAGGATTGGCGTGTCGATGTTGCTTTTGTATGCGCGGGAATTGAAGAGGTCGGAGACGGTGGCGATGAGTGAGACCTTCCGTTTCCAGAGGTCCTGCCGGAGGCCTAGGTTCATCGTCCACGAAGGCAGCCGGTATCCCTGGGCGGTGAGACTCTTCGACCGGAAATCGGCATTGAGCTGGAAGAGCGTGGTTTTCGTGATATTGAATGAAGCATTTACCTTGGCATTCCACGAAAACGCTGCCCTATAGCCGCTGTACCCGATGTCCGATGCATCGATTTGGTTATAGAAGCCCGAAGCGCTAAAGTTGATGCTGGCTAACTTTTTAATCTGCCAATTGCCACTGAGGTCAACTCCGGCCGACTGGTCAGTGGAGAGATTCTCTATCGTGGTGACCAGGATAGTATCATTCAGACTTGAAGTGACCCGGGTAAATCCATTGACTTTATACCGGTAAAAAAGCGTAGGTACGAAAGTGAAGCTATTTAACTTTAGTGAGTACCCGAATTCGATCGAATGGATATCCTCCGGCTTCAGGTTGGGATTTCCTACCCATATATTCCTCGGATCACGGTATTCGGGAACAGGGTTCAGGTCATCCACATCGGGGCGGTTAATCCTGCGGCTGTAATTGAGCTGCCATTCATGCTTGCCTGACACAATTCCCATATGGAGTGTCGGATAAATGGCAAAATAATCACTCCTGGATGTTGTGTTGATCGTTCGGAAGTCGAGGTCAAGCAATGTCTCTTCTACCCGAAGACCTCCCAGGAACCTGAATTTTTTCCACTCCCAGTTCACCGTCGCAAAAAGTGCATGAACGGTCTGATTTCCATAAAAGCTGGACCCCTGGGTAGAGTCAACGATCCATACCATTGAGGTTGAATCAAAACTCTCAACGGTTTCATCCCGATCATTGATCTGGATGGTCCCTTCATAACCCAGTTCAAGTGTGGCATCTGCCCATAATGGACGACTGTATCCCAGGTTTACATCCAGTTCATCATCCCTGCTTGTTGCCATAGTAAAATCTTTCTCCTGGGGATAAAGGGGGAAAGCATAGTCGTTGATCCATATGCTGTTCCCATTCTCCACATCTTTCTGGTATTCAAAGTCAAACGCAAGGATGTGTTCCTCCTCCTCGTTGAACACATGCTCATAGTAAGCAGTCAGCCCATAGCTCTGTTCGCTCTCTTGTCGGTCAAGTTTACGCGAAAACTCCTCCGTCATTACCTTGAACGTATCGCTGTACTGGTTCCATGTGGAGTTGCGCCAGGTTGATGTCCTGAAGTTGTATGTTCCGGCAACTCCTGCTACATCCTTTTCACTGATGTTCCAATCCAGACCAAGCTGTGCAAGATGTGATTTCCTCCAGGAAATCCCTTCTCCATGCTGTTCAAGGTAGGTTGATTGGGAAGTAGCGGTGTCGATCGTTTGGGAGTTGAGGTCACTGGTATATCCCCTGTAGTCCTGCCTGAAGCCATAGCTGCCGAAAAGATTTACCTTCCCGGGGTTGTAATTCAGCTGAAGGTTGGCATTGAATCGGCTGTTACTCCCTGCATTGGCTCCCAGGATACCATTGAATCCCCTTTTCCGGTCTTTCTTCAGGATGATGTTAATGATCCCTCCTGTGCCATCTGGCTTATATTTTGCCGAGGGGTTTGTGATCACTTCGATTCGTTCGATCAGGGAAGCCGGCATCTGCTCCAGGTTGGCATTGCCGGTCATTACCGAAGGTCGCCCGTTGATCAGGATGGTTACTCCGGAACCTCTTAGAGAGATGTTACCGTCAATGTCGACCGTCACCGAAGGAATCGTCTGCAGTATGTCGGTGACTGTTCCCGTTTGGGCCATGATGTCCTGCTGAACATTGAATACTTTGCGGTCGATTTTGGTGATCATCATCGATTTTTCCGCTGTAATCGTTACCTCGTTCATCATCATGGCCGATGGATCCAGAATAAGGTCACCCATGTCGACCGAAGGATTTTTCCGGGTTATGTTAACAGGGCCTTTTTTGTTATTCCCATAGCCTATAAAACTATATTCAAGGAAAAATTCTCCAAAAGGGACATTATCCAGCCTGAAGAATCCGTTGCTGTCGGTAACATTGCCCGATACCAGTTTTCCTGAAACGGTATCCATTAGCAGAACATTTGCATATTCAATTGGCTGCCTGCTATGTTCATCAAAGATCCGTCCGGTAACTACACCGGGAGACCGGGATTGCGACATCAGGACTGATGGAAAAAGGACTAGCAAAATTAGAGAAAAAACGAGTTGGGGAAGCTTCATCAACTAGTTAAGATATGTTTCTTCTGGCGGTTTCAGTCATCAAAATTAACCAGAAAATCTAAAGGACCTCATGACCCTCTATTTTTGATTCAGATAAGCCTGCACAGCATCATTCCTCTGTTGAACATGTGTTTTCAGGGCCTCAATAGCCTGATCAAAATCGGCATCCGAATTGAGGAACGTGTAGTAGGGTTCCTCGGCGTAAACAGCATCTTTCAACAGTGAATAGTAGGAAGTGTACACTGTGATCATATCATTTGGGACGAAAACTTCCTGGATGAACTGAAGTATGTACTCCCGGTATTTCTGCATATACTCAGCATCATTAAGGAGGTACCGGATCAATGGCCAGTTGGTTCCCACCTCATCCAAAGAGAGGCTCAGGGAGCCTCCCATCTTTCCCTCCTGCAACGCTTCATTGTTGTCCCAGGGGATCCAGGTCAGTTGATTCGTCGAAGGATTGTTATAGAGGAAATAGTTGTGGGTCATTTTTCCATAAGTATCCCAATTCTGCATAACTGTATTGGCAGCCAGCCACTTCAGGAAAATATCTGTCTGGAAAACTCCTCCGAGATCAGCTTTCCACTGGGTTGGATCAGTCACCCTGTTGCTGTTGTTTATTACAGAATAGAGGGCTTGAACATCTGTGTAATCGCCCGCGGATTCATTGTTCTTCTTCTCCATCTCGTCATCATTATAGAGGCCCTGGGCAAAGGAGGCGGCCGGACCATCGGGCTTGTAGAGATTTCCCGTCTCGCTTTCAAACTGACTCTCAAGTACACTGTCATCTACCTCTTCAACAAGGGAGTAGACTCCGAAATACTGAGGCCCGGAGCCGAAGTCGACATACAGTGCACAAAATGTTACTTTCGGGGAAGCAAGCCCAAACTGCCGGAAAAGATCCGACCCCACCCGTTCCCGGATCATTGAACGATCGTCGAAGTTGTTTTTCAGGCTTAGCTGTTTGAAACCATAGAACCGTTGATTTTGTATGGTTGGGTAAGTATCTTCAAACTGGTCAAAATCGAGTTTGAACGACAATTTCTTAATGCCTTGTTGGTAGGATGAACTCAGGCTTGAATTCCCCTTGTACCTGATCCCAACCTGGTACCATTCGATTCCG